>JASJCR010000075.1 GCA_030065875.1 Ardenticatenaceae bacterium | reverse complement strand
CAGGGACCTCAACCGGAGCAGGTTATATCGCCGCCGCCTACGCCACGATTATCGTAAAATCGGTCTATACCAAACTCATCACCTCGGAGAACAGCCTTTGGAAACTGCTCGGGGAGAATTTTGCCACGACCGGCCGCGATTATACAGTTTCGGTCAACCTGCAGTTCAAACAAACCACCTACACCATTAAGGTCAACGTGCTCACCGGCCTGACTTTGGTGGCGGCCGCGGTAGGTTTATCCCTCGTGGCGGCCGGGTATTTTTCCGGAAATGACACCTTGTTTGATATCGGGGTGATCATCCTCAATATCGTCACCCTGGTGGTAACGATTGTCTACGCCATTAATATGATTCAGGCGATGCGGCTGGCCGTAGCCGGGCTGCAGGGACTGACGGCCGTCAAGGCCGCCTTGAGCGCGGGCCGCGGGATGCCCGCCCTGGGTGTCATCGGGTTCGCGGTCGGGTTAGGCCTGACTTGGGGGCTGTTTTTCTTCCAAATGAGCGGCAAAAGCACCATCGAACTCAACGTGATGCTCGCTTATGCTATTGCCTTTACCATCATTCTGGTCGTGCTGCTCATTTTAGATCTGATCGGATTTGGATTGTTGACCCTGATCATCACCATCGTCGACGTGATTTTGACCCTGTTTGGTAAAACAGGCGTAACCCAAATTATTGCCGAGTGGCTGGCGGATCTCCTTTATGACGTGAATTTGGTCATTATCAACTTGGATGATGCCAATCGCCTCGACCTCGACCTGGGAACTGTTGATCTGGCCGACCCGGATGCCGGGTTTACCGTGGGAAATGCGATCACCTTTAACTTTGAAGTGACCAACACCCTGCGCTACAGCGGTAAATACAACTTTGACCGCGCTGACAATACCGTCTTTATCTATGAATTAGAGCGCACCGAACGAGATTACCATGACGGTTTGACCTTTGGACAAATGGACAGCGAGTGGCAGGATCTCGGCAACCGCTACATTCAGGTTCACAAGGACCGCGACATTTCACTTCCGTTAAGTACCTATGGCACGGGGACCAACCGAGCGGTCAATTTCTACATGACCGAAGCATTCGCCGCGCAGTATGAGGGCTGCTGGTTTTGGGATGGCTGGTTTGGGGCGGATGGCTGTACCTGGGAGGAAATTCGTCAGACGACCAACATCGATTTGGGATCAAATATGGTATACGATGTGCTGCCCGGCACCGTCAGCAATTTTGCCCGGATGGATTGGAACAGCGGGTCTCCACCATTCCCTGACCAGGTCGATATCGACAACGACAGCTTAACCGACACGGATCCATATCCGACTTCTGTGGATGGCGATGGGGATGGCTTAACCGATCTGTATGAGATCACCAACGGGCTTGACCCCGAAGCGGCCGATGGAGACGGAGATGGTTTAAACGACGCCGAAGAGCTCGATTACGACACCAATCCGTTCCTGGCCGACAGCGATGGGGATTTGCTCAACGACCGCATCGAGGTCGTTGAGGGATGGCTGGTACCATACAACAACGGCACCCAGGTCGCCCGCATCTGGTCAGATCCCAACAGTCAGGATGCCGATGGGGATTCGCTGACCGACTTCGACGAATTTTTGTTTGGGTTTAATCCGTGGGTGGCTACCGATCCTTCGCAAATCCAAAATCTAGTGACCTTTGATAACCTCGGTGTGAACGAAGTTGATGGAGCGGAACTGCTGCTGCGATTCGAGGAAACGGCCGCGCCGGCGAACGACCTCTTTGTCTTTGATGACAGCTCGGGGAACGGGCTCGAAGCGACCTGTGATAATGCCAGTGGTCAATGTCCGCTCAACGGGGTTGACGGCCGTTACGGCCGCGCCCTTAACTTCGACGGCAGTGATGACCAGCTAAACGTGGCCGGCGTCGACATCACCAATCGCTCTTTCACCATCTCAGCCTGGGCCCAACGGGAAAACATTGGCAGCGCCAGCTACATATTGAGCCAGGGAACGCTGCAGTTTAACGAGGGTTTGCAGTTTGGCTTTCTCTCCAACGACCGCTTCCTCTGCTCGTTCTACGGCAGCAATCAATTGATTTCATCTGCCGCCTATACAGACAGCGACTGGCACCACTGGGCCTGCACCTACGATGCCGATACCAAGCGTCTTGAGCTTTATCGCGATGGGGTCAATATCGGCGGCACAACCACCACCGTCGATTATCAAGGCAGCGGTGATTTGCTCATCGGGCAGCGGTTTAGCGCCACCAATTATGATTTTGCCGGTTCGATCGACGAAATCAATATTTTTGATCGGGCCATGACGGCCGGTGAAATTGATGACGTGATGAACGGCCGCTATAACCCCAACGATCTCCTGGTTGCCCCAGGGGCGGAGCTAACCTACAACGCCACGGTCACCAACACCACCAGCACCAACGCCACCGGCTTTCTGGTGCCAAAAACCAGCTATATCGAACCGGAAATCGGGTATCCGGCCGTGGCCCTCGGTTTTGAACCGGAACAAAAGCTCACTTACTTCGCCAACGAAATGGGTGAACAAAATCAAGCCCTCTGCGTGGACGACGGCACGTGCCCAACTGTGGGGATCGATGGTGCTTTAGGCAGCGGCGTCGCCTTTGATGGGGTCGATGATGTCATTCAGCTGCCCACCGTATTTAACGGCAATGACTTTGACACCAGCGCTAATTTTGGCTTTTGGCTGTGGGTTGACAGCTTACCGACCGGCACTGATGTGGCCATGATTTTTGACTCAGCCAGCACGCAGGATGGCGCGCTCGATCTCTATCTGAACGCCGGCGGGAACATCATTTATGATATCGCCGGTGGTGAGATGGTCACCAGCACCTATTCGTTTAGCGGCAATCTCGGTCGATGGGTGCACGTGATGATCAACTCAAATGATCTATACATCAACGGTGATGAACCATCAAAACAATCTGTGTTTACTTCGGGGGTTCGGGTTGACCAGCTCGGTTACGGCACGATGGGCAACAGCATCGACGGCCGCAGCCCCTTGCATGGCAAAATTGATGAGCTCGTCTACTACGATTTCACCGTCGAAGACGGCAGCGGGGGTGGCATCAGCTACAATGAAATTACCACCCACGTCATGACGGGTGACTACTATTTTAATCCGGATGACCTGCCAAACTATCTGCTTAAACTCGAAGAGCTCAACAGCTATGACGGCACTATTTTTTACGACAGTCAGGCCAACTCCAATCACGCCACCTGCAGCGGGAACGGCTGTCCAATCTTAACCGATTCAACCGGTGGGGCCGTTGGGCGTGCGGCAACTTTTGACGGCGTTGATGATCGTCTCACGCAGCCAGGCAGCTACACGACCCCCGGCAATAACACCAACAACGAAGGGGAAACCAGCCTGACCCTGTGGGTCAATATCGATCAGTATCCATCCGCTGGTAACCAGGCGTACATTTTGGACTCCACCAGCAGCGGCGATGTGCTCGATCTTTACATCAACAGTGATGGCAAGTTTGTCGCTTCACGCGAAGAAGGCACCCACACCAGTTCGGGAGCCGTTCCGCTCAATCAGTGGGTAAAAATACATCTTTACTACGATATCTTTTTAGAATCCGGAAACTACCACTATAACTCATTCCTGGAATTCGATGATGTATACGACAGCGATCGCAACTACAGGCTTGGATCCAGCACCCATCCGTGGGACGTCAATTTAACGATCGGCCCGGGCTATATCGGCAATGATGCGTCAAACAGCAGTCCCTTCTCCGGGGGTTTGGATGAGATGTCTCTCAGCGGGCTGGCCACGATTGATTTTGACCCACCCTCGGCCAACCTCGGATTCGAAAACCTGGCCAATACCCTGCGTACGGCCACCTGCGACGACATTTTTGTCTGCCCGAGCGAGGTGACTGGGCAGTATGGTCAGGCGGTGGGCCTGGATGGGGACGACGATCATCTTCTCCTGGGTGAGGTTGACTTTGCCCAGGGTGATTACACCATCGGGGTGTGGTTTAACTCATCGGCTTCAGGCGCGTCTCAGACGATCCTGGCGGCCGTTTCGGAAACCAGCAATCACGGCGTGCTGCTCGAGCTTCAGTCAGACGGCCGGCTCCGCTACCTCCATCGCTTCCCGTCCGGGACCAGCGGCGGATCAAATATCTTCAGCGGCAGCGCCTATAACGATGGCGCCTGGCATTACGCCACGGCCGTTCGCCAGGGCAGCAGCATGACCCTCTATGTCGATGGGGTTGAAATCGGCACGGCCACGGCTGCCCAAAACGCGCCCGAAGCGCTTGAGGTGGTCATCGGGCAGCTCGCCCCAACCAACGACAACCGGTCTTTTAACGGTTTCATCGATGAACTGCTGATTATTCCCTCGGCCGTGACCGATGCCGGTGTTGCGCACCTGATGAACAGCGAATTCCCCGTGCTCAACGTGCCGGATTTGTTTACCGGTTTCTCGGCCGGGCCGCTGAGCACGCTCGATGTCGCCGGCACCGCCTCCATAAATGAATTTACAACCGCCAGCGTGCACCAGTTTGACCTCGAAGTTGAAGCGGCGCTCGAGCTGCAAACCAATATCGACTACCCGGTCGTGGATGATAACGCGGCCAATCTCGACATGTTCTTCCCCTTCGAAGAAACACCCGGCAGCACCCAGTTTGACAACCTGATATCGACCGATGAAGCGACCTGCAGCGATCCAGCCTGTCCCACGGCCGGGCTGCGTGGTCAGGTGGGACGGGCCTTGTACTTCGACGGCAATGACGATTTTCTGACTGCACGCCTCAATGCGACATCGGTCGGTTATGACACAATCGCCTTCTGGGCGAACGGCAAAAACGGCACCTTTTTATCGATCAGCAGCGTTGAGATTGATTTCAACCGGATTAAAAATTCTTCCACCGACGATACGGTGCCTCTAACCCTGCCTATCGATGAGTGGTTCCATATCGCTATCGTCGATGGTTCCAGCAACTCGGTCGATATTTACCTGAACGGGCAGTGGGTCGACAACAAGACGATCCGTTTTGGCGGATCGGGATCTGGAGAGATTTATCTTGGGGCGAACTTTGACGGGCAGGATCAGTATAACGGCTTCCTTGACGACCTGCGCTTCTACGACAAGTCGCTGACGGCCGCTGAGGTCCTGACCCTCTATGAAGAATCGGCCCCGCTAATGCGCCTGGAATTCGACGAAGAAAGCGATGCCACCGTCTTTCTCGACAACAGCGTCAACGGCTTTGTGGGCGTTCCGGACAGCACCACATACTTCGATGCCACGCTCAATCAAACCGTCACCCGCTACAGCCCTCTCCCTGGAACCGACGGTAAGATCGGCAATACCGCTCTCTTTGAGGCAGATGGATTCGTTGAGGTAGCGGAGGCCTCCTCAGCCATTAATCTCATTGATGATTTCTCAATCATGCTGTGGCTCAAAACAACCGAAACCGATGTGGGGCTGTTTGGCAAAACCGATGGCGACAGCTCGTGGGAACTGGGCGAAAAGATGTTTTACCTGGACAGCAATGGGTATCCTACCTTTGTGGGCTGGGGGAACAACTTTATTCGCAGCAGCACGGCCGTCAACGACGACGTCTGGCATCACATCGCCGTGACGTGGGATGCCGCGGCCGGTACCGGGACCATCGTGATTGATGGGGTGGACGCCACCACCGGCGACAACTACGCGGCCAACAACGCCGACAACAGCGGCGATACGATCAAAATTGGGGCACCCAACTACTTTAGTTCTGAAGCCCCGAACTTCTTCTCTGGTGAGATCGATGAGCTGGCGGTTTACGGCCGGGCGCTGCCTGAAGCAGAGCTCTTCTCGATCTATCTGCGCGAGTACCGCTGGTATCGCGACCACAGCGATAATATCGTCATCGTCGATACCGACGCTCCCACAATCGAGCTGCTCTCAGACCTGGGGTATCGTCAAAACGGCTACATCCAGCTGGCCGTGGCTACCCGCGACGTCACGTCTCGCGTCACGCTTCTTGATTTTGGCCTTAAAGGACCTGGCGACAGCAGCTTCACCTGGCAGGGAGCAAACGTCTGTGCGGAAGCAATCGCCACCAATGCCGCCTGGTGCCCCTACGTTGACACCAGTGTCCTTGATGGCGCGGGTGAATATGAGATTCAGTTCCGCGCCGTCGACGCGGTCGGGAATGAAACCACCAGCCCGGTTTACACAATCTACGTGGATGGCGAGGCGCCGTCCACCACGTCAGGCACCTATAACAGCGCCTGGCTCCCCCTGATTCCGGACCCAACCCAGGAACTGTCGTGGACAGTATTCCTGGCCGGCACCATCACCGATCCGGTGATTCCGGGCGGGCAAGACGGCAGTGGCCCGATTACCCGCACCACGACCTTGACCCTAATTAACGCGGCCGGAGCAATTGTGGGCAATGGTCAGCCCCAACCGGTAAACGTTACTGCGGCGACCGTTTCTTCCTTTGATTGGTCGGTAAATTATCAATTTATCGGCCAGCGACCGACCGGTGTCTACACCCTAACCTTGCAAACCGAGGACGCTGTGGGCAATCAGGCCGATCTGGTCATCGACACCATTCGTTTAGACGGCCGAGCGCCATCGGCGACGTACAACCATTGGGAGATGGCCAGCAACGGCATTACCGAAACGGTGACTCTCTCTGGCGTGGTTGTTGAACAGCCCGACTGGGGGAGCACGGTCGCGGAGTTTCATATGGAATCCGCGTGGTATGACAGCAGCGGCGAAGACAATCACGCCAGCTGTACGAGCTGCCCCACGGCGGTTTCCGGCCTATTTGGCGCGGCCGCTGATTTTGCCGGCACGGACGCGCTCAGCGTACCGGCTGCTGAAAGCCTCAACCTCGAGGCAGACCTCACAATTGCGGCCTGGATCAACCCCGACATCGCGGCGGGGTCTGTCCTGACCCTTGGCAGCGACAAAGCGGTGCTGGGATTAAACGCCAGCAGCCAACTTTATTTCACGGTCACGGTTGATGGCACGCCCCGCACAATTACCGCTCCTGATGGAATGGGCACCGGTGCCTGGCGTCACATTGCCGGAACCTACGATGGGGTAACGATGCGCCTCTATCAGGATGGTGTTGAATTAGATACCCTGGCCATCACCGGGAGCGTTGACGCCTCATCCGGTTTAACGATTGGCAGCGCCTTTGACGGCCGGATTGACGAAATTTTTGTATACGGCCGAGCACTAACCGCCGCTGAAATTTACGCCACCGGGCAGCGCGAGGTGCGCGGGGTGCAGGCGGTTGAGCTGTGGATCGAAGAGATCTTCTTTGATGGCTCAACGGACAGCGAAAATTGGCAGACGGCCGCCGTTTCCGGAGGGGAATGGACCCTTGATGTCCCCGATGGGCTGGAAGGTTTCTTCGATATTCACCTGCGCAGCCGCGACCTGAACGGCAACCAGGCGTATGAAGGGATCATCTGGCGTGGATCGATTGACACGGCCGATCCCCGCATCTCCTTTTCCGGTCAGCACGGGGGGGGCGGAAGCGCGGCTTACACCGAATATACGTTTGATTTTGCCGATATCGTGCTTGATCCAGGCAGTTTTAATCATCCCTGTACGCCTGATACGCTGGAGGAAACCGTTTATACGGGCACCAATACCCCCCTGGATGGCCAGCTGTATCAGGCAGGCATGACCTGCCGCGTGGCCGGACATCAAACCGGCACCATACCCGCGGGCACCTGTGATTTTGTCGGTCACTGCACTACAGAAACGGTTTCCCTGAGCAGCCCGGCCAACCTGGCCAGCGTGTCTATTTTGTCCCCGGAACCCGGCAGGACGATGACCTTGACCCAGCCGATTTCAATCACCGGTGGGGCTTATGCTCCGGCCGGAATTGAGGACCTCATTATTCGCGTTGATACCAGTGAGGTTGGTGCCTATGCCTTTGGTGGCTCGGAAACCGACACGGGCTGGAGCACCAGCTGGTGGCCAACCCTGCCGGGCACCTATACGATCACGGCGGTGATGACCGACACCCTAAACTCCGTTTATACCGACACCATTCAGGTAACGCTGGTGGGTAATTTGATGTTCACCACCGTTGATGGATCGGGCATAGGGACCGTAAACAGCGATCCGACCGGAATTAGCTGCGGTACGGCGTGTATGGCGACCTGGCCAACCGGCAGCGTGATCACCTTAACCGCCGTGCCCGATATTTCCTCCCATTTTGCGGGTTGGAGCGGGGCCTGTTCAGGTACCGGCAGCTGCGTAGTCACCCTAAACAGCACCGAACGGGTGACGGCCACGTTTGACATCAATGAATATGATTTGACGGTGACCCCTGTCGGTGACGGCAGCGGCACCGTGAACAGTTCCCCTGCCGGAATCGACTGCGGTGTAGACTGCAGCGAAACGCTGACTCACGGGACGGTGATGACGTTAACGGCCGTGCCCGATGCCGGATCGATATTTAACGGTTGGGGTGGTTCCTGCTCTGGCAATGATGAATGTGTGGTGACAATGTTGGGCAGTACGGCGGTGACGGCCGAATTTCTTGACGACAGCAATGTCGGGGTCTCTGTTACGCCGGTTACGCTGGCGGTGGCCGAAGGGGGCATCACCGATACCTATACCATTGCCTTAAACACCAATCCAACCGATCCGGTGACCATAACCCTGGCCACGGATGGCCAAATCGAACCCATTGCTCCTCTCGTGCTGACCGATACAGGACCGGTCACCGTGACGGTGACGGCCGTTGACGACAGCCTGGTTGAGGGGAATCATCTTTCAACAATTGCCCACAGTACCGCAAGTGTTGATCTCTATTACGATGGGATAACGGTTCAGAATATTGAGATTGATGTGACCGACAACGACATCGAATACGCGTTAACGGCTGCGATAACTGAAACGGCCGAGCTGGATCTGGGCAGCAGCACCCCGCTGACCTTTACGCTTTCGCGCACCGGTGACATTTCCCGAACCAGCCAGGTTGATTTTGACCTGTTGGGCAGCAGCGCGGCGTTGGGCATTGACTTTAACAATGTGAGGGTCAGCGGAACCGGCATCGTGGAAAACAACGGCACCATCACTTTCACAGACGGCATCACCCAAGCGATGATCCTGCTCGATGTGATCGGCGATGACATTGATGAAAGCGATGAAACGATTAAAATCGCCCTGTCATCCCCAGCAGGAACCAATGCAACCGGGGTGGGGCTTCTGGCCAATTCACCGACCAGTATCACAATCATTGATGACGACAGCCGGGGTGTACTGGTGCTTGGCGCAGAAAGCGGCTTAACGGTCTCTGAAGGCGGCATGACCGACACCTACACCATTCAATTGACCAGTGAACCGACCGCTACGGTCACGTTAGAGATCGGTGTAGACAACGGCGAAGTAGATTTAGGTGCAGGGGCCGGTCAGCCGATCTCACTTACCTTTACAACGGCCGACTGGATGAATCCGCAAACCGTGACGGCGACGGCGATTGATGATTTGAGTGCCGAACCCACGCACAACAGCGTCTTGTCTCACACCGTTCGCGGAGGTGACTATGGTTCACTGACGCCGGCCAATATTATCGTGACCATTCTCGATGATGATGTGCCCAACGTGACGTTGACCCCGCCCGGTTTGGTCATCACCGAAACCGGAGTGACGACGGCCACCTTTGTGATGACCCTCGACTCTCTGCCCACTGAGCCGGTCACCGTAACGTTGACTTCTGACGACGTCAGCGAGTGCACCGTGGCTCCAGGGGTCGTGGTCCTGACGCCGGCCAACTGGAACACCGGCCTGCCGGTCACCGTCACCAGCGTTGATGAAAACATCGATGATGCGGATCAGCTGTGCACGATTGTGACCTCGAATGCATCGAGCAGCGATGCGGATTACAGCGACCTTGCGGTTGACGATCTTCCAGTCACCGTCATCGACGATGACGGCTTGCCGAGCATTAATTTTGCGACGACAGCCATCACCACAACCGAAGGAAGTATCGATTTGCTCGTGACCCTGGGATTGTCCAACCCGTCCGCCTTCACGGTGACAGTGGACGTGGACAGCGCTAACCATGGAGCAGAGGCCGGACTGGATTATACGGCCGTTTCGGAAACGGTTTCCTTTACCCCGCTGGCTACCACGGCTGCGTTTATCGTTCCGATTATGGACGACAACATCGACGAACCAACGGAAATGGTCACCCTCACCGTGAGTAATCCTGCGATGGGGATTATCGGCTTGCTCAATGAAGCCTCGGTCATTATTGAAGACAACGATGCTCCTTCAGTGATTACCGTTGCCGACAGCAGCGCCTCCGAAACAGATTTAGTCGGCAGCATAGCCTTTACGGTGAGCTTAAATGTTGCTTCGGCCTATCCGATATCGGTCAGCTACCAGACGGCGGATGGAACCGCTTTGGCTGGCCAACACTACACCGAAACGATCGGCGTGTTAAATTTTGCACCTGGTGAAACGGAGAAATGGGTCACGGTCCCCATCATCGGCAATGATGAAGATGGCCCGAACCAGACGTTTGAGCTTGTTTTATCCGGCCCGACAAACGCCTCGATTGGGGACAATACGGCCGTCGGTACCATCTTGGACGATGATTTTACTCTTGTCTATTTGCCAATCGCCTTGCAGAATTATCCACTGGGACCAGACCTAATCGTTGAATCCCTGGCGGTCGCGGGAGCCACGATTGAAGTAACGATCAGGAATAGTGGAGACGCTCCGGTTACTGATGCGTTTTGGGTCGATGTGTACGTTGATCCCGATGTGCCGCCAACGGCCGTCAACCAAACCATCGACACGCTGGGCAGCAGGGGAGCTGTGTGGGGGGTGTCGTCCTCTGCGCTGCCGCTTATGCCCGGAGAATCGTTGACCCTGGTCCTAAACGATCCATATTTTGATGCGGCAGTGAGCCGGTTGAGCTTGCCTGTTCAGCCAGGATCGGCAGTTTATGCTCAGGTGGATTCAGCTCATCCGGACACTAGCTACGGGGGCGTATTGGAAAGCCACGAACGGCTCGATGAGCCATACAACAACATCATCCAGGAGATTTCTAAGTAGTTTACAAAAAGAATTGTTAAAAAAAGCCACGGATTAACACGGATTTTTACAAAATACACCTCGAGCGTATTAAAAAACCAAAATCTTTTGTATATTTGACAAAAGTTTGACAAAATGGGGGTATGAATGTAAATAATCCCTCAAAATCCGCAGCCAAACGGTCAAAAGTCTGGCGTTGGCTGCTGGTTTTCATCGCGGCCATTCTTCTTATTCCCCCTGTCGGCTTGTGGGTGTGGTCTACTACCGGTTCGATGGAACCTGATGGAGTTGCCCAGGCTGCGCTCGAATCAGATGACAGGGTAACCGTAGTCGAGAGCCGAAACGGCGTCCAATTTTGGCCGGCCGATCTGGCCACTCAGTCAACCTACCCTCTCGGATTTATTTTTTACCCGGGTGGCCTCGTTCCAGCTGAAGCGTATGCGGCTCATCTTCGCCCGCTGGCTGAAGCTGGAATCCCGGTGTTTATCCCCTCCATGCCCCTAAATTTTGCGATATTTGATCCCAACGAAGCGGCCGATATTATCTCGCTGTACCCTGAAATTGAATCGTGGGCCATCGGGGGGCATTCCCTTGGTGGGTCGATGGCCGCCCAGTTTGCCGGGCAATCACCAGAAACCGTCGATGCCCTGGTGTTGTGGGCATCGTATCCGGCCGACAATTTGGATCTTTCATTGCAGGATCTTTCAGTGCTGTCTCTCTATGGCACGCGAGATGGGCTGATCGAAACAGGCGTGATTGAAGATTCACGCGCTCGTCTTCCGCAGGAAGCCAGCCTCGTACCAATTAACGGGGGAAACCATGCTCAATTTGGCCGTTACGGGTTCCAGGATCGGGATTTGACGGCTGAAATTTCTGCCGACGAGCAGCTTGAGGTGGTCGTTACCGAAACATTAACTTTTTTGCAGGCGGTTCGCAGCGGCAGATAATTGTACAAAACATGGACAACCTTGATATGAACGAAAAAACAGCAGTAATTTGGGGTGCAAGCGGTGGAATAGGCCGGGCTTTGGCAGACACATTAATTGGCCGGGGTTGGCAGGTCGTTGCGGTGGGTCGCGATTCGTCCCTGCTGCCGGATGACGCCCATTTGTCAATCGATATTTCTTCGATTGGCGATTCGTTTGCTCTCCAGCAGGCGGTTATGGAGGCAGGGATTGAAATTGACCGGGCGTCGCTGCTAATTTACGCGGTTGGCGATATCGCCGCCGCACCGGTCGCTGAGATGCAGTTGGACCAGTGGCAAAAATTGATGGAGGCGAACCTAACCGGTGCGTACTTAGCGGTACATCATGCGCTGCCGCTGTTAACGGAAAACGCCTCAATTGTATTTTTGGGCGCAATTCACGAGCGATTGCGTCTTCCCGGATTAGCCGCTTATGCCGCAGCCAAAGCCGGTTTGGAGGCATTTGCGGAAGCGCTGCGCAAAGAGCAGCGCAAAAAGCAGGTGCTCGTCATTCGGCCGGCGGCCGTTGATACGCCGCTTTGGGACAAGGTGCCCATGAAATTGCCAAAAGGGGCGATGGGTACGGCCGACCTGGCTGACAAAATAATGGCTGCCGTTGAAGGTGGCGAGAAGGGGATTGTTGATTTTTCCCACTAGCTTTTAGCCGAGGTTTGCCTTGGCAAATGAGGTTTTATGCCTATTTTTAACTACGACTTTAAAGTGAACGCCCCCCTGAAGGCCGTGGCTGATTTTCACGAGGATACCAACGCGTTAAAAGTCCTAAATCCTCCTGGAATTATCGTGCAGCTCCACCGGGTTGAACCGATGGGCGAGGGATCGATATCTGAATTTACGCTGTGGTTTGGTCCGTTTCCAATTCGCTGGAAAGCAGAGCACAGTGACGTCTCGATTAATGGGTTTACCGACACGCTTGTTGAAGGCCCGGCCGCATCGTGGGTTCACACCCACCGCTATGAATCGATCTCATCCGATGAGACACAGCTTTTTGAACGTATCGAATACGAGCATAAACCTGGCTTCATGGGTTTGGTCACGAGGATTCTATTTTCCCCGCTGAACTTAAAAATACTCTTTACCTACCGGCAGTGGGCAACCCGCAATTCTATAAAGAAGAAATTGGAGCAGGTTTAACGTGATTTGGGCCACATATCTTTGGGGGTTTGCAGCCATTATGGCCCTGATGACGGCCGCCTGGCTGGTCAGCATCCCTTTAAAAAACGCCAGTATTGTTGACATTTTGTGGTCGGTGAACTTTGTCGTGGCGGCAGTTGTTTACTTTGTGCTGAGTGGCGGTGGGAGCGGCCGAGCCCTGCTTGTTTTAATTCTCGCCCTAGTCTGGGCCGCCCGTCTGGCGATATACCTTCTCTGGCGAAATTGGGGCCAGGGTGAAGATTTTCGCTACCAGGCGTTTCGCCAAAATTTTGGGCCGGATCGATACTGGTGGTTTTCGTTTTTCCAGGTCTTTCTGCTGCAGGGAACTCTGGCCTGGCTGATTTCCTCTTCTTTGTTTGGAGGAATCTCTTCATCTGCTCCGTTAAATTGGCTTGACGGATTGGGCGTTGTGGTTTGGCTCATCGGTTTCGCTTTTGAGGCCGGTGGGGATTGGCAGCTGGTTCAATTTAAGAAGGACCCGGCCAATAAAGGAAAACTGCTGACGCGGGGATTCTGGCGCTACACCCGTCACCCAAATTATTTTGGGGATGCGGCTGTTTGGTGGGGGTTTGCCATCCTGGCGGCCGCGGCCGGGTCTTATATCACAATTCTGGGCGCCGTGATCATGACCGTTCTTCTGCTGCGCGTTTCCGGCGTTTCTCTGCTGGAAAAAACCCTGGTTAAAACCAAACCGGGATATGAACAATACATGGCGGAAACCAGCGCATTTTTTCCCTGGTTCCCAAAGAGTCATAGCTGAGCGGTTTAACCGTTTTTGAGGAAAGACAAAAATGAGAATACCACATGTTGTCGTTATAGGGGCCGGCATTGGCGGATTAACCGCAGGGGCCTTGTTGCTCAAAGCGGGGTATCGCGTCACCGTTTTGGAGGCCCACGTATACGCCGGAGGGTGTGCCGGGACCTTTTTCCATAAAAAATATCGCTTTGATGCCGGGGCAACTTTGGCCGGCGGTTTTTCTCCTGGTGGACCCCATCATCGGGTTTCTGAACTTTTGGGATTAACCTGGCCGATTCGGCCGGTTGACCCAGCGTGGGTCGTTCACTTACCCGATGGACGATCTGTCACCCAATGGGCTGACCCTCAGGCGTGGCGAGAGGAAAGAAGAGAAGCGTTCCCCGATGCCGAAGGTTTTTGGCAGAAGCAGGAAATGCTGGCTGATGTTTCATGGGATATTTCCACGCGGCCGTTTCCCTGGCCACCCGAGTCAATTGGAGATTTATTCACGTTGGCCACATCGGTGCGGCCCAAAACGCTCAAATCGCTGCCTTATTTATTGCGCACCATTGGCTCTATCAAAGGCAGCCGTGATCCGCTGTTTAAAAGTTTTCTCGATGCCCAACTGCTAATTTCTGCGCAGACAACGGGAGAATTTGCCAGCGCCCTTTATGGTTCAGCCGCGCTTGATCTTCCCCGTCGCGGAGTGAATCACGTTCATGGGGGAATTGGACAACTGGCGGAAACATTGGTTGATTGGATTCGTCAAAACGATGGCGAGGTTTTATTTCGTCAGGAGGTCACATCGATCGACGTAAAAAACGGCCGGGCAGCCGCCATCCACACCAAAAAAGGGCTGATTTTAGAACCAGACGTCGTTTTGGCTAATCTGACTCCCTGGGCCCTGCAAGGCCTCTTGGCCGGTGATGCCCCGACCGGCTTAAACCGTGAGGTCGAGCACGACCTGAAGCCCACCTGGGGAGCGTTTATGGTTTATCTGGGTGTCGACAAGGTCAAATTTAAGGCTCGCTTCCCTGAAGCAGCCGGTCACCATCAGGTGGTTGTTGATCCCACTCGCCCCCTCGGGGAAGGCAATTCGGTTTTCTTTTCGATGGCTGATTGGGATGACGAAGGTCGGGCCCCGGCCGGTCAAGTTCCGGTGACGATGTCTACCCACACCGATATTAGTCGCTGGTGGGGATTAACAGACCCGGAAAAATACGAGGCGGAAAAAGAGGTGTATCTCGAGCGAATGCTCGGCGCAATAGAACAGGCTCTGCCTGGCCTCCGTCAAACGATCTCATTTCAAATGACCGGCACGCCGATAACCTTTGAGCGCTTTACTCGACGGCCGCAGGGGATGGTTGGCGGGTTTGCCCAAACCTCCATTTTTAACGCCCGCGGACCCAAAACCGGCATACCCAATCTGCTCATGGTGGGTGATTCGATTTTTCCCGGCCAGTCAACGGCCGGTGTGACCCTGGGCGGTATTCGGGTGGCTCAGCAGGTGATTAAAGCTGGAAGAAAGCCGGTTCTAACCTCCTCGAAAATCCCTGAATCTACCCCGACAACCCGTGTCCCACGGGAAAAAGCGCTGCCCCTTGGGGATTAGCGATGTCGGTCATGGCGGCCGGCCAGGTGTACGAAAGCTTGCCTGAATAAGGGGTCACTCCAAATAAGTTGTCGGCTACCGCGTCACCCTCGCTTCCAGGCAGCCAGCAGGCGACGACGGCATCACAATCATCGATAACCTCGGTTATGATTAACGGCCGGCCGCTGATGATGAGCAGGACCAGCTTATCAACTCGTGCCCGGACCTCCTGTATGAGCTTGATCTGATCTTCATTGAGATTTAAATTGTCGGTATCCCCTTCACCTTCCGCATAAGGGATTTCGGCAACGGCGACCAACCCAACATCAAAGTTTGAACCTGACGAATCCATGTCAAATCGCTCAACCATTCCCTGGGCATGGTTCTTGATCCCATCCAAAATTGTCGTTCCTAGCGTAATGGGTCCCGTTTTGCCCTGCCATTCGATGGTCCAGCCGCCGCATTGGTAACCGATGTCATCGAGTCCTTGACCCGCACACAAGATTGAAGAGGTGCCTGGTGATAGCGGGAGGACCCCATTATTTTTGAGCAGTACCTGAGATTTTTGGACCGCCTCCCGAGCTAATTGACGATGTGAATTTGATCCTACTTCATCGAAAAAAGCTGGTTTATCGGCCGATTCGTTCCATAAATCAAGGGCGAGCTTTGCAATTAATATCCGCTTGACCGCATCATCAATGCGAGAGATGGGAATATGACCGTCAGCCACGAGCTGCCGGGTTGTATCAATAAAGCGTTTAAAATCAAACGGCACCATAATCATGTCCATACCGGCGTTGATGCTCGTTGCCACCGCCTGGGCAAAATCGCGATCCAGCTGGTCAAGGGCCATCCAGTCAGAAACGACAAACCCTTCAAACTGCAGCTCCTCTTTGAGTACCTCGCTTAACAAGTAGCGACTGGCGTGGCATTTTTCCCCTTCAAAAGAGCTGTAAGAGGCCATGATGTTGAGAGCACCCGCTTCAATAGCGGACCGGTACGGTGGAAGGTGTCGTTTCCGTAAAATTGCGTCGTCGCCGATCGTTTGCCCCTGATCGAGGGTCCATTTTGGAAAATTGCCCAGGTTGTTCCATAGATCCATTGAAATCCAGTCGTAGGTGCTGACAGAGTTCCAGGCCGTGCCTCCATCTCCCACATAATGTTTTACCGAAGCCAGGACGCCGGTTGGAGCAGACAGATCGCCCTGCAAACCCTCTACATAGGCGGCTCCCATTAAATTGACCAGATCAGTTTGCTCGCTGTATCCCTCGTAGGTGCGACCCCAGCGAATATCCTGGGGAACAGACACGGCCGGAGCAAAATTCCACCGCACGCCGGTTGCCGCCACCTCTACGGCCGTGGCCCGGCCGATTTGTTTTACCAATTCCGGATCACCGGCCGCTCCCAGACCAATATTGTGGGGAAAAATCGTTGCCCCATACACGTTATTGTGTCCGTGCACCGCATCAACCCCATAAATTAAAGGTATCCCCAAGCGGGTTTGGCGTGCTGAAGCCTTGAAGGCTTCGACCATTTCTCTCCAGTCGTTGATCGTGTTTGGCGTTGGGTTTCCCCCTCCGCCACTGAGTACTGAGCCAATGAAATAAGTGCGGACATCCTCAGGAGTTAAACTGTTTTTTTCCACCTGGGTCATTTGTCCGATTTTTTCATCCAGCGTCATTTGCTGGACCAGCGCGATTGCTTTTTCCGTGATTGTTGAAATTGACGTTTTCAAAATAGCTTCCATGGTTAATCCTGTTTTTGGTGGTTTTAATATTAGCGCAAAAGTGGCGTTTCTGCCTTAGGCTGGCTGTTGTGATGATGAAGATTCCTGTTTTACTTGTCTACCCCGGTAAATTTGACTCCCTGGATAAAATATTTCTGGGCCACAAAAAAGAGTAAAACCGGAATCACCAGGGCCATGAGCGCTGTGGCTTGAATTAAATGGACCTGCTTACCGTAGATAAAATTAAACTGCTGAATGCCGACGGAAATTGGAACCAAATCCTCTCGACCCAATAAATAAATTAGCGGTTCAAAGTAATCATTCCAGGCGAAGAAGAAGTGGAACAGCATCACGGCGATCAGCGCCGGCCAGGCTTGCGGGATTATTACCCGGAGCAGCACCTGCAGCGGATTGGCCCCGTCGATCATCGCCGCCTCATCCAAATCTTTGGGTATCGTCAGGAAGAATTGACGCAGTAAGAAAACGTTATAGGCATTTGCAAAGAAATGGGGAACGATCAGCGGAAGCCACGTTCCCGTCCATCCGATGCGTTCAAAAAGGGCATATTTGGGAATAAGGGTCACCTGTCCAGGCAAAACGATTGTGGCAATTAATATCAGAAACAATATGTTTTTACCTGGAATCGGAAACCGGCTAAAGCCATAAGCGACCAGCGTACAGGAAACAACCGTGCCGATGACGCCCAACACCGCGATCGTGATGGTGTTAAAAAGAAGCCGAGGAAAATTGACGAGTCGCCACGCCTCAGAATAATTTTCTGTAGCCAGGTCGGTTTCCCAATTGGGCTCCAGCGTGCGCCAGCGGCCTTCCCACTCGATCAACCCCCCTTCGGGGTTTTGCGGGTCGATAAACTGGCTGCGTTGACGGCCCTTTTGAACCAGCACCAATGATCGAAAACCATCTTCCGTGGGAACGTTCATGACCGGATACAGTTCACCCTCGTATTCAAATAACTCTTCGGTTTGAGGAAGAATTCGAGTATTGGGAATCTGATCCAGTGTTTTAAGCGACGTAACGGCCATATAACCCATCGGAGATAAATAGGCCATCAAGATAGAAAATGTGATTAAAAATAATATCGCACCACCGGTAAAGCTTTTCAAATTGGATACCAAAAATGGCGAGGTGTTTTTTGACCCGGCCGCGGCCGTTTGAATGAGGTTTGATGATTTGCTGGTCATGACTCTGAACTCCCAGGCTGATACACCCAATACTTCGCCGACCAAAACAGCAAAATTGTCAGGGTGATGACGATCAGGAATAGAACCCAGGCCAGGGTTGCCGCATATCCCATATCCTGAAATTTGAAGCCGGTTTTATAGAAGTGAATATTAAAGAAAAGATAGGCGTTGTCGGGATTGCGATCACCGCCGCGGGAAAGAATCCAGGGGACGGTGAAAATCTGAAATATCCCGATCAAGGCCAAAACGGTGTTATAAAAAATTACAGGCGAAATGAGGGGAATGGTGATGCTAAAAAAGATTCGCATGGGACCAGCACCGTCCACTCGAGCTGCCTCGTACAATGAAGTGGGTATATTTTGCATCGCCGCCAGAGTCAACAACATCGCGTTACCAGCACCCCACAAACCAATCAAGATCAGAGCCATTGGAATCCAGTTCGGTTCGTTTAAAATGTCGGGCATATCGATGTTAAAAAGCATCAATACCCGTGCGATCCAGCCGCTTTGCGGGTTCATCACCCCCGTCCAAATATAAATTACCGAGATTAACGGGATAACATACGGCATGTAAAACAGGGTGGTAAAGATTCGCCTAAACTTTAAAGCGCGAGCGTTCAAAAGCCCGGCCATGGCTATCGGTTGAACGATAGCAACCGGTAAGGCGATCAGCATAAAAACCCCGGTCACCCGCAGCGCTTCTCTTAGCAGGGGGTCCGATCCCAATTTTGACCAGTTTTCCAGACCAATAAATGAAGTTTTTTCAGGTTCCAAAATATTAAAATCGAGGAAGGTAAAGGTCAACGAGGCCACCATGGGTATAAAAAGAAAGGCGAAAAAACCGAATATCCATGGTGAAATAAAGAGCCATCCCCACCGAGCTTTTTGTTTTTGCAGCAGAGATTGCCCCCCTCTTGATTTATCAATCGAGGCTTCACGTAGCGCGTCGGTGAAAAATCCCATAATGATCTCCTTCTCCGTCCATCAGCGATAGGGAAAAATTTGAAAGGGCCATTTATCGGCCCTTTCAAAGATATGTCGTGATTAATCAACTTTCGCTTTCGTCAAAAATTGATTGTAAATCTTCAAGCAGCGTGTCGATTTCTGCTTCAAGATCGATTTCCCCATCACTTTGCACCAAACTGTAGAAGGCACTGATACGCTCGTCTGCTTTATTGAAATTGGGCATATTGCCTTCGTGGGATGGGCTGTCCGGATAATTCAAACTGTCTACAGCCACCTGCCAGTTGACTTCCTGGTCGGGATAGTTGCTGTCCTGCCCCTGGAAGAACACAGCGGTTTCTTCAACACGCGCCGGCATACCTCCGTAAACGGCCAGCAAATCTCCAGAGGCTTCACCAACCAGGTAAGTTAACACTTCAAACGCTGCTTCTTTATTTTCACTGCTATCGAGGAGCCTGAAGGTGTCAGCATGGAGCTTGGCGGTCGTCGTATCGTTCCAGCTCGGCATAACGGCGACATCCCAATCGCCGCTCATCTCACCGAGGCAGCAGGTAAACCAAAGGTGTACACCGGCAATGCCCAGGTTTCCGGAGGCAAAGGCGTTGGGTACGCCCAGCAAATCACTGTCCTGATACGCCTGGGAGGGGATAAAATGGTCTTCCCAAATCCCAGCATAAAGCCAATCATATGCTTCACGCCAGTGATCGGGGATGGTGGCGCTGCCGCTGCTGTCAACAAAGTTTCCTGATCCAAAATGGGTTGGGAAGCCACGCCCGTCGGTCCACATGGTTAAATATCCAAATTGGACGATGCTGTCTGGGTTAAATTCCGCCATGGTGGCGTCATTGCCATTTTCATCCACGGTTAAAATCATGCCGATTTCACGGACCTTGGCCCAATCCCACGCCCCTTCAAATTCTGTCCCTTCACCGTATGGCTCGCCATAGGTTTGGGGGGGATACGGCAGCCCGGCCTCGTCGAACAATTCTTTGTTGTAGAAAAGGTGAGCTGGGAACACGGCGAACGGCAAACCGATGAGCCCTTCGCCCTCAACGCGGTAAAAATCAACGGCCGCCTGCGGATATTGCTCCAGATCATAACCGGCCGCATCAACCAGCGGCTGCAGGTCTGCCCACTGCCCTGAAAATGCATTTGAGCCTTTGACCCCCACCGGTCCAATAATATCAGGCGCGTTCCCCGAGGCGATTAAGGTAGCCAGGGTATCGTAGGCTACGTCATTTTGTACAATTTCCATTTCGAGGAAAATCGAATCCTGGGAGGCGTTAAATGCCTCAACCACCGCTTCCTGAGCCTCAACCTGTTCGGCGTTTTGACCGGTTCCCAAACCGACAAACCAGCGAACGACCGTGCGACTTTCGCTCATCGATTCGTCCATTTCTTCTTCAACTTCTTCTGGTTCAGCCTCTTCCTCCATTTCTTCCTGGACTTCTTCTGGCTCAGCTTCTTCTTCGACTGCTGCCGGGGCCTCTTCTGGTTCAGCTTCCGGTTCAACTTCTTCCTGCGGCTCGGCCACCTCGACAGATTCAGAGGTCGTTGAATCTGCGGCGGGTTCCTCGGCCACCGGCGGGGTTGATCCACCACAGGCCGCCAATATCATCGTTAATAAAATTGCCATCAACACAAGCAAGGTTGATTTCTGTCTCATGATCTTCTCCTAAAAGATTAACTCTAGCTGCTACCTTCCCTCTCCGATGAATAAATTCATCGGCCAAAGGGACCGAAACGCGATTTATCGCGTTAATTAACCGGATTTTGAAGATTTACAAATAAATACGGATATCAACCGACTTTCAAAACAAACCTGTCATCCCCGCGCAGGCGGGGATCCATCGGTGGCCATCCAATGGATTCCCGCGAAAGCGGGAATGACGGCGCTGTATCGGTATTAATTTATTAAAATTCAATATCCGGTTTTGGTTTCCACAGCGGCTATTCGGCTGCGTCAAATGGCAGCAACTTAGGTTCAAAGATTAATAATTCTGCAGGGCATCGGCCGCACAAATGTGCCCGATGCTGTTTGGGAGTGGATTATTTGAGGGTTTTTGAGACAATAGGCACTGCTCCTTTGACACCGCTTGCAAGCAAGCGGTCGTCTTTGGTCTAGACGAAGGGCAAACTCTGTTTGGAAGCGGATTTGCCCTTCCATTTTGTTTTAGGAATTCTTCAGCATTTATTTGGAATTTCCACAATCAAATTGCTGAATTTGGCAGCTGGCTCTGCCTGACTCATTCACGATTCCGCCGCCTGCGATTGACAGCCGCACGAGGCGCGAACGATCAGCCTCGTTGGCAGGACCGTTTCGTCCGGGACAATTTCTCCGGCGATCAGTTGAATCAATAATTCGGCCGCTTTTTCTCCCAGCTGGTCGGCCGGGGCCACAACGGTGGTCAAGGCTGGATTTAAGTAGCGAGAAAGAACATCGTCGTTAAACCCAACCACGGAAACATCATCAGGGACCCGCACACCAGCCCGATCTAACAACTCGATTACCCCCATAGCGGCATTGTCATCACCTGTAAAAATTGCGTCGAAGGTAACCCCTTGATCCAGCCAAGATTGGACCTGCCTTGCCGCCGGTTCAGGCTGAAACAACCCATCGCCGATTAATTCGGTTGTGACGCGTAATCCATGGTTTTCCAGCGCTTGACGATACCCGGCTTCCCGGCGCTGCGAATCCTCATTGCCGTCCGGTCCTCTGAGAAAAGCAATTCGCTTCCGGCCGCAGTTCTCTATAAGATGAGAAATGAGTTGATAACTGCTGTCAAAATTATTAAAGCGGATGGTCGGTATATTTGCCTGATCGATAGATCGCCGATGGAGCAGGACCATGGGAAACTCGCGTCGGGCGAGGCGGCGCAGGGTTGGGTCATCAACAGAATCGGTAAAAATTAATAGACCATCACTGTTGTGGGGACCAAGGGTTAGGGGGTTGCCATCGGCCGTTGAGGCCGGGGTCAGGGTAGCATAAATTAAAAAGTCGTACCCATGGGCACTCAACGCACTGTTGATGCCGCTCAATAGGGAAGAGAAGAAAAGCGTGCTCGCGGCGGGAATGATCAGCCCGATGGTATTTGTTTTTGTGGCCGCTAGAGAACGAGCGCCGCCGTGGGCTACATAATTAAGCTGGGTGATTGCATTTTGAACCCGCTCGATTGTTTGGGAGGCGACTTTTCCGCTGTTGTTGAGCACCCGGCTGACGGTTGCCGTCGAGACCCCGGCTGCGCGAGCCACATCTTCAATTGTTGCCCTATCATTTTCAGGGAAAATTGGTGCTGGGTTCATGACGTTTCGCTTCCAATGTAAACGCTTACTGTAAGCGTTTACATCATACAAAATTTTTACAAAATCGTCAAGATAAATTTAAGCGTCCGCGCGGTCAAAAAATAGTCGTGTCATCACCGTTGCTGGTGTAGGTTTTAATTAGAAAGGTCGTTTTTTCAACAATTTTGGTGATTAAGTGGGCGGTTTTATGCTCCGCTTCGGGATGTTGCCCGCTAAATGAGGCTCCCAAAAAGTCAATGCCCACCAGGGGCACCCTGCGAACCAACCCGGTAATTAAATCGGCCGCGACTTTGGGGGTCAATCCCAGTGGATTTGGATGGGAGACGGCCGGGGCGTCTTTAGCTCGAATCACGCCCACATCCACGCTGATGTACACGCCATCGGTGTAGTTAAAGGCGGTATCGACGGCGATCCGGATCGCCTCGATCACCGCTTCACAATCCGGCCGCGGAATCACCGTTAAACCCAGCCGGCCGGCCATCTGTAACGCCTTGCGGGTTTCCATGGTGCGATCGGCAACCCAGCCAAGCTGAACAGTCTTTTCCCCATCAATAAGCCCGTTATCCGGGGAGACAAGCTGACCAACCGCATTTCCGGCCGTTTTTTCTTCCTGATCGGGCAAAAGATTCAATTGAGGCCCAAAATAAATATAGCCTAGCTGACGATGGGGCTGGGCCGCTTTTACCCCTTTGAGAATCGGATACCGTAAGGAAAGGTCGCCACCCAGGGTGATAGGCAAATGTTCGCTGGCCAACAGGGCTTCAAACGCTTGCACAATTTTTGCCTGGCAGCTTTGGTGATAATCGCGCTTATTTCCAGACTTTAATTTGGTCTGATCGTCAAAATCAATCAATTTTTGGGCGATATCGTGATGTTTGAGATGTTCAAATAAAGTCACCGCGGCGGCGGCCGATCCAGATCCCTCGCGTTTGGCGTTTGACAACGCCCCCCCTTCATAAGGTATTGAAACAAGAATAGGCTTCATAATTAATCCAATATTTCTTTGAAAAACAGGCGTTCAAATTAAATGTTGGTGGGAGCATGATACACTTTATAATTAGAACAAAATTTTTAGATTAAGTCACGCATATCCGCCAGATTAACAATTTTGAGGCGAATAGGGAGGAAATGTCAATGTGTGGAAGATTTGCTTTGGAGGATGATGGATCCGCGATTCAGATTCAGTTTAATTTATCAGAAACGCCGCAGCTGGCGCCGCGCTACAATATCGCCCCGACGCAGCCGGTGGCGGCGGTGATTATGGTCGAAAATGGGCTGAGAAAGCTCGATCATTTTCATTGGGGGCTGATCCCTTTTTGGGCCAAAGATACCAAAATGGCCTCGCGCATGATCAATGCTCGCTCCGAAACAGCGCATGAAAAACCTGCTTTTCGCGCTGCTTTTAAACGACGCCGCTGCCTGATCCCGATGAGCGGATTTTATGAGTGGCAGAAGCTGTCGAGCGGAAAGAAACAGCCGGTGTATATTCACCCTGTTGAGGGTCCGCTTTTTGCCGCGGCCGGATTATGGGAAAGCTGGTCTTCAGATGAAGGAGGGGAGATTCCATCTTTAACGATCTTAACGTCTGAACCGAACGAACGCATGGCTCCCATCCACAATCGTATGCCGGTATTTGTCGATGGTGATGATTATGATGCCTGGCTTGATCAAAAAACCCCTTTGCCGATCGTTCACGAGTTGCTCAAGCCTTACCGCAATGAAAATATCGCCATGTATGAGGTTTCGACCGTGGTCAACAACGCCCGAAATGAAACGGCGGAGTGTATTGCCCCTTTAGCGCGCCTGCTATAATTTTGTGAGGGGTTATCCGGTGTTTACAAACCCCTTTCACCGCGAAAAATTTAGGAACGCAGAGAAAATTTTTAAAAGCTCTCTGCGTTCCCGATGGTTTACACCCTTAAAGGGTAAGCAGACCTAGTCTAGGTCGGTGGCGTCGTTAATGATTTTTCCAACCAGTCCATACTCCTGGGCTTCCGTGGCCGACATCCAGAAATTGCGCTCCATATCCTGCTTGACCTGGTCCAATGGTTGGCCGGTTTGTTCGGCAAAGATTTTTTCGAGACGGCCGCGCATTTTCATGATTTCTTCCGCTTCAATGGCGATATCTGCCGCCTGACCACGAACACCGCCCAGCGGTTGGTGAATCATGTAGCGGGTGTGGGGAAGGGTATAACGGTCTTCAACAGGAACTGAAGCGTAAATTAACGCCCCGGCACTGGCCACCCATCCGGTGCCAACGATCCGAACGCGGGGCTTAATGTAGCGAATCATATCAAAAATCGTGTCGCCCGATTCAACATGTCCCCCTGGAGAATTCACGTACAGGGTGATTGGGTCATCTGATTCATTGGCCATTAAGAGCAGCTTTTCGCTCATTTCGCGGGCCACTTTCATGTTGATTTCCCCAAACAACATGATCGTGCGCGACTCCATCATTTTTTCCATCCAGCTTTTGGGCCGGTCGTTTTGTTTTTCTTCACCCTCTTCTTCGGGCTCGTCATCAAAGTAGAATGGTTGAATGGTCACGGGATGTACCTCCTAAACAGTTTAATGGCCACCTGGCCAAAATGGTTAATTTTTATTGATGTTTGGTCGATGAAGTGATTTTATAACATACTCTGTATAAACACCGTATATGGTCCAACCGATCTCCAACATTGAGAAGAATAGAGAAGAGAGAAAAGAGATGAGAGAAAGGAGTTCAATCGTGATAGAAAAAGAATTTGGGCGGACGGGATTAAAGACAACGGCTTTGGGCCTGGGGCTAGCGGCACTCGGCCGGCCGGGGTATATCACGTTGGGTCACCAAGACGATCTGCGAGAAGAATACCAGGTTGAACAAATGGAGCATCATGCACACCAGGTTCTCGACACGGCTTGGGCGGCCGGCGTGCGCTACTTCGATGCTGCCCGCTCTTATGGCCGCGCCGAGCAATTTTTGGCATCATGGCTTAAAAAGCGGTTGATTGATCCAGCCAATCTGGTCATTGGTTCCAAATGGGGTTACACCTATACTGCGAATTGGCGGGTGGAAGCGGAACATCATGAAGTGAAAGAGCACTCGTTGCCGGTTCTAACCCGTCAAGCTGAGGAGAGCCGCAATTATTTAGGTCGATTTCTGAATATTTATCACATTCACTCCGCAACGATCGACAGCGGCGTATTGACCAATGAATCGGTATTAGATGAACTGGCTCGGTTACGCAGCAGCCTGGGTTGGGTCATCGGATTAAGCTTGTCTGGTCCGAAACAGGGGGAAACGTTGGAAAAAGCGCTGAATGTTAAAAGAGATGGCGAGCACCTTTTTCAATCGGTCCAAGCCACCTGGAATTTGCTGGAGACATCTGTTGAGCCGTGGCTCGAAGAGGCAGCCAGCGCCGGATGGGGGGTGATTGTAAAGGAAGTGGTGGCCAACGGCCGCCTGACGCCAAAAGTGCAGCAAACCCATCCGGAAATTGATCAGGCCGCGCGGGATCTTGGGGTAACAACCGATGTTGTGGCCATTGCCGCGGCCCTCAGCCGGCCGTGGGGGGCGGTAATCCTCAGTGGTGCCGCCCAAAGAAGTCAATTGGAAAGCAATTTAGCGGCGATGGCCTGGATAAATAATCCACGAATTGTGAGTTTAATCGGCCAGGTGAATGAAACGGCCGAGGTCTACTGGCAGACCCGGGCCGCACTGCCGTGGAATTAACGATATTTGTAAGGGCGCCTTAATCTGACACTTGTTTTCAGATTGGTCCAATCTCAAAGATTGGACCAATCCTTTCCCGCAGGTTCGGTAAGGGGATAGCTATTCTCTAACAGCCACCGGCAGGAATAAATTATAAATCTGATCAAAAGAGAAAACGCGCACCGCTTCTCCCTGAACCGCATCGATTCCTGTGGCTGTGGCAAATACCTGGCTGTTGGTATAAGTTTGCGTAGACGTCACGGTTAATGAAACGGTTGTATCACCGCCCACGCTCAAATCCCCAAGATTCCAGGTCACCGTGCTACCATCCCAACTGCCACCCGATACATAGCTGACCCCGGCTGGAAGTGTGTTCGTCAACACCACGGCCGGCGCGATTGCAGACCCTACATTAGTAACGGTAAAGGAAAGCTCCGTTTGCTGTCCATTTTGCACCACGGTTGGCCCATCTTGCGCCACGTTTAAACCGAGCTCATCGATAATTTGATACACTGCACCACCGCTATAATCAACGACCAGTAATTCACCTTCGTTGGTTTCATCAAAGGAAACGATGGAGATACTCAAATCTTCGGCCACGGTGGTTGACCAACCCCCATCATTTACCGAACGGAACAACTGACCACTCCCAAAATCCCCAAAGATATAAATTCCCTTCATACGCGGAAAACTTTCCCCTCGATAAACGTATCCTCCGGTGACTGAATTGCCTAATGTCCGTGGATAATCGTAAATGGGCGGAACGTAATTGCCTCCTGGCGTGCACGCCGGAACACCGGGTGTGGGGATATTTCCTTCTAAACATCGCCAGCCGTAATTTTCACCACCGCTACTGCTGGCTGGTTGAAAGTTGACTTCTTCGCGACTGTTTTGACCAACATCACCAAAGTACATATCGCCGGTCAGCCGGTCAAAGCTCATGCGCCAGGCATTTCTAATGCCATACGCCCAAATTTCATTACACGCCCCAGCTTCGTTGACAAAAGGATTGTCTGCGGGAACGGAATAGCTGCCGATCTGGCCACAATCGGCCGGTAAGCCGGCTGTTTCGTCAATATCGATGCGTAAAATACTTCCCAGCAGGTTGCTTAGGGTTTGAGCGCGATTGTTTGGATCATCACCGCTTCCGCCATCACCAAGGGCGATATACAAATACCCGTCCGGTCCAAAGTGAATATCTCCACCGTTGTGGTTCTCAAAATCTTGGGGAATGCGGATGATGGGTTTCTCCGTCGCGATGTTTCCCTGGTTTGCCAGGGGGGA
Organism: Ardenticatenaceae bacterium; assembly: GCA_030065875.1. Taxonomy (GTDB): domain Bacteria; phylum Chloroflexota; class Anaerolineae; order Promineifilales; family Promineifilaceae; genus WTJY01. The sequence goes on along the minus strand of JASJCR010000075.1, from coordinate 20,392 downwards.
ATCCAAGGTAAAACGGGACACCATGGTTGCGCCGTCACTTTTGCGAGTGTAATTGAGGTAAAAATGGCCATTTTCACTAAAATTTGGATCAAAAGCCATTCCTAACAAGCCGCGCTCACCGGCTGTTCCGATTAAAGACCCCACATCTAAAAACAAATCTGGCAGAACCTGACCGTTTTTATCGATTACTCTGATGCCCCCTTCTTTTTGGAGAACAAAGAGCCGCCCATCATTTTCCAGCGGCGAGGCCACAACGGCCAATGGGTTTGCAAACCCGTTGGCGATCGGTTTGAGGGAAAGCGCCGGGGGGTCGGCCGCAGGCGCCGCTCCGGCAACGGCCGACATGAGAAAAATCAGCAACCCTATAGGTAGGGTTATCATGAGCAGTAAATTGATTGATTTAGAAGTAGTCACCTTTTCTCCTCCGATAATTGAAATGGAACCCTATTTTAGTTATCAACCGGCACTTTGAGTATAAAGTCGGTAAAAATCCATCTGATTTTTAGAATTCAATTGGGGATTTATGATCAACTCTCTATAATTGAGGAGTTGCGTCTTTACCTTAGACGCAGAAAATATTGGAGGCAGATTTTGTCAGCGATTCAACGGCTTAAAGGGTTTCAAGATATATTACCTGAGGATCAGCCTTATTGGGAGTATTTCATGAGTACGGCGGCTGACTTGGCCCGCCGGTATGGCTTTTCCCGAGTGGATGTGCCGATTATCGAAAAAAACAGTTTGTTCGAACGAGGGGTTGGCACCGCATCGGATTTCTTCGTCAAAAAAGAGATGTACTCAATTGAGGAATCCGACGGCGATTTAATAACCTTGCGGCCGGAGTTTACGGCCGGGCTTGTTCGAGCATATGTGCAAAATGGGATGCAAAATTGGACCCAACCGGTCAAGCTCTTTACTTTTGGGCCGATTTTTCGAAGGGAACGGCCGCAGGCCGGCCGATTTCGGCAGCACAATCAATTTGACTGCGAGATATTGGGCGAAACCGATCCGGTTGCTGATTTAGAGGTCATGCTTGTCGCTATCAACCTCTATCGCGAAATGGGCTATAGAGATTTAACTTTTCAGCTCAACAGCGTTGGCTGTCCGGTTTGCAAACCGGTTTTTGTGGAAGCTTTAACCGCGTTTATGCAGGAACACCTGGACAAACTGTCAGAGATCGATCGGGAAAGATTGCAGCGCAATCCGCAGCGTATCTTGGACAGCAAGGACCCTGGCATTGATGATCTTTTGGCCAGGGCCCCACGCACCATTGATTATTTATGTGAGGATTGTGGGTCACATTTTGCTGATTTGCGCCTCCTGCTCGAGCGGGTGGGGGAATCTTACACCATTAATCACCGACTGGTTCGAGGGATTGATTACTACACCAAAACCGCATTTGAAGTGTGGGATCAGCGCATCGGCGCCCAATCCGCTTTGATGGGGGGCGGCCGCTATGATGGGTTGGCTGAAGCGATTGGCGGCCCTTCAACCCCCGGAGTTGGATTTGGCATGGGAATTGAAAGGGCTGTTTTGGGGCTAAAGGCGGAAGAGATCGTTCCCCCCGCGTTAGAAGAACCCCATATTTTTGTGGCCCACTTTGGTGGTGAAACCAAGATAGCGGCCGTTGAAATCGCATCCAGGCTGCGCCAGGAAGGTCTTGGCGTGCGGATGGCTTTTGCTCGTGACCGCCGAAGCTTAAAAAGTCAGATGCGGGAATCAAACAAATACCCCATACAGTTTGTCTTGATTGTAGGTGAAGACGAGTATGCTGATAATTTGGTTACCGTCAAGGATTTTCAGAGTGGTGGTGAGCAGCTGCAGGTGCCACTTGACCAATTATCGCACTGGTTGGCCGATCGTTTATCTTAACAAAAAAATACGTTTATGATCATCGGCATTCTGCATCACCCTCACAAACCCAAGTCGCTCCCGCTGGCCGAAAAGATTGCCAGGTGGCTCGATGCCCAACATTGTCAAACGTGGCTTAGCTCAACCTGGAATGAGGAAGAAGTCCACCGCCATACTGCAGAGAGTGATTTGCTTGTGGTTTTAGGTGGAGACGGCTCAATTTTACGAGCTGCTCGCTTTGCCGTTCCCCATCGCGCCCCCATTATCGGGGTCAACATGGGAAGAATTGGATTTTTGAGCGAGGCCACCGTTGAAGCATGGGATGATGTTTTGACCCGTTTTCTCGAAGAGCGTTACTGGGTTGAGCGCCGTTTGATGCTCCAGGCCGCTCATTTCCGAAGCGGGAAGAAGCTAAGATCCTATATGGCCTTAAATGACCTGGTTATTGGTGGGCCACATGCCCGAGTGGTGCGTCTGGATTTACAGGTTGACGGGCAGCCCATCACCACCTATACGGCCGATTCATTAATTGCAGCTACGCCAACCGGGTCAACGGCCTACTCGATGGCAGCTGGTGGCCCCCTGCTTCCGCCAGAACTGCGCAACTTTCTGCTACTGCCTGTGGCGCCATACCTGAGTCTTGATCGCGCCTTGGTGCTGCACGAGGAAGCGATGGTCCGGATTCGAATTCGAACCGATCACGAAGCGTTATTAACGGCCGATGGTCAAGACGTCATTCCGATCAAAAGTGAAGACGAAATTTTGATCCACAAGCATTCTCACGAAGCGAGCTTTATTCGGGTCGGTCAGCGGGGATATTTTTACAATCGTCTGATGAAACGCCTGGGGTTTGAACGCTAATTCAATATTAGATTTTGCAATTTTCAGGGAAAAATAGCGTACTGTGTCGCATCTATTTGTTAAATAATGTTGTGACCATCAGGATAAGCGGTTATTCGAAAAATGAAGATTTTGTCCCAATTTTAACAAAAGTATGGTTCTTTATGATAGGGTCAACAACGTATTCCTGACGGCACCATTTTTGGGAAATTTATTATGACACCACGACTTAGAAATTTACTGCGGCAGGCAAGCCGGGTTGCAGAATCCGGGAAACGCACGGCCGCTGAGCAACTTTACCGAGAAATTATTGACGAGGCTCCCGAATTGCCCGAAGCCTGGGTGGGGTTAGGCACCGTTTTGCCAACTGAGACGGAGCAGCGAGAGGCATTCGACAAAGCGTTGGGGCTTGACCCGAACCACGAAGGGGCGAAGCGGGCGATAAAAATTCTCAACGGCGAACTTGTGCCGGAAGAGCAGGAAGCGGTAGTCGAAACAGAGCCTGTTCGATCGGAGGCGGCTGTATCGCAGCCCTCAACCTTACCGACTTTTCCCCTTCCGGCCGCAAAACCGGTTGACGAAACGAAATTTGAAGCGCTTGCGGAAGATCAGCCGCTGGTTTGTTACCGTCATCCTGATACGGAAACCAACTTGCGCTGCAACCGATGTAACCGGCCGATATGCGTCAAATGCGCCAACCGCACCTCGGTTGGATATCGCTGTCCGGAGTGTTTGCGCGAAATTGAGGCGGAGTATTTTAACGCCAAATCCAGTGATTATATTCTAGCGTCTGCTGTGGCTTTTCCTTTAAGCCTGGTTGCCGGATATTTGATAACCTTGTTTGGTGGAGGATTTGGTTTTTTCTTCTTCTTTATCGTCGCTGCGGTTGGCTCCGGAATTGGCACGCTCATTGCCCGGTTGACATTTCGGGCGATCGGTCGTCGTCGTGGCCGCTATATGCCGCGTTTAATCGCCGGACTGATTGTTGCCGGTGGTTTGTTGCCGGCCTTGTTTTTTGGATTGGTTGCTTTAATGTTTGGTGGCGGGTTTGGCGGGCTCACTTTGCTTCTGATGCCGGGAATATACAGCTTTGTGGCCGGCAGCGCCGCGTATTACTTCCTACGCTGAGGGAACATTGTGCGCTAAAATAGAGGCTTATGCTTGCCGAGTTAACCATCAAGAATTTTGCCATCATCGCTGACCTCCACCTTCAGTTTGGTTCCGGATTCAACGTGCTAACTGGAGAAACCGGGGCCGGTAAGTCTATTATTTTAGACGCGATCGGTCTGATATTGGGCGGCCGGGCGGATAGTTCATTTATTCGTGCCGGCCGCGATCGCACCTATGTCGAAGCAATTTTTGAACTCTCGAAAGATTTAGAAGAACTGCAGCAGTTCCTATCTGGTCAAGAGCTTCTTGATCCAGATGACCCCCATCAGCTCATATTAGCCCGCGAGCTGCGCGATTCCGGCCGCAATATTTGCCGCATAAACGGGATAACGGTACGCGTTGGCCAGCTGCGGGAAATTGGTGAATATTTGGTGGGCATTCACGGACAGGGTGACCATCTCCGCCTGCTCAACCCGAAATCCCATTTGCCTCTGCTCGACGCCTATGCCGGATTAACTGAAGAGCAGCTTCTCTTCGCTGAGAAAGTCAAAGCCCTGCGAAAATTGGAAAAAGAATTTACTATTTTGCGCCAAAATGAGTCAACTCGTCAGCAAAGAGTTGATTATTTGAAATTTCAGATTGAAGAAATCGATGAGGCGCAGCTTACAGTGGGGGAAGAAGAAGAGGTCCGTACCGAAAGATCTCGTTTGGGCAATATGCAGCAGCTGATTGAAGCCGTTGCCAATGCCTTGTCTTCTCTTTCTGGGCTGGAAGAAGACGACACGCCTGGAGCAACAGATTTGGCCAGCCAGGCAGAAGCCGCATTGAGTACCGTAGCCCGGCTTGATCCTGAACAGGCGGAAACGCTGGCACAATTACAGGGCGTTGTCTCGGAATTGGGTGATGTGGCCATGAATCTGCGTCTTTATCAAGATGGTTTGGAACACGACCCCGGCCGACTCAATTTTTTAGAAGAGCGCCTCGACTTGATTAACCGCCTCAAGCGCAAGTATGGCGGTACAGTTGAAGAAATCCTGTCGATGCGTGATGAGGCGTTTGTCGAACTCGATCTACTTGAAAATAGCGATCAACGTCTGGCTGAGCTTAACACCCAAATTGATGGCGAATTAAAACGATTGGGTCAACTGGCGGCCGCCTTGTCCACAAAGAGGCAGTCTGCAGCCCAGAAGTTAGCCTCCAACGTAGAAGCGGAGCTAAAAGATTTACGAATGGAAGCCACTTTCTCCGTTCAATTTAGGACCCAGGAAGCGGCCGATGGGGTGTATGTAGGGGAACATCGCCTGGGGTTTGATCAAATGGGCATCGACCTGGTTGAATTCTTGCTTTCGGCCAATCCTGGTGAGCCACCCAAACCGATGGCCAAGGTAGCCAGCGGAGGGGAGACTGCGCGCATTATGCTGTCATTAAAAACCGCTCTGGCTCGAGTTGATGAAACGCCGACGTTAATTTTTGACGAAATTGATCAGGGAATTGGCGGCCGTATCGGCTCGGTGGTGGGGCAAAAGCTTTGGGAGCTGGCTGGAAAAGCCGGCCATCAGGTATTGGTCGTCACCCATTTGCCCCAGATGGCCGGTTTTGGGGATATTCACTTTCACGTGCAGAAGGAGGTGGCAAACGCCAAGACTACCACTTTGGTCACACGGCTAGATCATCAAGCGAGGGTCGCAGAATTAGGCGCGATGTTAGGAACCAAAGAGGATTTGGCTAAAGTTGGCGCACGTTCCCTCTTAAAAGAAGCACAGCAGGTCAAACAGACGAATTAATTGGTCGCACTTGAAAATGTGGTGGCAATATCGTTAAAGACGCCGGTTAACTCTGCTCCCAGCGTGCTCATGATAACCACCGCAGCGACAGAAACCAGGACCAAAATCAACCCATATTCCACTAATCCCTGCCCCTGTTCCTTCATCTCTTCCACAAAAAATTGAAAAAACATTAAAAAATTCATGATGTTATCACCGTATAAATAGAATTATTAACAAAAAATGAAAAAAAAAGATATATAGGTGAGGGTACTAAGTGAGAATCCCTTTGGCAATGAGAGGAAGGTCCTATAAACCCAACAAGGTCAAGCAAACGCTTGACCTTGTTGGTGGTAGAAATTGGTCTGGTAGAACAATTTATTGCCTGATTAGCGCCGCGGTTTGGCGCTCATGGGCACGGCCGCCGGCGGCCGGCGCCGCACACGACTTGTATTGGATCCTTCTCTGACGGGTGGTTTAGCGGTTTGACGCGTTTTGTTTTGACGGTTAGGCCGCCTGTTTTGCGGTGGGGCCGCCGGAACATCTTCCAACTTTGTAATATCAACTCGCAAATTGCGCGAAGAAGCAATCAAATGCTCCCCCGCAACTGAAAGGGATCCGATAAACAGAATTCGCGTGAGCCAGACTAAAACCGCCACAAAAATCGGCACATAGGTCAAAAGCTGCTCTCTGGTGAGCACTTCAGTGCCCAATGGGCGCTGCATGAGAAGGACTGAAACCGCGTACCAGGTCATGATCGAATTCATGGTAGCCCCCAAAAGCCAGGCGCCCATCAAATACCAAACCTCACGAGGTTCATTTTCTCCCTGCTCGGGCGTAAATATCTTGACCAATCCGGCAAAGTCAATGGCGCAAAAGGCAAACGCTAAAATTGCGGCCCAGGTTAAACCCATGAAAGAGGTTTCACCCAGTAAATCAGTGAGCGCAAACTTTGTCGTATCAAAATTAAAAATTTCAAAAGCAAAAAGCGCCAGGGCTAAAACGGTAGCTATGACCAATGAGCGGTTGCGCGCGTCCCAAAAAGCAGCTAATACTGCCGGTATGTTGTTGTTGAGCGGCCTTCGATCAAACGGCATCGTATGTTGGGCCATCTTGTTTTCTCCTTACGGTGAGACCGCAAAATGCATCATTGATGCATCAAAACTCAAATAAACAAATATAGAACTTTTGTTCTATATTACTCTACGTATAATACCCCTCGTTCTAACGATTGTCAAGGTAAAATGGGGGCAAATTCGCGAAATTTAGAGGAATTATTCAGATGTTATCCAAATTCAAAGTGGAGAAGCTCAAAGCGGTTATTTTTGATGTCGGAGGGGTGATGCTGCGCACAAAAACCCATCAATTTCGCCATCAATGGGATGAACGATTGGGGTTGGCTCACGGTTCCGTAGAACACCTGGTGTTTAACAGTGATTTGGGCACGGCCGCCCAAACCGGCCAAACGTCAATCGATGCCCACTGGGAGGCTGTCGCTCAATATTTAGGTTTATCACCGGCGGACCAAGGGCAGCTGAGGCATGATTTTTGGGTAGGCGATGCATTTGATTACGCCATGATCGACTGGATTCGCAGCTGGCGCACCCGCTATCAGACGGCCATTATCAGCAATGCTTTTGATGATTTGCGGAGCGTATTGACAGATGAGTTCAGCGTAGGGGATGCGTTTGATCTCATTGTGGTTTCGGCCGAAGAGGGAGTCATGAAACCGGACCCGGAAATATATCTGCGCACCCTGACTCGCTTAAATTGCGCTCCGGACGAAGCGGTTTTTATCGATGACAATCCGGGCAATATCGAAGGGGCTCAAGCGGTGGGCTTGCCGGGGATTCTTTACGTCCCTGATATCGATTTGCCGGCCCTTCTGCCCTTGAGTGGGGTTTGATTTACGAAGCTACAGATTGGTCAGCAAATCGGCGTAAATGCCAAATAAACCAATGGCGATGAGGAGCCCGCCTGAAACCCGGTTTAACAGGGTCACATTGGCCGTCATCCAGCCGATAAAGCGCCGCTGCAGGGTGCCGGCGATAAACGGCAGCAAAACCAGCGGCCATCCAAAACCCAGACCAAAAACGGTGAAGTAGAGGAGCTCAAACGACAACCCGCTGGTACTTCCGGCTCCCAATAAGAAAGCACTGACGATGACCGGACCGGTGCATGGCAGGGTCATTGGCCCCAAGAGCAGGCCATACAAATAAGCGCTTGCAAACGGATTTTTGGCTGTGGGTGAATCCACCGCCGTCAACCCTTTAAACGGATTACGACCGGAGAGCAGCAGGATACCCATTAAAATGACAATCGCATAAATTATGGGCAGGAGGAATGGCAAAATCCGGCTAATCGGCTGCTTTAGAAAAAAGAAAATCCCGCCGATGGCAATCATCAGGGTCAAAACCCCTGCCAGAACAAACAAACCAAGCCATCTTGTGGCGGAGGATTGACCTTGCTGATCGGTTTGCCCGGCCAAAAAGGCCAGCAGACCGGGGTAAAGGGGAAGAATACAAACGTTGGTGAGGATAGCGCTGTTGCCCAAAATAAATGCTTCAAGAAGTGCTGACATGGTGCTGTTTCCCGAATGAGGTGCCGGCCGATTATCGACCAGCACCTCATTGATGTAAGAATTGAAATTTAGCCGCTGTTGCTGTTGATAAACTCAATCACCTCAGCCGGGTCTTCAAAACCGGTTGATAGCTCGGTAAAGGTGCCATCCGGCCGAATGACAAAATGAGGAGTTGAAGGGGCGTTGGCGGCACTGCGGCCGAACTCATCGACCAGGGCGGTTAATAACTCTTCCGACATGACGCTGAAAACCATGGAGAAGCCTTCGTTCGCCGCATAATTGGCCAAATCACCATCACCCAGGTTGGTTTCCAGACTCAGGGCGATAAAAACGATCTCTTCCTGATCCCCCAAGGTATTTATTGCCTGCTGGACATTTTGCAGCTGGCGGCGACAGTTGGTGCACCAGGTAGCCATCGGTTCTACATAAACGGTTTTTCCTTTAAAATCGGCCAGGGTATAGCTTTCCCCATTGGCAACATTGGTGAGGGGGATTGTTTGCCAGACGGCGGTTTCGGACATCATCTCTTCATCAGACATCTCTTCTGCAGATGACTCATCGGACATTTCTCCATCCATCATGCTATCGTCATGGGATTCGTCATCCATCATCTCTTCATCGGAGGATTCAGCGGCCATTTCGTCATCCATCATGGTGTCATCATGGGTCTCCTCTTCCATCATGTCTTCATCCATGTCTTCATCCGACATCGCTTCATCAGGTGACTCGTCCATCACCTCTTCACTTTGTGGCTCTGAGGCGGCCGGTTCGGGGGCCGAGCCAGCTGGTGTTTGCGAAGAACAAGCAGCGAGCAGCAGGGCCAGAACGGCCAGTGAAGCAGCCCAAAATTTCAGTCGATTTGTTATTGAGAACATCATATTTTCCTTAACTCTCCAGTTTTTTGCGTCTCATCTCCATATTTGAGACAAACTGCCGTTTATTTTCAAGGTAGGCAGCAGTTTGCTCAAGTGATTCGCTTCGACTTTAGACGACTCCGGTTAAGAGTTCGTTACAAAAAGATTACAGTTCAATTACAGATTTAAGGGGATCTCTATTCAGTGGGTCACTGTTCAAAATTTAAAACAAGATTTTGCAAATTTTACGAATTTTCCCACTTTAGGTCGTTTACAAAAAGAATTGTTAAAAAAAGCCACGGATTAACACAGATTTTCACAGATTTCTCTCTCTAATCTGCGAAAATCTGCGAACCTACGGTTCTGCGCTACGCGCTCTGAGGACACCTTCTTCAGAAAACTTTTTGTAACTTACCTAAAGAGATAATCCTATAAATTCGTGTCATCCTGATTTTAAATATTCAATCTTATCACCTTCAGAAATAGCCACCTTTTTTTGAGCGGTGCTGTTTTACCTGTCTCATTTGAGCCGCAACAAAGATATATATGATTCATTGTAATTCGCCAGCTGAGTTGATTATAATGACCCTTGACTTATCTTGGCTTGTCATACAATCAACCCAATCAAAACCCTATGAACAATTCCGCTTCCCCACCTCTAACACTGCGCGACAAATTTGGTCGCCCGATGCGTGATTTGCGAATTTCTGTGATGGATAAATGCAATTTTCGCTGCCCATACTGCATGCCGGCCGAAATTTTTGGGGCCGATTACGATTTTTTGCCCAATCATCAGCTGCTCAGCGATGATGAGCTAATTCGCCTGGCCCATTTATTTGCCGAGCTGGGGGTCACCAAATTGCGGATTACCGGTGGCGAGCCGCTGATTCGACCCAATCTGGAAAAAATTATTGCAGCGTGGGCGGAGATTCCCACGATCGACGATATTGCCATGACCACCAACGGTTACTTTTTGAAGCCGGTGGTTCAACGTTTAAAGGATGCCGGATTGCACCGCATCACCGTCAGCCTGGATTCGCTGGATGAAACGGTTTTTTCGACGATGAATGGGGCAAAATCCAGCGTCTCCCGCGTTTTGGAAGCGATTGAGGCCTCTCAGGCGGCCGGGTTTGACAATATGAAGGTTAACTGTGTCGTAAAGCGCGGCGTTAACGATCACACGATTGTCGATTTGGCCCGCTACTTTAAATCGCGAAATGTGATTGTGCGCTATATCGAATATATGGATGTGGGTAATTTAAACGGCTGGCGGCTCGATGATGTGGTGACGGCCGAAGACATTTTTAAGCGAATCGACGCTGAATTGCCCCTGGAGCCGGTGCCTCCCAACTATCGCGGGGAAGTCGCTAATCGCTACCGCTATCTTGATGGGGAAAACGAGATCGGGATTGTGGCTTCGGTTACGAAGCCATTTTGCGGGGATTGCACCCGGGTACGCCTGTCGGCCGCCGGTGAATATTACACCTGTTTGTTTGGCACCAATCAGCTTGATTTGCGGACCCCTCTTCGAGATGGAACCAGCGATCAGGGTTTAAAGGAAATCATTGCGGGAGTTTGGTCGCAGCGAGTGGATCGCTACTCGGAACTGCGCACTTCATTTACCCGCCTGCCGCGCAAGGGCGCGGAGATGTATCGTTTGGGTGGCTAATTTGCCGGCCGGCGGCCGCGCCACCAATCCCAGATAAGCCAAATCAACATCATCCCAATCAGGGCGTGTTCAAATATCGCAAACTCCCTTCCGTATCGATTGGGATCCCAGTAGCTGACCGGGCTGTAAAAGCGAATATTCCATTCAAACGGAAAGAGGAGCAGGGGGCCATCATCATAATGCAGCGGGATATCGATTAAGGTGTGAAATAGACAGGCGATTCCCAACCAGAAGAGGGGCGTCCCCCACACCCGATTTTTTTTCCAGCCAAAGTAGCCGAGGGTGATATACCCCACAACCATCAAGGGCCCATGGAATAAATTGTGCGCTGCTTTGACCCACCATGTATTAAAAAACATATACTCAAACAGGTAGCCGGTAGCTGACTGAGGGCCGGAGCCATCTGGTGTTGGTGGGGCTAAATTTCCCTGGCTGAGATCATAGAGAATAAAGCCGATTGAGATCAGGATTAGGGGAATATCCGGAGCGATTGATCCCCACATCAAAGCTTTTTTGGCCAGGGGAGGGAAATTTGAGGGGGCCCCGTTTTTTTTAGCGTAACGTTCATACGCCTTGGTCATTATATAATGGGAATAGGTCTGCATAGCTGAAGACGGTGATTTGATGGAATTGAGATTGGTCTTCAGAGATTACAGGAAAAATGTTACTGACTCGTAAAAATTGACCGGACAATTTAATATTGAGCGCTTTCAGCTTCAACCCAGTGGTTGATCAGGCCGCGGTAGTGGGCGATAAATTGGTCGTGTTCGTGATATGGAAAGGTGGTTTGAACCGTTTCCACAATGGTGTGGTCAAAATCCGGCGTTTGCACAAAGTGCCACATTACCTCATCGAGATTGGCCAGGGCTAACTCCTTAAATTCTTCAAACGCCTCGGCTTCGAGATGATCGTCGGCCAGATGGCGGTACGCCTCCAGCTTCTCCCGATATGATCGATCGGAGTCGGCAATTTCAAAATAAGGTTTAATATTCATGGTAATGTGGACCGGCCGGTCTTTGACGGCGCAAAAAGCTGACCAGGCGAAGAGGGATTTAATCGCCCAGGGGTAGTAATAATGCAAACTCGTCAGGGCGATATCCGGACAGGCGTTGGCAAAATCGATCGGCCACATCGTATTGTCTTTGAGGATCATTTCGCAGGAGTTAAAATCCCAGCGAAAGAAGCTGTTGATAATTTTGGTGATCGTTTGGACTTCCCAACCCTGTTCATCATTTAAAAACTGATGATCCACAATGTAGCGGCCGTGCAGCGGCTGGCTGGGATCATAATGAAACGTTCCAATTTGCGGCCCGATGCCGAGACAGCGCACAAATACCTCATAATTGTCCAGCCCTTTTTGCAGGTGCATGAGGGTGTGACTGGATTCATCATAAGCGCGCATCAACGTTTTTTCACTGTCGATCATGCTCACGCCGCGCCATCCGCCGCCGTCAAACGGCTTCATAAAGAGGGGGTATCCGATTTTCCGAGCGATATCGGGCAAGCTAAACAGGTCGTGATATCTTCCGGCGGTGGTCAAGAATTTATCTTCAAAACCGGCCGGTGGATGTTTTTGGGGGATGAGCCACGTTTCGGGAATGTGGAGCCCCAACCGCAGCATGGCGCAGTAGGCGGAATGTTTTTCCATGCTTTGAAAGGTAAACGGGTTGTTTAGAAGATACGTTTGGTTGAGCAGGGCGGCTTTTTTAAGCCATTCGCGGGGGTTTAAGTGCCAATAGGCGAGCCGGTCGATAACGACATCGTACTCGGTGTCGGCCGTCAGCGGAAATGGCTCAATGCGAATCCGCTCATAATCCAGCTGATAATTTTGATCTTGCCAGCCAATGCCCTTCGCGTAGTAATTTGACAGCCCCTGTAACGTGGTCGGCCAATCATTTTCATCCCCAATGAGCAGCCCGATTTTTTTGCGCGCCATTTTCTTTTCTCCTCTCTCATCAATTGGATTGGTGGCGGAAATACGCCAACCCTTCCGCCCTTAACTACTGAAATGTTTTTCCCAGATGATGCCTAATTTGTTGACGCCACCAGTACCAGTGGTGCTCGACGTCGTGTCCCCAAATGTCCCGTTCGTGACTGATCCCTTTGTGCATGAGGTTGTTGGCCAGGCGATGGGTTTCATCGAGGCATTTCCCCTCCCAGGCCCCCTGTCCACATACCAGGGCCAGATGGGTATTGTTTTTGACCCGATCCAGTTCCGCCCCATCAAGCATTGAGGTGAAGGCGATGGGATTGTTGAAATAAACCTCTGGTGAACCGCTGTCCCAACTCATAATGTTGATCAGGTCGTAACGGCCGCTCATACACAGAGCATAGTGGAACACATCGGGAAATTTCAGGGCAAAATTTGCGGCGTGCAGCGCACCTAGACTGCAGCCGGTGAGGGCAAGTCGGGCGTGAGCATCGTGACAGTCAGCGCGAATGGCCGGCACCAAATTGTTCATAATAAAATCGATATACGCCCCATATCGAACTCCTCGCCAGTGGGGATCGATATGGGAATTTAACCACGTCTCGTGATCGATCGATTCTGGGCAGTAAAGCTTGATTTTTCCCGCTTCGATTAAAGGGGCGATGGCCTGTATCATGTCGTTGTTTTCAAAATCAAAAAATTGCCCTCCGCCGGACGGGAAAGCAAGGATCGGTGCCCCATAATGCCCAAAAGCCAACAGCTGCATCTCCCGGCCGATTGCCGGGCTGTAAATTTTCTCGTAGCGTCTTCTCATCTCTCTTCTCTGTTCTCTCTTCTCTGGTCTCTCTTCTCTCTTCTCTTTTCTTCTACCCCTCCCCATTCAGCCGTCAAAAATTCGAGAATCATGGGTAGACGATTGGCCCAGGCCGATTCCGTGTGGATCGCTCCTTCATCGAGATAATATCGCAGGTTATCATCCTCTCGATATCCCCGGGTTTTTAACGCTTCGCGCACTTCGATGACGCCAGGGGAGTTGTCATCCCCTTCACCCGGCCGATCTTCGGTGCCGCTGTCGAGCCATACCCGAATATCTCGCGGATCGTCTTTTTGAATTCGCTTGGCGATGGCCAACCGGCCGTCAGCTTCTTCAGTGATCCAAAAGGAGGCTGACAGGGCCGCATGGTGCCGAGCAAATTCGGGGAATTCCCAGGCCAAATACATCGAAAACAGACCGCCCATTGATGACCCACAGGTGGCGATGTGCTGTCGATCTGTGTGGATATGGTACCGTTCAGCCAAAAAGGGGAGCAGTTCTTCCTTGTAGAATTTGGCCGTTTGCTGTGCTTCTCCGCGGGTCCAGGTGTGCCGAAACCGCTTGCGACCGGTTCCACCAAATACCGTCTCTTTTTGTTCAAATGTGCTGTAAGGAGGCAGATATTCAATCATCCGCTGCTTATCACCATGGCTGACGCCAACCATCACAAAAGGGGAGAGGCGGCCGTTTTTGATTAATTGATCGGCGGTCTGATCAGCCCGCCAGGTGGATCCGGTATAGCTGTCATCGGCGAAGCTTTCAAAACAATTTTGCCCATCATGCAGCAAAAGCAGGGGATGGGGGCCATGATCATCAAAATTGGGCGGCAAATAAACATATAGATCTCTTGGTGGCAGAGATCCTGAAAATTGGCTGATTTTTTCGACAACAGGTGGGCTTGAGATCATTTTTGATTGGGACATTGGCCCCAATTGTAACTGTTTTTAATTTTGTTGGGCAAAAAAATCAAAAATCTCGTTTATTAAAGTAGGAAATGCTGAACGGTTCAACAGGAATAAATGAACCTGCGTTCAGAAAACAAAGATTGATCTTGACAATTAGAACGATTGTGCTATTATGTGCCAAGTAAGTTATCGAACATACGTTCAAAGGAGCGGTTGCCATGGGCAAAGAAAAAACTTTAGAAACAACAATTAGCGGAATCACCAAGCGATTTGGCGAAGGGGCCATTATGAGGCTTGGTGAAGCCCAGAACCTGGTTATTGAATCAATCCCCACCGGCTGTTTATCACTCGATATTGCTCTTGGTGTGGGTGGGGTACCCCGAGGGCGAATCCTTGAAATATACGGGCCGGAATCTTCCGGTAAGACCACCATTTGTCAACATATCATCGCCGAGGCTCAAAAGTTAGGGGGAACGTGTGCTTTTATCGACATGGAGCACGCCCTTGATCCTGCCTACGCTGAAACCTGCGGGGTCAATATTGACGAGCTTTATATCTCTCAACCGGATACCGGTGAACAGGCATTAGAAATCGCCGAGACTTTGATACGCTCCGGCACGATGGACATCGTGGTCATCGACTCGGTGGCCGCGCTGGTGCCAAGGGCTGAAATTGAAGGGGAAATGGGGGATTCCCACGTGGGTCTGCAGGCCAGATTAATGTCCCAAGCGCTGCGCAAAATGTCCGGTATTATCAAGCAAACCAATACCGTGGTTATCTTTACCAATCAGCTGCGCGAGAAGATCGGGGTGATGTTTGGCAGCCCTGAAACGACAACCGGCGGCAAGGCGCTCAAATTTTACGCCTCAGTGCGGCTGGATATTCGCCGAACGGAGGCGATCAAGGCCAGCGGAACGGTCGTTGGCAACCGCACCCGCATCAAAGTCAAGAAAAACAAGGTCGCGCCACCCTTCACCCAGGCGGAATTTGACATCATGTACAATCAGGGGATTTCCCGCAGCGGTTCCGTGCTCGATTTGGCAACCGAATATGAGATCCTGGACAAGAGAGGGGCGTACTATCGTTACGGAGAGACCTTGCTTGGTCAGGGCCGTGAAAACGCCAAAGCCTTTTTGGAGGACAATCCGGAAATGTTGATGGAGCTGGAGAATTTGATTCGCCAGGATGCCGGCCTACCGATTTTGGAATTTGGCGAGTTAGAAGCCGCCTGATCACCGGGTTGATTGTCAATTTGTTTGTGTTTCGCTTACTCTCTGGTAGAAGCCTCCATTTTTGGGGGCTTTTACCATTGACACCGCTTGATGACCTGTTATAATCCCTATTCGCGAGTATAACACCCCCGCAAGATTATCAATTAAATCATTTGAAGGCATAAGATGTGCAAAGGTTATTTGCGTGGGGCATGCACGTCTAGTTTTGCGTGAAGGAAAGGTGAACCATGAGCGAAAATGGATTCGTGGAAGAAGAAAGTGCTTCGGGCGATAGCGAAGGGAACCTCGAAAAGAAAACGAAGCTCAAAGGCACCGTGACCCGAGTTGAACTGTATGGGGCATTTATTGACATCGGTCAGGATGGCCCGGCTATTTTGCACATTTCCAACTTGGGAAAACGCGTTAATCGCGTTTCTGATGTCCTAGAGGTTAACCAGGAAGTAGATGTTTGGGTTGATCGCATTGATATGGACACCGGTCAGGTGATGCTTACCTTAGAGGAGCCGTTGGCGGTTGAGTGGCGCGACCTTTCAGAAGGGAACGTTTATACCGGTACGGTGACACGTTTGGAAAACTTTGGGGCATTTATTGATATCGGAGCGGAGAAAGATGGACTGGCGCACGTCAGCGAATTGAGCCATGAATTTGTCAAGCATCCGGCCGAGGTCCTAAAAGTAGGTGATGAAATCCAGGTTCAGGTGTTGGGTTTCAGCCGCAAAAAACGTCGGATCAATCTGAGCTTAAAGGCTTTGCAGGAGAAGCCGGAAGCGGCCCTGGAAGATCTCAAGTCTAGCGACATTGAGTATGATGAGCCTGATATTTTTGAAGAGATGCCGACGGCGATGGAAATTGCTCTGCGGCAGGCGATGGGGACCAACGATAATGCGCCCCCGCGCAAAAAGGGAAGGAAGTCGAGAAGAAACAAGCGCCGTCGTCACGATCAGGATGATATCCTTTCCAGAACGCTTTCTTATTCGGCCGAAGATTTAGAGTAAGTGATCTAAAATCAGCGCATCCCATAAGATGCGCTTTTCTTTTGGCCTGCAACTTCGCGTAGTCAAATACAAACTATCAAAATTGCCCTACAAAACTTTACAAAAAAGAAAAAAAAGCTAACCTAACGGCATGCCCAGCCGGATTCGATTCCAAATTAAAAGTAAACCCCTTTTATGGATTTTTGCTGCGGCCGTGCTAGGGGCAAATTTGCTGCCCAACGCCGCGTGGGACACCATATTGATCGCCCTGGGACTGCTCATTCTGACCTGCGGGATCTGGACCTGGCTGCTCAGCCGGTTTATACAAAGTGAACGCAAATTAACGCGCGAGTGGCTGGCCGTGGGTGACCGCCTGATCGAACAAATCGCCATCCACAACGTTGCCTGGATTCCGGCAACCTGGCTTGAATTTACAGACGAATCAAACATTCCAGGGTACCGGTCACACGTGGTTTATGAATTGCCGGGAGAGTTTAGTCTGCACTGGCGACAAAATGCAGCCTGCCATCAGCGCGGTCGCTACCAGCTCGGCCCCTGGCAGCTAAAAACCGGTGACCCGTTCGGTCTCTTCGAAGTCATTCTCAACTTTGATCAGGTCAATGAAATCGTGATTTATCCACCAACCGACGCCGTCATTTTGCTTGATATGGTATTTGGACAGCTGGAAGGGCAAAAAATCGCCCAGAAAAAAGCGCTGCAGCTTACTGAAAATGTAGCCACCCTGCGCGATTATCACCCCGGCGACCCCCTAAAATGGGTCCATTGGCCAACAACCGCCCGCAGAGGATCCCTGGCGGTTCGGGAATTTGAACGCAATATCAGCGGTGACGTGTGGATCGTGCTCGATGGCTACCTGCGCGCACAATTGGGTGAGGGACAAGATGCCACAGCCGAGGCGGCCGTGCTGATGGCCGCAGCCATGGCTGCAAATCTAGCCGAAAGAAACCGTTCGCTGGGATTGATGGCTTATGGGCGAGAGGTGCAAATTGTATCACCTGTGGAAACGATTCAGCAGTGGCGGGTTTTGTATGAACTGGCAATTTTTGAGCCCAAAGGGGACGTTCCGGTTTCTCAGGGGCTAATCCACAGCGTAAAAACGTTTAAACAAGGCAGCAGCGTTGTCGTTATCACCCCAGACGAAGACCCAGCCCTTTTGGAAAGTCTCCTTTATCTTACCAGCAAAAAAATATTGGCGACCGTTATTATGCTGGATCGACAATCGTTTGGCAGTTCAGCACCCCCAGAGAACCTGAGCTTACGACAGGAAATCCAGCGCATGGGGCATCGCGCCTTTATCGTGCGTTCTGATGAAATTATGAGCCCCACGTACGAGGAAGGAAAGAAGGAAAAATTCGTGACCACTCCGCTGGGCAGGGTGATGGAAGTCGATCGTGGATAAGTTGCTGATTTGGGCCGAGCGGCAATTGCGGCCGGCTGAACGCTGGCCTCCTTTTATTTTACTGGTGACCTTTGCCGTTCAAACCTTGCGTTCCCTCAATGTGCAGCAATTTCATCACGGGCCTTTATCCATCTGGATTCATTTCGTTTTATTGTTGGGCCTAACCCTTCTCTTGATTAAGCGTAAAACAAGCTGGCCCTGGGTAATTGGGCTCATGGTGTGGGGGTCTGCACTTTCAACCACGATCATCATGGTACCTCTCCAGCCGTGGCGATTGTGGACGGCCGGCTGGTTTACCTATGCACTGGAAACGGAAACCGCCTGGCTGCTGATCAGCAGCCAGTGGCTGGCCCTTTTTCAAGAAGCCGGGAGTGAGTTTTGGCGCGATCCGCTTTTTTTAAGCGTCATGGGGGCTGCGTTTATCGGTCCGGCGTTGACCATCCTACTGGGGCTTTTTTATCGAGCCAAGCGGCCGAATCTGGCTGTTTTTTTAGTCATTGTGGTGGTAGGAACCCTCCGCTTTATCAAAAACATTCCCCTGGACCCTATTTATGTCCTGATTGGGGTGGGGTTTATCTGTGCGGCCGTTTGGCAGCACCATTTTCGCGAGATTCGATGGCAAAATACCGGGATGGACTTCCCGGCGGAAATGCGGTTGACCAACGGTGTGGCCGGCATCATTGTTGGCGTGTCTTTGGTGTTTGTTTCCGCCACGATCCCGGCCATCCCTTACGCAGAAATATGGGAAGCGATCGAAGACGCCCTGACCTTTCGCCGTCAGGAGGCTGCGGCTGAAAGTGGAGCAGGCTCGGCTGGAGACCGGGCGAATCGGCCCGAGCCGGAACAACCCGGCCCCAGTACGCTGCTGCCTACTTCTTATCTTCTAGGCAACTCTCCGGAGTTGGCCAACACGCCTGTCTTTGAAGCCACAATCAGCGGTTTGCCCTCAGACCCGATTGATTTTCACTGGCAGGAGGGCAGCTTTGATGAGTACACCGGGTTTGGCTGGGCCCGATCGGAGGAAAGTGAGATTATTCTCGGTCCCGGCGAAGAGTGGAATCCCAGGCCTCTGGCTGAGGATCGATATGCGATTCGCCAAACGATTACCTGGAGCGGTGGACCTCGCGTCAATTTCTTATTAACCGGGCAGCTGCGGCAGGTAGACCAGCCTGCCGTGCTATTTGTGCGCCCAAATAATGATCTGGTCCGCTTTCAGCCAGCCGTGTCGGTTGTTCTGCCTTCCTTTAGCGTATTGGGGTCAACCCAGCAAATTGATCCAGAACAGCTGAATGATGCCGATTTTTTTACCCTGGCTGAGAGTGAATTTTACGAGCGATATACCCAACTGCCGGACAACATTTCCCAACGGGTGTTGACCCTGGCGGCTCAAATCACGGCCGAAGCAAATGGCCCTTATGACCAGGCGAAGGCCCTGGAAGCTTATCTCCGCCGCCTGCCATATAACCTCGATGTGGACCCACCCCCGCGCGGCAGGGAGCCGGTGGATTACTTTCTATTTGAGCTTCAAGAAGGCTATTGCGATTATTACGCCACCTCCATGGTGGTCATGGCCCGCTCGTTGGGGTTACCGGCCCGGCTGGGGGTGGGGTATAACGGCATTACCCCAGATGAAACCGGTCGGGTTTTTGTCAACCAGGATCAGGGGCACTCCTGGGCGGAGATTTACTTCCCTGGAGTCGGCTGGGTTGAATTTGAACCCACGGCATCTTTTCCAACCGCTGCAGAAGTGGAGTCGTTTGACCGGCCGGAAGTAACTGATGATTTTTTTATCGAACCGGCCGCCTCAGATGTTGTCCGTTTTGCGCGAGATTGGACGGCGTTTATTTACCTGATGGCGGTTCTGATTTTGGGGGCTTTTGCTATTGCTGTCTTCTTGTGGATTCGAAGGCGCTCTGACGGTGGGGACACCCTACCGCAGCGGCTGGCCCATCGTTGGGCGATACGCGGTGATGAATGGGCTCAGGTGCAAGAGTTGGCCCGGCGCAGCGGGTTTGAGCCGGTTAATAGCGACACACCCCGCGAGTTTTTGGCTCACTGGAACCGCTATCTCAATGCCGGCCGACCGTTGAACGAACCAGCGGAGCGGTTTACCCAACTTCTTGAACGGGAGCGCTATGGTCCAGGGCTTTCCGAAATCGAGAAGCGGTCGCTTGGGCGATCATTAAAGGAGATACGGGAGGTAGTGAAGGATATTGGTAGGTAAAAAAGCGTAGGCGTAATTTCCCAATCACGCCTGTCCGCGACGCGATTGGGAAATCGCGTCTACGTCAAAGATCACCATGCTCATATCTGATCCTGGCATGCATGTCGCACCCCACAGGCCGCGCATTTGGCCGGCAGTTCGTGACTGCGGGCAACATTCCCTTCCCCCAGATCATGACGCATGTCGGCCAGGAGGTCCACCAGCTTCTCTTCCAGGTCGGCAGTGTAG
>JASJCR010000183.1 GCA_030065875.1 Ardenticatenaceae bacterium | reverse complement strand
GGCCGGAGAACGTCATCTGACTGCGGCCTACGAGTACAACGCCGACCTCTTCGACCGGGAAACCGTCGCCCGCCTGCTCGGCCATCTGGAAACTTTTTTGACGGCCGCCCTGGCTGACCCGGATCAACCGCTGGTCCAGCTGCCCATCCTCGCCGCTGAGGAGCGAGAACAGATTCTCACCACGTGGAACCGGACGCAGCAGCCGTTTGAGCAGGATGCCCTCCTGCACGAACTGATCGAGCGACAGGCGCAGGCTTACCCGCAAAAAATGGCGATTTGGGCGGCCGGGAAAACGATTTCGTATCGGGAGCTCGATCAGCAGGCCAATCAGCTGGCCCATTTTTTGCGCTCAAAAGGGGTGCAGCCTAACTCTCAGGTAGGCGTGCTGGCCGCCCGGCGGCTGGAAACGGTGACGTGCATTCTGGCCATCCTCAAGGCCGGCGCAGCATACGTGCCCATCGACCCAGAGTACCCCACTGACCGCATAACGGCCATCATCGAAGATGCCGATTTACGCTTAATTTTGGCCGGCGATGCCCGGGATGTCATTAACACCACCGCGGTTCAAATTGTCGATCTGGCATCTATTGACCTGGACCGGTATTCGGCGGACTGGCCACAGCCGCAGCCCACGGCCGATCATCTGGCCTACGTTATTTTTACGTCCGGTTCAACCGGCCGCCCAAAAGGAGTGATGGTCACCCACCGCAACATCGTTCACTCGACCACCGCCCGCTTCTCATTTTACGAGCGGCCGGCCGAGCGCTTTTTGCTGCTGTCATCGTTCGCCTTTGACAGCTCGATGGTCGGCCTGTTTTGGACCCTCTGCCAGGGCGGCACGCTGATTTTGCCGGGTGACGGTCTTCATCAGGACGTTCTCTATCTGTCTCAGACGATCCACGAGCAGCAGGTCACCCATCTGCTGGCTCTGCCGTCTCTTTATCATCTGCTGCTCGAAGAAAGTGAAAGCGGGCAGCTGGCGTCGCTGAATACGGTCATGGTGGCCGGGGAAGCGTGCCACGCCTCCCTCGTCCATCTTCACTATGCGCAAAATCAGAGGGCAATGCTGGTCAACGAGTACGGCCCCACCGAGGGAACCGTCTGGAGCCACGCCTATCGCTTTCCGGCCGGCTTCGATGGGCCGGCGGTGCCGATTGGCCGGGCGATCCCCAACGTGACCCACTTTGTCCTCGATCCCGAGCAGCAGGCGGTGCCGGTTGGGGTCCCCGGCGAACTGTATATCGGCGGAGCCGGGATCACGCCCGGCTATCTGAACCGGCCCGATTTAACAGCGGAAAAATTTGTTCACCTGCCGGGCCATCTGGGGGTCAATGTTGAAGAGAAATTTTACCGCACCGGTGATTTGGTCCGCTGGCTCCCAGACGGCAACCTGGTTTTTCTGGGTCGGGTCGATCAGCAGGTCAAAATTCGCGGTTTTCGCATTGAACTGGGTGAGATCGAAGCGGCCATGGCCGCTCTGCCGCAGATCAAGGCGGCCGCGGTCATCGTTCACGAACGCCATGGGGGAGATCGCCGGCCAGAAAAGCGGCTGGTCGGATACTTTGTGGCCGAAACCACCTTCGATGCGGCTGCGGTCAAACGCGATCTAGGGCGCACACTCCCCCACTACATGGTGCCGGCCGTCCTGGTTCAGCTCGACAAAATGCCGCATACGCCAAACGGCAAAATTGACCGGCGAGCCTTGCCCGAACCGCCCGCCCATACACCGATCGCTGACGGCCCTTCAACAGCACCGCGAACCACCGCCGAGCAGCAGCTGACTAGCGTGTGGCGTGACGTTTTGCGCCTCCCCAACGTGGGGATTCACGACAACTTCTTTGACCTCGGTGGCGATTCAATTATCGGCATCCAGATTGTGGCCCGCGCCCGGCGCGCCGGCCTGTATTTGACCCCCCGCCAGCTGTTTGAGCACCAGACGATTGCTGAACTGGCGGCCGTGGCTCTAGAAAGAACCGCCCCAACTGCGGAGCAGGGGATCATCAGCGGCTCGCTGCCCCTGACCCCAATCCAGGCGTGGTTTTTCGAGCAGGGCTTCTCCGACCGGAACCACTGGCACCAATCCCTGTGGCTCGAACCGATCCAAAAGTGGCAGGCGGGTGACGATAATCTGCTGATCGAAGCGGCCCAGATTTTGCCTAGTCAGCACGACGCCCTGCGGCTGTGCTTCGCCCAACGGGAGGATGGCCGTTGGGAGCAAACCCTACCGGCCGAGGTTCCGTCGATTTCCATACACGTCATTGACCTGCAGGACCTCCCGGCCGCGAAACAGGAAGAGAAAATGATGGCGTGGTCTGAAAAGCTGGCGGCCGAAATCGACATTATACGTGGCGACCTGATGCGCGGGGCGATATTTAATCGGGGGTTGGATCTTGCACCTCGCATTTTTGTGACCGTTCATCATCTGGCCATTGACGGGGTGTCGTGGCGGCCGCTCCTGGCCGACTGGGCGGCCGCATTTGAGCAGCTCAAACAGGGACAGCCGGTCAATTTACCGGCGAAAACCTCATCATTTAAAGCATGGTCTGAATGGCTGGTTCACCATGAAGAGAAGCTGGCCGTTAAAGCTGAAGCCGAATTCTGGCAGGCGCAGCTGGCCGATCAGGCGGCGCTGCCTTTGAAATCAGGCGATTTTCTCGTTTCAGAGGGGATTCAAATTGAAAAAACTCTGCCGGCCGACAAAACCACTGCGCTCCTGGCCGAGGCCAACAGCGCGTACAATACAACCATCAACGATCTGCTGCTGACCGCCCTGGCTCAGGCGGCCGCTGAAACGCTCGATCTACCTCGCTTTTCCACCTTATTGGAGGGGCACGGCCGGGAAGAGGTCATTCATGAGGCAGCCGACCTGT
Organism: Ardenticatenaceae bacterium; assembly: GCA_030065875.1. GTDB lineage: Bacteria > Chloroflexota > Anaerolineae > Promineifilales > Promineifilaceae > WTJY01. The sequence continues at coordinate 5,594 of JASJCR010000183.1, read as the reverse complement.
CACGCACCGTGGGATGGTTCACCACGCAGTATCCGGTCACCCTGTCGCTCAACCCATCAGCTGAGATCGGGGCACAAATCAAAACCGTCAAGGAGCAGCTGCGAGCGGTCCCCGACAACGGTATCAGCTATGGAGTCCTGCGGTACAGCAGACGGCATCCGGCAATAAGTGAACGATCGGAACCGCTGTTTACTTTTAACTATCTGGGCCAGCTGGAGCGGTCGATATTGTCCACCGACTTTTTTACCCTGGTTCGGCCGTTGACCCCCATGCTCGGATCGAAAAATCACCGGCCGCACGGTTTAGGCTGTATGGCTTTTGTGCAGGAGGGGCGTTTCCACGCCATATTTGACTATCATCCCCAGCAAATTGAGGGATTGATCGTGCAAAAATTAGCCGATCGCTTTATGATGTCGTTACGCGCCTTAATTGATCACTGCGTTCAGCTTGAGCAGCAGGAGATGACCGCCTCTGATTTTGATCTGGTCGATCTAGATGAAGAGGCGTTTGACCAGCTGGCTGATTTACTTGGCGACCTGGATTAAACCATTAAGCCACAGATTTCACGGATGTATCAGATTTATGCGAAAATCCGTGAAATCCGCGGCCAAAATTTTAAAGAAGTCGTATGAAGAAATTAAAAAACGTCGCCGATATTTATCCGTTAACTCCCACCCAGTTGGGCATGCTCTATCACACCCTGCGCGAGCCTGAAGCCGGGCATTATTATGAGCAGGTTCGATGCGATTTACTGGGAGACCTCAATCTCGAATGGCTGGAGCAGGCGTGGCGGCACGTCATTGACGCCCATCCACCGCTGAGAAGTATCTTTCTGTGGGAAGGCGTTGAAAATCCCCTGCAAATTGTACGCCAGACCGTTGACGTTCCGTGGGAATTTCTCGACTGGCGCAAAAAAGATGCCGACGGGCAAAATGAAGACCTCGAGAAACTGTGTCAATCTTTTCGGCAAAGCGGTTTTGTGTTGGATAAAGCCCCGCTGCTAAATTTTGCGGCCGTGCGCCTAACCGATCAAAAAACCCATTTTGTGTGGAATTTTCATCACATGCTGCTTGACGGGTGGTCTACGGCCATCGTCATCGATGAGGCGTTTACCGCTTATGAGGCGTTGGCGGCCGGTCAACCACCGGTCACGATAGCTCGGCCGCCGTTTCGCAGCTATTTGGGCTGGCTAAAGAAGCAGGATGCAGATCAGGCCAAGCAGTATTGGCAGGAGCAAATCGGTGACGTATCCGCACCAACCCCTCTGCAGGTTGATAAAAAAGCGCCACAAGGGAGATTTTCCCTCGGCCGTCAGGTTGTCTCCTTGCCTGTGGAAACAACAGCCCGGTTAAAAACAATCGCTCAGCAAAACAGAATCACCATGAATACGGTAATTCAGGGTGCGTGGGGGGTGCTGCTGAACCGATACAGCGGGCAGGATGACGTCATCTTTGGCGTCACGACCTCTGGCCGACCGGCCGATCTGCCTCGGGTGGAAGAAATTGTCGGCATGTTTTTAAGCACCATGCCCATGCGGCTCAATTTAGCCGCTGACCGGCCGATCATCGATTGGCTAAAAGAGGTGCAAACGCGTCAGCTGGAAATTAATCAATTCCAATACAGCTCCCTATCAGATATTCAGCGCTGGAGTCAACTTCCGGCAGGAAAACCGCTCTTTGAATCCCTCCTGATTTTTGAAAATTATCCGGGTGTGCCAGGGCAGGATGAGCGGCAGCTCAAAATGGTCAACAAAACCGTCTCCGAACAGAGCAATTATCCCCTGACCTTTTTAATCGGATTGGATGAGCGGCTGGAGCTGTTGGCGCTTTACAATCAACATCGTTTTGACGCGGCCGTCATCGACCGGCTGCTCGGCCATCTGTGCCAGATTTTGAGCCAAATTGCGGCCAACCCTGATCAAAAGGTGCACGAGTTGGAGATGCTTTCTCCTCTCGAACAAAAGCAAATTGTGATTGAGTGGAATCAAACTGACGCTGCTTACCCGGACGACACGTCGATAGCGGCTCTGTTTGAGGTCCAGGCAGCCGCCACCCCGGATAAGACCGCCCTGATTTTTAACGGCCAGGCGATGAGCTACCGGCAGCTTTCAGAACAGGCCAACCAGCTGGCTCATGCGCTGATCGACAGGGGCGTTCGGCCGGAAATTCCGGTGGGAGTTTCGTTAAATCGCTCGTTTGATATGATTGTCTCCCTCCTGGGGATTGTCAAAGCGGGCGGCGCGTATGTGCCGATGGACCCCAACTACCCCAAAGAGCGGCTGCAAATCATTATGGAAGACGTGCAGATGCCGGTGGTAATCACGGAGACGGCCGTGTCTGAATCCCTGCCTGCGGCCGGACTGCCGGTCATTCTCATCGACGAGTTTGAGTATGCGGCTTACCCGGTCGAGGCCCCGCCCATCACCTGCGGACCCGACTCATCTTTGTTTATTACCTTTACCTCCGGATCAACCGGCCGGCCAAAAGGGGTGCAGGGACATCATCGCGGGGTATTAAACCGCTGTCAGTGGCAGTGGGAGATGTATCCATTAGGTGAGAACGAAGTTTGCTGTCAGAAAACAACCCTGAATTTTGTCGATCATCTGTGGGAGGTTTGGGGGCCGCTGTTAAAAGGCACCCCTGCTGTTTTAATTCCGGACGAGGACGTCAAAGACGGGGATCGCTTTTTAACTGTCCTGGCGGAGTATGAGATTGAACGAATGGTAATCGTGCCTTCGTTTATGCGAGTGCTGCTCGACACCTATCCCGATTTAGCGGAAAAATTGCCAAAATTAAAGTATTGGACCTTGAGCGGCGAGCCGATTTCGCGCGCCCTGGCTGATTTGTTTCGGGAGCGGCTGCCACACGCCCTCCTGCTAAATTTTTACGGCATGTCGGAAGCGACCATTGACGCCACTTCTTACGACGATCGGTGGGAAATCGAGTGTGAAACGATTCCTATCGGCAAGCCGATCAATAATTTGAAGGTTTATGTTTTGGATAAGCTAAAGCGGCTTGTGCCGGTTGGCGTTCCCGGCGAAATTTACGTTGGCGGGGTCGGACTTTCCCGCGGCTACTGGGGACGAGATGATCTCACGGCCGAGCGGTTTTTCCCCAATCCCTTTGTGGAAGATCCGGCAGCGCGCATCTACAAAAGCGGCGATCTCGGCCGCTGGCTGCCGGAAGGGCATCTCGATTATATCGGCCGGGCCGATCATCAGGTTAAAATTCGCGGGTTCCGGGTTGAACCGGGTGAAATCGAGGCGGCGATTCGCCAGCATCCGGCCGTCAACGACGCGATCGTGGTGGCCCAGGATTATGGGGAAGACAAACGATTAATTGCCTATGTGATCGCCAATGAAAGTGTCGGCCAGGAAGAAATCAAAGACGTCACCAGAACCCGTTTACCCGACTATATGGTCCCAGCGGGGGTTCTCTTCTTAGAAACGTTTCCCCTTACCCCCAACGGCAAGGTCAATCGCCTAGCGCTGCCCAAACCGGAATTTACGCGTTCTAAAAGAAACGACAAACCACTGACGGCCACCGAAGCCCAAATGATTTCCCTGTGGGAAAACATCATCGGCATCGAAGGGATCGGGCCGGATGATGACTTTTTCGATATCGGTGGTCATTCACTTCTGGCGTTGCGATTATTTTCGCGCCTTAAAAAAGAGTTCAACGTCAATTTGCCGCTGGCTGAGCTTGTTGATGCCCCTACCCCTCGAAAATTATCAATCCTGATCGATCCGGAATCGGCCGACGAGAAAGAAGCCATTCGGCAGTGGAACCACCTGGTTCCCTTTGGATCGCCAACGACGGAAAATCAAACTATTTTCTGCGTTCACGGGGCCGGGGGAAACGTGATCAATTTTCGCGATCTCGCCCAGGTCCTGCAGCCGGAATGGCACCTCGTGGGAATCCAGGCCAGCGGCGTTGATGGGGTCAGCCCGCTCCTCAAAACGCTTGATGAGATGACGGGGAGCTATATGGCCGAGCTCAAAGCGTATCAACCTCATGGGCCATATACCTTGAGCGGGTTTTCAAGCGGCGGCATTATCGCCCTGGAAATGGCTCAGCAGCTAAAAGCGGCCGGTGAAGAGGTATCCGCGCTTATCTTCTTTGACACGTTCCATCCGGGGCAGCGGCCGAGACGGCGCACGATGAAAGATTACATGCAGGAGTTTATCGACGGTGGGCCCAATTATGTCATCGAGCTGTTTAAAGATCGCAGTGAGCGGCGAATGATTCAGGAAGAAGCGGTTCTCGAAGCGGAAAAAGCGCAGGCGGCCGGTGAAGTTGTGCCGTTTGAACTGCGCGATTCACAGCTCGTGAACAATATTTTAATGGCCCTTAAAGGGTACGAACCGCAGATGTACAGCGGCCGGATCATTCAATTTGCCGCCAAAGAGGTGTGGTGGATGTACGATCATATCCCGCCACATCGAGGGTGGAATGATTTAATGCCCCAGTTGGATGTCATTGAAGTTGATGGGGATCACAATACGCTCATTTTGCCGCCTAATGTGTCCACTTTAGCCGATGAGCTGCGCCAGCTGCTGGGTGAGGCGCTGCGATCGTGAGTAAAAAATGAGTCAAAAGCTCAACGCTAAAAACCATATTTATCGCCACGAGGTTTATTTACCGGCTGAGGAGATGATTCTGGCTGAATTTGTGCGACCGCCGATGAAGGTGCTCGATATCGGCTGTGCCGCCACCGGCCGGAGCGCTCGTCTTCTGCGGGAATTTGGCTGTGACGTGCATTCGATTGAAATTAACGAGGCGGCCATTGCCGAATTTGCCCGGCGCGATGACAGTCACGATATTTTCCTGACCACGGCCGATATGTCTCAGCTCCCCTACGCTGATGATTCATTTGATATCGTTCTAATCGCCTTTCACGGCATGGATTACATGCACTCAACGGAGATTCGCCAGCGAGCGTTTCGAGAGTTTAGTCGGGTGCTAAGGCCTTCGGGCAGGCTCATCTTTAACGCCTTTAACCGGCTGGGGCTGGTTCTTACCCCACAAGGGCTTTTCTCACCGGCTTACCTAAAAGTCCGGCTCAAACATATTCTCAGCGGGTCATTTTTAAAGGCAACCTTTACCGACGTTAATAATTTAGAGCTGCGGCAGGCGATTCCCCAGTCAATTATCCGAGAGGTAAAAGAAACGGCCGGGCTTGATCTGGTCTACGCCACCAATCAAAGCGGCAGCTCGCGGAATTTACTGCTGTTGAGCCTGATGGCTTCCGCACCGTATTATGTGTTTGGGTGATGGGTGATGGGTGATGGGTGTTGGGTGTTGGGTGTTAGGTGATGGGTGTTGGGTGCTAGGTGATGGGTGCTAGGTGATGGGTGTTGGGTGTTGGGTGTAAGGTATAAGGGTATAGCTTTGATTAAGATGAACCCTGTGGTCTGAAGTCTGAGGTCTGAAGTCTGAGGTCTTTTAAAATCCGGCCGGTTTTAACCCAGACCTGAGCACCTCCCAATAAGCGGCCACGCGCTGCCAGCGAAGCGATCGTCGATGGCCTAAAATTCCCTTTCCTCCTTCAAGGAAAATTTGCACCGCATAGTTGGTTAACAGGGTCAGCCGCAG
>JASJCR010000074.1 GCA_030065875.1 Ardenticatenaceae bacterium | reverse complement strand
TTTTCCTCATTTTTTGTTCGCCAATGGTGGATGATGCGTCAGCAAAACGGGCCGGCGCTGATTCTCCCGAAAACCGATCTGGTATTAATCGATCAAACGGCGTACCTGACCTTGTCCGGCCGTTTAGATCGAAACAATTACGAAGAGATCGTGATGTCGGGCATGGAAGCTTTAAAAGAAACCGGTCAAATTGAAATCAATTTAAAAGAAACCACTTTTCTGGACAGCTCGGCGATTGGCGGATTGGTGCTTATCGCCAAACAGGCCCGGGAACAGGGTGGAGACGTCTGTCTCAAAGAAGTACCCAGCCGTATTTTGCAAACGCTCACCCTCTTGAAGCTCGATCAATTTTTTGATATTACCGATGAGAACGGCCGGCCGATTTACGTCTCGCCCCAAACGGTTTCTGTGGAGCCATCAACCCACGTCATGCGTATGCCGCGGCGTTTGGATGCCAACACGGCCGAGAACCAGCAAAACATCATTATGCAGGCGTTACAAACGCACGATGATATCCTGCTTGATTTTACGGAGACCCGCTTCTTGGCCAGCGCCGGTTTGGCATCACTGGCCCATATCCAGAAGGAAGCCCAGCGACTCGACAAAAAATTACGCCTCGCCAACTGCTCCGCCGATGTGCGACGGGTCATAAAAATGGTTCGATTTGACTCCCTATTTGAAATTGTAGAGCATTTCAAGGCACCAGCCTGACAATATTAAACCGATCGACGATTAACGATATGCAAGCGCTAATTTTGGCAACCGGAGAAAATGTAAAATTACGGCCGATAACCGACCAGATTCCATCGCCGTTGATTCCTATCACCAATCAGCCGGTCATGCAGTATGGAATCGAGCTGCTGGCCCGAGCCGGAATCAAGGATATTGTGGTCGCCCTGCACCATTTGCCGGGCAGCGTTGAAGCGTATTTTGGAGAAGGGCGTCGGTGGGGGGTCAATCTCCAGTACATTTTGCAGCGAGATTCATTAGGTGATGCCGGGTCGCTGCGCTGGGCGAAAGGGCTTCTCCACGACACGTTTCTGGTATTACCGGCTGATGAAATCATCGATCTCGATATTCAAGGAGTCATTGACCATCATCAGCAGCACAAGCCGCTGCTCACCATGGTCACCCACGGCCGGGGGCCAAAACAGCGCAAAATTGAGTTAAACGGTGAATTTAGCCGGTATCGCACCGGAATTTTTGTCTGTGAACCGGCCGTGCTCGACTTGATTCCCGCGCGCACCCGCTATTCGATGTTTAAAGAGCTACTCCCCCAAATGCGGGAGGAAAAGATGGCGATCTCGGTTTATGAGCATCATGGCTATTGGAATACGCTGTACGATTTCCAGGATTTTAATCACGCAACCAAAACTTTTTTTGACAGTGCTTCAATCCATATGCAGCCGGAGATGGCCGCCACGACCCCTGAAGAAAAGGTCATTCGCTACCCTTCCATTCCTGCTCACTACATGGGCAACCAGGTGTGGGTCGGCCGCAGCAACTCGATTCATCCAACCGCCAAAATCATCCCGCCGATCGTGATTGGAGACAATTGTCAAATCGGCCGCGAAGTCGAATTGGGTCCTTACACCGTGATCGGTTCAAACGTCATCATTGATGATGAAGCAACCGTCACCGAAAGCACCATAAATAACCACACCTATATTGGACAGCTGGTACAAATCAACAACCGCTTTGTCGACAAAAATATCATGGTTGATTTAGATTCGTCGCAAAGTATCCAGGTTGTGGACCGTTTTCTTCTGGGGGAGGCGACCCCCTCCTTGATCAACAGCGGCGTCCGTCGCGTTCTGGATGTGATGATGGCCACGGGGTTAATCGTGGGGCAGTTCCCCATTTTTCTGATATTGGGGCTCATTACCTGGCTAACAACCGGAAAATTGATCCAGGTGGAAACCCGATATGGCGTTCCTCCCTACGCACTGGCCACCGGAAAATACAAAACCCCGCAGGCGATTCGTCTCCACCGCTTCAATACGGTTGGTCGAAGCGGGAAAGAAACGGCGGTCGGCCGCTGGATGAGGCGGTGGCAGCTCAATCGACTGCCAGAGTTATTTGACGTCCTGACCGGCCGTATCGGTTTTGTAGGCGTCAAGCCCCTTCGCCAGGAAGAAATGGACAATATTAGCGAAGAGTGGCAGAAAAAACGATTTGAATTTAATGTGGGTTTAACCGGGCTTTGGTACTCCAAACTTGAACGAAATGCCCAGCTCGATGATATCTTAATTGCCGACGTCTACTATGTTGCTACGCGAAGCTGGCGTGGCGACATCAAGCTCATGCTCCAGACCCCCATTCATTGGTGGCGACAAGCAAGACAATAGTACTAATAGGTTATAGGGAAAAAGTGATATCTGGCCGAATTGGCTTGTCACGCTGCTTATCTCACTGTTAAAATCTACAGACGTCGGATTGTATCATCCCCTCAAAAATGGGCTGACCCACTCATTTTTACCAATCGATGAAACAAACCAACAAAGGAGACATGATTATCCATGGAAATTAAATCGCATTTCCACGGGCAGGTAGCAATCATCAATCTTGCTGGTCGCTTTGATGCATATTCAGCGCCCCAAGTGAGTGACCATCTTGAAAAATTGTTAAACCAAACCCCACCTCAAATTGTCGTTAATTTAGAAGAGGTGGTATTTGTGGATTCAACCGCTCTGGCCACCCTGGTTCAAGCCATGAAACGTTGCCGCCAGCTGGAAGGAGATTTACGTCTGGCCCACTTAAAACAGCCGGTGCGCATGATTTTTGAATTAACCCGCCTGGATCGGGCTTTTGAAATCTTTCCCGACGAAACCGAGGCGGCCGACGCCTTTCAGCCTGCAGAGGCGTGATAGTAAGCTCGCTCTATGCACAATCAACTCTCGCCAGATTCCCGCATGTTGGCCGCCGTGGTGGCCGCGCAGAGGGGTCAATTCATGGCCATTGCCAAAGCATGGTTAGCTGCTGGAGCAACCGCGTTTTCCATCTGGGCCGATAACACCAAGTTGGCCAGCTGGCCCAAAGATATCAATCTCGATCAGCCAGAGATGCGGGCGACCATTGAAATGAACGGGGCCGATATCGGTGAACTTCATGTCCATGGATACAATAACCCGGCCTCCCAAACGATCTTAAATGCCGAAGCGGGATTGGTTTCTCGCCTGGCCCGCATGGAAAAAGAGATCAAGGGGATGACCGCCCGGCTCATCGACACGCAAGATCAGCTGCTGGCGGTCTATGATTTAACCGAAGCCACCAGAAATCATATCGATATGAGCGATTTGCTGCGGCAGCTGGCGTTCAAAACCACCCAGCTCGGGGGAACTGAGGGGGCGTTTTTCCTCATTCAAAATCCGCAGAATGGCAGCTCCCGAATCGAACATTTTCCTCACCCCCTTATTGATGATGAATACATCCATCACTGCCTCAGCCGCGTTCGCGATTCCGGGCAGGAAATTTTAATTAACTTACGCGATACCGACTACGCCAAAGTGGGTTTGCAAAACCTGCTTTTTGTACCGATTCGCGTACAGGATGAAATTAATGCGGCCCTGGGATTGATTAACAAACGCGATGGCGATTTTCTTTCCCCCGACACCAAACTGGCCCGGGTGATCGCCGCCCACGCCGGGTCTCGCATCGAACACCTGATGCTGTATCAAGAAAGCCTGGAGCAAACCAAGCTGCAGGTGGAAGCGGATCTGGCCCAGCGAGTCCAGCTCAATTTGCTTCCCAAAAGCTCCCCCAACATCAAAGGATTGGATCTTTGGGCCGGTTCGCGACCGGCCTCGCAGGTGGGTGGTGACTTTTATGACTTTGTATCACCACAAGACCGGCCGTTTACCTTTGCGGTCGGGGATGTTTCCGGCAAAGGGATGCCGGCCGCCCTGTTGATGGCCATGACCCGCACGGTGATGAGAACAAAAATCAATATTTCACCAAACCCAACCCCGGAGCTCATTTTAAGGAACTGCAACGCCGAATTGTATGATGATTTTACCGAAGTCAGCATGTTCGCCACCGCCTTTATCGGCCAGTACCATCCCCAAAAGCGTCTTTTACTTTATGCCAATGCCGGCCATTCACCGGTGATTTACTGCCCAACCGATGGTGACCCCATCCTGCTTGAAGCTGATGGCACGGCGCTTGGCGTTTTGCCCGTTAGCCTAGCTGAAGATCAATGCTTAACCTTTAAAAAAGGGGATGTGCTGGTCGTTGCCACCGACGGATTTAATGAAGCAAACAACTCCGATGATGATCTTTTTGGGTATTCAAGATTGATGCGTGTCGTTAAACACCTCTCAAATAAATCTGCCAAACGAATTGTAGAAGGGCTTTATGAGGCAATTAGCAATTTTAGCGTAGGCCAACCCCAAAGTGATGACCAAACCCTGGTGGTAATCAAAGGGATGTAACCGGAAAAGCAACGAGGATCAAAAGCTGATTGAGGGCCAAACATGGATGAAACAGTTATACGGATTGATATTCCAGCAACCCATCAGCACCTGAATATATTAGGTGCCTGTTTGAGTGCGCTGCTTGAACGAGTCGATTTTTTAACTGACAAAGAAATGCTTCTTTATAATTTGGAATTGGCTCTACACGAAACCTGCACCAACATCGTCGAGCACGCATACGATCATCATAATGGCGGCCGGATCAAGGCCTCCATGGCCCTGCAAAGCAAACCGGAACGAAAGTTGGTGGTCGACATTCACGACTCTGGGAAATCATTTGTCATGGACAATGTCAAATCACCCGATCTGGAAAATGCTCAGGTCCACGGTTATGGGCTCTTCCTGATGCGCCAGCTGCTCGATGAAGTGATTTATCAGCCCAGCAAAGCCAATAATCATTGGCGGCTGGTTAAAAACCTGTAAAAGGCAAAAAAAAGCTCTACCGCCAGGGTAGAGCCTTTTAGATGTAACAATTTTTTCCGCGCCGCCTATGCTTTTGGCATCAAAATCCACAGGATCCCATAAGGGATTAACCCCGGTAAGCCACCAGGAAGCAGCAGCAAAAAGAAAATCAAGCGGACAATAAAAGGGCTTATCCCGTACCGAGCCGCAATGCCACCGCAAACGCCCGCAATCATGCCGTTTTGACGGGTTAATGTGTGTTGTTTACTCATTTAATTTACCTATCCTCTTATGAAGAGCATCTCCACCCTTCATCAACTATTTTTTGTGGACTATACGGCTTTATGGTGGATCGGTTGCAGCGGTAGTTGCGATCTCGTCGATGTCCACCACCTCCACCTCGTCTTCCTGAGGGGCGGCGCAAAAGGGGCAAATCGCCCACTGCAGGTCAATATTCTCTTGGCATTGAACACACTTTTTCTTCAAATAGGTATGACAGTAGGGGCAAACCAGCCACTCTTGCCGGACAATGCGGGAGCAGCCGGGACAGCTGGGGCGTTCTTCAATTTCCTGTAAAAGGGCCTCCTCTTCAAGGGCCCGCTCAAATGCCTCGGTCAGTGTTTCCGGCGGCCGCAAAATGAGATAGATCAAAACCCCCACAAACGGCAGCGCGGCGACCACCAACACCGTCAGGATTTGAGCAAACAAATCTCGCGAACGACGCCGCATATCGCGAAATGCCCACACAATTAAACTCAGCCACAGGGCAATTAAAATGACTCCCAGAACGCCAAAGGCGATCGTGAGGTAACTGAGCAACACATCAATTTCAGGTAAAATAGGGTCTGGAACCATGAGAGGTGATTATACCATGTCATTTGATCCTGTGGAGCGCGTTCGGACACAGGTCTCAAACGAAAAAGTGTAGATCGAGATGCCGCGCGTTAACGGCCGCAGCTCGATTTCTCCGGACAACAGGTAATCTCCCGAAATGATTTTGTACATGCGCGGCCGTCTGACAAAAACCAGGCTGCGCCCGGATTCGTCAAACACGATATCAGGTCCGGCCAATGCCCGGTCGAGCGGCCGATCATTTAACATTACTTCTACCAGCGGTTCATCGTGCTCCGGCCATATATTGAGATGAAGATCCACTTCATCAGCAGATGGGCTCATGACCACGTTCACTCCGGCCGCTTCAAACCCCACAACCATCCGCCCGCCATCCTGCCCCACAAACGTCATCATTTCCTTGTGCGCCTTCCAGAATCCTCCCACATAAATCAAACCGGGGTTCCGCTCAAGCGGTAGGGAATAGGCCACACTGCTGTGGGGCAGGTAGCCTTCCGGATTGGCCAGCGCGCCCCCAAATATACCGCCATCAAAACCGGCGTGAAGCTCAGGCGTGACCTTGTAACATACCGCTCCCGCCTCATCTTCCGGCCGCAGCGCTCGAGAAAGCGGAGGGAGAGACAAGTTTGGATTCAGGTCAAGCAGGAGCTTCTGGATCGCTCGTTCCGTCTCCTGATACCCCCCTTCTCCCTGTCGCTGGTATCGAATGTATCCCCGGTGGTCAATCAAATATTTGGTTGGCCACGCCCTGGTTGCAAATCGATCCCAATTTTCATAATCGTTATCCAATAAAATCGGGTATTCAATCTCAAACGACTCCACCGCCGCCATGACCTGATTTTTAATACGCCCAAATTTAAATTCAGGCGTATGAATGCCACACACAAACAGGCCAAACGGTCGGTAGGTCCGATCCCAATTCACGACATAAGGGAGGGTATGCAAACAGTTGACGCAGGAATACTCCCAAAAATCAATTAATATAACCTGGTCACGGAGCTGGCGCGATGTATATGATGCGCCGTTTAGCCACTCCCCTTCAGCCAGTTCGGGCATGCGTATGATTGGACGAGATAACATATAAAATTCGAAAACGAACCACCTTCCAAAATAAGCCCGTCATCCCCGCGAAGGCGGGGATCCATCGGTGGCCATCCACTGGTTTCCCGCTTTCGCGGGAATGACGCGATTATATCGGTGTTTATTTGTCAAAACTCAAAATTCGATTGCTCCATAGCGTCGCAAGGCCGCTCCTTGAGTTAACTTCTAAGATACCGCTCCTTGATATTTGGAATTAAATACTCCGCAAAGGCCCGGCCGGCATCATATTCAGGCTGCCAATTCCAATCCCGACGGGCGGCGCTGTCATCCAGGTCGGCCGGCCAGCTGTCGACAATCGCCTGCCGTTTGACATCCGGCCGGAATGATATTTGGGCCTCGGGAAATGCTTCAAGCACTCGATCCTTAAACTGTCCGGCGGTTAAGCTAAAGCCCCGCACGTTGTATACGGTCCGGGTTAGTTTTTCTCTGGGAGCGTGGGCCAGCATGGTCAATGATCTGGCCGCATCCGGCATCGCCATAAACGGAATACGCACGTCTTCTCGCACAAAGCTGGCGTACGCCTCCCCTTTGGCGGCCGCATGTATCATTTCCGGTGCATAATCGCTGGTCCCACCGCTGGGCAGGGTAAAGGCGCTAATGAGCCCCGGAAAACGCACCGCGCGAAAATCGAGCATAATCGGGGCCTCGGCCGAGAGCTGCCGAAAATGTTTGCTGTAGTAATTACCGAGCATCTCGCAGTACAGCTTGTTGCAGCCGTACATCGTCCGCGGCTGATTCCACTCCCATTCTCGCACTCGCTGGTATAGATCTTTGCTGTGAACGCTTTCCGGCATACCATAAACGGCAATTGAGCTGGGAAAAATAAACTGAATCGGCCGCCGTCGCCACTGGCTTTGATCCGCTGCCCAACGCAGCAGCGCGAGCGTGCCCTCAACATTGACCTGATGAGCGGTATCGGGTGTAAACTCACTGCTGGTTGACAGCAGGGCGGCCAGATGATAGATGGCATCGATCTCATATTGACTGATGATGCGAGCCAATAAAATATGATCGAGTAAATTGCCTTCTAGGTGAGTGGTTAAACCGATTAGCTCTTCCGGCAAAGGCTGTAAATCAAGCGACAATATTTTATTATTGCCATCCTGGGCAAGCTGTTTGATTAACGAGTGACCAACTTCCCCGCTAGCCCCAGTTACTAAAATTACTTTTTTGCGCATAATTTAATGGGTGATGGGTGTTAGGTGATAGGTGTTAGGTGATGGGTAGTGGGTGATAGGTATAAGGTGAAAGGTCTGCATGAGAATTTTAATATACAATTTTAGAAACGACCAAATTCCCATTACCCAACACCTAATACCCAACATCTATTACCTGACCCCCAACTCTTTTCCGACGCGCTCAAACGCATCCAGCGCCTGTTCGAGATCATCCTGACCATGAGCGGCCGAATTCATCACCCGAATGCGCGCTTTTCCAGGGGCCACTGTCGGATAGCCAATCGCCATGGCAAAAATTCCTTCTTCAAACAGCCGGCGGCTAAACTGTTGGGCCACCGGTGCTTCACCCAACATCACCGGCACAATCGGCGTGACGGAGTGGCCGATATCAAAACCGAGATTCGACATTTCTTTTTTGAAAAACTCCGCATTGTGCCACAGACGATCAACTAGCTCAGTTGATTCTGCCAGCATGCGCACCGCCTCGATGCATGCTCCGGCATCAGGAGCGGTCATGGCACTGGAAAACAAAAACGGCCGCCCTCGCTGCTTGAGCCACTCGATTAAGGTTTTCTTGCCGGCGACCAGCCCCCCCACGACGCCAAACGCCTTCGAAAGGGTGCCCACTTCAATATCAACCCGGCCGTGCAGGCCAAAATGATCGATAATTCCTCGGCCGCCATCACCGAGAACCCCTTCCCCGTGGGCATCGTCAACCATCGACACACAGCCGTGTTTCTCGGCCAATTCACAAATTTGATCAAGGGGAGCAATATCCCCATCCATGCTAAACACCCCGTCGGTGACGATCAGCCGCCGGCCGTAATCGGTGTGCTCCTCAAGCTGTTTCTCCAAATCTGCCATGTCGTTATGCGCATAAGCCACAATTTTTGCCCGACTTAAACGACAGCCATCAATAATGCTGGCGTGGTTTAGTCGATCTGAAAAAATGACGTCTCCCTTGCCCACGATCGCCGGAATCGTGGCCAAATTGGCGGTGAACCCGCTTTGCAGCGTAATGCACGCCTCGGCCCGCTTAAATTTCGCCAGCGCTTGCTCCAACTCCTCGTGGAGAGCCGTTGTTCCGGCAATGGTGCGCACCGCCCCCGGTCCCACACCGTAAGAATCAATCGCCGCCTTAGCGGCCTCTTTTAATCGAGGATGATCGGCTAACCCCAGATAATTGTTGGCGCAAAAATTAAGTAATGAACGGCCGTCAATGTTAACCCGCGCTCCCATCGGGGAATCAATGACGCGAATATGGTTGTATAATCCCTGGTCTTTTAATGATGAAATTTCACCATCAATCCAGTCGAGTTGTTGACCCATAATTAAAGAGCCTCCTGAAGGTAATAGGGTATAAATCCCTACTATACTGTTTCGGTGGAGGAGTGCCAACCTAAAAGTTATTCATTACCGGGTGGTTTGAAACCAAGATTCGTGAGGTCATTCTACGCCTAAAGGATAAAAAAGGGCTTTTAACACTGTGGGTGTGGGATCAGCTAGGGTTTCCCAGTCCGATTCCACAGGGAAAAACGGACTGCGAACCACCTGTCATTCTGAACGGAGTGCAGCGGAGTGAAGAATCCCGTCAACATTCAATGAAATAGTCATCATCTGTAGAGAAACGATACTTCTTAGCCCTCTGTGCCTGAATGGGAGATGGCGAGATTCTTCGCTTCGCTCAGAATGACGGTGGTGGAGTGGCTGACAACGATCTGTATCTTGAACACCTTATTACCGAAACTTGCATCTGGTCAGGTGCTCCGGCCGGTCTCTCACCGTGCCGGCTGGTGGCTCGTTGCGGACACCGGTCAGAAGATCAATGAGAAAGAATCTTGCTCAAAAACAGCTTCGTCCGATCTGATTGGGGATTACTGTATAAATCTTCAGGCGTGGCGATCTCGACCACTTCCCCTTCGTCCATAAACACCATTCGATCTCCCGCAGCCCGGGCAAACCCCATTTCATGGGTCACAACCACCATGGTCATGCCGTCTTTGGCCAGATCCAACATCACATCCAGAACCTCTTTGATCATCTCCGGATCCAGCGCGCTGGTTGGCTCATCAAAAAGCATGATTTTCGGCCGCATCGCCAGGGATCGGGCAATGGCCACCCGCTGCTGCTGCCCCCCCGACAGCTGACGGGGGTAGGCATCCGCCTTTTCCGGGATTCCAACCCGGGTTAACTGAGCCATGGCGATCGCATCCGCTTCCGCCTTATCGCGCCGGCGCACCAGTCGTTGGGCAATTGTTACATTTTCCAGGGCGGTTAAGTGGGGAAACAGATTAAACTGCTGGAATACCATCCCTACTTCCGCCCGAACCTTGTTAATATCGGTTTTTTTATCTTCAAGATGGACCCCATCGATAAAAATGCTGCCCCTCGTCGGTACTTCTAGATGGTTGATGCAGCGCAGGACGGTGCTTTTTCCGGAGCCGCTCGGCCCCACGATGACCACAACCTCCCCTTGAGAAATATCGAGATCAACCCGTTTGACCGCCTGGATGTCGCCGAAATATTTGTGCAAATCGCGTATTTGAATTATGGGTTCACTCATCAGAATTGTTCCTTCGACTTATCGCTCTTCAATCCGAATGCGATTCTCATACCAACGCAAGATCAAACTCAAGGTGATGGTCATGGCCAGATACAAAAATGTCAAAACGAGGTAGGTCTCCCGGAAACGAAATGAACTGCCGGAGTAAAGTTTTGCCTGTTGGGTCAGGTCCCGCACGGCCAGGAGGGTGACCAGCGAGGAATCTTTTAAAATGGCGATAAAATCATTACCCAAAGCCGGCATGATATTGCGAATCGCCTGCGGCAAAATAATGTTTCGCATCGCCTGATACGAGGTCATTCCCAGAGAGCGGGCCGCTTCCGTTTGCCCCCTGGGCACCGATTCAATCCCCGCTCGAAATACTTCCGCCATGTACGCGCCATAAATAATCGCCAGGGCGGCAATCGCCCGGGAGACATTGGAAACGGAGTTTTCAACCCCAAAAAATGTGGCCACGGCCGGAACCACAACCAGGGCCAGGGTAAAAATTAACACCACGGTCGGCACACCGCGGATAAATTCAATATAAGTGGTAGCCAGGGTGCGCAGCACCAAATTTCGGCTAATTCGCCCCAATCCGACAAATAAGCCGATAATCGAAGCAAAGAAAAAACCGGTCAGAGTGATGTAAAGGGTCATCGTCAGCCCGCGGCCGATGATGCCCTCCAAACCCTGCGCTTCAAATCCTTCCAGGGTGCCAAAATTGCCCCAGATGAAGTCAAATGCCTGGCGATATTCTTCCCCTGTGAATACCAGATAGGCCATGCCACCCAGAAAAGCAATGATAATGACCAGCCAAAAAGGGAATTGATCTGGGCGTATCTTGGGTGTTGATGTCAGAGGGGCATCTTCGAGGGAGTCGCTTTGTACCGTCATATCATCCTTTCCGTATTTAAAAAAATAGCGTCAGGCCCTCCTTCTTGTCTTGAGCCTGACGCTGTAAGCTAAATCATAGATTCAAAAGCATCTGCTGGTTTATTCGTCTTCAGCATAAGCGCCGTCACCGATATCGTCATAGGTGATCGTAAACGCGTCGGTGAAATATTTCATGGCTAGCTCTTCCAGCGTGCCGTTGGCTTCCATCTCGGCCAGAGCCAGGTTTACCGGCTCAACCAGATCGCTGCCTTTGGGGAAGATAAACCCAAGCTCGTCGCTGGACAAGGAGCCACCGGTCAACGTCACCGCATCGGCGTTGACGCCCACATACCCCTGACCGGCCGTTTCATCCATCAAAACCGCATCGACATCACCGGCAATTAACGCCTGCACCGCAAAACCAAATGTCTCATACGCCCGAATCCGATCTTCACCCACCAGCTCAACGGCCGTCTCGTAATTGGTCGTCCCCGGCTGAGACCCAACCAGCAGCGAACTGTCGGCGGCTAGCTCATCCGGCTCTACAAATCGATCTTCATCGACACGCACCAGCATCCGCTGCTCGATATTGATGTACCCGTTGGAGAAATCGACGATTTCCGCCCGGTCTTCCGTGATGGTGATCCCGTCGGCCGCCATGTCAAATTGACCGTCCGAAACCGCCTGGATCATCCCGTCCCACGCCGCTTCCACGTACACCGGGGTGCAGTTTAACAGCTCGCACATCGCATCGATGGCGTCGTAATCCCAGCCGGCCGCTTCACCGGTTTCCAGCGAAATGTAGTTGAACGGCAAATAGGCATTCTCCACGGCAATGGTGATCTCGCGACCTTCCAAATCGGGTAAGCCAGCGGCTTGATCCATAGCTTCTTCAACCGCCTCTTGAGCCTGTTCAGCAGCATCTTGCGCCTGCTCGGCCGCTTGCTCAACTTGCTCGGCGATTTCTTCTGAATTTTCCTGAACCTCTTGGGCGGCTTGCTCCACCTGTTCGGCCGCATCTTCAATGATTTGCTGAGTGTCTCCACCACAGGCAGCCAGCAGGAGAGTCAGAAGTACCCCCATCAGCAGTAACAATCTCTTGTTCATAATTCTTCTCCTTTTAACTCAAATATGAACAGTTTCTCGCAAAAAAAGAAATATCCGCTCTATGGGACATTCGCATGATATCTCAAAATACGAGATCAGCGATTATAATGTAAGCGCGTCAACTTTCAAGGAAAGTGCACCCTAAAAGGTGACCAAATAAGCAATTAACTGAAGGGAAAAGACCTAATTCTTCTAAATATTCCGGAAAGGTGGATCGCAGCTGATTAGGTCGATCAAACAGAGGGGACGCCGGGACCGCCAGCGTCCCCGCGTAGGAGGGATCCACCGGTGACATTCCAATGGATTCCCGCCTTCGCGGGAATGACGCCGCTATACCGGTGTTTATTTGTCAAAACTCAAAATCGCGTTAATTAACCGGATTTATTCGGGCGCGTCAAAAGGTCGCAACTTAAAAAGATTATTACGTCAATTAGGTTGACTGATCTCCCAGAGTGGGCACGCTCCTTCACGGTCTGTTAACGTCAATTTTACGGTTGGAACACGGAACCAATAACCTAATTCAACTATCCTAAAATCATCCTGCCTCCACATTTTTCTAACCCTGGGTAAGGATGAATCGTCGCGTCAAACAAATCTAACGGGTCAACAATATGGCAAATTCGCCGCTCAAATTAGATCATCATACTCATAACGGTTCGAACCCAGCTGTTCCTTCCCTCATAGAAACAATCACCAAAGAACTTTACGAAGGGGTGTTGGTCTTAAACGGCAACCTTGAGATCGTTTTTGCCAATCGCACGGCCGAGCTCATGCTCAACCAACCAACCCAGGCGCTGCTTCACACGCCCCTTAACCAAATTTTCCCTGACGACCAGATCAAGCTTTTATTCAGGAGTCGGGAGCAGAGCCATCGCTTTCACACCGAGATCAAACCCTCAGATACCTCCCCGATACCGGCCTGCGTTACCCTAACAACCCTGCCATTTACCGTTGAAGGGTTAACTGTCGTGTCGATTGTTGCCCTGCCCAAAGCCAGTCAATGGGTAGATAAAATCATCCACAATGAACGATTGGCCGGTTTGGGAACGATGGGGGCCAGCATTGCCCATGAATTAACCAATCCGATCAGCGTGATTGGCACAACTACCTCAAACTTACTTGAAATGGTTGACGGCAACTACTTAAATGGCGAAACGCTTAAACGATATTTAAGGATGATCGACACCAACGTCGGCCGCTGCAATCAACTGATCGATACCCTGCGAGCATACACTTACGGGGAAACGCTGCGCGAACCCACCTCGGTTAACGAGTTGATCGAACACGCCGTGACCTTGCTTGATGCGCAGCTGGTCAAACGAGACAATTTGCGTCTCAATTTTGAATTAAATCCGGAACTGCCCAAAGTTACCTGTGATCCTGGCCAAATCACGCAGGTGCTTATCAACCTGATGCTCAACGCCCGTGATGCCCTGCTCCCGTCCGGGGGTGAAATCCTGCTCAAAACATGGCCGATTCCGGAACTCGACTCGGTCGCGGTTTCCGTTCAGGATTCTGGGGATGGGCTGCCGCCTGAAGAAAAAATCCCGCAGCTGTTTGAACCGTTTTTTACGACAAAATCGAGGGGGCGAGGAACCGGTCTGGGGCTGTTTATCGCCTCAGAAATTGTCAAGCAGCATAACGGTTGGATACGCGCCCAGAATCGAAGTGATCCATCGATTAGCGGCGCGCAATTTACCGTCATGCTGCCCGTCTAAATTCAAACCGCTACTTTTTGCGCCTCCACCATGTGCATAAAATATTGATGGAGCCGGCCGTCATCACTCAGCTCAGGATGAAAAGAGGTGACCAGCCACTGCCCTTCGCGGGCCGCCACAGCGGTCCCATCCGCCAAGCGAGCCAGGACCTGACCGTGACGACCCACCGCGATTAAGCGCGGGGCGCGAATAAAAACCGCGGGAAACGGCCGGTCTGACTCAGCAATCCCGTCAATCATCAAATCAACCTCAAAGCTGTCAATCTGCCGACCAAACGCGTTGCGCTCCACGACGATATCCATCACCCCCAACAGCGGCTGGTCTAACCCGATTTCCCGAGCCATAAATATCATGCCGGCACAGGTACCCCACACCGGCCGCTCCGCGGCAAAGCTGCGCAGCGGTTCCATTAACCCGTATTGGACGGCCAATTTCCCGATGGTGGTACTCTCACCACCGGGAATAATCAAACCATCCAGATCATCCAAATCTTGCGGTAAACGCACCTCAACGGCCGCAGCTCCCAAGCTGCGCAGCATTTTGATGTGCTCAATAAAAGCCCCCTGTAGGGCTAAAACGCCGATTTTCATAACATTTCGCGGAAAGGGTTGTGACCCTTCTCCCTACCAGCCTCTTACGGCCAGATGCTCTTCCTCCGGCAAGCTTGACACGTTGATACCGACCATCGGTTCACCGAGGTTTTCACTGACCCGGGCCAAAATCTCGGCATTTTTAAAGTGGGTAGTGGCTTCGACAATCGCTTTGGCCCGCGAGGCCGGATTGCCGCTCTTGAAAATCCCGGACCCGACAAACACCCCATCAACCCCGATTTGCATCATCAGGGCGGCATCGGCCGGGGTAGCAATGCCACCGGCCGCAAAATTGACCACCGGCAACCGTCCCAGCTCCTTGGTCTGCTTGACCAGCTCATACGGTGCGCCGATATTTTTGGCAAAGGTCATCAATTCTTCATCCGGCATCAGCTGCAGCCGGCGAATATCACCCAGCACGGTACGGGCATGGCGAACCGCCTCGACCACGTCACCGGTTCCCGCTTCCCCTTTGGTGCGAATCATCGCCGCCCCCTCACCAACGCGGCGCAGGGCTTCTCCCAGATTGCGGCAGCCGCACACAAAAGGAACTTTGAAGTCGTGTTTGTTGATGTGATACACCTCATCGGCGGGGGTTAAGACTTCGCTTTCATCAACATAGTCTACTCCAATGGCTTCGAGGATCTGAGCCTCGACAAAATGGCCGATACGGGCTTTGGCCATTACCGGAATCGATACGGCGTCGATAATCTCCTTGATCATACCCGGATCGGACATGCGAGCGACCCCTCCCTGCACCCGGATATCGGCCGGCACCCGCTCGAGAGCCATGACGGCCACCGCACCAGCCTCTTCGGCGATCACCGCCTGTTCAGGGGTGACCACATCCATAATCACCCCGCCTTTTAACATTTGGGCTAAGCCCGCTTTGACCTTGAAGCTTCCCACAACATTTTTGTCGCCTTGACGGCCGTTTTCCTGAGTCATTTTTTCTCCTTTCAATATGTATCTATCAAATACATCGTGTATGACATAATTTTTTTAAACTTTGCACCCCCCTCCCGTGCCTGGTTCAAGGGCGGACAGGTAAAAATTCTCCCCTTAAACAGCTCGACGAGCACCCCTCCCCGAATCGGGGAGGGGCTGGGGGAGGGGTCAGTTGATCTTTAGGAGACCCACCCCCTAGCCCCCTCCCGCGTCGGGAGGGGGAATTTGTCGGACTAAATAGCGCATTTTCTCAATCATCAAACTACCTTCCTGCCCCTGAACCGACACGATGAGGGAAACTTGTCGGACTATCTGAAAACAGAACTCTAACAAGTTCGCTACCGAATCTTTTTAGGAAAGAAGTCAGAGGCGAAAAATATTTGACGGCCCTTTCACAATAAAAAATGTTCGTTGACCTACTTAAAATTTGATTTAAATTTTTGTTATCGTTTGACGGATTGGTTTCCCAAGCTATTCTCTCAAAGCTGAAGTCATTTTAAAGCGATCAAAACCACTTTTCAACACCATTGGTCTAAAATTTACGCACGAAATGCGTCAAACAATAGGCCAATATACGTACTGCATATGTCATTTATTAATCCCAACATCCAATGTATCGCTGTCGATCTTGACGGCACCCTGCTCACCTCAAAACATACCATCACAATCGGCACCAAAAACGCCTTAAGGCGCGCCTCCGCCGCCGGCGTTCCGGTGGTAATCGCCACCGGCAAAACGCGCGCCTCATCCGGCCAAATCAAACAAGAATTGGGCTTAAATACGCCGGGAGTTTATTCACAAGGGTTAATTATCGCCAACCCTGACGGCACCTTGCGTCACGAGGTCCATCTGGCCAATGATTTAGCGGGTGAAATCGCCGCAGCGGCCGAGGCCCACCACTGTACGTTTGTGACGTATAAAGACACCCAAATTTTTACCACGCGCAACAACCCCTTAACCTCCCGGCTGGTCGATTTTGACGAGCCATACCCCATCGAAGTTGGATCGGTAGAAAATTTAATGGATCATGCGCCATTTCAGAAGTTCATCCTGCTCGATCAACCGGAGCGTCTAAAATCAATCTCCCCTCTCCTGGAGCAACAATTCACCGGCCGGGCCACGCTGGTTATGTCGCAAATTGACATGCTGGAACTCGTTCCTCTCGGCACATCAAAAGGGGGTGGGTTAAAAATTTTGCTCGACGATCTGGGGATTGGCTACGAAAATACCATCGCTTTTGGGGACAGCGACAATGATCTTGAAATGATCAGCTGGGCCGGCATCGGGGTGGCTATGGGAAACGCCATGCCGCGCATCAAAGAAGCGGCGACGTACGTCACGGCCACCAACGATGAAGACGGGATTCCCCTGGCGCTGGATAAATATTTGTTTAAGTAGTCAGCAAAAGGTTTTACGAAAAAATATCCGCAGATGGCCGCAGATTTTTTTCTGTAATCTGCGAAAATCTGCGTAATCTGCGGACACCTTCTTCAGAAAACTTTTTAGCAACTTACCTAATACTCTGTAACTTAAGCTTTCTTAATTACTTTTGCCGATGAATATTGCAGATTTACAAATAAATGTGGATATGAACCGACTTCAAAAGAGACTCGTCATCCTGGCCCCCGTCTTCACGGGGGTAAACTACGGTGGGGATCCATCGGTGGCCATCCAGTGGATTCCCGCTTTCGCGGGAATGAGGGCGCTGTATCGGTATTAATTTGTTAAAACTCAAAAACCGACGGCTAAAGGGTTGGTTTGCCATCAGGTCAGGCCCTTTAGCCCCGGCATTTCAATGCGGGGGTGAAGAAAATTCCCAAATGTCAACACAGTCTAATCCTCAGAAAGCATTTAAAAATGCCACAAAACGCTGGCTGAGCCTGTCGAAGCCAAAGCGGCTGTACAAATTCGATTCGCTGTTTGGATCCGACTCCGCCTTCGACAGGCTCAGGCATCCTCTCCAACAAGTTATTCCTCATTGTAAAATTATGGGAAAGGATTACAATTCCCACGCTTCACCCCCCACTAGGAGGAAATTTTCATGACCCCCCATGAGTATCTAGAAACCCACCAGGAACAATTTTTAGGGCAGCTTAAAGATCTCATTCGCATCCCCAGCATCAGCACCCAGGCGCACCATACAGCCGATGTACAGCGAGCGGCCGATTGGCTATCGGCCGATCTGCAGCGCATCGGGTTTACTCAAATTGAGCAGATTCACGTTCCAGAAGGTCGACACCCCCTGGTGTTTGCCCAGTGGCTGGAGGCCGGGCCGCAAGCCCCGACCGTCCTGATTTATGGCCATTACGACGTTCAGCCGGCCGCTCTCGAAGATGGTTGGGTTACCGATCCATTTGAACCGGTCGAGAAAGATGGGCTGCTCTATGCCAGAGGGGCAACCGACTCAAAAATCAACGTCATGAGTCAAGTTAAAGCGGTTGAATCGCTGATGCTTTCCGGCGGCGGCCGGCTGCCGGTCAACGTCAAGCTCCTGTTTGAAGGAGAAGAAGAATCAGGTTCCGAAACGATCGAAGCGTTTGCCGCGGCCGAACCGGAACGGTTAAAAGCCGATATCGGCATTATTTGCGATGGCGGCATCGTTAAGCCGGAGCAGCCCTCACTTGTTTGCGGTCTACGAGGCATCATTACCCTCGAAGTTCACGTGTTTGGCCCCCAAAAAGATTTGCATTCCGGTCATTACGGTGGGTCCGTTCACAACCCCATCCAGGCTTTGACAGAAATACTGGCCCAACTCCATGATGAAACCGGTGCCATAACCGTGCCCGGATTTTATGAAAACGTGCGTGATTTTTCTGCGGCAGAGCGGCAGGCTTGGGGAGCCATTGATCCGATTTTTGAGGAGGCTTGGGAGCAAGTTGCCGGGGCGCCAACCCGCTGGGGAGAACCCGGGTACACTTCCCACGAACGAACCGGTATCCGGCCGACGCTGGAGATCAACGGCATCGTGGGTGGATACACGGCCGAAGGGGTAAAAACCGTTTTACCATCCAAAGCGATGGCCAAAATAAGCTGCCGTCTCGTACCCGATCAAGATCCACAGGTCGTCTTGTCCCAGGTCACCGGGCACATCAAGGCGCTCGCACCCGAGAGCGTGCGAGTTGAGGTGCCGTCATTTGAAATGGGTGCGGCGGCCGTTTATCTCGATCATCGCACCCAGCCAATGCAGCTGGCCGCCCAGGCGTATGAAAAACATTGGGGCGTACCGGCGGTTTTGGAAATGGCCGGTGGCAGCGTGCCTATCGCCCATACCATTCGGCCGTTAGTCAATGACCTGGTCATCATGGGCTTCACCCACAAAGGGGGTCGGGCCCATGGACCCAACGAAAATATTGTGATCGAAAATTACTTCCGGGCGATTGGAGCGGCAATCACCTATTTGGAGCTGCTGGAAGAAAAGTCAAGCGATTGAGGCTGCTGCTGAGTGATACAGTGAATATTTCCACCACCCAGTAAAATCTCCCGAGCATACACCCCCACCACTTCTCGCTCTGGAAAAAGAAGCTGAATTTTTTCTAGAGCCGGTTCATCATGCGGATCTTTAAATTGGGGCACAATCACCCCGCCGTTGGCCACATAGTAGTTGATATAAGATCCGGCGAGTCGGGTATTTTCAGGCCGGGGCCAAGAATTTTCCGTGATGGCCAGACCCGCCGCTTCGGCGGCCGTGGTTATGATCGGGTCCGGCTGATGAATTTTGTGAATTTCCAATTTGCGCCCCTGCGCATCCGTTTCCTCGCTTAACGTTTGAAATGCCAGATGGCTGCTCTCGTATTGCGGATCATGCTCGTCATCGGTCCACGTTAATGCCACGACCCCCGGCCGGACAAAACAGCACAGGTTATCGATATGACCATCCGTTTCATCCCTAAATACGCCCCGTGGAATCCAAATCACTTTGTCCACATTTAAATACCGCTTCAGGTGATCTTCAATTTGCCCCCGAGATAAGGTTGGGTTGCGATTGGGATGAAGCAAATTTTGGGCGGTTACAATAACCGTTCCCTCACCATCGACGTCAATGGCTCCACCCTCCAACACCAAAGGGGCCTTGTACCGCCCCACCTGCAAATAAGATAGGAGATGGCTGGCCAGGGCATCATCCTCTTTAAAATCCTGATAGAGACCACCCCAGGCGTTAAAATCCCAATCTATCCCGCGCAGACGGCCGTCTCGGGAAATCACAAAAGTCGGGCCGTTGTCCCGAATCCAGGCATCGTTGTATTTAAACGGAAAAAGCTGAACCTCGGCCGGCAGCATGCGGCGCGCCAGGGAGATTTTTTCCGGGTGGACACCCATAAACACCGGCTCAAATCGGGAAATCGCCGCTGCAACCTGGGCAAATGCCTCTTGAGCCGGCCGGGCATTCTCGCGCCACACATCCGGCCGTTCTGGCCACAACATCCAGCACCCTTCGTGGGGCGCAAACTCACCCGGCATAAAAAAACCGTCTTCGCGTGGTGTGCTGTTGAAATAATAGGTCATGATCACCCTTTAATCTTACAGGACGAATAGACTATGGAGAAAGCAAGACAATTCTGGCAAAATTTCTCTATTCCATTTGGTTGTTTAAACCATATCGAAACCGGGGTGTCTTTGGCAACTTAAATCTTAAATCTAAGCAGCCTACGCACTAATTTTTCTTCCCCAGCCAGATGGAAAACAATCAATGACCGAATTGCTATTTTATCAAAATTCAGTCATGAGCTTGCCGAGTTTTGTCCTCAGCACATTAATTGCGGCATATCTCATTTGGCTTAAACCAAAATCGATCCCGTCTCGCTGGTTAATCGGCACTTTTGTCTCTTCCGCCTTGTTCACCGGATTCTGGTTTTTGGCATCCAGCATTGACGATCAGTCGCTCGTCCTATTTATACCGCCGCAATACTTTTTTGCCCTGCTAACCTCCGCCTGCCTGTGCTTCTTTTCACTCTATTTTCCCAGAGTCCTGCCGTCACCCTGGCCGCAGTGGATTGGGCGAATCATAATCGCCTTGTGCGGGTTGGCTGCAACGGCCATTTTATTTTATTACCAGCAGTGGTTCACTCATGGCACCAGAAGTTTTGTCACGATCTTAATTCCAACAGTTCTGATCACGATTATAAATCTTGTTTCTACCGGTGTATTTATCTATCAAACACGTTCGCTCAGTCAAGACGCAGGGCTGCAGCGCACTTCATTCTTTCAACCGGCCGGTCATCAGGCCAAAGCGGCCCGCAATTTTGCCTTATTCACCCTGCTGCTTATCTCCCTGGGTTTTGTAAATATCGCTCGTGGGGCGAATATCATCGATGAGCTCACTCACTCTCTGTTTTTTCAAACAGGCATGCTAATCGTTTTGAGCGGTTTTGTGTTAATTTTCCTGAACAATACCGATGAATTTGTCCCGTTTACTTCAAAGTTAAATATATCACTTTTGCTCATATCCCTAATTATCATCGGGGCAATTTCTCAAATTTCACTGGTTGTTCGCCAGGCAGCTTATCACCAGCAGCGTCAAGATGAAGTGGATCAAATTCTCTTTTTAATTGAAAACGATATCGATTATTTTGAAGAAATGATACCAGGGTCGATCGCTTTTGTCGGCCAGGTAAATCGTAACCGTGAAAGCTCCGCCTACACGCTGGTTTATACCGCCGATCCAGCAGCGGATCAGCCTGTGTATCAACCACGCCTTACCAAACGGGATGACCTGCTCCAACCGCTGCCAAATCAGCTTGTAAAAATAGATCATTGGTATTTTAGCGATCGACATCTGAATTTGTATTCTGAAGAGCCGTACCCGATCAGCAAATACATTATCACCATCGGGGAAGTTGACGGTCAACGTTATGAGGTTGCCCATACCTACCGTGATTATCGACTTTTCATGCACGCCACGGCGTATGTTTTGGTGCTGGCCCTCCTAACAATTCCAATTCTGATTATCGCGATTGCTCCCTTCTTTTTTAACGGCTTCTTTCTCCAGCCGTTAAAAGATTTGCTGCGGGGGGTTCACAATGTCGAACAGGGGATTTTACATACCGAGTTACCCGTTCACTTTCAAGATGAACTGGGATATCTAACTTCCGGTTTTAACCAGATGGTGGTATCGCTCCAGGAACAGAAACAAAATCTCACCCTCTACAGCGAGCAGCTTGAAGAGATGGTCCTGCAGCGCACCAAGCAGCTAGCCGAGGCGAAAAGAGAGGCGGAAGAAGCCAACAAGGCAAAAACCATATTCCTGGCCAATATGAGTCACGAACTTCGAACCCCCCTCAATTCGATCATTGGCTACAGTGAACTGCTCTACGAAGATTTGCTCTTAATCGGCAAATCTCACGAAGCCAAAGATTTACTGCGCATTCAGAACTCCGGCCGTCTTCTTCTCAATATTATCAACGAAATCCTCGATTTATCGCGGGTGGAAACCGGGAAAATCACGCTCGATGCCGGACAATTTTCACTCGACAGCCTGCTGTTGGAATTAGAATCTCTTTCGGAACCGTTGGTGGCTCACAACGCCAACCAGTTCAAAATAATAAATCACTTGCCAGACATCGAGCTTTATACCGATCGGCAGAAATTATTTCAAAGCTTGCTCAATCTAGTTGGCAACGCCGCAAAATTTACCCAGCGAGGAAATATTTCTGTTGAAATTTTCCGTGACGGTCAATGGCTTTGCTTCAAAGTAGTTGACAGCGGGATAGGCATTCCCAAAGACAAACTCAAAATGATTTTTGAGCCGTTTGAGCAGGCCCGAAGTAACGATCGAATGACTTACGGCGGAACCGGTTTGGGGTTGGCCATTACCAAAAAATTCTGCTCTCTGATGGGAGCGGACATCGAAGCGACGAGTGAATTATTAGGCGGTTCTTCCTTTACAATTCGCCTGCCAGAAGATACTATTTGTCTCAATAAAGCCCCTGTGCTTGAGACAATGAAATGAGCAAAGTTGAAATATACGAATATCCTCAAACAATCAAACTCGTCTCCAGATTTATCCCCTTCGCCATTGTAGGTGCCTATATCGCCCTTCTGTTTTTGCCTTTAATCAGCGATGAGATATCGGTAAATCCCTCCCGATTTTTGATTATTATCCTGATTGCCGGTCCCATCGCTCTTTTATTCGCCACCAGCATCCATTTTATGTACCCCGAGGTTCACGTTTCCGGGGAGCAGTTCAAATTAAAAACCGCATTTTACGAAAGCCGCTGGCTGCGCTGGGACCAAATTCAAGATGTCGCGCTGCCAGAATCGCGACTTGTTTCCCAAATTGTGACGGTCGTCGTTCGCGACCTGCCGATTATCTATTGGTTTATCGGCCTGACCCGTGGTTTTTGGGGGCCAGCCTTTTTGATCCATTCGCGCATGCGCAACGGCAGCCGCCTGGTAAGAAGAATTTACAACAAGCGCGGCGATTTATTCAGCGCCCGGCCGCAGTAGGGTCAACTTTTGGAATGAGTAATCATCGCGCCCTGCAGCCCGCTAATTCGCAGGAAAAACTCCGTCAACTCGAAAACGAATTTGCACAGGCCAAAGAGCTGCTGCGTGAAGCAGAGGCGGATTTAGCCCGTGAACAGGCTGAAATTAACGCCTTTCGTATGCACTGTCGCTTAAAATTGGGGCCCTGGGTCGAAGAAATACAGGAGTTAAAAGTCACCAAGCAGCGGCTGCTGACCCGCCTGACGATGTGGCAGCAGGCGGCCGAAAGCGGCCAACCTTTTGATCCGGACGAATGGCTGGAAGATGATCCCGATCCGGAACCGGAGCCGATTAACGGTCATGAAGATCAGGAAGACGATATTCGTCCGATCGTGGATCCCCTGCCCAGCGATCGTAAAGCGGAAAAAAGACTGTATCGGGAGTTGGCCCGACGTTTTCATCCAGACCTGATTGAAGATGCTCTGATGCGCTCTTACGCCACCTCCATGATGGCCGCCGTTAACGAAGCGTACGCGCAAAAAGATATCCAGGCGCTGCGAGATTTGGCCGGCGAGCTCGATCCGCAAACGGTCAAAGATATCACCGCTGATCCGCAGGTTGGTTCAAAGGTCAAAACGCTGCAAAAACGACTCCGAAAATGTCGGCAGCGAGTCCGCAAAATACGTTATCAATTCAAAACCCTGCGTCAGGATATGGTCTCAAGGCTGTGGCGCAAAGCAAAGCAGGTTGATCCCAATGATGGGGAAAATTGGTGGGATGAAGTAGCGGATTTATTTACGGCCGATATCGAACACCTCAAGGGCGAGATTGCGGCCCTTCAGGATCGACTGCAGAAGATGGAGATCGGGTAAAATTTTCCACAGAGGCTTCAAGCGCAGGTGAAGGCAAATTTTGGGTGATCGGCAGCGTTAGAAAAAACGACGATCCTTTTCCTTCTTTGCTTGTCGCCCACACGCGGCCGCCGTGAGCCTGAACGATGTGCTTGGCTATCGACAATCCCAGCCCGGTCCCGCTGGCTTTGTCTCGCTGGCGCGAACGATCCGCTTTGTAAAATCGCTCAAATATTCGGGGTAAATCTTCTTTGGGAATGCCGATACCGCTGTCCTGAATGACGATCACAATAAAATCCGGCTCATCTTCACTCCGCTTCGCTTCCAGGGTAACCTGACCACCCGCAGGCGTATATTTTAAGGCGTTATGCATGATGTTGTTGATGACCTGCCAGATTTGCTCCGCATCGGCCAAAACATAGGGAAAATCATCGGGGATGTGGGACGCCAATTCAATTTCTTTGCGCTTTGCCGAAACGGTAAACTGTTCGAGCGGCCGGGAAAACAGGGCAGCCACCGACACCGGCCGCATCCGCAGGGCAACCTGGCCCGCTTCGATACGCGACAGCGTTAACAGCTCACTGACAATATGCGACAGGCTGTCCACTTCGGTTAACGCCCGATTTAAAAAGTGACGGGCCATCGGGGGATCATCCAGAGCCCCATCCTGAATCGTTTCAACCACCGCCTGCAGGGCCGCAATGGGCGTCAGAAGTTCGTGGGATACGTTGCTGATAAAATCACGCCTGACCGTTTCCAAACGGCGAATACGGGTCAAATCCTGCAGGATCACCAGGCATCCCCACTGGTCGATCAGCTGAAACGGGGAAACAATCACCTGCACAAAAAAACCGCGGCGTTCAATTTCCAAAGCGGCCGTCTGCTCTTCACGCTCCTGACGGCACTTCTGCCATAACTCGATCAGCTGATGGTGGAAAGCAACGGCGGCAAAGGCATGCCCCAAAGCTTCATCCTGACCGGTGTTTAAAATGCGCATGGCGGCCGGGTTCAAATACTGAATGCGGCCGGCATCATCGGTCATCACCACCCCATCCGCCATTTGATTTAAAACCGTGGCCAAACGGCGTCGCTCCCAATCCACCAACCCCACCTGCTGCTTGTACTCTCGCTCCAGCTGTAGGGTCACGATAGCCGTCTGACGCTCGTGCCACCGCCCCCAAAGCCACGATAACAACACAATAATTGGAATGGTCACCAATAGGGAAACAAAAAATACCGGCCAGCCGCAGTTGACATCAGCCCGGCAGGCCGGTCGCTGCATCCATAAGACGACCCCACCGATCACAAGTGCAAACAGCAGCGCGAAAGAGGCGGCAATCCGCCGATAAAACATATGGCGAATGTGGTCGCGCGGTCCAAAGTCAACGCCCTCAAGCGGTTCTTCCCGGTGATCGATCACGTCTACCCCTCAAATCGGTAGCCAATCCCCCGCACCGTCACGATACGGCTGGGATTGGTCGGGTTAAACTCGATTTTTTCCCTCAGCCAGCGAATATGAACGTCCACGGTGCGGCTGTTCCCGTCATAAGACCAGCCCCACACCCGCTCCAGGATTAAATCTCGCGACAGGGCGATCCCCTGATGGCGCGCCAAAAAAACGAGCAGCTCGTACTCCTTGGGTTTTAGGCGCAGCGGTGCATCACCGATTAACACTTCGTGCCGATCCGGGTCAATCCGCAGATTGTCAAATTCCATTAGGCGACCGGAGTCACCAACGCCCGGCCGGCCGTTTTTTTGTCGGGAGACCTGAGAATCGATTTCTTCCCGAATCAGCCTCACGCGGCGCTGCATCGCTTTGACGCGGGCCATCAGCTCGCGCATGCTGAACGGCTTGGAAATATAATCATCGGCCCCCATTTCCAGGCCCACCACCTTATCCACTTCATCGGTGCGGGCGGTTAGCATGATGATCGGGGTGGCAATCTCCTTGCGCAAAATGCGACACACCTCAAACCCATCTAATTCTGGCAGCATCACATCGAGAATAATTAAATCAGGATGATCAGAACGGGCCTTTTCAACGGCCATCTGCCCATCTGAGGCTGTAATAACGTCGTACCCCTGTTTAACCAGGTTATATTCAATCGTCTCCAGCAGGGTACTGTCATCTTCCACAACGAGAACATTCATATAAAAATAATACCCTTACTTAAAAAGGGCTTTCGGCTGCCAGAAATGAATCAGCCGTCCGGAAACCCCTTCCTGAAAGTGGGACCAATCGGGAATGTCGAGCTGCACATGACCGATATTGGCCGTCGTCATCGTCGTCCAGGTCAAAACAACTTTTGAAAGAAACATTTCTATGCCGGGGTTGTGTCCGACCACCAAAGCGGTTTTTAACTCCGGATCCAGCTTGGAAATCACGTCAAAATATGTTTCGGCCGGGGCGTGATAAAGCTCGCGATCGGTAACCAGAGATGAAGAAAAATCACATGAAAGGGCCACCAGTTCGGCAGTTTTTAGCGCCCTTTCTGCACTTGAGGTGACGATAACGTCGGGAATCAATCCTTCTTTTCGCAAAAGTTCACCCATTCTGGGTGCATCTCGCTCTCCACGCGGGTTTAGCGGCCGGTCATAATCTGCCAAATGCCGATTATCCCAGCTGGATTTAGCATGGCGCATGATAAGCAATGTCTTCATATTTTTACCCCTTCCTGAGATGGATAATAGCACATCTCAAAGCGGGTACCAATCCTCAGGAGGCAAAAATTAGAGGGGCCAAAAACCCACCCATGCCCTTTACTCACCCAATACAGTTGCGAAAAACCGCATTTAGTGTATAATATACACTATGGCAACAGAAACCGTTTATCTGGGCAAAACCAAACACGTTATTTCTCCAAACTCCCTGATCGCCTCAGGAGGGGAAGGAGATGTGTTTGATCTCTCAAACGGCATGGTGTTAAAAAAATATCGCCAAAGCTCGGCCGTTCCGGAAGAGAAACTGCACCTGCTCTGTCATCTACGGAATGCTCAGGCGCTACCGCCCTCTGCCCTGGGTCCTCAGGAGATCGCTTACAATCAAAAAAAAATCGCTGTCGGGTACGCGATGCCAAAATTACCGGCGCACGCCATCTCGCTTAAAAAGCTTTGTACCCCCAAATATCAGAAGCTCCTCAACATCACCTGGCAGGCGATTCTGGATATTTTTCGTCTCATCCATCAGGATATCAATCATTTTCACCGCACCGGCCTGGTCGTCGGCGATTTTAACGATAGCAATCTGTGGGTTGACGGCCGGGATTTTGACCAAATTTTTTGGCTCGATGTCGACAGCTTTCAAATCGGCCGTCACCCCTGCCCGGTAGCCCACCCGGTTTTTGTGGATCCTTACCTCTATCACGTGCAAGATTTTGCCGCCCGGCCGGCATTTTCACCGGCCAACGATTGGTATGCCTTTGCGGTTCATCTGGCTAGAGCCTTGACCGGTATTCATCCATATGGGGGAACTCACCCCCGCTACAAATCCCTTCATGACCGGGCCACAAACAAGGTTTCATTTTTTCATTCTGCGGTCCAGCTCCCAACCCAGGGTCAAGATCCTCACCGCCTGCCGCCGGCTTTGAAGTCGATTTTTAAGCAATATTTTGAAGAGGGACAGCGGCCGCTATTTCCGCCGGATTTGCTTTCACCTACCGTTCCAGCCGTAGCTCGACCACCCAGCACGGCCGCCCAATTTACCCCGATAACACCGGTCGATTTTAAAAAATTACTGGGCAGCTCACTGGAGTTAAAAACCCACCGGTTATCGCTGACCGGCCGCTGGCAAGGGATCGCCTATGATCCCACCACCCAGGAATACAGCTGGATTGAAGGGGGGAGCGCGGGTTTAATCACCCAAAAACCGATATTAATCGGCAGTCACGCCTATCAATTCCACCTCTTTGAAAACGGAATCGGCATTGTAGATCCCGATCAAAAAGTGGCCATCATACTAACCGTCAAGGAAAGTAGTGGTGAAATCGAACCGTTGACCACACTCCCCTTGGAAAATGCCGGGGCCAACTTGCCTCAACTGCCAACTGCGGCCGCTTCAGACAGCGGTTTCTGCAGATTGGTCAACGGCGTGGTGCTTCAGGGAACGATCATCAACGGCCAGTGGGTCGAAGAAATCATTGGCACCGCCTACCGACAAAATACCTCGTTGTGGGGCGATCCGGAAAGTGATTTAATTGCCGCTTTACACCATGTTTTTGGGGATTATTACCTATGGATTCGCTGGCCAGATGGGAGTAGCATAGAAGTACCGGTCGATCACACCTTGGCTGCTCAATGGCCACAGCTGTCTGCAGCTGATCTCGAGCGGTATTTTAAAAATACCCCATCTCTAATATCACTCTGACCTATCGCTACTGTTTCTTTTATAGTGGACCTGTAAGCTTGGGTCATTAATTTGGGTAAAAATATTAACATGGGAAATTTCCGCACAGCAGTCAACGTGCTGCTTGAGTGATATTAAACGGGCGGCGTAAATATTGGGGAATATTAGGTGCCACGGCCGCCAATGGAGAAAACATGTCAACAATTGACGCAAATGGAATCCCGGTTGTTCCCCTTCGAGGGGGAGCGGTATTTCCGGGAATCACAACCACAATTTCTATCGGCCGTTCCCGATCTCTGGCAGCAGCGCAAGCGGCTATCAACGGAGATGGGCAGCTGTTGATTACGGTTCAATTGGACGCCACGGTCGAAGAACCGGGCCAAGAAGATTTAGCCCAAATCGGCGTCCTGGCTCACATTCGCGATATTTTACGCGCTCCCCAAATGGGCGGCGTGCAGATGCTGGTTGAGCTGCAGCAGCGGGTTCAATTTGACGGCTTACTGCAAAAAGACCCGCATTTAACCGGTTACTACACTGACCTGGCTGAAGAAGACGAAGCATCTGAGTTAAGCGAAGACGATCGTCAGCTCATGGTGAAGTCGATCGCCTATCTGGAAAAATACGCCGACGCCATGGGCGAAGTGAACCAGCAGGTTATGGTGGCCACCCGCAGCCGCAAAAATCCGGCCGAATTGTCTGATTACCTGTCCGGCTTGTTAACCCTGCCGTTTGAAATGGAGCTAAATCTGCTGACCAATCTGGATGGACACGCCCGGCTCAATCTGCTGGTCGAACATCTCCAGAAAGAATTGCAGATCGCCCAGATTCGGCGCGATATCGAAGGTGAAGCCCGTGATGGAGCGACCAAAGCGCAGCGTGAATTTATCTTGCGCGAACAAATGAAAGCGATCAAGAAAGAGCTTGGCGAAGAGCCGGAAGATCCCGGAGATCAGCTGCGAGAGAAAATCCTGGCGGCCGGGATGCCCGATGACATCGAAGAAAAAGCGCTCAAAGAGCTCAAACGCCTGTCGATGCAAAATCCGCAGGCTGCCGAAGCAGGGGTGATTCGCACCTATCTGGAAACGCTGAGCGATCTTCCATGGTCAAAAGAAACTGAAGATAATTTTGATTTAACCCACGTGCGACAAATTCTCGATGAAGATCATTTTGGTCTTGAAGACGTCAAAGACCGGATTATCGAATTTGTAGCCGTGCGGAAATTGGCCGGAAAAGAGATGAAAGGGGCGATTATTAATCTCAACGGCCCTCCTGGGGTTGGCAAAACTTCAATCGCCTCCTCTGTTGCTCGGGCAATCGGCCGGGAATTAGTGCGCATCAGCCTCGGGGGGGTGCGCGATGAAGCCGAAATTCGCGGACATCGCCGCACCTATATTGGCGCGCTGCCCGGCCGGATTATCCGAGCCCTGCTTGATGCCGGTACCAAAAATCCGGTTATCGTACTCGATGAAATCGACAAGGTCGGAGCTGACTGGCGCGGTGACCCCAGTTCCGCTTTGCTTGAGGTCTTGGATCCCGAGCAAAATCACTCATTTACCGATCATTACCTTGAAGTTGCCTTTGATTTAAGCCAGGTGATCTTTATTACCACCTCCAATCAGGCCAGCCGTATTCCGCCACCGCTATACGATCGGATGGAAAGCATCACCATGCCCGGCTACATTGAGGAAGAGAAGGTATCAATCGCCGCCCACCACCTGGTGCCCAAACAAATTAAGGGGCACGGCATTGACGACCATGAAATCACCATTGAAGAAGAGGCGCTGCGGCTTATGGTCCGCCGCTATACTCGTGAAGCCGGTGTACGCCAGCTTGAAAGGCTAATTGGCACTCTGATCCGCAAGGTCGCCGTTAAGGTCGCCAGTGGTGAAGAAGGACCGTTTAACCTGACCCCGGAAGATACCCGGGAATATCTTGGGCCAGAAAAGTTTAGCTATGGCCTGGCTGAAGAGCGGGACGAAGTCGGCGTATCTACCGGTCTGGCGGTCAGCAGCTTTGGTGGTGACGTGATGGCCATCGAAGTCAGCCTGAGTGAAGGAAGCGGCAAGGTCATCCTGACCGGTTCGCTGGGGGATGTCATGCGAGAATCTGCCCAGGCCGCTTTGACCTACGCTCGTTCAAACGCGCGCACGCTGGGGCTGGATCCCGGTATATTTGACCAGGTTAATCTTCACATTCACGTCCCGGCCGGGGCGACACCGAAGGATGGACCCAGTGCCGGAATCGCCTTAACGACCGCCATTATCTCCGCCTTTACCAACCGCCCGGTTCGCCGTGATGTGGCCATGACCGGCGAAGTCACCCTGCGCGGCAAGGTGCTTGAAATCGGAGGGCTCAAGGGCAAAACAATTGCCGCCCATCGCGCCGGAATCAAAACGGTTTTGCTGCCGCAGGCCAACGCCAAAGACATCCCAGAACTGCCGGATTCGGTCAAAGAAGATTTAACGTTGATCCCGGTCACTTATCTTCCGGAGGTGTTGGAAGTCACCTTACTCGATCCGATTGGCGATCCGTTCCGGCCGCAGGCCAAAAGCGGATCTGACGAAGGCTCAAACCTGCCGCTCCCAACCCCCAACGGCCCTCCTGATAACCCGCTGTTGGCCAAATAATTAGAACCACTCGCTTACCCATTGAATGGCAACTAAAAGCCGGGCATCCTCCCAGATGTCCGGCTTTTATGATTTACATCCCCATTTCTAATGATAAATGGGGCGCATTTTCATCAAGTTGATGGCCAACATCGTTTACAATAGCAGGGTCAGGAATATTAATCCATATCTTAAGAGTAATGTCGTAAATTTAAAGAATCAGCCGCACATGAACAAGGAGGAACATAGATGTTCTCACATCTATTGGTGCCCTTAGATGGCTCTGAACTGGCCGAAAAAGCGTTGGAGGCAGCCACCAAGTTGGCCAAAAAATTCGACGCCAAGATGACCCTCGTCCATGTTCTGGTAAATATGCCTCAGGCATCGATCTTGGCCCATGAAAGTCACGACGAGCTTTTTGATCGCGTGCGTAAAGAAGCCTATGAAATTGCGATTGCCTATCTGGAAAGAATTGAACGATCTTTGCGCGAGCAGGGTATCAACGTTCAAATTCACTTTGCAGAAGGGCGAACGACCTCTGACTCCATTTTGGCCGCGGCCGAGGAGGTCCAGGCGGACGCCATCGTGATGAGCACCCACGGCCGCTCCGGGTTTAATCGCCTGGTGTTTGGCAGCGTGGCTGAAAAAGTGTTGCGCAAAGCCGAGGTACCCCTCGTGCTCGTGCGTTAAAAAAAATCCTGACCATCATGTTAGGGCGGGTACAGCCTAAGTAACATTTTATCATGTGACCCATGGGGAAAAAGATTCCATATTACTTGCAAAAATACAGGCGATTATTCCTTTTGCCGCTGCTGTTCGCTGTTTTGGTGGGGTGGTCCTCTGCGGCCGCTGATGAAACCATCACCATTGATATCTGGTATGGATCGGAACAAACGATCAACAGTCAATGCCTCACACAGCAGTACTTCAACGTGTTGGGCAATGTTCGCAGCGAAAATGAAATTACGTCGCTTACCTATATGCTAAACGGTGGGGAGGCCGTGCCAATCGAGGTGGGGCCCAATCTGTTTCGCCTGGCTAATCCGGGTGATTTTAACGTTGATTTGGATCTGAATGATCTTCAGCCGGGGGCCAACGAAGTGATCATTTCGGCCGCGGACAGCACCGGCACGACCGCCTCACAAACGGTGGTGGTGCGCTTCGAGAACGGAGGAGCACCCGATCTTTCCCAAACCCAAATGATCTCCTGGACTCCGGAAGATCTGGCCAGCGGCCGGGCGGTCGTCATCGACGGCTATTGGGAGTTAACCCCAGATGGCTTAATCAACTCCGAAACCGGCTACGACCGGCTGGTTGGTATTTGTCCGATGAATTGGCAAAATTTTGAGATCACCGTTCCAGTCACCATTCACGTCATCGAACCGCGAAAAGAATGGCCGAGCAACGGCAGCGGTGTCGGGATCGCTTTTCACTGGAACGGTCACGAAAAGTGGAACGACATTCAGCCCCAATACGGTTGGCACCCGATTGGCGGCTTTAACATTTTGAGCTGGGATTACACCGGAGAACGGGCAGAACCTATCGAAGCGATCCTGCTAAATGGAGATGAATATTTACCGCTCGATCAGCAGCTAACCGAAATTAAAATCGGAGAGACCTATCTATTTAAGCTGCGATCGGAACACGTTCCCGGTTTGGGATCTTATTACAAATCAAAGGTCTGGCCAGCCGGTGAAAATGAGCCGTCGCAGTGGATGCTCACCGGCCACCAGTACCAGTGGCGTCCCTATTTTGGATCGATATTACTCGTTTCTCACCACACCGAGGCTACCTTTGGAACGGTAGAAATAACCAATTTAAGCAGCCCTATGAACGAATTTTTAAATTTACTTCCGTTTTTGGCCCTTCTGCCCCTGTTGGCGTTAGGCTTTTATGCGTTATATGTGGCCCGATCAGCCAAGAATAAATTGTCCGGTGCCCTACACAAATCACTGGTGGCGGCCGGGTTGGCCAACATCCTATTTGCCGTGGGGAAACCGGTGCTCGATCTGTTTATGCCCCCCGTGATGCACAGCAACAACTTTGGATTCAAAGCGATTTCAGTTGCCCTGACGGCCGGGAACCTGCTTCTGGTTACATTCCTGGCGGTCGGACTGGGCCTGCTCCTCTTCAATTTTGTCAAAGGTTTACAGCGATAGCGATCACGAACCCATAAAATAAACGTACATCATCCACTTATTTACAAATCAATCAGACAAAAGCCAAGAAAATGACATCTGATTACCCACTCGTTTCAATCGGGGTTCCGGTTTTTAATGGAGACGATTATTTAACCGCAGCCCTCGACTCAATTGTGAATCAAAGTTATCAAAATCTGGAAATCATCATCTCTGATAACTGCTCCACTGATAAAACTCAGGAAATTTGCCTGACCTATGAACAAAAAGATCCTCGCATCAAATATTTTCGAGCCGAGGAAAATCTGGGGGCCACGTGGAACTTTAACCAGGTGCTGCACCTGGCCAGTGGCAAATATTTTAGGTGGGCAGCCCACGATGATGTGCTGGCCCCCACCTGTATCGAAAAATGTGTCGCCGTACTGGAAGCCAATCCCGAGGTGGTTCTCTGCCATACAAAGGTGGAGGTCATCGATCACGAAGGGAAATTTAAACACGATTACGATATCGTCTTAAAAACCGACCACCAATCTCCGCCCACCCGTTTTTACGAGCTCCTCATCCCCTGGAATATGTATTATGAGATTTTTGGGCTGATTCGGCGCGAAGCGTTTCAAACCGTAGGTCCTATGGGGAATTTTAGCCATGCTGACGGGATCTTGTTAGAAAGGCTCAGCCTTATCGGCCGCTTTTTTCAAGTTGACGAGGTCCTCTTCTATCCCCGTTTTCATGCCAAACAATCCAATCAGGTTTACGGCCTCAACTATCATACATACACCGCCTGGTTCGATCCCAAACTTAGGGGAAAACGTATTTTCCCCTACTGGCGGCAGCTAAAAGAACATCTGGCCGTCGTTCGGGAAGCGCAAATAGCGGCCGCCGAAAAATTTAACTGCTACCGCACGATCGCCTACTGGTTTTTTAAACGGCGGCGTGAATTACTTAAAGATCTAATCCTCTCCAACAGATAAGGGAGTCTTTGTTGAATTTTGAATCCTTTCCCACCGTGGCTGTTGTTATCGCAACCTATAACCGCAGCCAATTTATCGAGAATGCCGTTGAGACGATTCTTGACAATGACTTTGGCCCGTTTGAGGTGCACATCATCGATCAGGGTCCGGGAGACGGTGTTTCTCAAAAATTAAGCCGTTTTGGGAACGATCCCCGGTTTAATTACCATCGCAGCGATACGCGGGGGGCGTCAATCGGCCGAAACACGGGCGTAAACGCCACCAACGCTGAGATTGTTGTATTTACCGACGACGACTGTATCGTCCCCAGAAATTGGCTGATGCACGCCGTCAAACCGTTTATCGAAAATGAAAATCTGGGTCTTCTCTTTGGCAAAGTTTTAGCCGGCGACCACAATCCGGATGAGGGATTTATCCCCACCTACAACTGCCAAAAAACGTTTCAGGTCTCAACCGTACAGGGAAAAAATAAAATACGCGGAATTGCGGCCACTTCTGCCGTGCGCCGCTCCGCATTCCTGGCCATCAACGGCTTTGATACGATGTTGGGTCCCGGGGCACCTTTTCACAGCAATGAAGAAGGGGATTTGACGGTTCGCATGTTGATCCACGGCTATGATGTTCGGGAAACCCCTGATTTTTATGTGACCCATGATGGGTTTCGCACCTTTCAAGAAGGGCGAACCCTCGCCTGGCACAACTGGTTTGGCATTGGAGGCGCATACGCCAAATATTTGAAGATTGGTCCCTGGTCGGCGATCCACATTTACTTCTGGGAACTCTTTTTTGGGGCGATGAATCAAATTGTGCAAAATACATTTATCCAGCGACGGCCGGGGGGGATTACCCCCATCATTGCTTTTTTGGCCGGAACGGTCAAAAGCTTTTTTACCCCGATCGATCGCCAGTCATACCTGTTTAACGCCCCCACGAAATGCCCAACCGATCAAGATCAAAAGGAAACACCGGTCAAATCATAAATCGCTGTTCAAACCAAGCCCGTCATCCCCACTTCTGAGGGAATGACAGCGCAAAATTAAGGAGCTATTGTAATGAAAGTAGGCATCCTGGCCGGCGGAAAAGGAACCCGTCTGGCCGAAGAAACCCAGGTCAAGCCAAAACCGATGGTTGAAATCGGCGGCTATCCGATTATTTGGCATATCATGCGTCACTATGCCCATTTTGGATTAAAAGATTTTGTCATCGCCCTCGGCTACAAAGGGGAAGTCTTAAAAAAGTACATGGTTGATTATGCATCCCTCAATGCCAATTTATCGGTAAATTTGCGCACCGGGGCTGTCACCACCCACGACAGCTATTCCCCCGACTGGAATGTGGAATTAATCGACACCGGCATGGAAACGATGACCGGCGGCCGCATCAAACGGCTGATTCCCTACATGGGCAACGAAACGTTTATGCTGACCTGGGGAGACGGTGTTTCCGATGTGAACCTCGATGAACTGCTCAAATTTCATCGCTCACACGGAAAATTGGTGACGATGACGGCCGTGCGTCCCCCGGCCCGCTATGGCCATCTGGTGTTTGACGGCAATCGCGTGGCTGAATTTAATGAAAAACCGCAAATTGGTGAAGGGTGGATCAACGGGGCTTTCTTTGTGATTGAGCCGGAGATTTACGACTACATTGATGGTGATGCGACCCAGTGGGAACGCGAACCCCTCGAACAACTGGCGGCCGAAGGGCAGCTGATGGCTTACAAACACAACTCATTCTGGCAATGTATGGACACGTTGCGCGAAAAACATATTTTAGAAATGATGTGGCAGTCTGGAAAGGCGCCCTGGAAAATTTGGGAGTAATTTACAATGCGAGTTTTAGTTACAGGACACAATGGTTACGTGGGAACCGTGATGATTCCCTTGCTGGTCAAAGCCGGTCACGACGTTGTAGGCTATGACACCAATCTCTATCAGGGATCGACGTTTGGGGCGGAAAAAATCACTTCGATACCCTCGGTCAACAAAGACATCCGCGATATTTCCCGCCAGGATCTCGAAGGGTTTGAAGCGGTTATTCACTTGGCCGGCCTCTCAAACGATCCCCTGGGGGATTTAAACCCCGCCTTAACCGATGAAATCAATTTTCGAGCTTCTGTGCGGCTGGCTAAATTAGCCAAGGAAGCCGGAATCACCCGCTTTATCTTTTCTTCATCCTGCAGCAATTACGGCGCCGGGGTAAACGACTGGCTGGATGAACAGTCGGGCTTTAATCCGGTTACTCCGTATGGTCACTCCAAAGTCAACGTGGAAAAAGAGGTTTCCCAGATGGCGGATGATGATTTTTCACCAACCTTCTTGCGCAGCGGCACCGCTTACGGGGTTTCTCCCCGCCTGCGCTTTGACCTGGTGCTAAATAATCTGACCGCCTGGGCGTTTTGCACCGGCCGGG
Source organism: Ardenticatenaceae bacterium (assembly GCA_030065875.1). Classification (GTDB taxonomy): domain Bacteria; phylum Chloroflexota; class Anaerolineae; order Promineifilales; family Promineifilaceae; genus WTJY01. Next base: position 10,185 of record JASJCR010000074.1, on the reverse strand, counting down.
TTTTTCTCAAAAGCGACGGCACCCCCTGGCGGCCGATCGTCCATATCGAAGATATGTCCCGGGCCTTTTTGGCCGCCCTGGAAGCCCCTCGGGAAACGGTTCACAACGAGGCTTTTAACGTCGGGCGCTCTTCAGAAAATTATCAAATTCGTCAGCTGGCCGAAATTGTAGCCGCGGCCGTGCCCGGCAGCCGGGTCGAATACGCAGAAGGAGCGGGGCCTGACAAACGCAATTATCGCGTCAACTGCGACAAAATTGTCAACACCCTGCCCAACTATCAGCCGACCTGGACGGCCGCCAAAGGGGCGCGGGAGCTGTACGAAGCGTACAAAGATGTGGGGTTAAAACCCGATGAGTTTGAAGGCCCGCGCTATCGGCGCATCCATCATATCAAAATGCTCCTGAGTAAAAGTCGCCTCGATCAAAACCTACGCTGGGTCGCTGAAACGGAGCGCGTGTGATGATTCATCAAGATGAAACCACCTGTCGCTCCTGTGGATCGACCGATTTACAGCTGATTCTGCCGTTTGGGGAAACCCCGCTGGCCGATCGACTGCTGCGGCGCGATCAGCTGGCCGAGCCGGAGCTCAAAGCCCCCTTGACCCTCGTTTTTTGCTCCGCCTGCTCTCTGGTGCAAATTCGGGAGACCGTCAATCCGGAAATTTTGTTTTTCGCTGAATACCCATACTTCTCCTCGGTTTCTCCCTCGCTGCTCCGTCATTTCGCTGCCAGCGCTGAAGACATCATGACTCGTCAGTCGCTAAACAGCGGCAGCCTGGTGATCGAGGCCGCCTCAAATGATGGGTATATGCTCAAGAATTTTGCCGCAAAAGGAATTCCGGTTTTGGGGATCGATCCGGCCCAGGCCCCAGCTCAGGCGGCCGTCGACAATGGTATCCCCACCATGATCACTTTTTTTGGCCGGGATTTAGCCGCTGAATTGGCGGCCGCCGGTCAAAAAGCCGATGTGTTCCTGGCCAATAATGTCCTGGCCCACGTGCCCGATCTGAATGGGTTTGTGGCCGGTATCAAAACGGTCTTAAAAGAAGACGGGCTGGCCGTTATCGAAGCCCCATACGTGGTAGATTTGGTCGACCATGGGGAATTTGACACCATCTACCATCAGCACCTGTGTTACTACTCAGTCACCGCCCTCGACCAGCTGTTTCGCCGTCACGGCCTTTACCTGAATGACGTCAGGCAGGTGGCCATTCATGGTGGGTCGCTCCGGCTTTTTGTGCAGCCTTTTGAAGATACCCAGCCGGCCGTGCTCAATCTGTTGGCCGATGAGCGCAATCGCCAGGTTGATCGGCTCGATTACTTCACCCATTTTGCGGAGCGCATCAAGCGCATCAGGCAGGAGCTGCTGGCGATTTTAGAACCGCTTAAAGCTCAAGGGAAATCAATCGTCGGATACGGCGCAGCGGCCAAAGCCACCACCCTGCTTGCTTATTGTGGCATCACGCAAGATCATCTCGATTACGTTTGTGACCTTAACCAATTCAAACACGGCCGCTTTATGGGTGGCAATCACTTGGAAATTTTTCCACCCGAGAAGCTGCTCGAAGATCAGCCAGATTTTGTCCTGATTTTAGCCTGGAATTTTGCTCGGGAAATCATCAAACAGCAGGATGCGTATCGCCGGCGCGGCGGCCGTTTTATCATCCCCATACCCGAACCAAAAGTTGTGCTGGGTGAGCTGGCGGCTGTCCATTAGGTAACAGGGATCATTGTCAACTCAAAGTGGTGTGTGAACGCACACTACTTAAGATTTTAAGTGATTTTCAAATAATGTTATAACTCAAGTTGCCACCTTAATTTCCCGATGAATTATGGAGGTTTAAAAAATAACTGGTTAATAGATTCATTGCGTGTTTCCATCGCCCACGGCCCCCCTGTCATCCTGAGCGAAGCGAAGGATCCCGTCAATTTCCAGTGAAAACAGCCTTTTATTTGGAAGAGAAGCGTTTCCATTTTCAGCCATCTAGGCCTGAATACAATTTGACGAGATTCCTCGCTTCGCTGCTCATGCTGAGCAATGACACGGGTTATTGTGGCAACTTGAGTTAATGTTATAAGAAAAATCGTCCGCAGACCCCGCAGGGGTGAACCGCAGATTTACACAAAGCTCCACAAAAGCAAATGAAAAATCAGAGTCAATCCGTGAAATCCGCGGCCGGTTTTAAAAAGTGTTTTACCTAAAGTATGTCAGAAGAAATCAGTAAAAATAGCTGCCACTCATGCGGATCAAACGCCATAGAGCTCTTTTATGAGGTTCCCGGTGTGCCAACCAACAGCGTACTGCTGCTGGACAGACAGCGGCAGGCACTTGATTTCCCGCGGGGAGATATCAAACTGGGATTTTGCCGGGCGTGTGGTCACGTTTTTAATACCGCGTTTGATCCCCAAAAAACCGAGTATTCCGGCCGCTATGAGTCGACTCAGGGATTTTCCCCCACCTTTAATCGGTTTAATAAACAGCTTGCCCGTGACTTAATCGATCGCTTTGATTTACGCCAAAAATCGATTATTGAAATTGGCTGTGGGCACGGGGAGTTTTTGACGCTGCTCTGTGAAATGGGGGGCAACCGCGGGTTGGGATTTGACCCTGCGTACCAATCCGGCCGGGTGGCCGCCGCTCCGGGAACGCACATCGATTTTATCGCCGACTTTTATTCGCAAGCGTATACCAATCATGCGGCCGATTTTTTTGTGTGCAAGATGACCCTGGAACACATCATAGAAACCCACTCGTTTGTGTATATGATTCGTCAGGCGATTGGTCAGCAGTTTGATTCCACCGTCTTTTTTCAAATTCCCAACGGCCGCTACGTCTTTGGCGACAAGGCTTTTTGGGACGTGTATTATGAACACTGCTCTTACTTCACGGCCGGCTCCCTGGCCCGTCTTTTTCGAAGGGCACATTTTGAGGTGCTTGATTTATGGACCGGTTATCGGGATCAATATTTGATGATCGCCGCCCGGCCGTCAGCCACAGCCACGGCCGCAGCACTGCCGCTAGAGGGGGATTTGGCTGCGTATTCGGCCGAAATTAATATCTTTAGAGAGATGATTCCCGGTCAAATTCAAGGGTGGCGTCAGCTTATAAAGGAAACGGCAGCAGCCGGAAAAAAAGCGGTTTTGTGGGGGGGAGGTTCAAAAGGGGTTTCTTTTTTAACCACCACCGGGATAACCAGCGAAATCCAATACGTCGTCGATATCAACCCCCATAAAGCGCATACCTTTATGGCCGGCACCGGTCAAGAAATTGTCCCGCCTTCCTTTTTGCAATCGTACCGGCCGGATTTGATTATCGTCATGAATCCGGTGTATATACCCGAAATCACCCGCGACGTTCACGATCTGGGCATCGATCCCGAGATTATGGGGTTGAGCTAAAAGCCCGACATCCTGGCCCCCGTCATCACGGGGGTAAACTACGTCGGGGATCCGCTGGTGGCAATCCAATGGATTCCCGCTTTCGCGGGAATGACGCCGCTATACCGGTGTTTATTTGTCAAAACTCAAATATGCGGGGCTAAAGGGCCTGATCTGATATTAAACCAATTTCTACATTCAAGTGGTTTACAAAAAGAATTGTTAAAAAAAGGCCACGGATTAACACGGATTTTCACAGATTTATCTCTTGCTCCTGCGGAGCTCTGCGAAAATCTGCGAACCTTCGGTTCACCCCTATGGGGTCTGTGGACGATTTTTCCTATAATATTTTTTGTAAACTACTCAATACATAAAGAGTAGACAAAATAATGTCGAATTATCTTAACCTGGCTTGTCCAGTGTGCCGCAATACCGAAAGTCAGCCATTTATAGAAATTTCCCAAATACCGGTTTACTGCAACATTTTGTGGGACACGGCCGGTGGGGCTAAATCCGCGCCTCGTGGCGACATGCAGCTGGCCTTCTGCGATCGGTGTGGCCATATCTTCAACACCCGTTTTGACAGCCGCCTGATGGATTACAACCAATCTTATGAAAATTCCCTTCACCACTCACCCCGATTTCAGGCGTATGCCACCAATCTGGTCCACGAGTGGGTCGAGCGATTCGACATCCGCCAAAAAAACATTGTGGAGATCGGGGCCGGACAGGGTGATTTTCTGCAAATGATGTGCCAGGCCGGATCCAATCGCGGTGTCGGGTTTGATCCCAGCACTCTCCCCAAAGAGGATTTGCCGGAATATCTTTCGTTTATTCCCGATTATTACACCGAAAAATATGCCGCTTACCCGGCCGATGTCCTTCTCTGCCGCCACGTTTTAGAGCATATCGAAAACGCCGGTGAGTTTGTCGGTATGGTTCGCCGGGTCATAGGCAGCCGGTCAAAAACCACCGCCCTTTTTGAGGTGCCAAACGTCTTGTGGACCGTTCGTGAATTGGGGATATGGGACATTATCTACGAACACTGCGGCTATTTTAGCCCCTATTCCTTAAGCCATGTATTTCGGCAAAATCGGTTTCACGTCGGAAGGGTGAACACCGTCTTTGGAGGTCAATTTTTAACAATCGAAGCCTTCCCGGCAGAAGCCGCAACCCCTAGACCAGACGATCACGCCCAGGGAATTGCGTCGCTGGCAGCTGATGTTGACCGCTTCTCAGCCGCATTTGCGGAGAAAATGGCGGCGTGGCAAGAGCGCTTTGCCACCTTGAGGCAAAACCATCAAAAAGCGGTCATTTGGGGAGCTGGATCAAAAGGAGTAACCTTTTTAAATATGCTGAATCCTCAGGGAGTGGTTGAATACGCTGTCGATATCAACCCGCGGAAAAAAGGGATGTTTGTGGCCGGAATGGGGCAGCAGATTGTCGATCCAACCTTTCTCAGAACTTATCAACCTGACGTGGTGATCATCATGAACCACAATTATGAGCAGGAAATAAGCCAAACGTTGCAAGAGCTCGATGTTTCTGCCACAATTTTGGTCGCTTAAGGTAATAAAATCCCTACCAACAGGAAAATCGCTTAAATGAATCGTTTATTTGAAGGCGTGTACAGCGGCCGTTCTGTCCTAATTACCGGGCATACCGGCTTTAAAGGAGCGTGGCTAACCACCTGGCTGCTCGAAATGGGTGCCCGGGTGATCGGCTACAGCCTGCCAGAACCGCCAACAGAACCAAACATGTTTGACGTTCTGGGTTTGGCCGAGCGGGTCACCGACGTTCGCGGAGATATTCGCCATCAGCAGGAAATATTGGCGCTCATCGAAAAACATCGGCCGTCTATCATATTTCACATGGCCGCTCAACCCATCGTATTACGGTCAATCGAAGAACCGCAGCTAACGATAGCCACCAACACAATGGGGACCGTCAATCTGCTCGATGCGGTGCGGCAAACCGCCGGTGTCGACGCGGTGGTTTCGATTACGACCGACAAGGTGTATGAGGATCACCACTGGCTGTGGGGATATCGTGAAATCGACCGGCTGGGCGGAAAAGACCCCTACAGCGCCAGTAAGGCGATGGCCGAATTGGCCATTCACACCTACAGGCAAACGTACTTTCACCCGGATCGCTACCCAGATCATGGGGTGGGGCTGGCTTCTGTGCGCGCCGGTAACGTGATCGGTGGCGGCGATCTGGCCCCGTTTCGCCTCGTTCCCGACAGTGTACAGGCGTTAATGCGAGGCGAACCGATCCCGATTCGCAACCCCTATTACGTTCGGCCGTGGCAGCACGTGCTGGTTCCTCTGAGCGGGTATTTGGAAGTTGGACGGCGATTGTTAACAAATAACGCGCCTCATTTTAGCGAGCCGTGGAATTTTGGGCCGCTCGAACAGGTGGGGATCACCGTCCAGGAAATTGCCGACAAGCTGATCGAAATTTGGGGGGATGGGTCTTATATTCACACCGATCCGGATGTGAACCAGATCGAAACCTTCCAGCTGAGGTTAAGCTGGGAAAAAGCGGCCCAACGTCTGGGATGGCGGCCGGTTTACAGCTGGATTGACGCTCTGGAAGAGATCGTAGCCTGGTTCAAAGCGTATGATCGGAATGATGATATGCTGGCCACCACCCAATCACACATTCACCATTTTGTATCTCAGGCCACAGCCCAAGGTGCAGAATGGGCAGACTCAATAAATCAAGTCTAAAATACAGCGAAAAAATCTTCCCCCTTCCCTGTGAGTGGTTCGGGGGCGGCTGGGTAGGCTGCAAACTACCTGTCATTCAGAACGGAGCGCAGCGAAGTGAAGAATCTCCTCAAGCTTGCGTTCAGGATAGCTGATCTGCAGAGATGAAATTACATGAATGGCAAACGACACATTCATGTCAGTTGACGGGATCCTTCGCTGCGCTCAGGATGACAAGGGGGCCGAGAATGAATTAAGAGTGATTGAGGGATCCGTCCACATTTAGTTAGCCGCTTAGATACCGACTCAGCCTTCGACAGGCTCAGGCATCATCTTCAACGAGTGATTAATCACACTCACAAGCCTTAAGCAGCAGCCTTCAATTTCGACACGTATTTTTGCCGGAATTTGGCCACTTTGGGGGCGATCACAACTCGACAATACCCTTGATACGGATTGCGGGCGTAATAATCCTGATGGTATGCTTCAGCAGGATAAAAAATGTCCAGCGGCTCCAACTCTGTGACCAGCGGCGCACCCCAAATATTTTCGGCCGTCACCTCGGCCATCACCTGTTCAGAAACCTCTTTTTGATCCTGATCGTGATAGTAAATCACAGACCGATATTGGGGTCCGACATCCGCCCCCTGCCGATTGGGCGTTGTGGGGTCGTGTATTGTAAAAAAGACCTCAAGCAGTTCCTTAAAAGAAACCTCCTCAGGGTCATAGTGCACCTGGACCACTTCAGCATGGCCGGTTTGCTTGCCGCACACCTGTTCATAGGTGGGATTGGGTACGTGCCCACCGGAATAACCGGATACGACCTTTTGGACCCCTTTTAATTCCACATAAACCGCTTCCAAACACCAAAAGCAGCCGCCACCCAGGGTTGCCACTTCAATTTTTGATTGATTGCTCATGGTTTTCTCCATATTAGATTAAGACTACAGACTACAGACTACAGACTACAGACTACAGACTACAGACTACAGACTACAGACTACAGACTACAGACTACAGACTACTTTTAAAGTGTAAACCCCCTCTATTTGATATCAAGTTACATTTACCATTATCTGATGTCTGAGGTCTGTAGTCTGAAGTCTCTCTACCTAATTAAACCAATCACCCAGCTCAGCATATTCCCATATGCGTGGCGAGCAAATTCCGGCCAGCTGTCGCTGGGCAAAACCGGTGGAAATGAGGTGGTCCCGGCCGCTTCGTTAAAGCGATTTCCTCCACCCGATCCATCCCACAAAATATCGCCGGCCGGGATACCCAAATCCCTGATAAATTGGTCCGGATCAAAGCCGTTGTTATCGTACACGTTGTCGTAAATAAGATTCCCTTCCGGCAGGGGGCCAACATCCAGTTCACTGGCGTCAAATGCCCCGGTCCCGGTCAAGCTAAATAGGGCAACCCCAGAAGATTTATTGCCGGTCACGGTGTTGTTAAACACCTCATTTTGATCGGAAGCGAGAACGAGAATACCGATACCCGGTGGCAAAATGCTGACCGTTGTGCCCGCTCGGCCAAAATTGTCGGTGTTGTTGTCTTCCACTAAATTATCGTACACCTTGGCCTGGGCTGAAATTTTAGAAGTTAGCTGCGGCAGCAGCACCAGCAAAATGCCGGTGGTGTTGTTGTAGGCATGGTTGTTGTACACTTCACCACCCAGGGTATTTTCCAGCTCAATCCCGATGACGTTGTCGTAAACCACACTGTCCCGCACGATAACATCTTCACATTGACCGGCATAGATACCAGCATCTTCAGCAAGCCATACCTCCATTCGCTCGATCAAGACATCACTGCTTTGAACTGGATAGATGCCGTAAGCGCCGGTTTTTTCAGCGATGATGTCATAGAAGTGAACCCCGGTAACCCCTTCCACCAGGATGCCGTTATCGGTGAAATTGCGGACGTGGAGTTGACCGACCTTAAAATTATTGCCCGATGACAGCACACCTTCCGGTAAAATATCTCGGCCGTCAATGATCGGATAGGCGCCATCATCGTTGGGTATCCCTTCAAGCGTGATATCGCTGATGTCAATGACCACCCGTTCATGGTATACCCCATAAGAAATCAAAATCGTATCACCCGGTTGGGCTCGATCAACGGCCGCCTGAATCGATTCACCGGCCTGGACCATCAAGGTTTGCGGCTCGCGGTTCTCAATCCCCTTCGCTTCTCCACCTGCATTGTGGGCGGCCGAAACATCTCGGGCGCTATTTTCCAGGCGAGCCACAACCGGCAGGCCCGAAGGAACTTCTAAGGGAATCGCCGGCAGAGAAGTTTCATCAGTCAGGGCGTGGAGAAAGGACACCATATCCGCCATTTCCTGATTGGTCAGCTCAAAACCGTTTACAAACGGATCAACATCGCTTTGCCCGTGGGCCAGGCCACCCCCATCCGCATAGAACTCGATGACATCTTCAAGCGTTTCAAAAGAGCCATCATGCATGTAGGGGGAGGTTAAGGCGATATTGCGCAACGTCGGCACCCGAAAAGCCCCTTCTACCCCATCGGACGCGATGGCGGCCCGGCCGGGATCGATGCTCTGAACCCCGATCACCCGAAAGGTATCGCTGGCGAAGGTTGGGGCGGAGTGACATTCAAAACAGCGGGTGGCACCGGAGCGAAAAAGGGCCAAACCGCGCCGCTGTTGGGCGGTTAAAGCCTCAAATTCGCCCGCTGCATACCGATCAAAGGGGCTGTTTTGCGAAATCAGGGTGCGCTGGAAGGCCGCCAGGGCGTTTTCGACATTTGCCAGAGAAATCGCTTCTTCACCGCCGGTAAACGCCTGGTCAAACAAATCGGCGTATTGAGAATTGGCCCGCAGCTCCGCTTCGAGAGCGGCCGTGTCGCTGACGCCCATTTCATCCGGATGGGTTAGAGGGAATTCAGCCTGGGTTTCTAGTGAATTGAGCCGGCCGTCCCAAAACAGATTTTGCACATAAGCCACATTCCACAAGGTCGGGGTATTGCGGGTCAATTCAACCCCTTGCGGACCAACACCCTTCACCAGGCCATCTGAAAAACCAAGATCCGGATGATGACAGCTGGCGCAGGAAATATCGTCGTTTTCAGAGAGGATCGGATCAAAGAAGAGCAGGCGACCCAATTCCGCCTTGGCTGCGGTTGTGGGATTATCGGCCGGTTCGTTGGTTTCCGGAAACGAGCGCTGCAGTCCCGTGTAGGACGGCACCACGCTGCTGGCCCCTGCGCCATGCTTGTTTAGAGGAACCACCGGATCCGCTTCGGCCGGCATGACGGCAAACGTGATAAAAACGCCCACCACGATCAGTATCAAGGCCAAAATAATCCTGGAAAGGACCCGCAAAATTTTCTTCATGGTCATCCTCCAACCTCTCGATCCTTAAACCCTATTCCCCATCTTGCAGCGTCAACAAATAGGCTACCACCGCATCGACATCCTCTCCCGTTAACTTTTTCCCCAGATCGGCCGGCATCAGTTCGCTGTATCCATCCACCACATATCGATTTGGCGCCACAATCGACTGCAGCAAATACCCCTCGGCCGTGACGCCCTCAACCCGCTCACCCGCCCGATCGGCGATGCCAGCCAGAGATGGACCGACAATCACCGTGTCATCGGATACGGCATGACAGCGGGCGCACTCCGCTGAAAAAACCTGTTTTCCCTTGATGGCCAGCGCGGAGAGCGTTGGGGTGGGGGGTGGTGAACTTTCCACCCCACAGCCAACCGGCAGTATAATTAGAAAAATAAATTGAAATATCAGACAAAATCGTCGAAAAAAAATATTTGACATACCTTGATTGGCACAAGCGACAGAGTGATTTTGGCATTATATCAGGGGATCGACAAATCGATTTACGATTTGCGATTTGCGATTTACGATTTACGATTTACGATTTACGATTTACGATTTACGATTTACGATTTACGATTTACGATTTACGATTGTAACTATACAGGTTGAAAGTCAGGGACAAGAAGAGGGCCTTTGAAAATGGACCCAATCGCCTCCCAAACGTTGATGCCCTGTTTTTTCATGGTCGACAGGTAGGAACGGGTAATACAAAAGTCATCTGCTCCCTGCTGAGAACG
>JASJCR010000011.1 GCA_030065875.1 Ardenticatenaceae bacterium | reverse complement strand
TCCTTCAGACGACTTTGTACATCCCTTGCCAAGTTGAACCCGCTCTCTCGACCCGTGTCCACTGTAAGGACATGGTTGCTCCTGGAAATTTACTCAATGCAGAGCGGCAGAGTTGATGAATGAAATGGCAACTCCCTCTTTCTCCCTTCTCTCTAGGAACATGATACTACAGGGATTTTTGCAGATCAAGGATATTTGATATCAACAGACCACAAAAGTTTTCAAAACTTTTGTGGTCTATGAAACGATATTGACCGCCGCATACCGGGCGACCAGCTGCCATAGGGCGAGTGAAAAGACCACCGTGAGAAACAGACCCGGCAGGACAAACAGCGCCAGGCCAAGGGCAATCACGAATATACCCAAGAGGGTCATCGCGGCGATGTTGAGCATGAGGGATCCTGTTTGCCGCCTATCACGCATCATTCTCTGAGCGGTTTTGGTGGGCTCAAGAAGCCCACGACCCTCAATGGCAAAGCGGGCACCGGCCACCAGAAGCCCATTAAAAATAACAAATACCATGATGGATAAGACGCTCAGCAGCAGGATGCTCACCCCATTTAAGGTGAGGTTGGCCGGATTCATAGCGGATTGAAGCTCGCCTAACTGCGAGAGGTTAAAGCCGATGAGAAATACCATGCCAATTCCTGAAACCCCGGTGATAACCAGGCGCAGTTTTGGCACCCGCTTGACAACCCCGCGTAGAGCGGCCAAAACGATCAGCAAACCGATCGTTACCCAAATAAAACTTCCGCCGCCCCCTGACCCGGCCGTTAAAATCATGGGCACCACGGCCGCGATTGGAATTAGATAAAGAAACCCAACCAGAACCAGACGCAAGCCATCAACAAGCGCTCTCGGCCAGTCGAGTCGCGGCAAATCAATTTGCCCGGCATGGATGGCCCGCACAGCCTCCAAACCATAGCCGATTAATATCAACTGGCCGACAATGGGAATGAGCTGCACGAGCGTCAGGGTTAACAGGGGGCCGAACCAGCCCCGCCCCTGAATGGGGTATTTCAAAGCCTGGATAAAATTCATATTCGACACTCCAAATTGAAATGGTATGAATAACGATTCAGGTGGCTTGCGGCTTCGACAGGCTCAGCCGCCGCTGCTATGCCCCTGAGCCTGTCGAAGGGGTTTGTTTTTCGATTAACGGTTAGACGTTAGGTTGCTGATTGCCCTGCCGGTACGGTCATTTCTTCGAACGCCACATCCGGCATTTTGTCCTCCAGCAATCGCAGGGACGGCATCAGGCTGGAAACGAGAACCACCACCAGCTGGAGAAGGCCAATCAGCAGAAAAATGAAGGCCATCCCCCGGCCGGGTCCGCTCCCGATCAGCGCCCCCACGCTGTTGACCAGCGCCCCATCACCGGTCAGGAGCGGTTCAAATACGCGGCTGGCCAGCTGTCCGGCGATGAGGATGCCAAGCGATTGACCCCCGACACCAATGGCCGCCTGCAGCGCAAAAATCCGCCCCTGCACCTCGGGAGCGGTCTTGAGCTGCCAGATCACCCGGTTCAGACCGACGATAAACACAAAACTGATCCCGGTGAGGAAAAATCCGGCCCCGATCAGCCACGGATTTTCATCGAGGCTGATCAAAATGGCGGCCAGCCCGGCCGTGGCCATGGCGGCCAAAATGCCGTGCATCCGTCTGAAGCGGCTGCTCCACAGGGCCATTAACATGCCGCCGACGATCGATCCCACCCCGTATGACGAAAGAATCAACCCCAGAACTTCTTCGGTCGTAAAGCTCAGCACCAGCGGGGTGACCAGCGAATAGCCCACGCCGGGCAGCAAAAACAGGGTCAGGGAGAAGAGACTCAGCAGATAAACAAGCCCCGGCCGCTGCCGAATGTACTGAAAGCCAAAGGCAAAGTCTTGCCAGAATGAGGCGGTGGAAAGAGGCTCCGCCTTGGGTTGGGGTTGGGGAACCGCGGTCAGCACGAGGGCAATGATGCTGGCTCCAAATGTGACAAAGTCGACGATAAATACCGCCCCTAAACCGAATAAGGCTACCAGAAAACCGGCCAGTCCGGGGGCCACGATGCTCTCCATTGCGCGCACCAGCTGGTTGAGACCGGACGCCCGATTGAGTGATTCTCTGGGCACGAGCAGCGGGGTGATCGACTGCAGGGTGGGCAAAATAAAGGCGTTGGCGATACCGTTAATAAACAGGGCCACATAAAGGTGCCACAGCATGAGGGTATCCGTAAAGAAAAATATGGCGATAATCACCGTGCTGAGGCTGGCCACGACATTGCCGACAATCATGACCGTGCGGCGATTCCAGCGGTCGATCAGCGGCCCGGCAAATAACGAGCCCAGACCGATGGGGAAGACGGCAAAGAAAAGCAGGGTCGTAAAAGCGGCCGTGTCGCCGGTTTCAGCCAGCACCCACACCCCCAGCCCAAAACGGGTCATGCCGGAGCCGATCGTTGAGACAAGCTGACCGGCCAAAATCGTATAAAATCCCCTTGTTCCTGTGATTTGACGTTTAATTTTCATGATTTCGGATATTAAAAACTGGCCGCGGATCTCACGGATTGACTCTGATTATTCTCTCTAATCGAGGAGAATCCGTGCCATCCGCGGCTTTTTTTAACAACTCTTTTTGTAAACTACTTAGGTAAGTTACAAAAAGTTTTCTGAAGAAGGTGTCCGCAGATTACGCAGATGGCCGCAGATTTTTCTCTGTAATCTGCGAAAATCTGCGTAATCTGCGGACAATTTTTCTCATAACATTTTTTGTAAACCACTTAATCAATTAAGCGTGGACGGGCTCGCTAATTTCCACCTGTTCCGGTTCCAGGATGCGCACGATGCCCTGGGTGCCGTCAACCTCGACCAGCTGCCCGTCTTTGAGTTTTTCGGTGACCCTGTCGATACCGGAGACGCAGGGAACCCCATATTCTCTGGCGACTACCGCCCCATGCTGCAGCGCACCGCCGATCTCTAAGATGATGCCCCCGGCATTGATGAAAAGCGGGGTCCAGCCGGGGTCAGTGGCTCGGGTGACCAGAATTTCACCGGGCAGCAGTTTTTTCTCATCGACCTGGCGCAGGACTTTCACCCGGCCGCGTACGACACCGACCGAAATCGACATACCGGGTAATTCGCCTTCGGCCGCTTCTCTGCGAGGTGGGGAAAAAATTTTGCCTCGAGAGTCAATAATACGGGGCACAAGATGGCTTTTTTTGATTTTGTTGATGAGCGCCGAACGTTCTGCCGCCAGCGTGCGCAGATCGAGCTTGTGGTCGGTTAATGCGCGATCGATATCGTCAATTGTGAGGTCAAAAATCTGTTCCGGTTTATCCAGACGGCCGTCGGCCGCGAGAGATTTAGCCACTTCCATTACTCGCTGGCGGAAGAGGTCGATGACCTTGATCGCATAATGTTTGGGGGTTTCGCGAAAGCCGCCTAACGTGAGCCAGATCTTGTAATATTTCTTAAATGCCCTGCCCTTGCCATTTTTGACGGCGCGCTGATAGAGCGTATCAAACGCCGCTTCCCGTTTTGATCGCGCGGCCTCAAAAATCGTCATACCATCCATCCGGCCGTTTGAGGGCTGAGCCATATTTTTTAACTGTTCAAAAAGCCGGCCGGGCTGTTCGTTCAGGCGCGGGGTGGCTACATCAATTTCCCGCGGGCAGCGGGCCCCGTATTCCTGCATGAACTCATCCCATGCCCTGAGAAATTCCGGATTAAGCGTTCTCTGCTCGAGTTGAGTGAGAAACGCAGCGGCGGAATCGTGGTGTTGGATTGTTTCGGATGTGGCCAGGGCGAACATTTTTTCCCCCATCTCGGCCGTTTTATTCCCCGGCAGTGACATCCCCAGGCTCACCAGCTGCTCCCGCACGTCTTCCGTTTCATTTTTGAAGATCCTTTCAATTCGTGAATAGGCGATCTGAGAGGTCAGGATCATCGAGGGGCCGTATTCAACAAAGAAGAACGGTAACAGATCAGTCAGATTGAGGGCCTGCTGCCTGATTGACAAATTGGGATCCAATATCTGTTCAAAGCGCTGCAGCTGGGCAGGTAAATGTTCCAAATAATTGCGGATGGCCTTATCCGGATTTAGAAAGGTTTTTACGACCGGCCAGAAGACCGGGAGCATGGTCAAGAATTTTTTTCGATTAAAGGCGGCCAACTTCGGCGGCAGTTCTCGAACCAGGTAAGGTTCCAGATCGATGGCATCTAAAATGCGCATCACGCTTTGATCCCCATGACTGCCCGGTGCCAGGGTGCCACTGCGCCCCATCACCTTCATCGAGCGGGATAAATTCATGTAGTATCGCCCCCCGGCCGTAAAAGTCATCCCGTCAATTCCCGTAATCGACTCGCCAAACGTGCCGCTTACTTTTTCAAGCACATAGCTAAAGAAGTCCGCCCCCAAGACCGACAGCGGTTCCTGCACTCCCTGTTCGATCAGGGTGGAGTCGGCGTACAGGTATTTAGGGGTGCCGGGAGGGGTGATCATCTCCTCTGGCAGCGGCAGGTAAGTGGTGATGGGACGAACCTGGAGCAAATGCAGCTTATCATGAGCAATCGCCCATTCAATATCCACCGGTTTTTGATAAAAAGATTCAATTTGATTGAGAAGATCGGTCAGTCGGGTGATTTGATCTTTTGTCAGCGAGGACTGCTGGCTGTTCACAGGGGTTGTGCGATCGGTTCCACCATTCGCATTAAAGGTCACGGCAACTTCTTTACGGCCGATTTGGGTGTCTAATATTTCCCGGCTGATTTTGTCCACTACATATACATCGGGATCAACTTCTCCGGCGACAACCGATTCGCCCAGGCCAAAATTGGCGTTGATGACCGCTTCGTCATAGCAGTTGTTAAGCGGATTGAGTGAAAAGGCCACCCCGGCACTATCGGCCGCCACGAGCTGCTGGACGATCACGGCGATGCGTGGCTGCTGCGGCGCAAAACCGTGTTCTTTTTTGTAGATAAATACCCGTTCATCATAGCTGGAAATGAACGCCTTGCGAATCGCCGAATAAATGTTTTGGCGCGTAACCCCCAAAATCGATTCATACCCGCCGGCAAAAGAGGCACCATCGAGGTCTTCTTCTGGTGATGAAGAGCGCACGGCAAACAGGTCGGCCGCAGTTTCAGATTGCAACACCCGCATCGATTGGTCGAGTTCGGCCAATTGATCTGGGGTAAAAGAAAGAGCGGCGCAGCGGGCCTGGAGCATGCGGGTTGTTATCTTAAGTTTCTCCGGCTTCGATCGGCGTACCGCTTCCCATTCCGGCATGGTTATTATCTGGTCCATCCACGGCTTAAAAAACTGAACCGTTAGAACAATGCCGGACGGTACCGGCATTCCGGTCTGTATCATTTCGATCAAGGCCAACGCCTTGCTTCCCGCCTGTTCCAGCGGGGGTTGTTTTGCTGTTGAAAATGGAACGATTAATTTCATTGTTTAAACCTTCTCTATCAAATTTGTTCGCCGCCTCTCCTCAGGTTTTTCCCCAAAAACAGAGTGACAGCCGGCAATAAGTGTGAGTTTCAAAAAAATTTTTTAAAAACGGCCGCAGATGGCGCAGATTGCTCCGGAATTTTTTCCTGTGTGATTTATGGCCGTTTACTACGTCGTTGACATGTGTTCACCCTGGCACCAGTCGATATAAGACGCGAGTCTCTGACGAAGGGCGGTTTCATCGATGTCCAGCTCCTCTAGAGAGCGATTGACCAGATAATTTTTGCGATTTCGCGGCGGGTGGCGTTTTGGTACATGTGGCGGCAAGCTATCTCTGCCAAAACAATCCCGATAAACTTTTGTCATCGCCCCCTCTAAGTCGGTGACAAAATCGGAGAAGCGGATGACGCACCGATTGGCCCCGCCGCTGCGAGTAAACCACGCCTGCTCGACCTCGCAATATTCGATTTCCGTTTGCACGAGCGCTTCGGCCAGCCACTCCCAGGGTACGGGACCCAATATCGGATCAGCGGGGTTGACGCGCAGGTAGTTGATGGCGGATCTCAACCTGCTTACCGGTTCACGGATGATGGTCAGGAAGCTGGCGTCGGGGTATTTTTTCTCCAAAGCATCGGCCGCGCAGAGAAAGTGCCCCTTGACAAAAAAGCGTTTGGGAGAGCCATCCGGGTTTGGACCGGCATAAAGAATCGTTTTACGGCCGATTCGATCCAGAATATTGACAAAATCTTCCTCCCATAATCGCTGATTATGTGGTGGGAAGGAGCCAAATCCGAACTCATCGATCATGACTTCCGGTCCAAGCTGAGGGGAGAGGGCGTTGAGGTGCGCGTTATAGAGCGCGCCGTCAAATGTATCGGTCTTAAAGGGATCGGCCTCGTGGCGCTCCAAAAATTCCGGCGTCATCATCGAGAAGATCCTTCTCTGTACCCTGTCGGGTGAAAGGAATCGGCCGATGGTTACCGGTACCAGGCGCCACAGCCACAGGTAGGGAAATATCGCCTGTAGAATATTGGGCGCGGCAAGATGCGGGTCCATTTCCAGATAGCGGGCGATTTGGGTGCTGCCGCTCCGACCGGCGCTAATTTCGATTAGGGGAGCAGTGACCGGGGTGGCGTTTAATTCCCGGCCGTAGAGCAGCTCATCGATTAACCAGGCCAGCCCCCAGAAGGGGATTCTCATCACTTTCTGGATGATCAGTATCGTGATCCAGCACCGCTTAAAAAACGGGATTCCGGGAGATGGGGGTTGAACGGTCCAGGTTAGCCGCAGGTAGCGAACGACCTGGGCGGTGCGGGGCAGATTGGGCGGCCGGTGCCAGATCATCGTCCCGACCCAATAAAGCGGCCAGAGTATAACGGCCGCGATCGTCCACAAGACCAGCCCTACACTATTTAGAAGAAGCCGCCCCACAGCGGTAGTCACCGAGGACCGTTTTTTTTCTGATATGTCGAATTTGCTGCTCATTTTAGCTATTCACCTTCTTGTATGTAAATATTGTAATTCTGTGATACAATAATTACAGAACTTCCAGTAATTTAACCCATAATTCTGTAATTGTCAATAAGAAATATTACAGCAATTACAGAAATGTTGAATTAAATGGGCCGGGCGGAGTACAATGCGAGGAGGGGAATATATATTTGAAGGGCCGCAACATGGTGCGGCCGCTGTTACCGGGAGATTTTGTCAGCAGGTTACGTGGATAAGAAGAATGGATCTGCAATTTCACTAGGCAATACAAAAGGAAAACCAGATGGATGGCTTTACGCGGCGCAAAGAGAAAAGCAAAGAAGATATTCGCAAGGCGGCCTGGGAGCTGTTTAGCCAGTTTGGGGTGGAGCGGGTGAGCATCAGCGATATTGCTCGTAAGGCCCACGTTTCACCGGCCACGATTTACAATAATTTTGAGGGGAAGGATGAACTGGTCCGCGAGTTTGTCACGACGATGGTCGAGCAGCTTGAAAATCGGGTCAAGGAGATTATTTTGCCCGACCGGCCGTTTTGGGAGAAGATGACCGTTTTTATTGAGTTTGTTTCCGGGACGCTGGCTCAAGGTCGGCCGTCGGCGGTGGAGGGTGCGGTATTTACCCGCAATCTTCAGCAGGACCCTGAAATTCAAAAAATTCGCGAGGCGGCCAGGGAGCGCATGAGCGCTCTCATGTTGGGTTTGATTGAGGAAGGGCGGGAGCAGGGGGAGATCAATCCGGAAATTTCAAATGAGGCTTTGGGAGTTTATTTTCGGGCGTTTATGGACATATTTTCCACGCCAGAGCTGCAGCCTCTCTTTTATCGCAATCCCCAGGTGGTTCGCGATTTGGGTTCGCTCATGTTTTACGGGTTGAGCGGGGAAGCAGGGAAGTAGACGCAGCAGATGACGCCCGCATCATCCATTGTATACCGCGAGGAGGGAACGATGCTGCGGTGCGGAGCTGACTACAAAAATCTCCAAGATTTTTGTAGTCGGCGAACAGGAGCCCGCTGCCAGTGTGGCCGGTAAATTTGTTTTGTGGGATGTTTCGCGAAATTTGTGAAATCTTGCTTAAATATTTTAGACTTCGACCAACGTTGTAACATCTGCAACGCAGCAGGCCTCCAAACCAAGCCCAACTTTGAACACGAAAAAATCGACTTTTGCCCAGGCTTTGTGAACGATCTCGTACAATTTTCTGACCTACAGCCCCCGGCAATAAACATCCACTTTGGCAAAAAAATCCATTAAATCTTTTGTCCGCGCATCTTCTTATGTCTTTTTGCAAAAGATTGTTTTGCGTTTCTTTGTTTTTCCGTGTTATCTTTCAACTATTCCCGCAAATGCAAAATTATCATTCACAATATAGGGGAAAGACGATGCAAAAAACTTCAGATTTCGAGCTCGATGAACTGGACCTTTCCATCTTGCGTGTCTTGCAGATACACGGCCGCCTCAGTAACGTCGACCTGGCCGGTGAAATCAACCTTTCACCACCGGCAACTTACACCCGTTTAAAGCGGTTGGAGAGACAGGGGTACATTCGGGCGTATGTTGCTCTTCTGGATTGGAAGAAAATGGGCTATGACCTAATCTGCTTTATCAATATTAGCTTGCAGATGCACCAGCCGGAAGAAGTCGAAAAATTTCGACAGCGGATCAGCCGTCTACCCGAGGTGCTAGAATGCCACCACGTCACTGGTGAATTTGATTACCTGCTCAAGGTGTCCATTAAAAATCGGGATGATTTGGATCGCTTTGTCATGAAACAGCTTACGCCAATTCCCGGTATCGCCCGCATTTACACCAGCCTCGCGCTCAACGAAATTAAAGCATCAACAGCTTTACCCATTTAAGAAAACAACAAAGGAATGTGTGATGAATCATCCAGCTCCTAAGACCATCGGCCAACAGTACGGCCGCCGCTCCTGGGCGGAACCCTGGAAAATCAAAATGGTTGAACCGATTGAAATGGTCAGCCATGACGTGCGCGAGAAAGCGATGGCGGCCGCCGGCTACAACACCTTTCTGCTGCGTTCTGATGATGTTTATATCGACCTGCTTACGGACAGCGGGACCAGCGCCATGAGCGATCGGCAGTGGGCCGGCCTCATGCTAGGTGATGAATCGTATGCGGGGAGCCGTAATTTTTACCACCTGGAAGACGCAGTTCAATCGTATTACGGGTATCAATACGTCGTGCCTACCCATCAGGGAAGGGGAGCCGAACACCTGATCAGCAAGGCGGTTATCCGGCCGGGTATGGTGGTGCCGGGCAATATGTATTTCACCACCACCCGATTACATCAGGAGCTGGCCGGCGGCCGGTTTGTCGATGTCATCATTGATGAAGCACACGATCCGGCCGATCCCCATTTGTTTAAAGGCAATGTAGATTTGGATAAACTCCAGGCCCTTATCGATGACGTGGGGGCGGAGCAGATCGCCTACATCAGCCTGGCCGGTACCGTTAATATGGCCGGTGGCCAGCCGGTGAGTATGGCCAACGTCAAGGCGCTGCGGGCTTTATGCGACCGATACGGCATCCGCATATATCTCGACGCCACCCGCATGGTGGAAAACTGCTACTTCATCCAGCAGCATGAGGATGGGTATGCGGATAAACCGATTGCCGCCATCCTGAAAGAATTTTGCAGCTACACCGACGGGGCCTGGATGAGCGCCAAAAAAGACAACCTGGTCAATATCGGCGGCTGGCTGGCCGTAAACGATGAAGAGGTTTTTGATCTGGCCCGGAACATGGTAGTCGTTTATGAGGGGCTGCACACGTATGGGGGGATGGCCGGCCGCGATATGGAAGCATTGGCGATCGGCATTGAAGAATCGGTTCAGGACGATCACGTTTGCTCACGCGTTGGCCAGGTTTTATACCTGGGTGACCTGCTGACCGAGTGGGGGGTACCGATTGTGACGCCGATCGGCGGCCACGCCATTTTCCTCGACGCCAAACGGTTTTATCCGCACATTCCCCAGGATCAATTTCCCGCCCAAACGCTGGCGGCCGAACTTTATTTGGATGCCGGGGTGCGGGGCATGGAACGAGGCAATGTCAGCGCCGGCCGCGATCCGGAAACCGGCGATCACCGTTATCCGGCTCTGGAATTGACCCGCCTGGCCATCCCGCGCCGGGTTTACACCCAGGCGCACATGGACGTGGTGGCCGAGTCGGTCAAGGCGGTGTATGACAAGCGCCTGCAAACCAAAGGATTGCGGATGGTGTATGAGCCGCAGTACCTGCGTTTCTTTCAGGCTCGTTTTGAACCTTTAGAATTAGATTGAACGGCAGCAGGACCGCCCGTTTTTGATCGAACTTTCAGCTTGGACCAATCTTGGGGATTGGTCCAAGCTATGGATGGCGGGAAATTTATCTACCCGCCCTGGAACCTATTTGGCAAAGGCAAGAAAACCACCCCCTATAGAATCGGAAATCAAAAATCACCAAGTGACATTGGCCGACTGCGCAGCTGCAGATGGATTTAGAAAAGTTTTTCACATACAATTGACTCTCATAATGGGTATATTTTACTGTTTTGGCTGACCCTTCGGCTGGTACAAGCTGCTACGATCGCCGTCAGACCGGTCGAGTCGATTCGGGCGGCTAAAGTGCTAGGCATGATTGGCAGCTTGCCGGGATATCTGTTTTGAGCATGCAAAAAAGGAACTTTCGCGCGGCCGCCAGCAAGGTGTGGCGCATCCCGCACTTTAGCGATTTGGAACTGCTGCACGCCAGATCGATCACCCATACCTTTCCACGTCATACGCATGAGCGATACGCTATCGGTGTGATCGAGCAGGGAGCGCTGGGGTTTTACTATCGCCGTGAGCATGTCGTGGCCCCGGCCGGGCACATCAATCTGTGTATTCCTGGCGAAGTGCATACCGGTTCACCGGCTGCTGCCGGTGGCTGGACCTATCGCATGTTTTATTTTAATGCGGCGACCGTTCAGCAAATTGCTTCTGAAATCGCCGGGCGGCCGCGCCAGCTCCCGTTTTTTCAGACGGGGGTCATTGACGATCGGGAATTGGCGGCCCAGCTCCAGCACCTCCACCAGCGGCTGGAAACAGAAGCCGCCTCCCTGCTGGAGCAGGAATCTATGCTGGTGGCGATCATGGCTCGACTCATTCGCCGGTATGCTGATGATCCACCGCCTGCGTGGCGGATGCGGCCGGACTCAGAAGCGGTCACAAAAACAAAAGAGTATATTGAAAGCCACTTCGCCGAGGATATCTCCCTCGAAACCCTCTCCCGGCTGACCCACCTCAGCCGCTACCACCTGATCCGCATTTTTGGCCAGGCGGTTGGCCTTCCACCTCACGCATACCAACGGCAGGTCCGCCTCAGACGAGCCAAAACGCTGCTGGCGGCCGGTTACCCAATTGCCGAAGTGGCCCTGACCACCGGATTTACCGATCAAAGTCATCTAACTCGCTGGTTTAAGCGGCTGTGGGGCTTTACACCGGGGCAATACCGCAACAGCGTACAAGACGAGCGACTATAAAACCCCTACACTTCCCTGACCGGTCAAAAAGCAAAAGAATTTGAGTTCTATTGTTTTTTGGAGAAAATTCAAAAGACCCATGAAGGAATGTAAGCATGATTCAGATTGATGTAACTGACCGTTGGCACAACACCTTTCCCGGTGGGCATGTGGGTGTGCTGCTGATCGGTCAGGTTGATAACGCCCGGCGGCCGACCCCTCTTGATCAGCGGAAAAAAGAAATAGAGGTTAACCTGCGCCAGAAATACGCCGGATTTTCAAGAGCTGATTTTCTGGAACTGGAAGTGTTAAAGGCGTATCGGCGCTATTACAAAAAATTTAACAAAACGTATCACGTGCAGCTGCAGCTGGAATCGGTGGTGCAAAAAGGAAAATCTTTGCCCAGCGTCAGCCCTCTGGTGGACGCCAATTTTGCGGCCGAGCTGGATACCCTGGTGTTGACGGCCGGCCACGATGCTGATCTGCTTCAACTGCCGGTTACCATTGACGCCACGCAAGGGGGCGAACAGCTCATCCAGCTAAACGGCTCGGTCAAAGCGCTTAAGGCAAACGACATGATGATGACCGATGGGGAGGGCGTGGTATGCACCATCATCTATGGTCAGGATAAGCGCACGCCGATTTCTCCCAAAACCCGGCGAGCACTTTACGTCGCGTATGCCCCGGCCGGTGTGACGGCCGTCAACGTGCAGCGGCAGCTCGACGCCATACTTGAGAACGTGCGCCTCTTTGCCCCCGCGGCTGAAGTAGAAATCAACCGGATTTTCTCCGCCGATTCTTTCTAAAAGAGAAGGTAGCGGTTATGTTTTCTCCTGAATTTTTACTAACATCCCTGGTTGTAGTCCTGATTCCAGGCACGGGTGTGATTTATACGATTTCCACCGGGCTGTTTCACGGATGGCGAGCCACTGTGGCGGCCGCTGTTGGCTGCACGGCCGGTATTGTGCCCCATTTGCTGGCGAGCATATTGGGAGTATCCTTCATTTTGCACACGAGTGCCGTCGTTTTTAAGGCCCTTAAACTGGCCGGCGCTCTATACCTGCTTTATCTGGCCTGGATGATGTGGCGGGAATCCGGCGAGCTGTCGTTTGATTCAGCAACTCCCCAAAAAAATGCCTGGCAAATTGGGAGTAAAGCCGTTTTTATCAATTTGCTCAATCCCAAATTGACGATTTTCTTTTTTGCCTTTTTACCCCAGTTTATATCTCCAGGGGCGGCCACACCGGCCGTGGAGATGCTGGTGATGAGCGCCATATTTATGCTCATTACTTTAATCATTTTTATTCTGTACGGTCTGCTCGCCGGCGGGATTCGGCAGCGGGTTGTTCGTTCACCGAGTTTCGTTGTCTGGCTGCGCCGCTCCTTTGCTGCGGTGTTTGCCCTGCTTGGCGTTAATTTAGCCCTGGCCGATTAAGGGTCTTTGAAACTTTTTACTTTTGCTAGTTTAGTAACGATGGGCAAACAGTATTTTCAGCGTTGAGACGACCTGCACATTTTCTTTTACCTTGTATCTAACGTTTATCCTGCAGCAATTCTGTAGATATTCGGTGACCGGTCAAATACCGTTCATCTGAACAAAGGTGAAGGAAATGAAAAGAAAAATAATCGTTTGGCTGCTGCTCATTGTTTCAATTATTGTTTATTTGCGATTAACTGAATTTTCGGTGAAGAGAGTTTATTATCTTTCGTCTCAGACGAGGGTGTCTCCCGATCAGGCCCCAATTGATGTTGTCCTCTCGTCATCGCGCTGTCTTAGACTTGGAGAAGGGGTGTTCGGTCGATATGGTGATTCATTGGGCTGTCCTTCAACCGGTCATCCTCGGACGCCATCTGAGGCCTGGCCGATCAAATCGATCTACCAACCATTTGAAAACGGGATGATGATTTGGATTGATGGTGGCAGCGCGCCGTTTGTCCCTTCGCAAACTTTTGTTTTGAATTCAAACGGCGGTTATGAATCGTATAGCTCTTCCCGCGGCTATGTACCCGGTGCGGTAGGCAGGCAGAATCGGCCGCCGCGCGGCCTATACAAGCCGGACCAGCAGTTCCGTCAAATTTGGCAAAATCAGCCGGATGTGCGCGAATCTTTGGGATGGGCAACCGGTAGAGTAATGACGAGCGACGGGCTGTATCAACCGTTTCATCAAGGGCAGATGATTTGGCTGAGCGTTCCCCGGAAAGTATATATTATTGGCAGATCTAGTTACAAGGCCCGCCGCAGTTCAACCTTTAATTGGCGGTCAAAGCAGCCACCTGCTGATGCCGATACGTTGATCGCCAACTTATGGGGTGAAAGGCGGGAAGGTCACCTGGAATCGCGCATCTTAAACTTTACTACGGAAGGAGATTTAATATTCGAGGAGTGCCGTGGAACTTATCTTTTGCTGATAGGCAGCAAAATCGGAATCAATACCGACGAATGCTTAAATTCTCCTCTTCCTTCGGGGATTTATGAATATGCGCTGAGTCATTCCGGCAAAATCCTTGCTCTTAGTCACCGGTATCAGCGCACGAGCCTGGGATACAGCGAGAGCTACTGGACCCAGGAGGACAATAGTTATGATATGGAACTTGCTCCAAGCGGCGTAAAAATTATCGGCGAAACCGATTGTTATGGAGAAATTGTGCCTACGACGGCAAATCTGGCCTTAATCAGCTGGGACAAATGCGATGGTGGTGAAAAATGGCTGCCGGATGCAGAGTACAAATTTACTTACATTGGCGATGAGCTATTTTTGACCAGGCAATTTTACTTATCAAATGATTAAGGAGGCAGTAAAGCAAATCGCAGCTAGAAAATTCGCATAGTCAGCATAAGTCAATCAAAACCAAATTAATTCGGTCGCTACGGATACGCGACTTTAAGTTTTGACAAATCAATTCTTATACAGCAGCGTCATTCCCGCGAAAGCGGGAATCCATGGGATGGCCACCGGTGGATCCCCGCCGTAGTTTACCCCCGTGAAGATGGGGGCAAGGATAACGGGCTTGTTTTTGAAGATGGTTCATATCCGCATTTATTTGTAAATCTTCAATGCCGCGTTACCGAAATCGATTCTACAGGGATTACAAACTGTGGGGCTTTGGGATTCCCCTTAAATCGCTTTTTGACAGCCTCATACCCCACCTGGCTGAAAGGGCAGATGGCCAGGCAGACCGCGCATCCGTAGTTACGGCTAAAATAATCGCGGCAGGCCGCATGGTCAATACACTGCATCCCTCCATCACCACGGGGCTGCGGCTCTGCAAAAATCGCATCGGCCGGGCAGATGCGAATGCACTTCTTGCACATGGCACAAAAGTCACGCACCCAAAGATGTTCATTTTCTTCATGAAGCGGTAAATTCTCGATATTGGTGTAGATCGTGTTGATGCGCAGGCGTGATCCTTCTCCAGGAGTAATTAATAGACCATGATAACCAATGGCCCCCAACCCGGCGAGTTCTGCCAGGTGAGCGTAATCGGTTACCCCTCCCAGAGCCATCCCCGGATAAGCAGCAAAGCCTGATTTCTTCATAAAGCGGGCCAGCTTGTTGCCTATAACGGCCATCCGTTTGTATCCCTTCATCACCTCAAACTGCGATTCAAAGCTGGGTGAGGTGTCAAGTGGTTCCTTGTCCATTTCAACCGTAAAAACAATGGCATATTCATGAGGAATCCCTTTCCCTTTGAAAATGGCGTTGCGCGGTACCTTGACGTATTTGATATCTTTGACCCCGGCTCGATAAGCACGAGCCTCAAGTTCAGCTATAAATTCAGGGGTAGCGTGTGTTTTTCTTGGGTTAAATTTGCCGTCATACCCCTGGGCTGCCCGCAGCATATTTATAAAAAGGGGGGCGGCCTGAGGCAGCATTTTCAAACGCTGCTTAAGCGTCATGCTGCCCAATGTGACCTCCTCCTTGGGCAATCCGGAATCAAAAGATGTGCGTGGTTTTGATTCTGGTACAGGCTTAACAAGTGTTTCAAAATTTTCAAGATGACGATCCATCACTTCAAGTGTGGCGTCAATTGATGGGGCTTCCTGTCCTTCACCATCATTGCCAAAAATTATGTATGAAATTCTTTCGAGGAGGGGGTTTTCAGAAAATGCCATAGTTTTCACCTTATCATTTGGAAATTAATTTTTTAAACCGGCTACCACCCTCATGACCATCGCTTTAAAACCGCTGCGGGTATTTACTCGCGGAAATGGCTGTTGAGGTGCATCCACGCTCAGGAAGCTGCACAAAGGTGCCCATCCGTCTCGAACGCTGTAAAATCGGCAACCTCATAATTCGCGTAGAAGGCCCGCCAGTTTACCGGCCGGCCGCTAAAAGCGTTTTCCCAAATATCCATGTCGCTAGGTGAAGAAAAGAGATCGAACGTATGATGGACAGGGGAAAAACCAAGCGTTTCCAGTGCTGCCTTAGGTGATGTGATTCCTGTGCGGGCTAAACCGACGTTGATTAATTTCATGGGCATTTCCCGATTGATTGGAAACTTAATAAGTGTCACACATGTACATTAGATTACGCTTGTACTATAATGTAGCGACGATCGTTGATCAATACCACATTGACCAAAATGTACACAAAGTCAGAGGTCCCGTTTCATGACACCCTCAACCGACCCCAGAGCCATTCGATCACGAAAGGCGTTTCAAAACTCTCTCATAGATCTGCTCAAAATTAAAAGCTACCAAACCATCACGATTGCTGATATCGCCCGGCACGCTGGCTTTGCTCGGCATACTTTTTACAATCATTACGAGACAAAAGACGATTTGCTGTCAAATATAATTGATGCCATTTTTGATAATTTCTTCTCAAGATTGGAAAAGTATAATTTCACTCTCAATCAGCCGGAAGGGGAGTTAATGATGGTCTCTTCTTTTTTTAAGGTTTGGAGAGAGAGTGAGGAGATCGTTGGAATTCTCAACAATCTTGATATTGATGACGTCCTGATTAAACGTTTAAACGCCTACTTCACAAATTACTATTACGAACGCGTTTTAAAAGAGATGCCAGGCGTTGACTTTGAATTGGCTAAATACATGATTAGTTTTAATACCTACACACTGCTGGGAATTTTGAAGCCTTGGCTGAATGACGGCATGAAACATCCACCTGAAGTGATGGCAAAATTTCTGATTCAATTGTCCGGTTCCACTCAAAGAAGACAGGCGGTTGAACGGTTTAAGGATATTATTGAAGGCTGATTTGAAAATATTGAGTGATTAGCAAAAGGTTTTATTAAATAACGGCCGCGGATTTCACGGATTGACTCAGATTTTAAAAAGTTTTGTAAATCACTTGATTTTCGCTAAAAAATAAACAGCCAAAATAAACGATTTGTGGTGTTTTCATCCATCGTTTATCCGTATTATGTAGGTGAATATGGCCAGACATAAGGAATTTGAACCAGCTAAACTGCTCGATCAGGCGCTGCAGCTTTTCTGGCGGAAGGGTTATTTTGACACCTCGATGAGCGATCTGGTTGAGGCGACCGGCGTGCAGCGCTACGGCATTTACGCGACGTTTAAAAACAAGCGGGGGTTGCTGTTGGCGGCCTTGGATCGCTATCAAACCCTCGTCCAGGCTTCGAATTTGAAGCCGTTAACCCGGCCGGATGCTGGATTGGCAGAAATAAAAGAGGCGATCAGGCTGACGACGTCCAACATGACTGGCGAGCTCAGAGGATTGGGCTGTTTTATGTGTAATTCAGCCATGGAACTGGCGGCGGAGGATCAAGCTGTAGCTCAAAAAGCCCAGAATTACCGCGAGATGGTGACCGGTTTATTGCACAAGGCTTTGAAAAACGCCCAGAAGGCAGGTGATGTATCCATTAATGAAGATCTCGATTCCCTCGCAAACTTTCTATTTGGGATATTAATCAGTATCCCTAACCTGGTGCAGGTTAGCCAGTCAGACCAGGTTGTCGACGATTTTATAGATAGAGCAATGGTCAAGCTCGGCTAAAAAAATTTAGCAAAATACAAGAATGATCGTTCTTGAAACACAAAAGGAAAAATCATGAAAAACCAATCAATCTCAGCAGAATTTCCGTTTCAATCCCACTATCTCGACGTGCTGGATTCAAAAATCCATTACGTTGATGAAGGGGATCAAACGGCCGAGCACACCTTTGTGCTCATTCACGGCAACCCGACCTCATCGTATCTCTGGCGAAATATCATCCCGCATCTATCACCGTTGGGAAGGGTCATTGCTCTTGACCTCATCGGGATGGGGAAGTCTGGAAAGCCCGATATCGACTATACGTTCAAAGATCATATCGAATATGTGGAGGAATTTATCGCCAAACTCGATCTGACCAACATCATTTTTGTCATTCAGGATTGGGGCTCAGGCATCGGTTTTAACTACGCCAATAAAAACCGGGAAAACGTCAGCGGAATTGTCTTTTTTGAGGCGATTTTGCGGCCAATTCACTGGCATGAAGCGAATTTTATTGAAAGATTCCTGTTTAAACGCTTCAGACACCCTCAAAAAGGGTACAAAATGATTGTCAAGAAAAACTTCTTTGTCAAACGATTTTTGCCGATGATGGCCGGCCGCAAACTCACCAAAACCGAAATGGCGCACTACATGGAACCATACAAAACAGAAGCGTCACGAAAACCGGTATTTGTTTGGCCATCCCAGATTTCAATCAACGGCGAGCCAAAATTTAGTACGCAAATCAAACAATCTTATTACGACTATTTGCCAAACTCTGAAGTACCAAAGCTGATGTTTCACGCCCATCCTGGCATGATTATCAAGAAAAAGGAGGCGCAGCAAATCAGATCAACGTGGCGCAACCTGGAGGCGGTTGATTTGGGGAAGGGAAAACATTATCTGCAGGAGCAGTATCCCCATGAAATCGGTGAAGGAATTGCCAATTGGTACAACAAGATATTTAAGCGATAAGAAATTAGTTAAAAGTTTAAAGAGGAAAGATGTTCAAAATTCAGGTTCACGAAACTGGGGCGGCCGAGGTCATGCGTTACGAAGAGGTTCCCAAGCCGAATCCCGGAAAAGGGGAGCTGCTGATCAAAGTCCAGGCGGCCGGGGTTAATTTCATCGACATCTACCATCGCAAAGGGCTGTATCCGCTGCCGCTGCCGTTTACGCCCGGCCGGGAGATCGCCGGTGTGATTGATGCGGTAGGGGAGGACACCGCTGGTTATCAAGTGGGGGACCAGGTGGCTTATTTTGGCAACGTTGAAGGATACGCGGAGTACGCCCTCATCCCGGCCGATCGGGCGGTATCTATTCCCGATGGTATCTCAACCGATACGGCAGCCGCCACCATGCTGCAGGGGATGACCGCGCACTATCTCGCCCTGGACACTTACCCCATTCAAGCGGGGGATACCATCCTGGTTCATGCCGCGGCTGGTGGCGTGGGGCTGCTGCTCGTGCAAATCACCAAGCGGCTTGGGGCTACCGTCATCGGTACCGTTTCGACCCAGGAAAAGGCGGATTTGGCCACTTCGGCCGGGGCAGATCACATCATTTTGTACACGCAGTCAGATTTTGAGGAGGAAACAAAAAAAATTACAGACGGGGTAGATGTCGTGTACGACTCTGTTGGGATCACGACCTTTGACAAAGGGCTCAATCTTCTCAAGCCCCGGGGCATGATGGTTCTTTATGGCCAGGCCAGCGGCCCCGTCCCTCCATTTGACCTGCAGCGATTAAACCAGGGGGGCTCTCTTTTTGTGACCCGGCCATCGCTGTTTGATTACGTCCGAACGCGTGACGAATTGCTGCGGCGCTCTGGCGATCTTTTTGAGTGGATTGCAGCCGGTGAACTGGCCGTGCGCATTGACCAGCGTTTTCAGCTGTCGGAGGCAGCTGAAGCCCATCGATATATGGAAGCGCGCAAATCGCGGGGGAAGGTGCTGCTGGTGCCTTAATTTCCCACAATTTCCCGGAAAATGAATACATGTCAGCTTCCTTTTAAGAATTTTCCGGGAAATTAGGAACTGGGATCTTCAACAGCGAAGCCGCCTGGTGCTTGGCCCGCTTCCCGCGGCGGTCGTAGCGGCTGGTCGTAGCCGGATCGGCATGGCCAGCCATCTTTTGTACGGTTGCCAGATCCGCCCCAGCATCCAGTAAATCACCGACAAAGGTGCGGCGGAAGTCGTGTGGAGATAAGGGGGGCACCCCGGCCGCTTTGGCCCGTTTTTTGAGCATGTTGTAGATCGCCTGATCGGTCAGCCGTCTTCTTTTATTCCGATTGCCCAATCCCCAGAATAACGGACCCGCTTCCAGACCGCGAACGGCCAGCCAGCCAGTCAGGGCGGGTTCAGCATGACCCAGGGGGACGAGACGCTGCTTGTTGCCTTTCCCGCGGACCATCAGCTCGCTCTCTTCTTTGCTGTAGTGGGCTAAATCAAGGGCCACTAATTCCGCCCGGCGCAATCCGCAGCCGTAGAGCAAGGTGATAATCGCCGCATCGCGTACACCCAGAGGTTTACGGTCGCAGCTGTTGAGCAGATCAGCCAGCTCGCCGCCGTTTAGCGCCCGCCCGGCCGGCACGATTTCTCCCTTGATGCTTTCCACGCTGGCCGCTTTCTGATAATCCTCGGCCGACATCAGCCCCAGCTTCCACGCCGCCTTCAGCACCCCGCGCAGGGCTGACAGAATGCGGTTGGCGGTGGTGTGGGCATACCGCTCCTGCAAAAAAGAGCGCATGGCGGCCGTGTGCTGAAAGCGCAGCCGCTCCCAGGGAATATCCCAGGCGGCGGCACTTTCATCCCCCAGACCGATTTGGGCTACGGTGTTGAGCGCTCCAAGCATGGTGCGCCGGCTGCCGGGAGAAAGACCGGCCAGGTAAACGGTCACCGGATGTTCATCAAGGCGGCGCTTGTCACCGGTAATGAGGGAGTTTGAGCTGGTGGGTTTGTCTAATTGTTTCATACTGGAAAGCTGCTGTCGTTGATATTAAACTTGAATTTTCTGGGCTATAGTTTTGAAAAGAACCATTTTCATAACTAGAGAATACAGGGAAAATGCCATTATGTCAAGCAGCGTTTGGCTAATCTGAAAATGTCAAGGGTGGGAGCACCTCAAAAGATATTGCTTCGCTTTGCACAATCATCCCGTTTTTATCCACACCTTCAACCCACATCGTATGTTGCCCCTCCACAAGCGGCCACCAGGCTTTATAAGGCGGCCGATCCAGCGCGGCCAGCGGTTCACCATCAACCCAAATGGTGATGGTGTCCACATGGGCCAGGCTGACCGCTTCCACCGGCAGCTGCTGCGCCTCGGCCGGGATAGCTCGCGTGAGCCGATATGTGGTGTTGGGATCCGGCGAAATGAGGCGCAGGGTCGCTTCAGAACCGTCTCTTCTACCGGCACTGGCCAGCAGCAGGTCGTCCAGCAGCAGCATATTTTGCTCTCGAGCCCAGGGATGAAGGACCGGTGGTAAATCAAGCGCCAGCTCCTTACTAATTTGCTCCAGGGGCGTGATCTCGCTAGCCAGGGTGCCACTCACCTTATCCAGCTCAACCTGCCGGTAGTATGTGTCCCCCTTAGTCGGCTGGGTGCCCTGGATAAACCATTCCAGACGGCGAAACGGGCAGGCCTCGGTGGGCAGCAGACCCGACAGATCGCAAACCTCAACCAACTCTAACCCGGCCGGCTGCGGGAAAGGTTTGTCCGGTTCTCCGGCCAAAACGGTGCGCATGAAGTAATGCCAGATCGGCCCGGCCCCGCTCACACCGGTGATGGCCTGCATCGGCTTGTTGTCAGTGTTGCCCACCCACACTCCAACAACCAGGTCCGGCGTATAGCCAACCGTCCAGTTGTCGTGAAAATCATTGGTGGTGCCGGTTTTGACCGCCGCCGTGCGGCCGAGTTTCAGGATGCTGTTTTCCCCAAATGACATGATACGCGCCTGATTGTCGCTGAGCATGTCGCTCACCAGCCAGGCCACACGCTCATCCAGCACCCGCACCGGCTCCGGTTTGGGTGCCGCAAACAATACGGAGCCGTCCGCATCGGTCACATCTAAAATAATGGTGGGTTTGACGCGCGACCCGCCGTTGGCAAAAGCGGCGTACGCGGCCGTTAAATCAAACAGTCGCACCGGACCACCACCCAGGGCAAAGGAAAGGTCGTACTCATCGGGATCCCCCATCGTGCCGATCCCCATTTCGGTGGCCAAGGTCATCGCCTCAGACACCCCAACCGTGTGCAAGGCGCTGACGGCCGGAATGTTGAGGGAAGAGCCGAGCGCCTGCCGCAGAAGGACCGGTCCGTGTTCCGTACGGCTGAAGTTGACAGGGACGTACGGGTCATTTTCATGGGTGATAAAGACGGTGCGCACGTCAAAAAAGACAGAGGCTGGGGTAAACGGCCGCGGCCGCTCCGGATCCATACCGGCCGCGTACACGATCGGTTTGAGGGCCGAACCTGGCTGACGGGCCACCAGAGCCATGTTGATTGCCCCGTCGTGGGCCTCGTCAAAGAAGTCGAGATTGCCAACCAGGGTCAGCACTTCTCCGGTGTGGGGATCAATGGCTACCAGAGAGGCGTTGTTGGCGAAGTGGCCCGGGCCGCCATCAAGCGGCCGGTTGAGCCGCGCGATCTGCTGCTGCACGATCGCTTCGGCGTGCTCCTGCCAATTTAAATCAAGCGTGGTGCGCACGGTTATGCCGCTTCCGTTGTACAGCTCCTCCTGTGGAAAGAGGTGATCCAGCTCCGACTGCACCATCATGACAAAATGTGGGGCGGCGACCGGATATGGATTGGCCGCATAGCGCAGCGGCTCACGGGCGGCCAGGTCAGCCTCAGCCTGGGTAATAAATCCCTGCCTGACCATGAGGTTTAGAACGTCCCCCTGGCGGGCCAGCGCCGCTTCCGGCTCCAGCAGCGGGTTATACAGCGCGGGGGCCTGCGGCAGACCTGCTATCAGGGCGCTTTCAGCCAGGGTCAGTTCGGTGGCCGACTTGCCAAAGTAGGTCTGCGCGGCCGCGTCAACCCCATAGGCCATGCCGCCATAGTAAATCTGGTTGAGATAGAGGGCAAGAATTTCGTCTTTTGAAAATTCTCGCGTGACCTGCCACGCCAGAATCGCTTCGCGCAGCTTGCGCTTGACGGACACTGACGTGCGCTCTTCGTAGCTCATCAGCAGATTGCGGACCGTTTGCTGGGTGATCGTGCTGCCTCCGGAGACGATCTCCCCACCCCGGATGTTGGTGATCAGGGCACGTAGGATTCCTCTGAGGTCGATGCCGGGGTTTTGATAAAACGTTTTGTCTTCGGTCGCGATGGTGGCCTGCTGGAGCGCCAGCGGGATATCTTCCAGGTTTAATACGGTGTGACGGCCGAAATCCTTGTCGATCAGATCGTAGAGAGGCCGGCCGTAGCGGTCGGTAATGCGCACGCTGGGAGGCTTGATTTGCTCGTTGAGCGTCGACACGTCCGGCAAATCAGCCGTGATCCACCAGAGAAGAGCGATTACAGCGATCAGCGGGACGGCTGTCAACACAAATATCGTTTGTTTGGATGGCTTAAATCGTTTCATGGTCTTTTTTCAGAATGGTCCAATCTCCAAGATTGGACCATTCTAAGAGGGATAAAAGGCAAAGCGACCATCACCCACCGGGCAGGATGGTAAAGAGCGAGCCCGCGCCTCGGCCGTATACCTCAGGAAAATAAAATTCCTGGGCGGTAGGGGGAATAACATGGTATTCACCTGGAACAGAGGCTCGGACCAGGTAAACGTACTCATATGTTCCGGCGGGCAGCAGGTCGGCCGAAATGACCACCTTCTCGTCGCGCAGTTCGATATGGTCAAAATACCACCAGCCCCAGCCTTTTTCCCGATATTCATTTTCATCCCAGGCATATCGCTCCGGAGTGCCGACCTGCTGGCTGATGTTGAGCGACTGGTCAACCGCTTCCAACCCCGCCGGCAGAAAATCTTCAATTAGGACGTAATGTTGGGTTTGAGGGACCACAATGGTCAGGCGGGCCAGAAACGTTTGCCCCAGCTCGACCTCAGTGATAGGGGTTTCCCGATCCGTAGCATCATAGTAACTGCGTGAGATGGCAAAGCCCCGATCCAGTGGTTCAACTTCCTCGACAGGCAGGTACGCTTCTAGATGGGTGGTGTAATAGAGATTGCCCGGGCCATCGGTGCGTCCAAAGGCCAGCCGGTTGAGTTCGTTAGTTAGCAGCTCGGTGATATCGATTTGCAGCTCTTTCACCTGGCGCAGGGTATCCGCGTTGGCCATGCCGTCTGCCATAGACTCACCGTTGAGGGCCACCTCATAAACGTAGTCGGCCTGAAGCTCGCCTGAAGCGACCATAAAATCGGTCAGGGCCATAATTGTCCACGCGGTTTCCTGAGTGCCGTGCCAGCGGCCATCGGTGCGATGAGCCATCAACCAGCGTACCGCATTGGCCACCAGTGGATTATCCGGATCGAGTTTGACCATTGTGTCGAGCACGATGGCGGTGGTGCGGGTGTCGGTATTCCAGTTCCAGTAGTCACGTTCCGCTTCTTCCCAGTTGGCCCCGGTGGCCGACAGGAGGGCGTGGCTAACAAAATCACCGTTCATCGTGATCAGACGCGGGTCACCGGGATCAGTGTAGTAAAGCGCCTGGGCCAGGAATGCCTGGGCATAGAGATCGAGAGAGGCCCGCCGCTCATACAGGTCATTCATGTGCTGATTGGACGGCTCACCTGCTCGGGCCAGCACATACAGTAGAAACGCTTGCCGATTTTCCTTGTAGCGGCCGCTCAGCCCGTCAACATCGTTCAAGTGACCGGTCAAATATCTAACCCCGTCATTGAGCACGCGCTGGCTGACCGGGTAGCCACTTTCAACAGCCTCTACCAGAGCCAGTACCACATAGGTGGAGACCAGCACGCTGCTTTCCGGTCCATCCCACCACGGCCAGCCACCATTGGGCAGCTGTCGTCTGTAAATTCGCTGAAGGGCGGTATTGACCTGAGCGTCGAGGTTGGCCTGCAGCTGCGGATCGTCTATTCCGGCGGCCGTCAGCGCCTGTACGGTCAGCAGATTGGGCAGGAATTTACTGACGATTTGCTCGGTGCATTCATACGGAAAATGTTCTAGATAATCGAGACCGTCGGTCATGGCCGAAGCGAGCGAGGGTGAGACCTTGACGGTCACGGTGCCCTGGGTTAATTCGTGATTGGGGTAGATGGGCAGACCGATCGACTCTACAATGGCCCCGCCGTCAAGCAGCTGGCCGGATGTGCCAACCGTTTCCGGCACTTCATATTTATAGACCGGGAGCCCACCCCCTTCGAGGGTGGCCAGCGGCGGCCGGCTGGCATCGCTAAACCGGCCGGTCTCTACCGCAAAAACCAAATCCACGCGGGTGACGTCATCGATCACAACATCCCAGGTGAAATAACCCTGCTGCTGGGCGGGGATGGTGATTTGCTGCTGCGCTTCGTCGAGCAGGGTTACCCCATCCGCCTGGAGTTCAACCGAGCCACTAACCGCTTCATTGCTGTTGTTGTGGACGGCCGTGCCCAGCAGGACCTGATCACCAACCACAAAAAATCGGGGTGTTTGGGGGCTGACGAGGACCGGCAGGGTCGAAACGATGTCGTTGGTCCCCTGCCCCACTTTTGTGTCCAACGTCACCGCCCGCACGTCCAGTCGCCATGTCGTCAGGCTGTCTGGCAGTGGGATTGAGACATTGGCCAGGCCATCAGCGCCGGTTGTCAGCTGCCCCTCCCAGAATGTGGTATCCGGGAACTCTTCCCGGATTGTTTGTACTCCATACGTACCGGCTCCTCCCCCACCCCCCTTGATCTGATCTTCCAGCTCTTTATTGTAGGCATCCATATTGCGAGCCAGCAGGGTCGCGGTGCGGACGCTCAGCCATTGCCGTGAATAAAAGTGATCGAGGATCGGCGGCTCTTTGCGGTTGGCAATGGTCAGCACGGCCAAATCGGTTAACGACAGCGACAGTTCGGCCGCCACCGGCCGCCCCGCATGATCGCGCACGCTGACGGTGTAGTTAACCGTGTCACCCGGTGACAGCTGTGTTTCGTCAGGCGTAATAGTGACCGCTAGCTCCTGTTCTTCCCGATCAACGGTAAATTGCGTCATCCCCAGCTTAAAATCGGGGGCCAGACTCGTTTCGTCGACCCCTTTCATCACCAGGACCGACACAAAAACGTTAGGAGCCATATCGCCGGTGATGGGCAGGCGGTAAATGGTGCTGTTGCTGACGAGGCGGATCACTTCCTGCTGCTTGATGTGCCCCCGTTCCACTGTTACCAGGGCGGACACTTCACCCTGGAAGGGAGAAGCGATCAGAATCTCGGCCGTTTCTCCCGGTGTGTAACTCGAGCGATCGCTGATGAGCTCAAAGCTGTGATCGTTGACCCGCCGCCAGGAGACGTATTCACGACTGGACACCCACATAAAGGTCGAGGCCCGGGCGGTATTGCCCAGCGAATCCTGGGTGTTGATGTAGGCGCGGAAAACGCCGCCGTTGGGGGGGATAAATTCAAAGGAAACCCGGCCGTCTGCACCTGTGATGAGATCCACTTCACCTTCTATGGCCACCGGTATTTCTTCAACTTCGGTGCGCCAGATGGTTCGCCCGCGATCGTCTTCTTCCTGGTAGCTAAACCAGCGCCGCTCGACGACCTCAACGGTGACCGGCCGACCCGGCAGGGGTTCCCCATCCCAGTCAACGGCTATCGCTTCAAAGCCGCTTGGGTCCCCTTTTTGGCCCACCGACCGGGTGGGCTTGATGCCGGGGTAAATCAGGCTGGCGTGAACGACCACGGCCGTACGGCCGCTAACCTGGTTGCCGGCAAGATCGGTCACGGTAGCCTCGATGATAAACCGTTTGCTGCCGCTTCCTTCGCTAAATTCTGCCGGAATCTGTATTTGCAGCCGGCCGAGGCTGTCGGTTAGCCCACTGCCCTCGGCCACGACTTCGGAGGAGCCGCCGCTGCGATTGTAGTAGTAATAGCCGAGATCCCTTTCCCGATTGCCAAAGCTGTAGGTGCTCAGCTCACGGCCGCCGCTGAAAAGATACCTGTCCGACCGAACGTGCCATTCAACCTGACTATTGGCCACCGAGCCTCCTGAAAAGAAATCGGCCTCTACGACGACATCGATGGTGTCACCGACCACGACATCGGTTGAGGCGGCCGATAGGTCAACCTGAAATGTGGGTTTGCGAAATTCGGCAACCTCAAAATAGCCGGTGCCGATATGGCTGCCGCGACCCATCACGCTGATGGTGTAGGTGCCCAACGCCGCTTCATCATCCAGGGTGATCTCACCGGCAAATGAGCCAAAATCGGAGATCGAAAGGGAATCTCTATAGATGACCTCATCAAAAGAGGCGATTTCAATATCCACTGATTCAAATTCGGGAAGGCTGTACTGCAGGTCGTCGTTGAGGCGCACGATCCCTTTAAAATAAACTGGATGACCCGGTCGGTAAACCGGCCGTTCCGTGTAGATATAGGCGGTTGGTTCATTGGGCTGCAAATAGTAGCTGGTATAGATACCAAAATCGCGAGGTGAGATGCCGTCGCTCCAGGAGCTGATCGCCAGACCAAAAATCTCATCCCCCGGCTGTCCGGCTGCGGCAAAATAACGTCCTTCCCAGCGGTCGGGGTTGAGGTCGAGGTCATCGCGGTAAAGTCGGCCAAACTCGTCGGTCATCCCTTCAAAGACCAGGTTGAACCGCTTGTCGAACAAACTCACCGGGGCACCGGGCACCGGTTCACCGCTGTCGAGATCGGTGACCCAAATCAGCGCTTCAGAGGCCGTGGTTTTTAGGGTAACGTTGGCAGTGGCCATCAGCAGCACCTGGGTTTGCAAATGGGGTTCGTTGTGGCCAATTTCAGGTGAATCGAGGGCCACAAAGTAATAGCCGGTGGGCAGCTCGCTTTCTACATCCTGACTGAGTAAAAAGCGCTGGTAATCCTGTTCGTTGATGGGGGTTTCCACCGTTGTGGTGCGCTGCCACACCCGATTTTCCGGGGCAGGCATAAAGCGCAGGCCGTTGATATTGCCGTTAAGAACGCCACCAAACTGGCGCAGGTTCACCTCGTACAAATCGACAATAATATTTTCTACGTTTTGGTGGTTGACCCACAGTGATTCAGACCCGCCCTGGCGGTAAAGGGCGATAGAGTAGGGTAAATTGAGGCTGGCGCTGGGAGATAAGGCGGCCGTTGTAAAGGTCACCGAACGCCCTTCAGCAATTTCATTGCCGTAAATATCTTTCATGCCTGGCAAAATATCAACTGTGTAAGTTGTTGACGGCTTAAACCCGTAGTAATTTTGCTGCCACCCCCATTCATTGTAGAGGCCGTCTGGATCGCCAAGAATCTCGGGCGTAATCCGCACCTTGCCAGCGATACTTTCCTCATCCATGGGAGAAGCGAAATGAATTGAAAAGACGCTTGAATAATAGGTTTGGGTCACGCCATCTCGGGGATCGGTTTTGACGATGCGCGGCCGCTGGTAAGTCGTGGCCTGCCATTCAAATGGTTGGGCCAGCGTGCCCCCGTGAGCGGACTGAGCGCTGTTGTTGAGGGTCAGCTGAAAACGAGACTGTAAATCCAGCAGCTGTGTGGGGGTGATCGTGACGGTGGTCAACAGCTCATTCCAGGCGAACTCTAAGGGAACAAGGCTCGGGGTGGTGAGGTTCCGAAGGCTGATCGCCACTTCTGTGCTGGCGGGGTCCATCGGCTGATTAAAATGCAGGCGATAAACTTGGTCGAGCGGTAAATTTTCATATGCATTGCGTGGATTCCACGACTGACCAACCAGTTCCAGCGCATCAAAAGTTGGTGGGGTTACGCTAAACGTGCTGACAAAATCTTCCACCATTTGCGCTTCGGTGGCGCTGGCTTCATTGACGACATCGTGGTTGACGCGCACGTTGTACTGCTGGCGTCCGATCAGCTGTTCCGCGGGGCGAAAAACATAGACAGACGTGTTGACCCACTCTCCCTGACCAGGAATGTCGGGGGTAAATGTAAGGGGGTTGGCCAAATTGGCCTGTTCTTCCGCCACCAGAAGCGGAACTACCGGCCGGTTAAAAATCACCGTAATGGTTGAATCGGTGGCGACCTCAACGGCGTTTTCGGCTGGAGCGATCTGGCTGACGCTCAAATCGCCGATGGTATAAAAATCGAGCGAGAGCCCTTCAAGAAGTGGCACTCCGGCCGCTGAGACGGCCGTCTCGGCAATCACGGCCTGGTAGCGCGTATTTGGCTGCAGCCGTTTTGTCGCTTTAAACTGCAAGATGCGGGGTTGGGGCCAGCTCAGCTCGCCGTTCAATTCTTCTCCCTGGGCGTCGACAATTTGCACCGCAGCAGCCGAGGTTGGATCCATGGGCTGGTCAAAATAGAGTTCAAACGTGCCTTCCAGAGGAGCTTCCTCGCCGGCAGCCGGATTTTGGCCGATCAACCGGGGAGGCGGGGCTTCAGCGGCCGTAAACAGCGAGGGACTCGGCGTGACGGTAGGGTTTTGTGCGGTGAGAGTTGGCGCGGGTGTCGAGGTTGCCGTTTCCGGATCTGCTGCGTTGCGACAGCTCACAAAAAAGGTGACAAAAATACAGAAAGAAATCAGGAGCAGGTGCGCTTTCCGGTTCATGAGGTCCTCACGAGGTTCCAATTCTTAAACTTGATGAACGATGCTGGTCGTTAACCCTCTTCAAAGGCTGTGGCCGGTCTCTGACCGAGCCACCAGCCG
This sequence comes from Ardenticatenaceae bacterium, assembly GCA_030065875.1. Taxonomy (GTDB): domain Bacteria; phylum Chloroflexota; class Anaerolineae; order Promineifilales; family Promineifilaceae; genus WTJY01. The sequence continues at coordinate 80,795 of JASJCR010000011.1, read as the reverse complement.
GCGCGGTCAGAGACCGGCCGGTGCACTGAACGGTATCAATTCGACTACATTTAAAAGTTACCGGAAAGCGGCTGCGGCCGTTGGACGCAGAGTCTTTGATTATTCGATGATTGCCCTATGTGGAAAATTATTTTCGCGTTCGTGGATCTAGCAGATCGCGCAGCCCATCCCCAATAAAGTTAAAGGCCATCACCAAACTGGCAATCGCCAATCCTGGAAAGAGCCACATCCAGGTTTGATCAAAAAAGTCGATGCCAATTGAAACCATCCGTCCCCACTCTGGCGATGACGGCTCAGGCCCCAATCCCAAAAAACTCAGACCGGCAAACAGCAAAATCACGTTTCCGATATCCAGAGACGCATAGACCAGGGCCGGAGCGATAGTGTTTGGCAGCAGCGTTTTTACCAAAATATAGGTGTGAGTGGCTCCCAGGCTGCGTACCGCTTTGACGTAATCATCATTTTTGGCTTCGAGAATGAGTCCGCGGGTTAAACGGGCGTAGCTGGGCCAGCGCACCACAATCAGGGCCAGGACCGCGTTGCGGATACTCGGCCCCAAGGCGGCCGTCACCGCCATCGCCAAGATGATGGTGGGAAAGGCCAGGTACAGCTCGGTTAAGCGCATTAATATTTCATCCCAAATTCCCCCGATGTACCCGGCCAGGGCCCCGATTAAGGTGCCGATGAGGCTGTCGATTATTACCACCGCCAGGGCGGCCGGAATCGTGATGCGGCCGCCGTACAGCACGCGGCTAAAAATATCCCGTCCCAATTCATCGGTGCCCATAAAATATTGCCCATTGGGTGCTTGCAGGCGGTCTGAAACCGCCTGGCTCAGCGGGTCCTGGGTGGCAATCGTGGGGGCAAAAACGGCCAGCAAAATCCAGACAATCACGATCACGATACCAAGCGCCACGGCCGGATTACGTCGTAAATTGCGCAGGGTACTTCTCAGAAATGTGCGGGAATTCGGCTGCGACCTAAGATTTGATTTTGGCTGAAGGTTGGCGATGTTGCTCATGAATATTTTTACTTCAGGCGGATACGTGGATCGAGAAAATAATAGAGAATATCAACCAGGAAATTTACGGCCACGTAGATGAGGGCAATCAGCATGCTGACCCCCATAATGGCTGGGAAATCCTGGGATGTAGACGCCCGAAACACATAGCGCCCCAGCCCGGGCCAGGCAAATATCGATTCGGTCAAAACCGCCCCGGCCAATAAATTGCCGTAGAGCAAACCGATAATAGTCACCACCGGAATGAGGGCGTTAGACAGGGCGTGCTTGACGATCACCACGCGTTCGTGCAGCCCCTTGGAGCGAGCGGTGCGAATATAATCGGCGTTTAACTCTTCTAACAAGCTGGAGCGGGTAATGCGGGCGATGATGCCCGACACAAAACTGCCCAACACAAGACTGGGCAGGATCAAATGGGACAACGCGTCCCAAAATGTTTCCCACTCCCCTGCTAACAAGCTGTCGATAGTGAACCAGCCGGTAACCTGCGGGGGATCATCGACCAAAAAGCTTAAACGGCCGGGTCCGGCTACCCACCCAAGCTCAGCGTGAAAAACCGTCAAGCCGATCAAGGCCAGGAGAAACACCGGAAAACTGACCCCGATCAGGGCGAAAATCCGAACCAGATAGTCGATGATTGAGTTGCGCCAAACGGCCGAGACAACCCCAAAACTGATCCCCATGGTTAAGCCCACCACAATGGAAACGGTAGCCAGCTCAATTGTGGCCGGTAAAAATTGTTGAATATCCTCCAAAATGGGGTTTTTGGTTTTGATTGAGACCCCCAAATCACCCTGCAGCAGGTTTCCCAGATAGATAAAATATTGCTCAACAGGTGATTTATCTAATCCCCAGCGTTCCCGAAAAGCGGCCACCAACTCCGGATCATTGAGGGCATTTTGCGGCAAATTGGCGTTGATGGGATCTGCTGGAACGGCGTTGGCGATAATAAAAGAAACGACGGTAATGCCCAAAATGAGGGGAATGGCGAACAAAATCCGCCGAATGATGTAAATTTGTAAACTCATAGGGGCATTAACAGTCGCTGTTTATTTTGGTACCGGGCCGAGTTATTGAGTTTTGACAAATAAACCCCAAAATTGCGTCGTCATCCTGGCCCCCGTCTGCACGGGGGTAAACTACGGCGGGGATCCACCGGTGGCAATCCGATGGATTCCCGCTTTCGCGGGAATGACAAGTCAGTCTTGAAATTCGGTTTATTTGTAAATCTTCTACAACTCGGCCCGGCGATAGGTCGAATTTTAGTTGGATCGACTGAGCCCAGCCAAATCCAGACCCCACTCCGGATGCCAGATATATCCCTGGATGTCAGAGCGGAACGCCGTTTGAATGGCCGGTACGTTAAACGGCGCATATGCGCCATTTTCCTGGGCATACACTTGAAGCTGCTCAAAGATTTCCGCCCGGACCTCAGGGTCGGTTTCAGATCCAGCCTGAGCGATCAAGGCCAGGGTGTCTTCGTCGATCATATCCTCTGTCCAGTTGGTGCGCTCGCCGGCCACCTTGCCGCCGGGCAAAAAGGAGAGGAAGTCAACCGGATCGAGAATATCCGGGCCCCAGAACCAGTAAGCAAACCCCTGCTCGCCGTTGCGATACTCTTCCAGAGATACCTGCACCTCACCCGGCCGCAGAGAGACGGTAATGCCTACTTCAGCCAAGTCGGCCTGGATTTTTTGGGCATTGGTGCTGAGGTTGATCCCGCCAAAGGTAAAGTCCGGGTAGCTGAGTTCAATCTCAAACCCGTCGGGGTAACCGGCTTCAGTCAGCAGATCGCGGGCGCGATCCAAATCGCGTTCAAACGCCTGATCCGGTCCAAATGCCCCGGCGATGCCGATCCACATATTGCTGCCGGGGGTCACGCTGCCGGTCCACAAATCGGTATACCCTTGATAATCCAGGGCATAGCGGATCGCCAGAGCCACGTTGGGGTCGGAAACGGGACCGCCGATTTCGGGATCGCGATTCATAAGTACAAAGTGGGTCCATCGATCCTGCCCGCGAAAGACGGTGATGTTGGGGTCGTCTTCCAAACCGGTCACCTGATCCGGAGCCAGATCGGTTGCTAAATCAATATCCCCAGATTCAAGCGCCACCTGCTGAGTGGCCGCTTCGGGAATATTCACGATGATAATCCGATCAAAGTAAGGGGATTCGCCCCAGTAACCGGGGTTGCGGACCAGCACCGTTTCTTCTTGCGGGGTCCAGCTTTCCAGGATGTACGGTCCGGTGCCCACTGAATTTTGATCGAGAAATTCCTGCGCCCCGTCTGTGGAAGCGGCATCTTCCGCATTGGTGCCACCGGCCGCTATCACTTCGGCATCGTTGGCTACTGAGAATGCGGAATTTACCATTTCGGCCAAAAATGACGGCCGGGGCTCAACCAGATTAATGACCACGGTCAGGTCGTCCACCGCTTCAAGCGATTCAATCGGATCGGCTAAAAATGAGGGATTGCTCTGTACGTTGATGAGCCGGGTGAACGAGAAAACAACGTCATCGGCCGTTAACGGATCTCCGTTGGCAAAGGTGACGTCATCTCTCAGGTTAAAGGTGTAAGAGAGACCGTCTTCTGAAACCGACCAGGAGGTGGCCAGGTTGGGTTCAATTGAACTGGCATCCGTATCCGGGAAGGTGACCAGAGTGTCGTAGGAGGCACGGTGTACAATGCCACTTGTGGGGTTAAAGGCGTGAGCCAGGTCATATGATTCAGTGACCTCTGAATGACCGATGATCAGAACCCTTTCCTCTTCCTCCATCATCTCTTCGGCTTCCTCTTCCATCGCCTCTTCTTCAGCAGGCGCTTCGGGTTCGGCCTCTTCTTCCATGGCTTCCTCTTCAGCTGGCTCCTCGGCCTCTTCTTCCATCGCTTCTTCTTCAGCCGGTGCCTCAGCTTCTGTCTCTTCCGGTGCTGTTTCTTCGACCTGACCGGCCGGCTCCTCTTCTTGAGCCGGGGCTTCAGTCTCTGCTCCGCCACATGCTGCAGCTAAAAACAGCAGAAACACCATCATCATTGAAGTTAATAGATGTCGTTTATTAATTCCCTTCACAATCTTCTTCTCCTTCTCAATTCGGGCAATTCGGGGAAAAACGAGCCTCATATCCCGGCGGTGAACGCCTATTCCGATCCTGCTGTGAATATTTTGGGATAATTCTAGTTGGCTAAAATTGTCCCAAAATGGACATTTCGGCTAGAGTCAAAGGAAAGTATATAATAGAATTTGCACTCGGCAAGACACATACGTGAGGAAGGGATGGAAAATATTAACAGACTGCAGCACTTTCAGGGCTTATTAAAAGATAAAGCCGATTTGGCTTTTTTACCTATTTCGGCCGATCTCCAATATTTAACAGCCGTTCCCCGCGATATTCCAAACTACGGTGCCGTCATGCATCCAGGAGCGTGGCTTGAGGGAGCGTGGCTAACGCCCGATCACGAGCCGATCTTGGCGCTCCCCCGCATGACGGCTGAATTTGGGGGGCTGGCTGACGTGACCGGCATTGAGCTTCGTATTTTGGGGGATTGGGACGATCCGGCGACGATGACAAAAAATATCCTGGCCGGGTTTGACCTGCCTGAGAAGCCGCGCATTGCCATCAGCGACAAAACTGAAGGTGAAACGGTCGTTGCCCTGCACGCGTTACTTCCGGGGGCAACCTTTGTATCCGCTACCGAGATTTTGCGTCGCATGCGCGTCATCAAATCGGAAGACGAAATCGCCATCATGCGACAGGCTGGGGCGATAACCGAATCCGCCTTTGCGGCCGTTTGCCGGCAGCTCAAACACGGCATGACCGAGCTCGAAGTGGTCACCGAAGTTGATTATCAGCTGCGCAAACACGGGTCGCTTGGCCCTTCTTTTACCACTTCCCTCTACTGCTCCGGCCCCCACCATCCTTTGCTATTTGGGCAGCGGGAAGCGACCTGGAAGCGAAAATTAGAAGCCCCGGTAGCGATCCTCTTTGATTTTGGGGCGATATATCAGGGGCTTTGCTACGATTTTGGGCGAACCGTCTTTTTTGGAGAGCCAACGGCCGAATACGAGCGCATTTATAGCCTGGTGATGACCTCCCAGGCGGCCGGTATCGCCGCCTTGCGAGCCGATGAGTTAACCACGGCTCAGGCGGATGCGGCCGCGCGGCAGGTCATTGTTGACGGGGGGTATGGTGAAGAATTTCGTCACCGTCTGGGTCACGCCATCGGGATGGACGTCCACGAACCCCCGTTTTTGACGGCCGATGACCACACCATGCTGCGCGAAGGGATGATGTTCACCGTCGAACCCAGCATTACCCAATTTAATACCTTTTCCGCCCGGGTCGAAGATGTTGTGGTGGTCCGCCAGGGGGGTGGCGAACCGCTCACCAGCGGATTCCAGGAAATGCGAGTGATTTCGTGACCCACTTACTCGACGTCCGCAACCTCGTGACCCAATTTGACACGGACGAGGGCACCATTCATGCGGTTAACGGCATCTCCTATACTTTAAAAGCCGGCGAGTCGATGGCTATCGTAGGCGAAAGCGGCTCGGGCAAATCGGTTGGCGTCTTGTCAATTTTGCGATTAATTCCCTCGCCACCTGGGCGGATTGAGTCAGGTGAAGTGTGGTTCAACGGCCGTGATTTGCTGACGCTTCCCCAATCAGAAGTGCGCCAGATACGCGGCCGGGAAATTTCGATGATTTTTCAGGATCCGATGACCTCACTCAACCCGGTCCTGACCGTCGGTTCACAACTCACGGAGGCCCTGCGCAATCATCAGCGAATCAGTCGGGAAGCGGCCAATAAAGAGGCGGTAGAGATGCTGCGCCTGGTTGGCATTCCCGATGCGGCCAAGCGGCTAAAAAATTATCCTCACCAATTTTCCGGCGGGCAGCGGCAGCGGATTAGCATCGCCATGGCCCTCATTACCAAGCCATCTCTCCTCATTGCCGACGAACCCACCACGGCACTCGACGTGACGATCCAGGCTCAAATCACCGATTTGGTGGCTGATTTGCAGCGCCGCCTGGGGATGGCCATCATCTGGATTACCCATGATTTGGGTGTGGTTGCCGGTCTGGTAGAAAAAGTGGCCGTGATGTACGCCGGCCGGATCATCGAAATGGGTCCGGTGCGCGATCTTTACGTGGAAACCAGTCACCCATACACGTTGGGGCTGTTAGAGTCGATTCCCACCCTCGAAGGCACTCAGGAGCGGCTGGTGCCCATCGAAGGGTCTCCACCTAATTTGCTGGAACCATCCGGACCCTGTCCTTTTGCCCCGCGCTGCCGCTTTGTTGTCGATCGCTGCCGTTCAGAAAACCCTCCGTTGATAGAGGTCGCTCCGGATCATTTTTCCGCCTGCTGGGAGTGGAGCCGCGTCAAAGAAGAAGCGGCCGTCCAAAACTTAGGTCCAGAAAAAACTGCAGAAGGTCCCTCAGACGGCCGTTCCGCTGACCAGGAGCCAATTTTGGAAGTGCGTGACCTGAAAAAACATTTTTCGCTGAACCGCGGTCTGTTTAACCGGCAAAATGGGGTGGTCAAAGCGGTTGATGGGGTCAATTTTGTGGTCAAGCGGGGTGAAACGCTGGGGTTGGTGGGAGAAAGCGGTTGTGGGAAATCAACAACCGGCGAAACCATACTTCGCTTAACCAAAGAGACGGATGGGCAAATTATTTTTAACGGGCAGGATTTAACCGAGCTGGATGATCGGGCACTGCGGCCGGTGCGCCGCCACATGCAAATGATTTTTCAGGATCCCTACGCCTCTCTTAACCCGAGAAAGACGGTGGGTGAAATCATTAGCGAGGGGCTTATCATCCACCAAATTGGCACGGCCGCCGACCGGGCCGAACGGGTTGATGAATTGATGAATATGGTGGGGTTAAATCCATATTTTGCCAGCCGGTACCCCCATGAATTTTCCGGCGGGCAGCGTCAGCGAGTGGGCATTGCCCGCGCTTTGGCCACCAATCCATCTTTAATTGTGGCCGATGAGCCGATTTCGGCGCTGGATGTCTCTATTCAGGCCCAGGTGGTTAACTTACTCGATGATTTGAAGGAAGAGCTCGGCTTGACCTATCTCTTTATCGCCCATGATTTGTCGATGGTGCGCTATATCAGCGATCGGGTGGCGGTGATGTATTTGGGGCGGATCGTGGAGATCGGCGAGCGGGACGATATATTTGAAAATCCGCTTCATCCGTATACCCAGGCGCTGCAGTCGGCCGTGCCGATCCCCAACCCCGATAAAGAGGCCCAGCGGGAGCGCATCGTCCTGACCGGCGATGTGCCCAACCCGGCCGACCCGCCATCCGGATGTCATTTTCATCCGCGCTGTTTGTTTGCCACCGATATTTGCCGCAGCGAATATCCTCCTTTGCGCAATCTGGGCCGTAAAGACCAACCTCACCAAGTCGCCTGCCATCATGCTGAGCAGTTTGCCTGACGAAGCTTAAATCAGAATGGAACAGCACGCATTGCAAAATCAGGTTTTTGAGTATCTTCATGACCATCACGTCATGACCATTTCGACAGTTGGGGTGGATGGCCTGTGGGCCGCGGCCGTCTTTTTTGTCAGCGATCGGTTGACCCTTTACTTTCTTTCCTCTCCCCGATCCAGACACAGCCTCAATATCGCCACCAACCCCGGTGTGGCGGTGACCATCCAAAAAGATTATGATTCCTGGCCGGAGATCAAGGGGATTCAAATGGCCGGCGAAGCGACGGAAATTTTTGATCGAGAAAAGGAAGCGGCCGTCGAGCTGTATACGGCAAAATTTGAGCTCATCGAATATATTGACAGCCAACCGCAGGTGATTCAGGACGCGTTTAAGCGGATCTCCTGGTACAAAGTCACACCGACAGAGGTGTACTTTATCGACAATTCCAAGGGTTTTGGCAATCGCAGCGAAGTTAACCTGAGTGATTCATAGCTAAAAAAGATGTTGCTCCCTTAACTTCCAGATGAATAATGAAAGTTTTAAAAATTAATTGAGTAATAGGATCCCTAACCCGATTCATCATCCTCGAAATCCCTGTCATCCTGAGCGCAGCGAAGGATCCCGTCAACTGACAGGAAGGCGGGGATGGCTAAGAAGCAGGACGGCAGTCGCCTGCTGACAGATAAAAACAGAAAAACAAGAGGACAAATTGAAGCGACTTGTGGTGGGAATTTCCGGGGCCAGCGGCACCATCTACGGCATCCGCCTGCTTGAGGTATTGCAAAACGTTGATGGCATAGAAACGCATCTCGTTTTGAGCCGGGCGGCGCAGCAAACCGCCCTGCTGGAAACCGATTACTCCGTCCAGCAGATTAAATCTCTGGCGAACAGCAACTATGGGTTTAACAACGTCGCCGCTTCAATTTCATCCGGCTCTTTTCGGACCATGGGCATGGTGGTCATCCCCTGTTCGATGAAAACCCTGTCGGGAATTGTGCACAGCTACAGCGACAATTTGCTGCTTCGCGCGGCCGACGTCACCTTAAAAGACCGCCGCAAATTGATCTTGATGCCCCGCGAAACCCCCCTGCATTTGGGTCACGTTCGGCTGCTGGCCCAGGCGATAGAAATGGGAGCTGTCATCATGCCGCCCATGCCTGCTTTTTATCATCGACCCAAAACGCTTGATGACATCATCAATCAAACGATTAATCGCATACTCGACGTCTTGGAAATTGAGTTGGAAGAAGATCTATTTAACCGCTGGAAATCCCCGTAATTAAGTCAACGCCCGACCCCCATCCATAAAGTAAACCGCGCCGGTCGCAAAATCCATTTCCGCTAAAAACAGCACCGTACGAGCCACATCTTCCGGAGACCCGACCCGTTTGAGCAGAGACTTCTCTTCTGCCCAGCGCACTTTTTCGGCCGTGGCGTTTGGCGGCAGCAGCACGGTGCCCGGGGCGATGGCGTTGACCCGCACGTGAGGGGCCAGCTCGGCGGCCATGACCTGGGTCAACGAGACCAATCCCGCTTTGCTGGCGGCGTGATGCGCATACCCCGGCCAGACTTGAAAAGCGGATAAATCGGTAATATTGATGATGAGTCCATTCTCCTGGGCCAGCATTTTCGGGGCGACCGCCTGTGAGCAGAGGAAAGGCCCGGTTAAATTGACGTCAATCGCCGCCTGCCACTCGTCATGGGTGATCTCCAAGAATGGCGATTTGAGCCACACGGAGGCATTGTTGATCAGGATGTCGATGTGGCTAAAATGGTCCACAATCTGCTCTACCACGGCGGTGACCTGCTCCGGCTGGCGCACGTTCAGCGGCAGAGCCAACCCTCGAACCCCTTTCTCTTCGATCTCGGCCAAGGTGTCGCGCCACGGCTCCTCATCATGCAAATAGGTAAAAGCGATGTCTACCCCCCGCTCTGCCAGCGCCAGAGCGGTTACCCGCCCAACACGCACGGCCGCACCGGTAATTAAGGCTACTTTGCCATCTAAATCCATCTACCCCTTCCTTGTCTTTTTAATTGTTAACTTAAGCTGCGACCTTAAGATGCAACCGAATAATGAGTATTGAAAAATAAACACCGATATAGCAGCGTCATTCCCGCGAAAGCGGGAATCCATTGGATTGCCAGCAGTGGATCCCCGCCTTCGCGGGGATGACGAGTCTGTTTTGAGATTCGGTTCGTATCGATATTCCTTTAAGAAATGAAAACCGATAACAATTTTATGCCGTTACGCCGGCCCGTTCCAGCAGACGAGAGGCCGCTTCTCGACTGCGCGCCAGCACTTCCGCTTCATCCACCATCGTCAATTTCCCCCCGGAGAGCAGCACCTGCCCATCCACCAGCACCGTGTCAACATCTGGACCATTGCAGTTGTAGACCAGGGCGCTTTGTACTTGGTGCACCGGCATCGTGTGCAGCCGATTGAGGTTCACCAGGGTGATGTCTGCCTTGAAGCCGGTTTTTAGCTGACCGATATCCTGGCGCCCCATCACCTGGGCCCCGGCCGTCGTGACCATGTGCAGGGCGTCGATCGGAACCATAGCCGTGGGGTCGCCCCGACCCACCTTGGCCAGCAAAATCGCCATTTTTAACGTTTCCAGTAAATCTTGGGAGTTATGCGACGCCGATCCATCGGTACCCAGCGCCACCGGCACCCCCTGCTGCACCATCTCCGGAATTGGAGCAATCCCCGAGGCGAGATACATGTTGCTGGTCGGACAGTGCACCACCAGCGCGCCGCTGTCAGCCATCATATCGATCTCGGCCGCCGTGACCTGCACACAGTGTACAAGCTGCAAATCCGGCCCCAATACACCGAGATGATCCAACCACTCAATGTGGCGCAATCCGTTTCGTTCGAGCATCATCTCGATTTCATCCTGAGACTCAGCGACGTGAATGTGGGTTGGCATTTCCCACTGCCGAGCCTGAGCAACAAAGCGGCGCATCGATTCATCCGAACAGCGCCAGGCGGCCATCGGCCCAAAGCTAATCGTTAACCGGCCGTCCTGCTGATCGTGCCACCGCTCGTGCAGTCGCATCATTTCGTGCAGGATGTCATCAGCTGTTTCGGCCGACGCCCCGCGATCAACCCATCCTCGTGCCAGCTGAAAGCGCAAGCCGATCTGCTCCGCGGCCGCCAGAGCCGCATCGCTCATTTCCGGAGCGGGCAGCTTGTGGTGTTGATTGACTGACGTGACGCCACAGCGCACATTCTCCAGCAGCCCCACCATGCTGGCCCAGTGCATTTCTTCGGCCGTAAACGCCCCCTGAATCGGCCACATGACCTCTTTTAACCACTGCAGGAGCGGCTTGTCATCCCCCAATCCGCGCATAAATGATTGGGACAGGTGGGTGTGGGCATTGACCATCCCGGGCATGATCGCCATGTGGGTGGCGTCGATGAGCTGGTCAGCCTGCGACAGCAGCCGTTCCGGAGCGGCACCCGCTCCTACGTCCTCGATGCGGTCCCCGGCAATCAAGACCCAGCCCAGGGGAATGACCTCCGCACCAGGCTGCATCGTTAAAACGGCACCGTTGTGAATTAAAATTGTCATCTCAAGATAATTACCCCAAAAAGTGCCTTGATCTTGCCTAGAATCAAGGCACTTAGCCCAGATATCGGCTTAAATCCACCATCGGATAGCTGACCCGCTCGCCATACTCACGCCGCTCTCGCTTATAGGTGGCGTCAATCCCCAGCTTGGTGCTCACCCCGCGCATGTCGGCCACCGGGTCCATTTCATGACCCTGGGCGTTGGGCACCCGAAAAATATCGTGCTGCCAATCAACCCGATTGGTCAACGCCCACAAAACTTCGGCCGGATCATAAATGTTGATATCTTCATCAACCACGATGACGTTGCGAATGTTGATGTGGGCGGTCATGGCCGCCATGGCCAGGTTTTTGGGCTGCCCGGGGTTATCGCGCTTGATCTGAATAATCGCCGCAAAACCGTTGGCGTACGGCGGGATATGCACGTTGGCCGTTTTGTTGAGGTGGCGAATAAAGTTGCGCAGCAGCGGCTCGCGGGGCAGCACGTTGCCGATATAAATATGCTCGTACCATCCGGGAATGATCGTTTGATAAATCGGCCGATTCCGAAAACAAATGGCGGTTACTTCGACGGTCGGGCTCTCCCAAAGCTCCCCGTGATACCCGTGAAACTCCGCCAGCGGTCCTTCCGGCCGCTTGTCGGTGGGATGCACCAACCCTTCGATGACCAGCTCGGCCGTGGTTGGCACGTCAACATCGACCGTAACCCCCCGACAAACCGGAATGCCGCCGCCGCGAATCGCCCCGGCGATAAACAGCTCGTCCTCATCGGTTTTAACCCCGGCGGCGATCATAATCGCCGGATCGAGCCCCATGGCGATGGCCACCGGAAACGGAGCGGCCGGATCGTCGCGGCTTTCCATGAACTGGCGCACGTGCCGCCATTCGTTGACGTTAAACCCAAAGGTGCGCTCATCCATGCGCAGCATGCGGTTGTATGACAGGTTGCCCCGCCCGGATACCGGGTCTTTGCTGATGATCACCCCACCGGTGATAAACGCCCCCCCATCCCCTCGTGAATGGGTGGGAATCGGCAGCTGGGTAATATCAACCTCATCACCGGTGAGCACGTTTTCCTGCCAGGCTGCTTCTTCAACCCTGACCGGGGCGATCCCGTTTTGGGGCTCAAGCACGTGAGTCATGTAGTCGATAATTTCGTTTTCCTCACAGCCCAGGGCGATGGCCGCCCGTTTCTGATTGGAAACCCCGCTAGAAAAGACCGGCCAGTCGGTGCCGGTCACGTTTTCAAAGAGTGGGGCTCCCCCACCCTGGCGCACCAGCGTGGCCGCCACATCGGCCAGCTCATGGGTTAGACTGACCTCTTTTTTGATGCGGCTGAGCTGCCCGGCCGCTTCCAACGCTGTGATGTAAGATCGCAAATCGCAAATGTCACTCATCCCGCCTCCTGCTGAATGGTCTAAAATGGATTCCCGCGAAAGCGGGAATGACAACGCTGTATCGGTGTTGTTCTGTTAAAACTCATAAACCGACGGCTAAAGGTTTGATTATCAATCAGGTCAGGCCCTTTAGCCCCGCATTTTAATGCGGGGGTGAAGAAATATCCCACATGTCAACACAATTTAGTGAATCCGGATGAGATTCCTCGCTGACGCTCGGAATGACAGGCGGTTTGTAAATTGAGTAATCAGTAAATAATTTTCAGAAGCTAACCATCAGCACGGCCGAAGGATTACCGAGAGAAATCCGTGATAATCGATGGTAATCTGCGGCTGGTTTTGATCCACTTGAAATCCACTCAAACCTTTCGAAAAATAAATTGTCCGCGGCCGGGTTTGCCAAAAAAGCGGCCGTCGTGCACGATAACCTCTCCGCGACTAATGGTTACTTTCGGCCAGCCCTGAATTTCCAGCCCGTTATAAGGGGTCCAGGACACGTTTTCATGCAGGGTTTCCGGCGATAAAATGCGTTTTTGCCCCGGATCAAAAATGACGATATCGGCATCATAACCAACGATTAAATCCCCTTTGCCGGCCAGGTTGGCGATTTTGGCCGGGGTTGTGCAGCAGAGATCAACCCACTGATTGGGGGTCAGGCGGCCGGTCACCACCCCGCCGCTGTACATGCTGGCAAAGCGCATCTCGATTGAGGGAACACCACCGGGAATCTGGCTGTAATCATCGCGCCCGCGCGCTTTGTCTTCGGCTGAAAAGGGGCAGTGATCGGTGGTGACGACCTGCAGCTCACCACGCGCCAGCGCCTGCCACAGCGCCTGCTGCTGTGAGCGGTCCCGAATGGGTGGTGAGCAAACGGCATAAGCCCCTCGGCCGCCGGGCGCATCATACGCTTCCCACGTCAGGTTTAAATATTGCGGACACGTTTCACCGGTGATGGGCAGCCCCTGGCGGCGGGCGGCCGCAATTTTGGCCACAACTTCTCGACAGGAAACGTGAAAAATGTGCAGCGGCGTGCCCACATAGGCGGCAATATCGATGGCTCGACCGGCCGCTTCCCCTTCAAAAAGGGCCGGTCGGCTGCGCGGGTGCCAATGGGACGATGTGCGACCGGCCGCCAGATTATCGGCTACGAGGGCGTTGATGATGTCCCAATTCTCGGCATGAATGACCGGCATGCCACCCACATCGCGCACGGCCCGCAGGGCGCGATAAAGCTGATCGTCGGTTAGCCGAAAACCATAGGCCATGTACAGCTTGTAGCTGGTAATTCCGGCGGCCGCCACGGCCGTCAATTGATCCAATTTGGATATTTCGTCCGGACCGAGGGTCATGTGCAGGGCATAATCAATGACCACCTGCGGATCCGCCTCGGCCTGTCGGGCGTGCAGCGCCTCGATCATTGACTGCTGTGGTTCCACTTCCACAAAATCGACGATGGCCGTGGTGCCGCCAAAAGCGGCCGCGCGCGTTCCGGTCAAAAAAGTGTCGGCCGAGACCACCCCATCCCCCAGAGACATCTGCATATGCACGTGAATATCAACCGCACCTGGGGTGACCAGCATGTCGGTGGCGTCGAGCACCCGTTCACCCTCCAAGCTTTGGCCAAAGGCGGCGATTTTGCCGTCGCGCACCCCTACATCCGCCTGAAACGTGGCGGCCGAAGTGACCACGGTGCCGTTTTGTATGACAAGATCAAAGATCATAAAATAGTTAAAAGTTCAAAGTTGAAAGTTGAAAGTCTTCAGAGAAAATCACCCCTCTTTCGACTTTTAACTTTAAACTTTTTACTCCTTAAGCTTTGGCCCACATGCGCTGCGCCTGCTCGTGCAGCACCGCTCGCATGCGGCCCAGATCGGCTTCCAGCACCACCCCATTGCGCACGCGCCATTTTCCGGCCACCATCACATGTTGGACATGCGTGTGGTTGCGCCACAGGACAAGCTGTTCAAACAGATTGTGCTCCCGTAGCGGGGTCGGAAAATGAGCGTCGATCGTTTGCAGATCGGCCGCGTACCCCACCGCCAGCTTGCCGACATGAGGCAGGTTGAGGGCGGCCGCGCCTCCCTCCGTCGCCAGATAAAATACATCGTGGGCGGGCATGACCTGCGGATTGAGATGGTGGGCCTTGTGAATCAGAAAAGCGCCACGCATCACCTCAAAAAAGTCGTTGATATACCCGTCGGAACCCAAACCCAGCGTCACGCCGGCCGCCATCTGCTGCGGAATCGGGGCGATGCCGCCCCCCACTTCGCAGTTGCTGAGAGGCATGTGCGTGCACTTTACCCCGCGTTCGGCGATGATCGCCCGCTCCCTGTCGGAGAGCTGAACGCATTGGGAGGCCATCATGTCGGGTCCGGTTACGCCGAGGTCGTCGTAATACTCGAGGGTGCGCTTGCCAAAATGCTCCAGGGCATAATTGGGTTCGTGCACCCCTTCATTGCAGTGGAAATGGGTCAGCACCTCCCGTTCCTGCCCCATGGCAAACGCCTGGCGAATAAAGTCGGCCGAGCAGGTAAAAGTCGTGTGAAAACACATTAATCCCTGGACCAGCCCTCCTTCTTTTTGACACAAATCGATCAGATTGGCATTTTCCTGCAGTCCCAGCTGACCGTTTTCCTTGCTGACCCGCTCGGTGGCTTCAAACGATAAAATTCCCCGCAGCCCCCGCCGTTCAACGACCTCTTTTTGGGCCAGCAGAGCCCCCGGCAGCGCATACGGCGCTTCCAAAATATCGTAGAAGGTGGTGATGCCGCTGGCCAGCATTTCGGCGCACACCCAGTCGGTTGCGGCTGTAATCATCGCGTGATCGAGCGCATCTTCGACCAGCGGCCACCAAAAATCGTTCAAAAACCCCCAGAAGTCGGACGGGGCATTGTCCAGGGGAATGCCGTGGGCCAGAACGCCGTATAAATGGACGTGGGCGTTGACAAAACCCGGGGCGATGATCTGCCCGGCCGCGTCGATCACCTCATCCTCGGGGTAGCTGTTTTGCAGTTCATCGCTGGGACCAACCGCCTCGATCAGATCGCCAACCACCCGAACCCCCCAATTTCGCCGGGGTGGCTCGTGGGCCGAGGTGATCAACCAGTCGCCTAAGATCAAAGTTCCCATGTTGTCCTCAATTACTGCCTAATCCAGCGGCAAATCCTGCAGCGCCGTCCACACCCGTTCCGGGGTTAGCGGAATGGCGTTTATGCGCGCGCCGGTGGCGTTGAGCAGGGCGCTGCGCAACGCCGGGGCCACCCCGTCTTTGGGAATCTCCGCGATCGCTTTGGCCCCAAACGGCCCGCTGGGCTCCATTGTTTGGACCAGAATCACTTCCATTTCCGGCATTTCGTCAGCCCGATATATTTTGTATGGTCCAAGTTCCGGGTTAACCATCCGGCCGGCCGCATCGTAGACCATCTCTTCACAATGACCGTAGCCGAGGGCTTGCGTCATGCCTCCCTCAACCTGGCCGCTGGCGGTAATCGGGTTGATGGCCACCCCGCAGTCAACCGCCATAACGAGCTTTTTGACGGTGATCTGACCGGTGTCGGTATCAACTTCAATCTCGGCAAACTGCCCGGCAAAGGGGGGTGGCGATTCGAGTGACACATACGACGCCGTCGACATGATTTGCCGCTGCTGATCTTGATGGAGTGAATGCAAGGCGATTTCTTCCATGCGTACCGTGCGGCCGTCGGGGGCGATGGCCCGCTTGTTGGCCAATCTGACCTCGCTCCAGTCATCCAGACCCAACATCAGCCCGGCGCGCTCTTTGATCTGTTCGCGAACCTGTTCGGCCGCCTTTTTGACGGCCGTCCCCGAAATATAGGTCGTGCTCGATGCGTATGCTCCGGTGTCAAAGGGAGTCATGTCGGTATCGCTCGAGTAGATGATAATATCCTCAAGGGGCACACCCAGCACCTCGGCGGCCATCATCGCCAAAACGGTATCTGAACCGGTGCCCAGATCGGTTGCCCCGACGAGCAGATTAAAAGAGCCGTCGTCATTGATCTTGATACTCGCGCCACCCATATCGAGACCGGGGATGGCCGTCCCGTGCATGCACACCGCAAAACCGATCCCGCGCCGAATGTGAGGCTGGTTGGGCGGGTTAATCCAGTCTGGATCGGATCGCCGCCGCCAGTCAATCGCCTGCATCCCCTGGGCCACACACTCTGCCAGACCGCTGGTGCGCACAATGGGCACGGCCGTGATTTCAGCTTCCCCTTCTCCCAGGAGCGGGGCGATATCAAGCGGATCATCTACTTTTATCCAGTTGAGCCGTTTAAATTCGACGACATCCATCCCGAGGGCATCGGCAATATCCTCCATGTGGCTTTCCAGGGCAAAAAGTGCCTGGGGTGCCCCATAGCCGCGATACGCGCCAGGAACCGGGATGTTGGTGTAGGCGACCTTGCATTCAAAGCGCTTATTTGGGCAATTGTAGGTGCTTAAACCGCGCATGCCGGTCACCGTTTGCACGGTCAGGCCGTGGGTGCCGTAAGGACCGGTATTGCCAATCACCGTCATCGTTTGGGCAACCAGCTTGCCCACTTCATCAACCCCGGTTTTATAGACAATCGTTTGCGGGTGGCGGGTGCGGCTGGACACAAACTCTTCAGCGCGGGTTAATTCCAAGCGGACCGGTTTTCCGGTGGCTTTGACCAGGTGACCGACGATATCTTCGATCAACATTTCCTGTTTGGCCCCAAAGCCACCGCCAATGCGCGGCTTGATGACCCGAATGCGGCGCACCGGCAGTTCTAGAAGCGGGGCCACCATGCGGCGGGCGTGGAAGGGTACCTGGGTGGATGTTCGCAGCACCAGCCGCTCATCCGCATCCCAGTAACCGATGCAGATATGGGGCTCAATCGGCACCTGCTGGACCTGATGGACGTAAAATTCCTGTTCAAATATGTGGGCCGCCTGGGAGAATCCCTGAGCCGGGTCACCAACCTGGGCATCAATAAAATGGGAGATGTTGCGGCTGGCGTCGTGCGCGCCTTCCATATCCGGTTCATCATGGATAACCGGTGCCCCGGGTGCGATAGCCTCTTTTTCGTCAAAGACGGCCGGCAGCACCTCATAGCTCACTATAATTTTCTCGAGGGCCGCCTCAGCGATCGCCTCTGATTCGGCGGCAACGGCCGCCACGCGGTCACCCACGTGTCGCACTTTATTGTCAAAACTCACCTGATCGTGAGGGAGCGGGTTGGGATACGACTGCCCTCCCGATGCGTAGCGGATACGGGCGATATTTTGGTAATGAATGACCGCATGGACGCCGGGCATGGCCAGCGCTTCACTGTCGTCTATGTCGAGGATACGGGCATGGGCGTGGGGGCTGGTCAAGAGCTTGGCGTACAGCATGCCGCGCATTTCGATATCATCGACAAATGCCGGGTTGCCCTTGGTGAGCTTCAGGGCATCTACTTTGACTTCCGGCTTCCCCACGATTTGCGTCTCGGGCACATCGGAAGACACGATAAATTTGGGGGGCGCCAACCGTTTGGTAATCACATTGTTGTCATCACTTCCGCCTATGTCTTCATCCGGCTGGCCGCGGAAGAAGTCGAGGAAGTCGCGATCGTAAACGTTTAGGGGAGTGAGAACGATGGGAGAAACATCTTCCGGCTCTTCACCACGCATAACGGCGGCCGCTTCCAAAATCGCCTGCACCGGTTTGACATAGCCGGTTTCGCGATCCAGAATGCCGGAGAGGGCATCACGCACCTCGTCTTCACTGGGGTCCGGATTGCGATCGAGCAATGCTTTGGCCGCCAGAATCATGGCTGGTGTGGAGTATCCGGATTGAATCGCCCCGACCCTGGCAAATGCCTCCTGGATCGGATGCAGCTTTGTTCCCTCAGAGAGCCCTTCAACCGTTTCGATGGTGTGGCCATCCGCCTGACCGGCCAGCAAAATATCGCTGTTGACCAGCTGGCCGTTGAGCAAAATAGCTGAGGCCCCTGTTTCCCCAGTGTGACTGCCAAAGCGCACGCTGAACAACCCTTCCCGGCGTAAAATGCGCAGAAGGGTTTCCTGTGGTTCACAGCGTAAGGTTTTCTCATCTCCATTGATTGTGACGTGAATCTCCATTTGGTTAACCCTCCTCTTGTTGGCGGTTGATCTCAGTTAATACCCGCTGGGTCAGGACTCCGGCCATCGCCTTCCGATAGCGGCTGCTGCCGCGAAAATCGGCCGGAGGCGTCAGCTGTTCGATGTCCGCCGCCTGCACGAGAATCGGCCTGCGTGCCACCCCGCAAAGCGCGAGGTGAACCGTTCCGGAAGCGGTTTTCCGTCCAAGAGCGGCCACGATCGGTTTATCTTTGGGGGTGCGAGCTACCCGAGCGTGGGCGGTGGTCCCGTCATTGGCGATGGTGATCGCGGTGATGATATAAGGTAGCTGGACCCCATTATTTAAAAGGTCTGTTAGGGAAACATTCTGCACTGCCTGAGCGGTTTGGAGGGTGATTTTCGCTTCACAAACCAGGAGAGCGGCGACCAATTCGCTTTCCGCTTCACCTGCACCTACCGATCCACCAATCGTGGCCATATGCCGAAAGGTGTTGGGTGCTTCCAAATGGGCCATTTGACGCACCAGGGGCGGCATGGCCCTGCTGTCAACCAACCTTTGCAGGGTGACCATCGCCCCAATGGTGACTTTGCCCTCTTTGACTTCAATTTGATCAAGCCCTACGGCTTGTAAATCAACTAGCGTATCGATCTCAGCCTGTTTGAGGGTTGCATTGAGATGGGTACCTCCAGCCAGTAATGCACATCTTTTTTCTGGTTGGGTAAGCATCGCCAGGGCTGCTTCTACCGACTCCGGGCGATGATAGATGAGGTTGTTCATGATGGGATTCCTTGAGAATTCAAAAGTTTCGAAAACTTTTGAACTCTAATAGCGACTGATAAATTAAGGAGTCCAGTCGGAGAAAGCGTCGATGACCGGCTTAATATCGTCCATCATCGGATACAGAATCGGGCAGGTCACGCCTGCGTCGATATATTCAGCCACTTTTTCCTGACATTCCCGCGATGTGCCAACCGCCATGAGGTTGCGCACCACGTCATCGGGAATGATGGCCGCGGCGCGGCGGTAATCATCGGACGTGGCCGGCCAGCCAACGATTTCCTGCACTTTGTTGATCAGCTCTTCATCCACCTTGCTGGCTTTCATAATATGGGGTTCCGTACCCAGATAGTAGGCCACGAGCATTTTGCCGGTCATCATCGCTTCTTCCGGATCGTCATCAGAGAGGGAGCAAACAAGAAGTTCCGGCCGGTCAACGTCATCAATCGTTTTGCCGGCCGATTCCGCCCCTTTTTTGACCAGGGCAACCGCCTCTCGAATGTAGTCGGTTGAGACGACATAATTTAAGACCACCCCATCACATATTTTGCCGGTCATCTGCAGCATTTTGGGGCCGGTGGCCCCGATATAGATAGGAATATCGCGCGGGGACATATCCCCAAAGGCAACGTCAAGCTTGACGCGATCGAGGTGGACAAATTCCCCTTCGTAGGTCACCTCTTCCAGGGTAAACAGCTGGCGGATCGCTTCTACATTTTCGCGCATGGCTCGCAGCGGTTTGTGTCGTTTGACCCCCACGCGGCCGGCTATTGGCTCCCACCAGGCACCAAGACCGAGCATCACCCGGCTTTGCCCATCGGCGGTTTTGCCGGCCAGCTCCCACATGGTGCTCCACGTGGCGGCGATAACGGCCGGGTTGCGGGTCCAAATCGGCAGAACCCCAGAGCCAAAGCGCATGCGTTTGGTGACGGCCAGGAAAGCGCTCATCATCACCACACAATCGCGGGCCAGACGGGTATCCGCCTGCCAAATCTCAGAAAACCCCTTTTCTTCAGCGTACCGAACCATCTCGATTTCATACTGAATCGGATGTTTGTCCTGCATGTAAAGTGCCATTCGCTGGGCCATTCGATCCTCCGTCAGTCAAACTTTACAAAATTTTTTGAAAAAGTGTCCGCAGATTATAAAGGGAAATCTGTGATAACCCGTGTTAATCTGTGGCTGTTTTTGATAAAACTTATTGTGATCCACCCAGCACGCCGTTAATGATCCCGACGTAGCCTAATGCTGCGGCGTGCAGTTGATCGAGATCGATGTATTCGTCAACGATATGGGCCAACGATTCATGCGAGGGGCCGTACCCGATCGTGGGAATACCGGCCACGCCGGCCGTGTGCGCCCCATTGGTGCAAAATTGATAGGCGCTGAGCTGAGGCCGTTGACCGATGGTGTGTAATCCCTGATGGGCGGCCTGGACAAAAGGGTGAGAGGGTTCAAATTTCCAGGCCGGGAAGAATTTATCTCCCTGCAGGGTTGTTCCGGTATAGGTGGTGTGTTCACCAGCGGCAATCAACACGTTAATGTCAGCCAGGGCAGGAAGTTGTTTGAGGGCACCGATCACCGATTCAGGTGTTTCACCAGGCAGCAGCCGCCGATCATAGGTTACCCGACAGCGGCTGGGAATGACCGAATAACCCGGATAAGGATCGGAAATGATGTCTGTGAGGGCCATAATGCCATCCCCCAGCAAAGGATCCTGGGTCAGCGGCATCTCTTTGATGGCGGAGATGGCCGGCAGCATTTTGTAGACGGCGTTATCACCAAGATGAGGGGTTGAGGAATGGGCCGGCTTGCCAATCGCTTCTAAATGGATTTCGGCCCGGCCGCGGCCGCCGTGATTGAGATTTAAACCTGTTGATTCCCCGATAACAACAAAATCGGGCTGCACAATATCGACAATCGACTGTAGGGCGATGCCCTCCATGATTTCTTCCATCACGGAGGCTGAGACGGCTACTGTACCTTGAAACTCGTCAGCAGAAGCGGCGGCGATCATCATGGCCGCCAGGGCCCCTTTCATGTCGGAGGTCCCCCGCCCATAGATACGACGGCCGTGTATTTCGGCCGCAAATGGATCGTGCTGCCATCTGACACCCGGAGCGATACCAACCGTGTCGCAATGAGCATCGAGCAGCAGGGTTTGACCGCCTTCTTTTCCATATTTAAACCCGATGGCGCTGCCATTGCCGTCGACCTGGATTTCGTCAAACCCCAGGGCGTGCATTTCGGCCGTTACCACCTCGATAACCGCTGCTTCTTCACCTGATAATGACCGCTTTTGCACCAGGGCTTGCAACAAAACATTTAAACGGTTATTGTCAATCATTATGGCCACATAGATAATTTGGGTAATTGAATTGTTTGTGTAGGGCGCCCCTGACAATTGTAAAATATTAGTATACAATACGGTCAATAATTTAGTCAAACTGTACCAATTACTCAATCAAGCGATTTATTCTTATGAAAATTGGTCGCAGAATAAAGGAAAGACGACAAGAACTCAAGCTAAGCCTGCGGCAGATGGCAGAACAGGTTGGGGTGACCGCTAGCTTTCTGAGCCAGATCGAGCGCGATATTGCCAGCCCATCTCTGGATACCCTACGGCGAATAAGCCATGTTTTGGGGGTTCCCGTGTTTTACTTCTTGCTGGAAGCCCAGCAGCCAAACCCGGTTGTGAGGCGGGCCGAAAGACGCAAATTGACCATTCCCCAAAACGACATCACCTATGAGCTGCTTACCCCGGATACCAATCGAAAACTGGAGGTGGTTTTGGCCAAAATCACCCCGGAAAATCGCAGCATTCCCCTCATTCATCAGAAGGACACGGAGGAGTGTATTTATGTGCTCGAAGGGGAGCTAAGTGTCTGGTTGGGGGCCACAGAATATGAGTTGTCGGCCGGTGATACGATCTATTTTGAAGGGGTTATGCTGCAAAAAATCGAGGCGCGAGGTGACCAGACCGTGCGCTACCTATCTATTGTGACACCCCCTATTTTTTAAAAGAAGGGCCACAGATTAACACGGATTTTCACAGATTAGAGTAGAAAAATCAGCGACAATCCTTGAAATCCGCGGCTGGTTTTTAATAGTGATTCACTTGAAAACATTTTTACTTCAAAGAGAAAACAAAAGGATTTAAGCGATGGCCAGCGATGAAAGTTATGCAATTATGCAAGAGCTGATGGCCGCACAAGGAGCTGGTGAACCGCTGGTATTGGCTACAATTGTCAAAGCCCGGGGTTCCGTTCCCAGACATATCGGCACCAAAATGCTCATTTACGGCGACGGCCGCAGCAGCGGCACCATAGGCGGCGGAGAGATGGAAGCGCGGGTGCGTAAAGAAGCCGAGACCGCTATGCAGAATGGTCAGGCTACCTCACTCACCTATAGTTTAGTGGATCCAGAGCGAGGCGATCCCGGTGTCTGTGGCGGTGAAGTGGAAATTTTTATCGAGCCGTATTTAGCTATGGCCACGGTATTTATTGTCGGGTGTGGTCATGTTGGCAAGGCGGTTGCCGATTTGGCCCACTGGTTGGGTTACCGGGTTGTGGTGACGGATGATCGCGAAGAGTTGGCCACTCCCACTCACATCCCGCATGCCGATATTCATTTACCCGGAACCATCGATAACGCCCTGGCGCAGTATGCCGTCACCAGCAGCACATTTGTGGTCGTTGTCACCCGCAACGTGCTGGTTGATCGAAAGATCCTGCCCCACTTGATTACCACTCCGGCTCCCTACATTGGGGTGATGGGGAGTAGACGCCGGTGGGAAACGACTTTGACCATGCTGCGGGAAGATGGGTTGTCGGATGAAGATATAAGTCGACTTCACTGTCCATTGGGGCTGGAGCTTAATGCGGAATCGCCGGAAGAGATCGCCGTCAGCATCATGGCCGAGGTCATTATGCTGCGTCGCCACGGCCACGGCGGCCGAATGGCGCTGGGGCCAAAGATGTTTGATGGATCATGATGATAGATACCGGTCAAACGCTGGTCGTCATACGCGGCGGTGGGGATTTAGCAACCGGCATTGTCTGGCGGCTGCACAAGGCGGGTTTTCCGGTCATCGTGCTCGAACTGGCTCATCCTCTGGTGGTGCGGCGCAGGGTGGCGCTGGCCACGGCCGTATTGGAAGGCGGCATAGATATCGAAGGGATGCATGGGGAGCAAGCCCCTGATCCGGCGGCCGCCCTGGAAATGGCCGCTTCAGGCACGATACCCGTCCTGGTTTCACCTACGCTGCCATCTACTCTATCACCCACTATTTTGATTGACGCCCGCATGGCCAAGCGCAACATCGACACCCGCATCGATCAGGCTCCGCTGGTCATTGCCCTTGGTCCGGGCTTTGCCGCCGGCGTTGATTGCCATGCGGTTATCGAGACCATGCGCGGCCATTCACTGGGGCGGGTAATTTGGGAAGGTTCCGCCCTGCCCAATACCGGCACACCAGGACTCATTGCGGGCAAAGGGGCCGAACGCGTGCTGCGCGCGCCACAGGCGGGAACAGTCAGATGGCGTTTTGAAATAGGCGATCGCGTGCAAAAAAATGATTTACTTGGGGAAGTTGGAGGCGCGGCCATAACGGCCCCGTTTGAGGGGGTCATTCGGGGGTTGATTGCTGATGGCACCCAGGTGCGGCCGCGATTAAAAATCGGTGATGTTGATGCTCGGGCTGATGTGACGGCGTGTTTTACCATTTCAGATAAATCGCTGTCAATTGCCGGCGGGGTAGTCGAAGCGATTTTGACCTACTTCAATAATCTTTGACCTTAGCTGATGAGTTTGATCGAGGCTTTTGATATACATCGTGGGGAGTTAATTTCCCTGGTGGGCGGCGGTGGTAAAAGCAGCCTCATGTTTGGGCTGGCGCAGAGCTGGCCCGGCCGGGTCGTGTTGACCACAACCACGCGGCTGTTTCGCGCGCAGATGGGGCGGGCACAATCGTGGGTGACGCTCAAAAATATAGGGCAGCTGGGTGAGAAGCTTACTCGTCACTGCTCGTGCCTGGTGGTTGGCCCGGCCGATGTTCACGAACGTGACAAAGTTACAGGGGTATCAGCGGATTGGCCGGCTCGATTACTGGCTCGCCCGGATGTAGAAATCGTCGTGGTTGAGGCGGATGGATCGCGGCGGCGGCCGGTTAAAGCCCCTGCTGAGCACGAACCAATGATTCCTCCTGAAACAACATTGGGGATCATTGTCGTGGGAATCGACGCTTTAGAGCGGCCGATTGCGGAGGTGGCCCATCGGCCGCAGCTGGTTTGTGGTTTGACCGGCCTGTCTCCCGAGCAAAATCTAACCCCGGCCGCGCTGACAAAGCTGCTAACCGATCAAAACGGAGGATTAAAGGGAATGCCTCCGGGAGCGCGCATTGCGATTTGTCTCAATAAAATCGAAACGCCGCCCCGTGCGGCCGCGGCGGCGGCCGTAGCGGATCAGCTTCTACTTCACGAGCCAATTGAGCGAGTGGTATTAACATCCTTGCAGGCTGAGATAGCGGTCAGGCGCGTTTTTGTAAAACCCTGAATCCAAGAAGCTATCTCATGAGGGGTAGTGGGGTTCTGCAGGATCTCTCAAACTCTCTAATAAATAGATTCGCGTGCGGGTTGTTCTGTAACGAAACTGTAGTGTTGGCAAAGATTTCCATTTAATCCAACGGAAATTCCTCTGAGGTTGGTTAAATCTATTTATTAGAGGCCTAATTATGGTTGACCTTGCCCTCATCTCAAATAGACAAAGGTTTTAATGTATAGGCATTTGTACTTTTTGCTTCTTGAATATTGTGAAAGGAGCGAAAAAATGCTAGGCTGATGCCCATATCAGCAACAGGAGTATTGAGGTGTCCCAGTTAAACGTCGCCATTCTTGACGATCATCAAAGCATTATCGACGGATATAAATATCGGTTAAGAGAATCACCCCACATCTCTGTTGTGATTGCCGCCAATACGGCTGAAGAGTTGATGGTGCTTTTAAAAAAGCATACGGTGAACGTGCTCCTCCTGGATGTCAATGTACCAACAGCTCCCGATAATCCAAATCCTTTCCCATTTTTACATGCCATCCCCCAGCTGCTGAATGACCATCCATCGCTCAACATTTTAATTGTCTCTATGTACAGTCAGCGTCATTTGGTCAAAATGGCCATCGATGCCGGGGCAAGCGGCTATATTTTGAAAGATGATGTGGAAACCATTCAAAATTTGGAGTCGATTATTAAATCAGTCGCGGGAGGAAGTGTCCACTTCAGCAAGAAAGTGTATCAACAATTAATGAAGCATCATGAAACCGCCCCCATTTTATCGAGCCGACAGCTGCAAGCCCTGGCCCTGTGCTCAGCCTACCCCAACGAGACCACGACCGCCTTGGCCAGGCAGTTGGGCGTTGCAGATTCAACGATGCGCAATTTACTGTCAAATGCGTATGAGCGGTTAGAGGTCAGCAGCCGCGCCGCGGCCGTTGATAAAGCGAGGTATTTAGGTTTAGTAACGCCAATTGAATAATCATCCACACTCCCCTCTTCCCAATTTTCAAAGCAGCTCAAATAATTCGTCAACAGGTTGAATTATTCTTTCCAATAATTTTTCAAGCTCAACTTGGCCGGGCAAAGGTGTCGCTCGTAATATTTCATCTGCCTGTTTATATCGCTCCAAAAGGTGGGCAATCGCGTAGCTAATTGCCCCGCAACGCAGCAATATCGCTTGTGCTTCTGTCAATGCTTGAGGATCAGAAATAGTCTGACGCAAGGCAATAAATCGGTCCCGTTCCGGGTGATCTACGGTTTGGGCAAACAGGATTGGCAGCGGTTTTCGGCCGGACATCCAATCGGGGCTTGCCGGGACGGAAAGGACATCATTAACGTCATCATTGATTTGGATTAGCTCTCCATATAGTTGACCGATGCGACGGATTTGATTTCTTTCACTTTGTGAAGCGCCACCCCCGATCGCTCCGATATAAAAAGCTTCTGCAAAAAAGGGAACGCTTTTGGCCGCTACGATTTTCCAATAGGCTGCTTCATCTGGTAAATCTTGGACATCCCAATGCTGCCCTAGCGCGGTGCGGGCTGTCATTTGGCTAAGTGAAAATGTTATCTGTTGTTTGCTATTTGTTGTTATATGACTATGCGCAATTGCTGCAAGCCCTAACGCCTGGAAAGCGGCCGCAAAATTTGCTGTTTGGGCTTCTCCCCAAACGTGATGTTCGCCCCGCGGATCTTCATCCAGCATATCATCGATCAGGATGATGCTGGTGTGCAATGCAGCAACTGCGGCCGCCAGTGGAAGCGCCTGCTCAAAGCGGCCGCCCACAGCCTCACAGCAGTTGATGGGCAGCTGCCACATGCTCGGCTCGCTGCGGGCTGCTTTTTTCCAAATCATCTGCAGCTCTGGCCATTCAGAGATGACCGGCAGCTGTATTAAATAACGTTCAATCGCTTGAAAAATATCCATAAAGCATCAATGTGGCAGACCGTGAAAACCACGACCTGCCATTTCAGGAGTTAGAACTTTAACCCCATACGCTCCAGGTGAGATAACTTTTGACCGCAGATAATCTTTCGAGGCTAATCTGCCGCAGTTGAGCCAATTTGTTGATCAAAGGGTCCGTTTGCCCATCAGCTGTCGAAAGTTGTTGATAAAAGGTGTGCATGTTTAACATTGAATTTCTCCTAATTTTTAAAGGGTTATCAATCCGATGATGAATCACAGGTTTATGCTCGATAGGTCTTTACAATATAATCACCTCTCGTAAATAAAATTTGTTTCGATTTGGCCAAATATTGAACACATTGTGAATTTTTTTAAACGCAACTTGAACTTTTTAGAAAGAGTTATCCCCTTTCTGTTCCTTCTTATCCTTTTGACTTTTTCATACGTAAAATTTTTTGAGATCCCGTACACCGGTTTTTATTTTAATCCCGACAGTGGATTGATTTCTGCTGTTTATGTACCCTCAAACGACACAGAATTTATCCAGGAAAGAGATGAAATTCTCTCAATTAACAACATTTCTTTATTGGCGTTCCAATTAGATGTACGCCTTGACCTCTGGGAGCAAACTGATCGGGGAGATGTCGTACCTATCACCATTTTGCGAAACGGGGAAGAATTGACAATTCCCTGGCAGATTCCCGGATTTAATGAAAATGAATTTTGGGGCCGTGTTTTAGACGTGTGGTGGCTGGCCTACATTTTTTGGTTGTCAGGGACGGCAACCCTTCTCTTTGTGCGCCCCAAGGGCACACAGTGGTGGCTGCTCATTTTGTTTAATTATGTAACCGCTATCTGGTTAATGACGGGAACGGTGTCCGCTTCCCATCTTTGGCAAGGGGCTGTCGTTTTGCGCATCGCGTTTTGGCTTGCATTACCCATTTATCTCCATCTCCACTGGGTTTTTCCAAAACCGTTAGCGAAAATCCCCGGATCAATTTGGAAATCATTTTACGCCGCTTCCATCGTTCTTTGTGTGATGGAGTGGTTTCAACTTCTGCCGGTTCGATCGTATCTTATTGCTGCTCTGGGGGCGTTTTTAGGGAGTTTATTCTTGCTTCTGTATCATTTAATTTTTCAGCCACAGCAGCGCCGCAGCCTGGCGATCCTGTTTGGCGGGATGGCCGCAGCTTCTTTGCCAATTGCCGGGGTAGCCATTTTGGGTTTAACGGCCGCCCTACCTTCCGTAGGCGCTTTGACGCTATTCGCCCTGCCGTTTATTCCCCTGGCATATTTTTATATTGCCTACACCGGCCAACCCGGCTGGATTGAGTTTCGAGTCAATCAACTCGTTACCCTGTATCTGGTTATCTTGCTCTTTCTTATACCTAGCGTGGGGCTCAACACCTTCTTAATCACCTCATCAACTCCCGACGCCTCGCTTTTTATTAATGTTTTGTATCTGGCCGTGGCTATTACGACCGTGGCCATAGGGTTTACAAGATTCCAGGCATTTGTCGAACGGTACATCCTCGGCATTCCCCTACTTAGACAAGATGTCATTGCCTCCTTTACGTCTCACATTACCACCACGCTCGATCTCGAATCATTAAAAAGAATCATGATTGAGGAGATTTTACCGAGCCTGCTAGTGCGGGAATCCGTTCTTTATTTTAACCATGTCGAGGGGGAATTAACTCCCCTTTTTCTGCTGGGAATTAAAGAAGAACAGCTGCCGGATCAAACAAAATTGAACGACATGCTGCACCAGGGAGACACGAATGAGCCGAAAGGTTCAGAACAGTGGATTCGCTTTGTGGTCCCGTTAAAGGCCGAAAATGAAATAAATGGGCTGTGGCTGCTCGGCCGGAAGGATCCGGATGATCTTTATTCCAAACGAGACAAAGAGATGCTTGATTTGCTTGCCGCGCAAACCTCAATCGCCTTGACCAATATTAAGCAGGCTCAACAGCTGCGAGCTTTGTACACCGCCAGCATTGATCGTCAGGAGGCTGAACGCACTCAACTGGCCCGCTTTCTCCATGATCAAGTGTTAAATGAATTAGGCACGCTGGCCCTCTATCAAGACCAAATGGTGGACGCACCTCACTTCCAAGAAGCGTACCACAAGGCTATCAATCGAATTCGCCAAATTATTGTTGAGCTAAGACCAACAATGCTCATCTACGGTTTGTGGGGAGCACTCGATGAATTGGTCGAAAATGTCAATGAGCGGCTGGATCACAACCCTTCCCTTCGACTCAATGTTCCTGAAACAGCGGTCCGACATCAGCCCGAAATCGAGCAACATCTATTTCGAATTGTGCAGCAGGCGGTTGAGAATGCGATCCTGCACGCCAATGCCACGATGGTTCACATCAATGGTGAGCTGCTAAGCAGCCACATCCACTTAACCATTTCAGATAATGGGCGTGGTATTGAAAGAGCCAACTCCCTAAATCTGCAAAATCTGCTGCTTCAAAATCATTTTGGGCTGGTTGGCATGTATGAAAGATGTCAATTAATTGATGCCAAAATGACCATTTCATCCGAACCCGGTCAGGGTACTCAAATCTCTATTGTTTGGCCCTCAAACGGGGCCAAAATCTAAACGATTCCGCCAAAAAGATATTTGATTGTTAAAGAATATTGTTAACCAGCACTATGCGCCTTAAATATGGCAAAAATCGTGGGGCGAATCCATCCGGAATCGCTTGAATTGATTCAAGAATCTCTTGAATTTGTGCAAAAAAGCATCTTTTAATGAAGACGTTCGGGGAACTGCTGAAATTTTATAGAGAACAATGTACCGATTCGGCGATAGGGAAAGGAAAACTTACCCAGGCCCGTTTGGGAGAGTTGATCGGCCGGGAAGTCGGTTTTGAAGGGTATACCGGAGGGGCCGTAAGCGAATGGGAAAGAGGAAAAAGTCACATCAACAAAGACGATCGTTTAATTTTAAAGGCCTTAATTCGCATCCTGCATGAAAACGGCGGTCTGGTCCACGCCAAGGAAGCCGATGAATTTTTAATTTCAGGGAATTATGCTCCGCTAAATTTTATCGAAATGAACAAGATTTTTATGCAGGAAAATGAAGATGATAAGCTTGATTTTTTATCAGAGTGGTTAAAGCTATGGCCACCTCAAATTGGAAAACTGTTCGGCAGCGAGTTTCCCTTTAGATGGCTTACCCCCTTTCAGTCAAATTTGTTGACCAGCAAACGGATTCTTCAAGGCATTACCTGGCTGCTGGTGTGGATCATCACCTGGTTTTTGGTAACCCCGTTAATGCAGTGGCCTTTTTACACGGAAGATCAGCTTTGGCAAGCAATTGTTTTTTATGTGTCAGGCTCCTTTATCGTCCCTCTAATCATCGCTGCCTTAACCATCACAAAAAATGACCCCTTTTGGCAAAAAGCTGATTTATCTTCTACCGTTTGGCTGCGTTTATACACCCATCAAGGTGCTCTTGTTGGGTTTCACGTCGGGTATATGCTGATCTTTTTCATCAGGCTGGTCTCTTATTGTCTTCGCCTTGACGTATTTTGGGCTGGCTTAAACAGCGCAGCGATTGCGGTTGTGATCTCGCTATCTTACATGACGGCCAAGCTGACCCCCAGCACCCTCTACGACACGTACGGCCGGTTAAATTTTAGAGATGGGGCAATTTTTTGGGTGTCGATATTTTTCGGCGTAGGCTTTGGCGTTTTCTTTTTTATTTATCACGCCTATATTTTGTATCGGCCGTTTGGCCTTGTTCTCATAGCCGCAGCGGTTTTTTTATTATCTCAAATGAGCAAACCGCTAGAAAAACAAAACACAAAATAAATACGATTTAAATTTTCTCCGCATAAACCATACGTTCAATGACCATAGAGGGGAGATTGCGCCCAGTGGGTTTGGCATAGCGGTTGTTGAGCTCTTCATAACTGAGGTCTTCGATGAGGCGCCAACCATAATCATTGAGGAACTCGGCGACTTCGGCAGGATCAAACCCAAAATGCCAGATTTTGTCTTTGACAACCGTGCGTTCATAAAATTTTTCTTCACCGTATAGATTTTTGCCATCGATGAAATCTTTAAGGACATAGGTAAAGGTGATCTGGCTGCCGGTGGGGGCTTGGGATAGGTAATGGAAGGTTTGGCGAACGGCCGTTTCCGTTAAATATTGCGACACCGCTTCCCAAATAAAAAACGTCTTATCCTCACCCGCATACCCATGTTCGTTGAGCACCTCCCCCAAATCCTGCGTCATGAAGTTGATCGGCACCAGCATGATGTGGGATGGGATTGCACCTAACGCATTGCGTACCCCTTTTTGCTTCGCCTCGATGTTGACAGGTTGATCCACTTCCCAAGCTGGGATTGATGCCAATGCAGGGAGGCGATAAACACGCGTGTCAAACGCCGCCCCCAAATTGACGATGGCTGTGACAGACTCATTTTCGACAGCAGCAACAATTGTTTCATCAATGTATCGTTTACGACACAAGAAGGCACTCGACGCTCCTGTGATCTGCTTTTCGGACAGATTGTTCATCCAATTGCGCAACAGTGGGATCCCCAGCAGCCTGAGAAAAAAACGTTGACCCCCCGGAAGAATTTTTGCGGCTAAATCATCATCAATAATACGTTGCGCCGGCGGCTCATATTGTTCCATTGCGACCAGGAATGTGGGGCCGCTGCCTGTTTTGGCAGCACGACTTGTGTCAAAAGTTTCGTTTGTTTGGGTCATAGGAATATCCCTTAATGTATTCTGATCGGTTTAATCTCCAGCCTAACACAACTTAAACCGTTTCCACCAGCCGCACAATATTTGGCTGCGTGAGAAAGGCGCGGCTCAAGTTCATTCATATAATTTCATCAGATACACATCGAACCAGGAAAGAAAACATACGTATTTCTATTTAAATTATTCTACGATCTCAACGGTTAATCCCTTTGACGTTAAAAAGTTCTGATTCAGGGACCCTCCACAACACCTTTCTTTCTCACGTTTCAACAAAACTCCAAACAATCAACCCAAAATCGAAAGGGCTTATTCATGGTGCATTCAATCAATCAATAAGGAAGAGGTGAGGGAAATTGATGACAACCAACAACTGGCATACCGTCACGACGGCTGATGTAACCAAAGAATTAGATACAAACGTAGCCACAGGCCTAGATAAAAAGACGGCCGCAGAACGACTGGACAAATACGGTCCCAACGAGCTCGAAGAGCGGGGCGGCGTCTCTCCCCTGCGGCTTCTGTGGGTGCAGTTTACCAACACGATGGTGCTGATCCTGATCGCGGCCGCCGTAGTTTCCGGCTTTCTCGGCAAGGTCACCGAAACGGCTGCAATCGCTGCCATCGTCATTCTCTTCGCCCTGCTGGGCTTCTTTCAGGAGTATCGCGCCGAGCAGGCGATGGCCGCCTTAAAGAAGCTGGCCGTGCCCAACGTGCGCGTGCGCCGCAGTGGCGAACTGCTTGAACTGCCGGCCCAGCAGCTGGTTCCCGGCGATGTGGTGCTGCTGGAGGCAGGCAACGCCATCCCGGCCGACCTGCGGCTGATGGAAAGCGTCAACCTGCGCATCCAGGAGGCCGCCCTGACCGGTGAGTCTGAGCCGGTTGAAAAAACCGCCGACCCTCTTCCCAGCGAAGATGTGGCCCTGGGTGACCGGCTCAACATGGCCTACATGGGTACGGTGACCACCTACGGCCGCGGGACGGCCGTCGTCACCGCCACCGGGATGGACACCGAGCTAGGCAAAATCGCTACCCTGCTGCAGACGGTTGAATCCGGCATGACTCCCCTGCAGCAGCGGCTCGACCAGGTGGGCAAGCAGCTGGCTATCGGCGGCGTGATCGTGGCCGCCCTGGTCCTGATCATCGGGGTTTTGCGCGGTGAAACAGTTGAAGAGATGTTTTTAACTGCTGTGTCGGTAGCTGTGGCGGTCGTGCCGGAAGGGCTGCCGGCCGTGGTGACTGTCACTCTGGCCCTGGGAGCCCAGCGCATGCTGCGCCGCAGCGCCCTGATTCGCAAGCTGCCGGCCGTGGAAACCCTGGGGTCAGTGACCACGATCTGCTCTGACAAAACCGGCACCCTGACCGAAAACCGCATGACCGTGACTATTGTTGACGTTGCCGGTCACTACCTGGAACTGCAGGGCACCGCCCGCCATCCGGCCAGTGCGCTGCGCACGCCCGATGCCGCAGCCGACTTCTTGACCAACCAGCCACCCGAAATCGGCCTGGCCCTGGCCGCCGGGGCGCTGTGCAATGACGCCTCCCTCAAACCGGATCCGCAAACCGGCCGCTATCTGGCCCTCGGCGATCCCACGGAAGGGGCGCTGCTGGTCGCCGCGACGCAGGTCAATCTGCAAAAAGACACTCTGGCAGGGGCTGCACCACGCGTTGGGGAGCTGCCGTTTGACTCCGACCGCAAGCGCATGACCACAGTCCACCAACTCCCGAGCGACGGGACCGTGCTGCCGACCGCCCTGCGGATGATGGCCAATGCGCCCACCCCCTATGTTGGGTTCACCAAGGGGGCGGTCGACGGGCTGCTGCCGCTTTGCCAAACGATTTGGCTCAACGGCACGGCCGTTCCTCTTGATGAGAAGTGGCAGCAGCGGATCGACGCCGCCCATACGGAGATGGCCCAAAACGGGATGCGGGTATTGGGGCTGGCGATGCGCTGGCAAGGTGAAACCAGGCCGGTGGAAGACGATCTCATCTTTATTGGTCTGACCGGTATGATCGACCCACCCCGGCCAGAGGTTAAAGAGGCGGTGGCCACCTGCAAAACCGCTGGAATTCGACCCATCATGATCACTGGTGATCATCCCCTGACCGCCCGCTTTATCGCCCAGGATCTGGGAATCACCGACAACATGCGGGTCAAAACCGGACAGGATTTAAGCCAGATGTCGCCGGAGGAGCTGGCGGCGGTTGTACCTGAGGTGTCGGTTTACGCGCGGGTCACTCCGGAACACAAGCTGCGCATCGTCGAAATGCTCCAGTCAAAGGGGGAAGTGGTGGCTATGACCGGCGACGGGGTCAATGATTCACCGGCTCTGCGCAAATCAGACATCGGCATCGCCATGGGGATCACCGGCACGGACGTCTCCAAAGAGGCGTCTGAAATGGTGCTGCTCGACGACAATTTTGCCACCATCGTTTCGGCCGTCCGCGAAGGGCGGGCCATCTACGACAATATTCGTCGCTTTGTTAAGTTTTCAATCGCCGGGAACGTAGGCAAGGTCCTGGTCATGCTGCTGGCTCCGCTGATCGGCATCAACGTGGCCCTTCTGCCGCTGCAGCTGCTGTGGCTTAACTTGATGACCGACGGTTTGCTGGGTCTGGGGTTGGGGGTTGAACCGGCCGAGCCCAAAACAATGCAGCGGCCGCCCCGCAATCCTGAAGAAAGTCTGTTTAGCGACGGAATGGCTCGTCACGTCATTTGGGTTGGTACGGTAATCGGGCTGGTGGCGCTTGCCGTCGGCTATTTTTATCTCGATCCCGCCAATCCGGCCGATAACCGCTGGCAAACGATGATCTTTACCGCCCTGGCCTTTATGCAGATCGGACAGGCATTGGCCTCGCGCTCCACCCGCTCCTCTTTGCTCTCGCTGGGGTTGTTCTCCAACCCGATTTTGTTAGGGCTGGTGGTGATCACGGCCGCGCTGCAGCTGACCGTGCTCTATGTGCCGTTCCTCGACCAGTTCTTCCAGATCACCCCGCTGCGGGCGGTTGATCTGCTGCTGTGTGTGGGGTTGGGTCTGGGCACGCTGCTGCTGATTGAGTTGGAAAAAGTTTTGCTGCGCCGCAATGACACATAAGAAATCTAAAGCCAAGTTGTAATCATATTAGACAGGCGAGTTTTGAAAGTTAAGAGGGTAATTAGGTAAGTTACAAAAAGTTTTCTGAAGAATGTGTCCGCAGAGCGCGCAGCGCAGAACCGTAGGTTCGCAGATTTTCGCAGATTAGAAAGAGAATTCTGTGAAAATCCGTGTTAATCCGTGGCTTTTTTTAACAATTCTTTTTGTAAACTACTTAACCCTCCCCTGATACCCCTCCCAATGGGAGGGGAGGCAGAGGCAGGCATCCTCCTCCGTGGGGGAGGATTGAGATGGGGGTTGTGCTAACCTAGCTGTTTCCGTTGTTCCAAAGTTGGGAATCCAGAACGCGCTGCACAAACTCGGCTAGATCGGGCAGCCGCTGCGGTTCCCGTAGCAAAACAAGCCCCTGTTCTTCGGCCACGGCCGCGGCTTCCTGTCGCACGCGATGCCAGGAAGCCGGATGGTCGGCTGCCAGAGTCAGCATCTCCCGAGCCAGAACGTCCTCGCTGCGGGCCAGGGCAATCTGCGATAAACCGACAAAAACAGCCAGCTGCAGCGGCTTCAGATCGAGCTTTTGGGCCAGGAGCAGCGCCTGCCGGAAGGCACTCACCGCCTCATCCTCCTGCTCCAAGTTCCAGTAAACGTGCCCCAAATGCACCAGAGAGAAGGTCATGCTGCGCTCGTTGCCCATCTCCCGCTTGAGGGTCAGGCTTTCTTGGAGATAGGCCAGCGCTACGTCGTAGTCACCCTGTAAATTGGCCACATCCCCCAGGTTGTTGAGCAAAATAGCCACCCTGGCCCGATTGCCAACATCCTGCTGGATCGCCAGCGCACGCCGGTAGAGACCGGCCGCTTCGTCATAGGCGCCTTTGGCCGCCATCACCAAACCCAAATTGGCCAGGGACGCCCCCAGCGTCGAGCGGTTGCTGCCGTGCTCATCCAGCTCGACCGCTTCACTGAGCAGGGCGGCCGCCCGCTCATTTTCACCAATGAAATGCAGCAGCAGCCCAAAGTTGCTCAGCCCTTTGGAAAGGGCCAGCGGTTGACCCACCTCGCGCAGTAAAATCAGGCTCTGGGCATACGCTTCCTCTGCCCGAGCATACTCCCCGCGAGCCTCCCAAGTCAGCCCCAGGACGGAAAGCGTTGTCGCCAGACCGCTTGAATCTGCCAGCTCGGCAAAATCCTGCCGAGCATCCTGCAAATAGTTGAGGCTGCGCTCCAGGTGACCCAACCGCACGTTAAAAGCACCCAGCGCATACCGGCAGCGGGCGACGGTCTCCCGATCCTTAATTGCCCGAAGCCGAGGCAGAACGTCGGTCAGCCGGGAAACGGCCGGTTCAAGGTGACCGGACTCCCCCACCAGATAACCCTGCCAAAATTCCAGCAGCAGGAGCAGCCGCCTGGCCGCTGATGCTAAGCGTGTCTTTCTGGTGAGGTCTGCTGCAGCCGTCGCGAAGAGCAAATTTCCGCTGTCCGACTTTCCGCTCTTGATGAAGTATTCTGCTAACGGAACAACCATGCTCTCCAGCAAATCGATATCGGCTGTCGCCAAGGCGAGTTCCCAGGCGTGGCGAATGTTGTCCAGGTCGGAATGGATCGCCGTCACCGCCTGAGGCTGCTGTGGCCCAAGCAGTTCGCGATGGCGCTGCTGTAAAAAGTCGTGATAAGTCTGAGCGTATCGCTCCTTTGCCGCGGCCAACAAAGCAGGCCGATTGTGCAGAGCCGCGGCGGCAAAGTGGCGCACCAGAGCATGCAGCACGTAGCGTCCGGGGCGAACCACCCGCAAAAGCGATTTGTCGATTAGGGCGGCCAGTTCGGTCAGCGAGCCACCGGTCACCGCCATAGCAGCCTCCCGTCCAAACTCGCCGCGGAAAAGGCTCATCTGGGCCAGCATCGGCTGCTCGGCCGGTGTCAGCAGCCGCCAGGCGTATTCAAAGACCGCCTGAATGCTTTGCTGTCGCTGGGGCAAATCTGCGGCACCCGGAGAATCAGCCAGCAGGGCGATGTTATTCTCGAGGGTTGCCGCAATTTCACTCGGAGTGGCGTGTTCAATCAGGGCGGCCGTCAATTCAATCGCCAGAGGCAGCCCGTCAACCAGTCGGCAGATTTCAGCTACATCAGCAATGTTTTTCTCGTCGAGGGTAAATTCGACCAGCGAGCGGCCGGCACATTCGGCAAACAGCGCAATTCCTCCACTTTGCGCCGCACTTTCCAGGGAAAAGGTTTCCGCTTGGGGCACATTTAGCCCGGTAAGCGCGACCACTTTTTCAGCGCGGGTGCGGAGCCGAATTTGGGAGGTGATCAGGATGGTTACATTCGGTGCTACTTCCATCAGGTCCAGAACAAAACGCGTGGTCTGGGGAAGCAGCTGCTCCAGATTGTCCAGCACCAGAAGTGACGTCTTGGCCTGTAAAAAGGCCACAAGTGTGCTCCACGGATCATCAGGTTTTTGCAGGGGAAGCTGAATTTCATCATTAATCGCTCCGGCCAGAAGGTGGCGCACGGCATGACCGTCACTCTGTTGACCCAATCCGATTTCAGCCAGCGGTACAAACCACACTCCTCCCGCAAAGTGATGGATGACCTCCTGCGCGGCCGCCAGCGCCAGCCGGGTTTTGCCGACACCACCTGGCCCCAAAAGCGTAACCAATCTGGTTGTTGGCGCGGGCAGCATGCTCGCCACCTCTTCCAGCAGGCCATCCCGGCCGATGAGGGGGGTGGTTGGCGGCGGCAAATTGTGTGTCGGCTGGACGGCAGGAGCATCTGCAGGGAGATCACCGGACTCGATGAGCCGAAACAAAGCGGTCGTTTCAGCCGTTGGTTCAATCCCCAGTTCCGTCTCCAATATTTCGCGGCACCGCTCATACTGGGTCAGGGCGGCTGCACGCTGGCCGCTGCGGGCCAGCACGTCCATGAGCTCCCGATGGGCGTTTTCCTCCCACGGCATCAGGGTCAGCAGACGGCGCAGCACGGCCGCTTGCTGCACCAGATCCCCGGCCACGGCATAGCTGCCGCTCAGCGTTTGCAGCGCGTGCAAAACCTGCTGGTGCAGCTTCTCCTGCTGTAAAAGCCGCCACTCGTCAAAGTCAGCGCTTCCCTCCAGCTGCAAATTAGGTAGAAAATCCCCGCGATACAAATCAACCGCCACCTCTAGCTTCTCTCGGCACGCCGGGCAGCGCTGCAAATCTGCGTGCGGGTGTTCGTCGACCTGCCGCAGCAGGTAGCGCAAGTCGACCACATCCACCTGAATGGCCGGATGGCCGGTATTCAAACCGACCGTCTGACGCGAAATCTGGAGTGCGGGCGGATCAGCAGCCAGCAGCGGTGCAAGCAGCGAGCGCAGGTTAGATAACGCCTGGCGGAGGCTGGCCCGCGCGGCCGTCTGGCGGAAATCCCCCCATAGAAGTGTCGCCAGAGCATCTCGCGGGTGGATATGGTCCCCTTCCAGCGCTAGATACGCCAGCAGGGCGCGAATTTTATCAGAACGAAAGGCGACTATCTCCTCCCCATCGAGGCTGGCCTGAAATGTACCCAACAGCTGCAGATGCAAAATAGCCATTGTGCCATTTTAACCCGTCAAAAGAGAATTTTGGCAAAATAGGAACTTTTCCCCACTCACCTTCCACCCTATACCTTTTTCCTCACCCATTCGTCACGATCTCGTCACGGCCGTTCCCTTACAGTTAAGCCACACTCTTTTTACCAGGGAAACGCAATGGACAAACAGACATTCGGATATCAGACCTACGTGCTGCGAATGTGGCGGGAAAAGCCTCATGGAACATGGCGCGCGATGGTGCAGCTGGTTCCCAACGGAGAATGGATCGCCTTCAACACCTTAGACAAACTGTTTGCCTTTCTGGTGCAGCGATCCACTTTTGCAGGTGGGGAAAATCAAACCCCGTCTTCACTGTAGCTTGGAGGTAATATCATGACGCAAAGTAGAAGAATTTGGCAAAAACCGATTTCAGGATCGCCCAGCGCAAGGGTGCGGCCGGTGCTGATATCAGGGATGGTCTTACTCCTGACCGCCCTGTTGACCTTGATCCAGAGCGGCCAGAAAGCAGCCGCTTCAGAAACCGCATCGCCAGCGGCTTCTAACCCGGCCGACACAGCCGCGCTGAACTGCGCCGCCAACCCGTTCAGCAGCGGGTATGACATTTTTGGGGAGGGGGAAATCTTTGTCGGGCACACCGGCGGTGGTTTTATCGGCAACCACCTGTCCAACTTTACACTGGACCTGGTGCCTAACCCGGTTGAGAAGATGCTGCTCGAACAGGATCTGTTCCTTGACGAGGTTCAGACCATTGCCAGCAGTATCCAGGAGCAAACGACCGCGGCGGCCGATCTCGATGGTGACGGGGACACAGAGATGATTCAGAGTTTTGTGACCAACAATGCCGGTCTGCCGGGGTACTATATCGCCACCTTTGATCGTTCGTACAACGTCACCTATAAAAAGCTGAGCAGCATCACTCACAGTCATTTGGCCGCAGCCGGCGGCAATATTCTTGGTGAAGATAACGAGCGGGAGCAGGCGGTTTTGGCGGCCGTGAACGACGTTACCGGTGCCTTGACGATCGAGGTCTGGGATGGGGCCGCCAACGGCTTAAACGCCATACCCATCGCCACCTGGCGCTCAACCACCCGCCATCGCTTTCAGGCCAGCAGCGTCGATGTGGCCGTGGGTAATCTGAACAACGACCGGAAGGACGATATTGTAGTCACCCTGCTCGACAGCAACGGTGGATCGCTGGAGGTCATCGCCCTCACCTATGATCCGGCCATCTCCAGCGGCAGCGGCAGTAACTATGCCAACCGGCTCCGCGTGCTGGCGACCGACAGCAGGTCGCCGGGGCAGCTGCGCACCATCCAGGTGGCTACCGTGCGCCTCAACGGGGACTATCAGGATGAAATCGTCGTAGCGGCCGATGTCTATCAGATCAGCACTCCCGGCATCAGCCCCGAGATTCGGCTGTGGACCTGGGATTACAACGCCGCCCAGAGGGTGTTGACCCGCGCCAGCAATCTCAACGCCACCATTGAGGTGTTTTCTACCAACTTCGCGCTGACGACCGGGGATATCAACGGCCAGCCGCCGGAAGAAAAAACCGTCAGCCCGGAAGAAATTGTCATCGGCTTCGGCGCCAGCGGAGGTTACGAGCTGGGGTCCGGTTTTGCCGTTGAAGTGTGGCGGGCTGAAGATCTGAATACCCCCAATCCCTCGGTTGCTCGCTACGAGCAGTGGCTGACCAACAACAGCCAGCGGGATCAGGCTGAGTATCTGTCGCTGGCGGCCGCCGATCTCAACAATGACGGCATCAAAGAAATTGTGGCCGCACTAGACGACGGCCGGGGCCTGGAGGTGCTTTATCTCACCCACGCTGACCTGGTGACCAATACCATCGATGTGCCAGCGGTTAATCTTGATCCGACCGATCTTAACGGTCCCACGTCTGTAACCGTGGCCGACCGAGACAACGACGTCATCAAAGCGGTTTATACGGCCGAATGCAAAGAACTGTTGGAACAGCAGGTCACGGCCGTGGGCTTTGCTCCGCCACACTGGGGCATCATTCAGGCCAACACCGTTAAGGGGGCGGCCATCGGCCGGACCGTGGCCAGCGAAACCCTGACGACGACCGCTTTAACCAGCTACCGCAGCGACACCGTATCCGGCTATCTGGGCGCGGCGGTCGGCGGCAGCTATGGGCCGGCCAGCGTCGAGGCCAGCGCCCGCGTCACCGCCGCCCAGACCAAAAGCCGCAGCGAAACGGAGGGGGGCGTGACCGGGAGCGGAGAATCCCTGACGGTGCAGCGCACCGGCAACGAGGACTTCGTCATCTTTGACAACAGCCAGTACAACTGCTATGCGTATACCCTCCACCAAAATGGGGCCATGCTGCCCGAAAGTTCGCTGCGCAACTGCGATTACGTCAGCACCACCCGGGTGGGAACCGATCTAAACGCCTGGGACAACACCTGGGGTGCCCAGCCAAGCAGCGCCAACCAGGCGTTGACCTGGACTCCGGTCGTGCGCGACTGGGCCAGCCTGGGGCTTTTCCGCGGGGCATTTACCGCGCAATCCTCGACATTTGGCAGCCACAGCGCCGGCCGGGCGGTTGACGGCACCCTGCTCAGCAATCCGGGCAACAGCTCGGTAGCCACCACGACGTTAGAAAACAACCCGTGGTGGCAGATCGACCTGGGCAGCGATCAGCCGATCTCCAAAGTACGGATTTGGAACCGCACCGACTGGCTCAGCTGCGCCAACCTGGCGGCCTGCCCTAACGATCTGGATCACATCTACGTGATGATCAGCGCGACTGATTTTCGCGCCATGGCCGAAGAAGGCAATCCGGCCGCCATGATGGCCCGATCCGACGTTTATGCTTTCTCGCTGGACGATTTGAGCAGTGATCTAAACGGCATCTCCGCGGCCGATCCATTGGGCAAGGTCACCACTTTCCTGACGCTGGACGGCGGTGTCAATCCACAGCCGGTTGTCGGCCGCTATGTACGAGTGCAGCGCGTGCTACCCTCGTCCCAGCTGTCGCTCGGTGAGGTGCAAATTTTCAGCACCAACCACGTCAACCCCGACCGCTACCCGGTGAATATTCGCGAAAAAGGAACGACAACCGACGGCATTTTTGAAGCACAGCTTTATAACCCGCTGGGCACGAGCCCGGCCACCACCTGGCCGTGGGTCGAAGTGCGCGGCAACCTGCTGTGGAACCGCACCGGCTATGCCAATGGGGTGTTGAGCGGTGAATCGGTTTCCTTAGGCAACGCCGGTATCAACTGGACCTACAGCAGCTACCGCTCAGGGGGCACGTTTTCCACCAAGGAATTGACCCACGAAACCCGCGTGGGAGCGGAATTTGATTTTAGCGGTGGGGTTGTGGCCCAAGTTCAGGTGGGGTACGGGCAGGAGTTCACAACCGGGACAACCACGTCGTTTACGAGCGAGACCTCGTGGAGCGATGCCCTCGAAATTGGCGGCAAAGTGGACGGTTTCCCGGCCGCCTACAGCGGGCAGTGGGTGCTAGGGTGCAATTACGAGATGCGGCCGTATTACTACGAGCTGATTGAAACCTCCACCTTTGGCTACGACAGCCGCTATCCGGTTCTCGACTACATCGTCCCCGATGTGGCCATCACCGATCCAATGGGCGGTAGCAGTGCCGGGCTCAACCGCTCCAACAGCGCGGCCATGGCCAACTGCATCAACGGCAACCAGACCGGTGGCACCCCGCAGGCCAACAACGATGAGGGCAACGGGCTGGCCGGCGGGTCAACGACCTTTAATGTCCTGGCCAACGACATTGGCAACGGGCTGAAGATCATCGGTGTGACCCAACCGCCCAACGGCACGGTGGTTTTTGACGAGCGGACCATCACGTACACGCCTAAGCCAGGTTTTACCGGTTCGGAAACGTTCAGCTACACCATCAGCGATGGAACAACAAGCAGCAGCGGCACGATTACCGTAGAGACCAGGCTGCGTCAGCTTTATTTACCGGCCGTGATCCGTTGAGTAAAAGTGGAACTTCTTAAAGAAGTTCCACTTCTTTGTACAGGATCATAATTTACAAAGAAGTTCGACTTTTCGAAAAAGTCGAACTTCTTTTGTGATGCACCCCTATTCGTCTTTTACCGCCATTTTGCATACAATCAGACCAACCAAATCTGATAAAATCCACAGCGGCCATAGACAAATAAATTTGGAGCTCATGTCAACTTTAGACGAACAAATCCACACTCAGATCCCCCTGGCCCCGGGTGTGCCTATTCTAGGCAATGCCCTTCCTTTGGCGCGGAACGTGATCGCCTTTTTAAAAGAGCAATATCTGCAGTTGGGGCCGGTTTTTCGCGTTCGGGCCCTGCAGCGAGAAATGATCGTTCTGGCCGGCGTGGACGCCAACCTCTTTTACGCCCGCGAGGGCAAGACGCTGTTTCGGTCAAAGGAATTTTGGCATGAACAAGATGTAGAAATGGGGGCCGAACGATCCTTAATCAGCATGGATGGTGACGACCACACCCGGTTTCGCAAAGTCCAGCGGCCGGGTTATGCCCGTTCTATGCTCTTTGACAACCTGCCCAGGGCGACGGCCGTCCTCACGGAAGAGATGCGTACCTGGCCACAGGGGCAGCCGCTGCCCGGAGTATACTCAATGCAGCGGCTGGCGACAGAACAGCTCAGCTTGATCGCCGCCAACTATTCGGCCAAAAAAGACCTGGACGCCGTGATTACGGCGGTGCGCACCATTCTCGCCACCCGCGTCACCA
The DNA here is from genome assembly GCA_030065875.1 of Ardenticatenaceae bacterium. Taxonomy (GTDB): domain Bacteria; phylum Chloroflexota; class Anaerolineae; order Promineifilales; family Promineifilaceae; genus WTJY01. The sequence goes on along the minus strand of JASJCR010000011.1, from coordinate 37,929 downwards.
AACAGCGGCCGGCAATCATGCGCCTCTCCCCCAAATTCCGCAAATCCAAGGCCCGCTTCATCGAAATTGGGGAAGAGGTGATGGCCGCTCACGCGCCTGAACTGCGGCAGAACGCCCCCCCCAACCTGATTGACGCCATTATGGCCCTGCATCGCGAGGACCCCGAATTTTTGCCGAAAAAAGACCTGCTCCCGGCCGTTTTGGGACCGTTTATCGCCGGCCTGGACACGGTGGCCAGCACGACCGCCTTTATACTGTACGCGCTGCTCAAATATCCCGATCTGGCGCAGCAGGTCACTGCTGAAGCCGACCAGCTGTTTGCTGAAGACGGTCCAACGGCCGCCGGGCTGCGCAGGCTGGACGTCACCCATCGAGTGGCGCTGGAGGCGATGCGGCTGTGGTCGATTGCCCCCGCTTTAACCCGCACCACGACGCAGGCGTTTACCTTTAAGGGGTATCACGTTCCGGCCGATTCAGAAGTGATCATTGCCACCACCATCCCTCATCACCTGGATGAGTATTTTCCGGACCCGGAGAAGTTTGATATTGATCGCTATACGCCCGAGCGCAAAGAGCACCGTCAGCCGGGTGTCTATGCCCCATTTGGGTTAGGCCCGCACACCTGTCTGGGGCAAGGTATGGCGGAAATTCAGATGGCCCTTAACATCGCCACCCTGTTTCACTATGCCGAGTTAAAGCTCAGCCCGGCCGATTATGAACTGAAGTTTGACCCGGTTCCAACCCTCAGCCCGGACAGCGGGATGAAGTTTGAAATTGTGCGCTGGAGAAACCAGCTCCCTTCATAGAGAAATCGTTGGCAGCTGTGACGGCTCCCTCCTCTACAAGAATAATGGAGAGGCTCCGGCTCGGTCGTGAAACCGGCCGGAGTCCTATTTCAGCGTATTACCTTACTTTGCTCTTTAGCCTCTCAGCAAAGAGCGGAGTTGGGGCCGCAACAACCTCACCTGGATACGGCAGGCGGGGATCGGGATGATACGCCCGGCCGACGGTAATCGACGAGCCTTTTGGCAAACCAAGCATCTCATCAAATTTCTCAAGCGTATCGTGCTCTTGAGCATAGAAGAAGTGCCAGTCAGGCAGCTTGATTTCCGGCAGACCGTTTAAATCTTCTGGGTCTCTAAGACCATTGGCCGCCGCTAACCCTTCAGCATCTTCATACCCAAAGGCATCAGCGACGCGATCAAACGTATCCCAGGGCTCCATGTGATAAGTTGCCACATAACACGGCAGATTAAAATTCATGCCGGGTTTGGGCTCCACATAACTCTTGAGTCGGTTAAAGGCCAGCATCTCTTCAATGGGCTGACCGGCCCGCTGGGCGACAATATCCAAATGATCGCTGGTCGGCCACTTAATGCGGACGGTGTCCTGCTTCATGGGCCAGACGCGCATGTGCAGGCGCACATTTTGCCCGGCCAGAGGTCGCAGACAGCGTACCACAGCCCGCGAACCGGCCCGCCGCACGACATAAGCCTCTAGCTGACCGCTGGGACGATCCGGGATTTCGATGCACCCATCCCCGTCGGTATAGCGGCGATCCGACAGACAGAAACCACCTCGTCCATAAGGGTTGCGCATCTTGGGATCCCAGTGAAAAATGTCGACGATCATTTCCGGCACCGGCCGGAGGGTAAAGCCATCAATCACTCGAACCCACAGGCTGTACCTTTCTTTTGGCGGAACTTCTTTCCAGGCGGGGTGCCGTTTTTCCATACGAACGCCGCCCACATGACGGCCGTCAGCATACTGCTTGATCGTAATATTTAACGGCTGATCAACCTCAATAGGGGTATCCGGCACCTCAATTCCGCCTTCGGCCGGCTTCTTCTGACTGATTCGCAGGCGGGGGATCACCAGATCCTGCCAGGAGTAAAAATCGATCAAAGTTTTATCCGGACCGATCCACACCCGGTGAGCACCGCGAATATAGGTAAACTTTTCAATCTCCTCGTCTCCCAGGAGTTCTACTGGCGGATCAAAATAAGCCGGACCATACACTCGAGAAGCGGGATAATTTTCCTGCTCCCCTCCAATGTCATCCTGAAATTTTGCATCCGCATAGGTAATACAAAGCGTCGGTAAAACCAGCCTGAGCAATTCCTCCTGCTGGCGGCTGTTGGATTTGATTTTCAGCGTATCTTCGTGCAGCCCGCTGCCGCTCAGCTGAAAATAATACTCTCCTTTCCATACAATTGGTGCGGCACTATTCGCCATGATTTTGTCCTCCTTTCACTCAATGTGCAGGTTGCGCAGGGCAACATTGTCTGAACCCTTGATGTTGGTGGACCAGGCATGGCCGCCACCAGTTGCTGGTGATGCATAAACCAGCGGGTCATTTACGTGATCCACCTCGGCCAACAGGCAGAAGTGGGTTGTGCCGCCAGGGGCACCAATCTCGGCCGCTTCCGGCTGCCAGCTGAAACTGACCACCGTTTCATCCATGGCCGGAACGGTCACGTCGTTATCCTCCAGCGGGCTGTCGCTGGCATCTTCAGCGTCGACCCAATCATTGGGTGCTGCATGCGGCAGGGTGTATTTCAACCTCACCGTCGTGTTAACGGCATCCTGATCACCCATATTGCGCACGGTTACCTGCACATCATAGGTGGACCCCCAGTTGATGTGCGTGGTTTCATTGGTTGTTCCGGCTTGAAAGACGCGAATATCGGGTGAATGGCAGAAGCAGCCGCCCGGATATGGCTCCTCACCGTAGTCATCATCGGCCGTACGGACCCAAACATCGTTGTCGACCGGTGGGTGCAGGTGATCGATTGGACCAATCATCCGCAGCCGGCCGTGGCCGTAAAGATTGTGTTCGGTTTCGTCATATCCAACAGCCATCGGATTGAGATCGAGATTGAGCGTATTGGCATATTGAATCAGTAGACCTTTTATGGTTTCCAGATTGAGATCAACCCCCAGACCCGTTGGCGGGGCGCTCCCATACTCCTCAAACAAGAGGGCTACCGCACCGGCGACCAGCGGAGTGGCCATGCTGGTGCCAATCATGCCGGTGTACCCGTTGTTCTGATCGGAAGCGGCCGACCAGATCGGATCATATTCATCTGCGGGGGTAGAAGGATCATCAGCCGTGCCGCCAACCGCCACAATTTCCGGTTTGATGCGATCATCGAGGGTTGGACCTGCACCGCTGTAGCGGGTGATCGCCTCTCCGGTTGCCGGGTTTGCCGGGCGCACTTTGTTGCTGGCCCCCACTGTTAGAATCGATTTCCCACACCCGGTATCGCTTAACGTTCTTTCATCATGGGTTGCCCCGGAAAGATCGGCCCACCAACCCTGCAGGCCTGACCAGGCATGATAGGTGGCTACCCGTGAAGCGTGCGGGTTGCGTAGTTCGATTGTGTACACCTCGGCCGTGACGGCATTTTCGACATACAGACGGATGCCATGCAGACCTCCGGACGGTTCGATATCGCGCTCCGCCTCGACATCGCGCCCGTTGATGGTCCCGTTGTAATCCTGCCCGGCGGTCCGCCATGGGGTGCTGCTGCCGCCGATAGAAACGCGGTAGTCAAGCTCAGGGCCTGTGGACCAAATATCAAGCCAGACCGGTGTGGTGATGGCCATACCACCCCAACCGGCTCGGGCAACCGTCAGGGTAAAGCTGTCGGTGCCGCTGCCCGCCGCCACGGTGCCATGACGATAACCATCGTCATCATTGCCGTTTCCAGCCGACCAGACAATCACGCGGTTGTCAAAAGAGTTGAAGAAATTATCGCGCCCAATGTCGAAGTCGGTTGAGCCGTTGTGCGGCCCCCAATTCGATCCCTGGCTCACGCTGATCACAATTGGCATATTGTGGAACTGTGCCGCTCGCAGGCAAAAATCAATCCCGTCGAGTAGAGCATCTTCGAAGGTGGCGCCAGTATCTAGCTCGCTCCACAACGTCTCCAAACGTACATGAATAATCGTTGCCTCCGGAGCCGCGCCAATATGATCGGGGGCGGTCGCCCAGTTTGTTACGTGACCACTCCCGGCAGCAATGCCGGCACAGTGGGTGCCGTGCTCAGAGGTTCTGGTTGGTTCACAGCAAATTTGATTAGCGGCCGTGCCGTACGGGTTGGCTAGACCAATCGCCGTATTGATAAAGTTGTTGGTGTAAATTCTCCCATAATTCAGACCCGCAAAATCCGGTCGGGTACCCGGTGCAGCTGCATTGGTAAACTGCTGTGGCGTATCCCCTGGTGGGGCCGCCTGATTAACCATTTGACCCATCGCATCTTGGGTATGGGTGCTTTGCGCCCAGTAATAAAGGACGCGGGAATCATGGGCTCCCGGTACGGTTGGATCGCGAAAACCATGATGAGTCACATCCAGCGGAGAGTCAATTATCCCAATTAAAACGCCGTTTCCACGAAAACCGTTAGGGTTAACCGCTCGTGGGGCGTGAACTGCGCTGATCTCCGCCTGTCCTGCCGCATCTTCAGACATGGGCACCATCATGCGCGGGGTGCGCAAGCGGCGGCATGACGGCCTGCTGACCAGATCAGTCAGCTGTTTGCGCGTCCCGACAATCGTGAATACATCTTGTGCGCCAGAACGAACCTCAAGACCCATATCTTCGAGGTCCGCTCGATTGCCCGTAAAGCGCACAATCGCCCGAATGTGAACCGGCCGCAGCCGATCAGGGATAACAGCGACCATCTCGCGACGCGGGTGCAGTTCTGCTCGCTGCATCTGGGCTGATCGTCTGATAAGCTCCTTATCCATCTCACTTGCCATTGGTGGAATCCGCGCCAATCTCTCCTCAATTTTCTTCTTTTCTCTTTCTAGACGCCTCTGATCGCGTCGGAAATGTTTGCGAATGTCGCTGTCGCTCATTTGCAACAGTCTCCGCAAATTGCCATCAAGTTTACGGCGGACATCATCCCCGAACCCTTTTGATTCAGGGGTGTTGCCTGTTTCTTGATTCATGATTCAAACCTCCTTTTTCAGCAGAGCCGCTGAAATGAAGATCACCTGCTTCAGCACAAACTTGCTGAAGTATTTTCTTTAATGAGTTTTCAAAGGATAAGTGGGTGGATTGATGGTTAGTGAAATAAAGGCCAGAACCGGTCGATTGCTGGCTTATTTGGTGGGGATCACGATCAGTTGAGGGAGAGAATTGCGGTGTTTCCCCTGCAGCTGCCCACCATCTGTTTACATCACATGGGCGTCATTTGCTGTCAGGCAAAATGAGATTGACTCCATGTTTCAGCATGCCACAAATTAATGACTCTTCTCAAGTGATGAATATCATAAAACGAAGATGACAAGTAGCCATTTCGGTCAAATAAGCTTGTCAGTTGAGTGGGAGCGCCATACCATTAAGCTTACCTAGCCATCATTACAATAAGTGGAGCAGCCCATGTCGCTAAAATCATTTTTTGAACCGAACTCTATTGCTATTATCGGCGCCTCGCCCAACCCGGATAAGCTGAGTCACGCCGTTTTAAAAAATCTTGTTGACTCCGGTTACGGTCAGGAAGGAAAAATCTTTCCAGTTCATCCTAACGCCGCTGAAATCTTAGGATATCCAGCATATCCCACGGTGACCGATGTGCCAGATACAGTTGATCTGGCGGTGATCGTCGTGCCCTTTCCTCATGTACCTGCTGTATTACAGGCATGTGGCCAAAAAAAGGTTCCGGCCGCCGTAATCATCACGGCCGGCTTTCGGGAAGCAGGTCCGAACGGCCGCTTACGCGAGGAAGCGCTGATGGAAATCGCCAACAGCTACAATATTCGCATTATTGGCCCAAACTGCCTGGGGATTCTCGATACCCACACCCCGATGAACGCCACTTTTGCCCCTGGCGTTTTGCGCAGCGGCCCGGCCGCTTTTATGTCCCAATCCGGCGCGTTGGGTGTTGCCATTCTTGACTGGGCGCAGGCCGGCCGGTTGGGTCTCTCGAAATTTGTCAGTTTGGGCAACAAAGCGGACGTCGACGAGGTCGATCTGCTGCGTGAGTGGCATCACGATGAACAAACGCGGGTCATTTTGATCTACAGCGAGGCGTTATCAAAAGGACAGGAATTTATCCGGGTAGCTCGCCAGGTTTCACAAACCAAGCCGATTTTGGCAATCAAATCCGGAAACACCCAGTCGGGATCGCGCGCGGTTTCTTCTCACACCGGCTCTTTGGCCGGGTCCCAGCAGGCGTATGAGGCCGCCTTTAAACAAGCGGGGGTCTTGCAAACCGACTCGCTGGAATCTCTTTTTGATATGGCTCTAGCCTTTGGCTACCAGCCTCCTCTCAAAGGGGAGAGGATCGCCATCGTGACCAACGCTGGTGGACCGGGCATCCTGGCCACCGATGCCATCGAGCGGGCCGGGTTAACGATTGCCCCGTTTTCCGACGAGACAATCGAAAAATTAAGGAAGCTGCTGCCGGAGGCGGCCGTTTCTGAAAACCCGGTTGACATCCTCGGCGATGCGTCTCCAGAGCGCTATCGCCTCGTTTTAGAAACGGTGGCGGCCGATCCCAATGTGGATGGGGTGCTGGCGATGCTGGTGCCCCAGGCGGTTTTGGATACCAAGGCGGTGGCCAAAGCGGTGGTTGCCCAGGAAAAGCACCTGGCCGAACCGCTGCTGACCTGTTTCATGGGAGAATCGCGGATGCGCGACGCTTTGGACATTTTAAACGAACACCGCATCCCCAATTATCAATTCCCCGAACGAGCGGCCCAGGTTTTTCGGGCGATGGCCAACTATCAAAAATATTATGACCGTCCCCCGGCGCAATTTAACACCTATTCAGTTGACCACGCGGCCGTTCGAGAAGTGATCGATCAGGTCCGCGCGGCCGGTCGTTCAACCATGGGCGATCTGGAAGCGTCGCGGATCATGACCGCCTACGGCCTGCCCATGCCCAAATTTAAGCTGGCCAAAACGGCCGAACAGGCCGTCGAGATCGCTGACCAAATCGGCTACCCGGTAGCCCTCAAAGTCGCCTCCCCCGACATTTTGCACAAAACCGATGTTGGTGGCGTGCGCATCCGCTTACAAAATGCGGCCGAGGTACAGGAGGCGTTTTTAGGGATCACCGACCAAGCGACAAACGCCCGGCCGACGGCAAATCTGTGGGGGTGTCTTGTTCAGGAAATGGTTCCGCCACTGGGCGTTGAGATTTTAATTGGCATGAAACGCGATCCACAGTTTGGCCCTCTCGTGGCCTTTGGCATAGGGGGTATTTTTGTTGAAACCCTGCGCGATGTGACCTTTCGGGTCGCCCCCTTTTCGGAAGAAGATGCCGCAGAGATGATCGATGATATTCGGGCCCGGGCGCTGCTCGATGGGGTGCGCGGCCGGCCGCCGGCCGATAAAGCGGCCGTGGTCGATGTCCTGCTGCGTATTGGACAGCTGGCCCTCGATTTTCCGGAAATCAACGAACTCGATATCAACCCCCTGGTGGTGTATGGTGAGGGGGTATTGGCGGTTGACATGCGCCTGGCTCTAACCAATTAACCCCCACCTCAATCCCCCCCGCTGGGGGAGGACCTCCCCTCCCGTTGGGAGGGGAATGAGGGGAGGGTTAGGCACCTTTCACCTACTGCCGGTTAAATTGTAAAACTTCATCAAAGTGGGGCTCGAGGCGGTGAATCGCCGTCATTCCCTGGGGCACTTCAATCTTGTGATCATCTACCCAAACGATCACCGGACCGGGGTTATCGGCCGCTGCGTCAAAGGTAATTTCATCAGCGGCAATAGAAACGGTCAGCCTGTGACCCCGCACGGCCAATTTAAATGTGACTTGCTCCCACTGCTGCGGCAGCGCCGGTCGAAAATGCCATGCACCCCCCACCAGCTTAAAACCGGCAAACCCCTTAACGATCATCTGCCATACTCCGCCGGCAGCTGCGGTGTGGATACCGCCTAAAAATGAGCCGCCACTCATCACTTTTTTGCTGGCATTATAGAGATCGATCGTCGACCCCTCCATAAAATAGCGATATGCCTCGTCCGGGTAGCCAGCCCAGCTGGCCACGATGGAATGGACGGAGGGACTGAGCGACGACCCATGCTCGGTGCGTGGCTCGTAATAATCATAGTTGGCCCGCATAATCTCCGGGGAAAATTTGTCATCCAGCAGGGCGAAGAGCTGCAGCAGGTCAGCCTGCTTTAAGACCTGGGCCTCGACGGCCACCCCATCCGGCCATCCCCAATACTCTTCGGGATCGATCAGCCGTTCACGCAGCACGGCCGGGGTCGTGTCTTCCAGCTTGAAAAAATCGTCAAACTGCTCAATTAATCGCGTATCTGGATCCGGCTGCGGCAGGTAAATGCGGGCAGCGACATCTACCCAGACGGCCACCGCCTCGCGCTCCACGCCGAGCCGAGCCAAGAGCTCGTCCAGGCGATAGGGATGTTCTACGGCCAGGCGATAAAAGATATAGGCCGCTCTTTCCAGGGCGAATTGGGTCATATAGTTGGTGAAGGCGTTGTTGTCGACATTCTCGTGATACTCATCCGGACCCAGCAGGCGAATTAATTCATACCGCTGCTTGTCCATCTTAAAATAGACGCGGGATACCAGGAATTGGGCCACCTCAAACGCGATTTCCGCCCCGTAATCCAAAATAAAACCCCAATCTCCGCTGGCTTCATAGTAGAGCCAGAGCGCGTAGACCACATCGGGCGAGATGTGGATTTGCCAGCAGTTAAAGTGATTGTGGATTTTGCGGCCGGTTAATACGTTGGTGAAAAAGTAATCGGGAAAAAGCTCTTCGCCGGTTTTGCCGCTTGTCCAGGCGTAAAAAGCCCCCTGGAAACCCAGGTCGCGCGCTTTTTTGCGGGCCCCGGGGAGCGTGTCATAACGATATTCAACCAGCATCCGGGCCACTTCCGGCCGGGTGTAGAGCAATGAAGGCAAATTAAAGGTTTCCTGATCCCAGAAGGCCGCTCCCTGATACACTTGACACGACAGACCACGTGCCCCGATCGGCAGTTTGGCGTGAACCGGCGTGGCGATTGTGGCTTGATACAGATTAAAACGCGTCACCGTCTGCGCTTCGATATTCCCGGCAATTTGAATGTCGCTGGCCGCCCAGATTGTGGCCCACTCAGCCTGATGGGTGGTTAAAAGGGCGTCAAACCCTGCATCAAGGGCCGCTTTTATATCGTTCAGGGCGGTTTCTCTTGGATCACTCACCTTGTTGCTGTGACAAACGGCCATCATTTGCTCGATTGTGATCCGTTCTCCAGCCTTTAAATGAAACGTAAACCGCTGCAAATGACGCTTTCCTTCGGCCATTTGAGCTGCTTTAACCGGCTGAATTCCGCGAATGGCAAACCCGGTAACCACATCGATCTGGATGTCAAATTCAGCCGTGCGGGTCTCCATTCCCAATATTTGATTCTCCTGGAATGGGGTGGCGCTGGAGAAGTGCTCTCCGTTAAGGCTCCAGATACGGCCGTCGATACCACAATGCAGCTCGATTTCCACATCATCGAGCGCCTCAACCGTCAAACGCATTGGGAGGAGGTGTGGATTGGCCCAGCTGGCAAATTTCTCCTCCCGGTAGCGCACCCGTTTACCGTGGCCTCCCTGCCACACCAGCGCCCGCTGGTTCAGGCCGTCACGCAAGCTTAGCGACCGTCGATACTCCGTGGTTGCCCCGTCAAATGCTGAGAGGGGTTCTCCTGCAACGTAAAGCTGAGCGAAGAGGCCGTTGGGCACGTTACACAGTTCGCGCCATTCGCTGCCGGGGGCGGTGTCCCACGTATCGGTAACGGTACAGGCCACAAACCGATCCGCCTCCCATTCAGCAAAGGTTCCTCGATAACCGAGATACCCATTGCCGATCATAAAATTGCTGCCGGTGGTTACGAGCTGATCGGGATCAAATGATTTTTCAATAATTTGCCAGCCATCTTCGGTGCAAAGATTGTTTTGTAAGTCGGGCATCACTAAGCCTCCCCATTGAGAATCTGATTCAGGTCGATATCGGCCGTGTTCTCATAGCAGTAATGGGCCTGACCGATGCGCTCTTTGGGTCCGATTCCAACGGCGATCATCCCCCCGGCAATGGCGGCTTCAACCCCAACCTCGGCATCTTCAACGACGACGCAGTTTTCTGCGGGAACACCCACTGAACCGGCCGCATAAACAAACACATCGGGGGCCGGTTTGGCGCGGGTAACCGAATAGCCGTCAGAAATACCGTCAAAGAAGTTTAAGATACCCAGACGGGTCAACACGGTTCTGGTGTTTTTACTCCCTGACCCGATGGCCACTTTTAGCCCATGTTTTTTGAGGTCGTCGAGGAGCTGGCGCGCCCCCGGCAGGAAATCTTTCTCGCTGATTTCCTGAAGCAATTCCTGATAATAGCTGTTTTTGCGGGCCATCATCTCTTCGATTTGCTCCTCCGTGTACCGGCTGCGGTGTTCTCCCAGCAGCAGTTCCAGGGAACGTCGGCGCGAAACGCCGCGCAGTTTTTCGTTATCCTGGCGGGTAAAAGGAACATTTTCTTCATCCGCCAGCCGTTTCCAGGCTTGGAAATGATACTCGGCCGTATCGGTCACGACCCCATCCAAATCTAAAATGAACGCTTTAATTTCGGTCATGATTTATTTATCCTTTGTTCAATATTTTTGATTAAATTGAGGTGTAAAGTAGTTTGGTAAGTTACAAAAAGTTTTCTGAAGAAAGTGTCCGCAGATTGCGCAGATTTTCGCAGATTAGAGAGAGAAATCTGTGAAAATTCGTGTTAATCCGTGGCTTTTTTAACAATTCTTTTTGTAAACTACTTTACAAAAAATGTTATAAGAAAAATCGTCCGCAGATTGCGCAGATTTTCGCAGATTAGAGAAATAAATCTGTGAAAATCCGTGTTAATCCGTGGCCTTTTTTTAACAATTCTTTTTGTAAACTACTAAAATTTCTCAACCGCAAATTTCCTCCTATTAAAGAAATTTGTCGTCATAGTTTGTGAAAATTTTTTTTAAATTAGGCGATGATGCACAGGTCAGGTCATAGGAAACTCAACCCGATTTACGGCGTTTAAGAATTTAAATTTTGGGGTTAACACAGCGTAGACAGGCATAGTCTGCTATGCCCATTATAAAAGAAAAACGGGGCAAGTCGAGAGGCTTTTCGCCAAGCCGGCTCGACCGGAGCAGCGGCTAAATTTGATCGATCAGCCGATGGGTCAAAAAACAAACTTGACAGTTAATCCACCTTCAACCTATCCTGCGTGAGATTCCATCGACTCAGTGGACATTGAACTCAATTTGCGTCCTTCATACGCGGCCGATGGAATATGAATGTTGAGTCGGTAATCGCTTCCTAAGCTGCAGTGGGCCGCTTGTCGCCAACCCCTTGTCATTCTGAACGGGGCGCAGCGGAGTGAAGACAGTTAATGAAGGTTGATTTTGAGAGACGGAGGTCCATTTTTGGCGACCTTCGCTTACTTTTCAGATGACGGGATTCTTCGCAAAGCCTGTCCTCAGCGAAGTCGAAGGGCTCAGAATGATAGATTGTCCGAGGGCGATTTAACCCATCTACACTTGTAGGGGCTTGGCTAGCCAAGCCCTTACACCGGTTTCATCCAGGTCACAGCTTGAACGCGGCTAGAACGGTCGGCATTGTAGAGATGCCCAAGCTGTGGCCTATTTGCTACAGCGGCTTGAAGTTCGAGAAGCTCAGGCAGCGTCCTCAACAAATGATTAAACTCACCCTTAAGGTAATTTATGAACATTCCAACGTATACAGACCCCATCCCCTATCTGACTACCGAGCAGATGATCGAGGTCGATCGGGCGATGATTGAAGATTATCATATCGAGCTCATCCAGATGATGGAAAATGCCGGCCGCAATTTGGCTCATCTGGCCCGCGACCGTTTTTTTGCCGGTGACCCTCGCGGAAAAACGGCCGTTGTTTTGGCCGGTACCGGCGGCAATGGCGGCGGGGCGATGGTCTGTGCCCGTCATCTCCACAATCATGGGGCTCAAGTAAAGGTATATCTCACCAAACCGGCCGCCGAATTTACGCCGATTCCGGCCCACCAGCTCGATATTCTGCAGCGAATGAATATTCCGACAGCCCTGGCTGAAGCGATTTCCAGAGAAGACAATCCCGATTTAATTATTGATGGGATAATCGGCTACAGCTTAAAAGGAACCCCGCGCGGCACGGCCGGTGAATTAATTCGTTGGGCAAATGCAGCCAAAGCTCCAATTCTCTCTCTGGATGCCCCCTCCGGTGTCGACACAACCAGCGGCACCGTCTTTGACCCGGCAATCAAGGCGGTGGCGACGATGACTCTGGCGCTCCCCAAAGAAGGGCTGCGAAGCCCGGGGGTAGAGGCTCAGGTCGGGGAGCTTTACCTGGCGAACATCAGCGTACCGCCGGAACTATATGCGGAACCGGCACTGCAGCTCAAGGTAGGGCCGATTTTCGCCAAAAATGATATCGTGCGCTTGCGGTGATTCAAGCTTTTGCGGGGCAATGAAGAATCAATTTGTTCGCAATTGCTGTCCCCTCCTGAACCGCATCCTAGAGACAAGCAGCCATTTTGAAATAAAAAGTTTGGGGTGATTGACAAACGGGGGGTAGGGTGTTAGCATGTCAGGAAAACGTTTGCGCAAACGTTTTCTTAGCGTTTTTCGATCCTTTCAATCCAAAGAGAGGTGCCTTATTACTACCATACGCGATGTAGCCGAACGCGCTGGCGTTTCTATCTCCACCGTCTCCCACATCCTCAACGAAACACGCCACGTCAGCGACGAGTTAAAAGAGCGCGTTCAGCTGGCCATGCTTGAACTCAATTACAAACCAAACGCCCTGGCGCGCAGCCTGCGACGCAAAAGATCGCGGACCCTGGGGATTATCGTGCCCGACAGCGCAAACCCCTACTTTGCCGAAGTGGCGCGCGGGGTTGAAGATGCCAGTTTTGATCAGGGGTACAGCGTCATTCTTTGTAATTCTGATGCCGACCCGGAAAAAGAGTCGATGTATATCAACGTGCTGGCTGAAAAACAGGTTGACGGCATCTGTCTGGTGGCCGCCAGCAGCCAAACGATTGAAACTCATTTAGACAACGTCCCCCATCTGCAAATTCCCATGGTTTTAATCGACCGGGAAAATCCCAATACGGTTGTTGATTCCGTAGTGGTCGAGAATACGGCCGGCAGCATCAAAGCGGTCGAGCATTTGCTGTCGTTGGGCCACCAGCGCATCGGCTGCATCACCGGTTTGCCGGATCTTATCAACAGCCAAAAACGAAGCAACGGTTATCGAGAAGCACTAAAAAATGCGGGGTTGATCGTCGATGAATCCTTAATTGTCGAAGGGGATTTTCGGTATGAAGGGGGTTATGACGCCACCAAACACCTGCTGGGATTAAATGATCCACCCACCGCCATTTTTGCCTGTAACGACTTAATGGCTATCGGCGCAATCAGCGCCATTGTATCCGCAGGGCTGTCTGTGCCGCAGGATATTTCCATCGTGGGTTTTGACGATATTCATCTGGCCATGTTCGCCAACCCACCGCTAACGACTGTCGTTCAACCAAAATACGAAATGGGGGTGACGGCCGCCAAAATTCTTTTACAGCGTCTTCAAACCCCGGATCTGCCCCCCAAACGACATTTACTTCAAACCCACCTGCTGGTTCGTGAGTCAACAAAAGCCGTTGTCCACCATCCAATCGAGCAAAATCGCACCTGAACTGGTGTTCAGCAGCTCAATACATTAGGAGGTGATCAAATAGCGACATTCAAAAGGAGATTGTGGCCTGAGCCACTTATGTGGACCACTATTAAAAACCAGCCACGGATTAACGCGAATTATCACAGATTTCTCTCTTTAATCCTTCGACTGCGCTCAGGACGGGTTCTGCGAAAATCTGCGTAATCTGCGGACATTTTTTTGAATGGTTTTTGTAAACCACTTAGCTTAACAAAATATCAAGGTGAACCTGAGGAGAAAAACATGAAATTGTTATTCAGATTAACTTTACTATCTCTACTGCTGAGCTTAATCGTGGCCTGTGGTGGAACAACAACTCCTCCGGAGACGACCTCCGAGGAAACGGAAGAGAGTACAACAACTGAAACCGAAGCGGAAACCGTTGAAGAGGAAAGCGAAGAAATGGCCGAAGGTGAAGACGGAAACCCGGTCATCGGTTTGATTATGAAGTCGCTGGGCAATGATTTCTTCAAAAATATGGAAGAAGGAGCGGTAGCCCACGCGGCCGCTCGCGGTGACGTCGAGTTAATCCCCCTGGGGATTCAAAACGAAACTGACGTCGAAGCTCAGATCGCCCTGGTCGAAAACCTGATCGCCCAAAGCGTCGACGCCATTGTTGTGGCTCCGGCCGACTCGCGGGCCCTGATTCCGATTTTGGCCCAGGCCAGCGAAGCGGGCATCGTCGTGGTCAACATCGATGTGGAGATGGACCCAGAGGCGATGGCTGAAGCCGGCATCGACGTGCCTTTTGTCGGTCCGGACAACCGCGCCGGGGCCAAAATGGTTGGCGATGTCCTGGCCGCGGAACTCGGTGAAGGGGCCAAGGTCATTATCCTGGAAGGAAACCCTGGTGCGGAAAACGCCGCCCAGCGGGCAGCCGGCTTTGCCGATGCGGCCGCTGAAGGGGGTCTGGAAGTGGTGGCTTCCCAAACCGCCTACTGGGAAACCGATGAAGCGTTTGAGCTAGTCAGCAACCTCCTGACCGCCAATCCGGACGTTACCGGCATCATGGCTTCCAACGACTCGATGGCGCTCGGAGCCGTGCAGGCGGTAGAAGCGATGGGTCTGTCCGATTCGGTGACCATCGTCGGTTTTGACAACATCGCTCCGATTCAGCCGCTGGTCATCGACGGCACCGTGCTGGCCACCCTCGATCAATTTGGGGCGGAAATGGCTGCCAACGGCATGGATGTGGCCATGGAAATGTTGGCTGGTGAGGCCCGCACCGGCTGGATCAAAACCCCCATTCAGCTCATTCAGGCTGAAGACCTAGGTGGCGAGGCGATGGAACCGGAAGCCAATCAAGGCGAACAGGCGGTCATCGGTTTGATCATGAAGTCGCTGGGCAATGACTTCTTCAAAAATATGGAGGAAGGGGCGGTAGCCCACGCGGCCGCTCGCGGTGACGTTGAGTTGATCCCGCTGGGGATTCAAAATGAAACCGACGTCGAGGCTCAAATCGCCCTGGTCGAAAACCTGATCGCCCAAAGCGTCGACGCTATTGTCGTGGCTCCGGCCGATTCACGGGCCCTGATCCCGATTTTGGCCCAGGCCAGCGAAGCGGGCATCGTCGTGGTCAACATCGATGTGGAAATGGACCCAGAGGCGATGGCCGAAGCCGGGATCGACGTGCCCTTTGTCGGTCCGGACAACCGCGCCGGAGCCAAAATGGTTGGCGACGTCCTGGCCGCTGAACTCGGTGAAGGGGCCAAGGTCATCATCCTGGAAGGAAACCCCGGTGCGGAGAACGCCGCCCAGCGAGCGGCCGGCTTTGCCGATGCGGCTGCTGAGGGTGGTCTGGAAGTGGTCGCCTCTCAAACCGCCTACTGGGAAACCGATGAAGCGTTTGAGCTGGTCAGCAACCTCCTGACCGCCAATCCCGACGTTACCGGCATCATGGCCTCCAACGACTCGATGGCGCTCGGAGCCGTGCAGGCGGTGGAGTCGATGGGCCTGTCCGATTCGGTCACCATTGTCGGTTTTGACAATATCGCTCCGATTCAGCCGCTGGTCATCGACGGCACCGTGCTGGCCACCCTCGATCAATTCGGGGCGGAGATGGCCGCCAACGGCATGGATGTGGCCATGGAAATGCTGGCTGGTGAAACGCGCACCGGCTGGATCAAAACCCCCATTCAGCTCATTCAGGCTGAGGATTTGCAGTAAGTTAACTGACCTGTGCCGGTTACCAAAAATAACCGGCACAGGTTTATGGCGGCCGAATGACCAAAATTAACAACATCCTAGAAATTAAGCATTTGACCAAGCGGTTTCCCGGCGTAACGGCATTGGATGATGTCTCGCTGAACATTCGGCGAGGCGAAACACACATTTTGCTAGGGGAAAACGGGGCCGGAAAGTCCAGTCTAATCAAAGTGATTTCCGGCGTTTACGCCGCTGAAGAAGGGGAAATTTTTTACAACCGTGCCCGCTACTCCCCCACCCGCCCCCACGACGCCATCGAAGCGGGGATCCAGGTCATCCATCAAGAGTTAAATTTGTTAACGTATTTAACGGTGGCGGAAAATATTCTGTTTGAGAAGCTGCCCAGCCGTTTTGGGGTTGTTGATCAGCGCAAACTCACCGAGCAGGCTCAGGCCCTGCTTGATGAAGTGGGTTTGGAAGTTTCCCCCGGTACGCCGGTTGAACAGCTGGGAGTCGCCCAAATGCAGCTGGTAGAAATCGCCAAGGCGCTCTCGGCCGACAGCCAAGTGTTAATCATGGATGAACCGACGGCGACGTTGACCTCTCAGGAAATTGAGCGTTTGTTCGCCATCATCCACCAGCTCAAGGCGAAAGGGGTGACGATAATCTACATTTCTCACCGGCTGCAAGAGGTTTTTGAAATTGGCGACCGCTTTACCGTGCTGCGCAACGGGCAGGTTGTGGGCACACAGCCGCTGGACGGCACCAAAATCAGCGACATCGTCAAAATGATGGTTGGACGTGACCTGGCCAATGAATATCTATTTCGCGAAGATGTCGCTCGCGGCGCGGAAATGTTCCGGGTGGAAGATTTGCAGGTCGCCGACGGCAGCAGCAAGGTTTCTTTTTCGGTGAAAGGGGGAGAAATTCTGGGGATTGCCGGTCTGGTTGGCTCCGGCCGTACAGAGCTTTTAAGGGCGATCTTTGGGGCAGATGCCAAAGCGGGGGGACGATTGTTTTTGCGCAATCAACCGATCGACGTGCGCCGACCCAAAGATGCGGTCCGGCAGGGCATATCGTTTTTGACCGAAGATCGCAAGGAGCAGGGTTTAATTTTAGATATGTCGTGCTACGCCAACATCACCGTGACCAATCTATCGGCGATTTCTCAGGTTGGGCTGCTGCAGGCTGCGGAAGAACAGCAGGCTTCCAATCGGTTGATCGACAGTTTAGGCATCAAAACCCCGTCGAGCAGCCAGCTCGTGCGCAATTTATCCGGGGGCAATCAGCAAAAAATTGTGCTGGCTAAGTGGCTGTTTCGCAACACAAACCTTTTAATGATTGATGAGCCGACCCGCGGCATCGATGTGGGTGCCAAATACGAAATTTATTCTCTGCTGTGGGAATTGGCGGCTCAGGGGAAAGCGATCATCATCGTCTCCTCTGATTTGCCGGAAATTATGGGGATATGCCATCGGGTTATAGTCTTTTCCAAGGGAAAAATCAGCGGCGAGGTAGATCGCGCTGATTTTGATCAGGAACAAATTTTGTCACTGGCCTATCAAGAATACATCCAGGAGTGAGCCGTATGAAAACAAGACGAACCGCAAACATCATTTTGCGCGAGGGTGGTATCGGTCTGGCCCTGATTCTGCTTATCGTATTTTTTGCTTTTACGGCCGACAATTTTGCCACGTTGGCCAACGTGCGCAATATTTTGAATCAAATTACGATCAACACCATTTTGGCGGTGGGCATGACCTTCGTGATTTTGGTGGCCGGGATCGACCTCTCGGTTGGCTCGGTGATGGCTTTTTCAATGATGGCGGCCGGTACGGTGTTAAAACTCGAAGGTTTGCCGATTAATGCCGCCATCGGGTTGGGAATCTTTACCGGTTTGGCCATCGGCATGGTGATCGGCTTTCTCAACGGCTGGATTTCGGAGCAGTGGAAATTACCCTCGTTTATCGTCACCTTGGGGATGTTAAACATCGCCCGGGGAGCGGCGCTGCAGTTAACCGAAGCGCGCACGATCTATCAGTTCCCTACCCAATTTACGACCTTTGGCACGACCACCATTTTTAACGAAATTGTGCCCCTGATATTCCTGGTGGCCCTGGCTTTGGTTGGGGTAAGCTGGTTTATTTTGACCAAAACTGTGTTTGGTCGTCTGATTTACGCCATTGGCAACAATGAAGAAGCGGTCCGGCTCTCCGGGCACACCCCGGCCGTTTACAAAGTGGCCACCTTTACAATTTGCGGGGTCACCGCTGGGCTGGCCGGATTGATCAATATGTCACGTCTGACCATCGCCAGTCCAATTGTGGGAAACGGAGCTGAGCTTTCGGCCATTGCGGCGGTGATTATCGGCGGCACAAGTCTGTTTGGTGGTAAGGGCTCGGTCATCGGCACCTTTATCGGAGCGTGCATTATTGGGGTGTTAAACAACGGTCTGACCATTATGGGTGTAGATGATTTTACCCGCCAGATTTTAACGGGAGTGGTCATCATTGTGGCCGTCATTTTAGATTATTATCGGGCAAAATTTGTGCAGCAGACGGCCGCAGCTTAGGAAAAGATCATGAAAAAAATTGGCATACTCAATCAGCCACTTTCTGCTGTAGTCAGCGGTCTGGGGCATCTGGATACGGTGGTCATCGCTGATGCCGGTCTGCCCATACCGCTTGAAACGGAACGGATCGATTTGGCTTTGGCGGACGGTATTCCCTCATTTTTAGAAACCCTGCGCGTGATCCTGAAGGAAATGCAGGTCGAGGAAGCCATTGTCGCCCGAGAAATGCTGGCTATCAGCCCTCATATTTATCAAGCGCTTCAAGATATGTTGGCCGAAGTACCCCTCAAAACGGTGGATCATAAAGCGTTTAAAAACGCGACCAAAACCGCCCGTGCCGTGATTCGCACCGGTGAGTTTACCCCCTACGCCAACATCATTTTGGTGGCCGGGGTGGTGTTTTAATCTCCATATCTCGGCTATTTGACAATCAAACCGGTTTGATTTATGATGATCAAACCGGTTTGATTGTTTCTTTTTGCCACCATTTACCAAAGAAGAAAGGGAATGAAACGCGTTACCATTGCCGATGTAGCTGCTCAGGCGGGTGTAAGCAAAAGTACGGTTTCCCACGCCCTTAGCGGGAAACGGCCGATTTCCATCGCCACTCGGGAGCGCATCCAGCACGCCATCGACTCCCTCGGCTATTCCCCCAACCCGGTGGCCCAACGGCTGGCCGGCGGTCGCTCCAAAACGATCGGTTATGTCTTCCCCCTCTACACCAATCACATCGCCGGACTGGAGATGAAATTTATCGCCAGCACGGCCAATGAAATTAATCAGGCTGATTACGCCTTTATGCTCCTCACCCATCCGGCTGATGATGTAGACAGCCTGCATCAATTTGCCGTCAGAGGTCTGGTTGATGGGTTTATCCTGATGCAAATTCGTCTTGATGATCCGCGAGTCGATTTGCTGCAGCAAGCCGGGATTCCCTTTGTGCTTGTCGGCCGGTGTGCCGACAATCGCGATCTTTCCTATGTCGATGTCAACCTCGTTTCGGCGATGGATCAATGTCTCGATCACCTAAGCGATTTGGGCCATCAACATATCGCCTATTTGCATCAGGACGCACCCGAGCTGGGCTTTACGCAGCGAGCCCAGCAGGCTTTTTTTGAAGGATGTGAACAGCATGGCGTCGATCCCTTAGTTTATCCCTGCAGATTGTCATTTGACAGCGGCGCGGCGGCCATGGCCACCCTTCTCGAACAACACCCGGAAGTGACGGCGGTCATTACCTGGAACAATACCGTGGCCTGGGGAGCCATCGATGTGGCTGAAACGCGTGGGGTTCACATTCCGGGCGATCTTTCCATTATCTCTTTTGGCCACTCTAATTTTACCTATCCGGCTCGTTTGCCGCTCTCTGTGGTCGACATCCATCCAGAGGAGATGGCTGCGCAAGCGGCTCAGCTGCTGCTGCAAAAATTGGATGGTGAACCGGTAGAATCACAACGATTAATCAAACCAACGCTTATTTTACGCCAAAGCACGGCCGTTTCTGCCGTGAAAAGCCGTTAAGGAGGTGCAGCGCTTAATCTCATCGGTTGGGTAAACATACCCATCAGGAGCAAGCCCAGCAAGCTTGATTTTAACTGATACAGCACATTTACTCATTAAAAAAGGAAAGGAAAGGAAGATTATGAAAAAGGTACGTCTCTTCCATTTTGTCACTCTGATTGCCCTGTTTACTCTGATTCTGGCCGCGTGTGGCGGCACCCCACCAGCGGAAGAACCGCCAGCGGCAGAAGAAGAAGCTGCACCGGCCGCGTCCGAAGAAGAAATGGCTGAAGAACCAGCAGAAGAAGAGGAAATGGCCGATGAAGAAGGTGGCGAAATCGTGATCTGGTCGCGCTACGATTTATCTGATACCGAAAATGGGAATTCGGTAGCGCTTAACGAACGTATCACCTCTTTTGAAGAAGAAACAGGGATTACCGTTGTTTATGAACAGATCGCCTGGGACCAGCTGTCAACTAAACTGGCCCTGGCCGTACAATCCGGTGGCGATGTCCCGGACATCGTTGAAATTGGCAGCCAGCACGTCCCGTCTCTTCTCGATGCAGGGGCGCTGATGGCCCTTGATGACCTGCTGGCTGACGAACCGTGGGTCGGTGAACTCACCGATGGGGATAATTTGGCCTGCGTGATCGATGGGGAACGGCGCTGCGTCGCCCACAACGTGCGCGGTGGCCTAACCTACTACGACGTGAATCAATTCCCGGATGGATTCCCGGAAACCAACGATGCCTGGCTCGAAGAAGCCGCTCGCGTCAAAGATGAAGGTCAATATTTCAGCACGTTCTTTGCCGGCCGTAATTATGCCGCCATCGAAATAGCCTGGTGGCCGTATATTTACTCAAACGGCGGGAACATTTTTGATGAAGAAGGAAGACCGGTTTGGGCCTCAGATGAAGTGGTTGAGGTGGTCGAGTGGAGCCGCGAAATGGTCAGCAATGAATACCTGCCCGAAATCGTGGTCACCGGTGACTTTGCCGATTCTGAAGCACCCTGGATCGATGGCTCCAGCGCCACCTTCCGCGGCGGCAGCTGGTCCGCGATCTTTGTGCCCGGCTTGCAAGATTCAGTCGATGCTGGAGAGACGGGCGTTACCGGTGGAGTAAGCTTTAACGGTGGCGACCCCTACGTCTTTTTGGTCAGTGAAGGGTGGGCGGTACCCACCGGGGCTGAGAATCCGGCCGGGGCTCGCGCCTGGCTGCGCGGCTATATGGAGCCGGAATTTCTGGCCGGCTGGGCTGAAGCCCAATTTGGAATCCCCACCACCCGAGCGGCTTATGAGGCCGGTCAATTTGACAGCGCCTTTTATTCTCAGGTCGATGAAGTTCTGAGCACACAAGGGCTTTACATGCAGCAAAGCCCCTTCTACGTCGAAAGCCTGGATGCCCTGGCAATCGCCTGGCAGGAACTGCTGCTCGATCCCGAATTGGACGCCATGACCCATCTACAAGAAGCTCAAGATGAAGTTTTGGCCCGCAATTGGGAGTAATGATTAACGATTAAAGATATACGATTTACGATTGGATGATCAAACGGGAATCTTCCCGCGGACCTTACCAATCGTAAATCGTAAATCAAAATCGAAAATCAAAAATTTTATTATGCGGCAAAAGAAAATCTATCCCTATTTGCTGATCGCACCGGCGCTGCTGTTTATTACGGCCGTCACGCTTTACCCAACGATCTTTAGCGTTTATCTCAGTTTGAATCGCTCCCGAAGAGGTGTACTGGAATTTGTCGGTCTGCGAAATTTTGAAATCATCTTTAACAGCGGTGATTTTTGGGAGAGTTTTCGCCTGACGCTTATTTATGGGTTTCTCTTTGTCGGGTTGGTTATGGTGTTCGCCTTCCTTTTGGCCCTCATCTTTAATCGCGGACTGCTCTTCGGCGGCGTTTACATGTCGATTATTTTTATTCCCTGGATGCTGTCGGAAATTGTCTCCAGCGTCATGTTTCGCTGGATGTTTTTACCGGAAATCGGCATCGCCCAGCGCCTCCTCGGCCCGATCTTTGGGGACATCACGTTTTTAGGCAATGACGCCGGGGCGATGGGGGTGGTCATCGGGGCGACGATTTGGCGCTCGGTGGCTTTTGCGATGCTGCTCCTCCTGGCCGGTCTGCAAACCATTCCCGGAGAATTGACCGAGGCGGCTTCGATTGATGGGGCCAACCGCTGGCAGGCGTTTTGGAAAGTTACTTGGCCACTGGTTCTGCCAACCACCCAGGTCACGATCGTTTTCCTGACGATCCAGGCGATCAACGCGGCGGGGATGTTTCTCTCCATTACCAACGGCGGTCCCGGCCGAGCCACAGAGGTTTTAAGTCTTTACATGTATCGGGAAGCGATCGTCTTTTTTAATTTTGGCTATGGTGCTGCGCTGGCGGTCATTTTGTTCTTGCTTAATGCCGTTCTGGCCATCGTCTATATCCGGTCTCTGCGTTCCCAGGTGACTTACGCTTAACCAAGGAGGTTTCCAAATGAGTGCCATCTCGCGTGAAGGTGCCCCACCCGCTCGTTCTCCCAAATTGTTGTCCTGGCAGCGATTAGAGCCGATTCTTCTGCACACAGTTCTTATTATTCTGTGCCTGATTGTTCTGTTTCCGATTGTCTATACCCTTTTGGCCTCTTTGAGACCGCAGGGGTTTGGCCTATCTCGGGAAATAATCCCCGCTGACGGCTTCTACTTTGGCCATTACGAACGCTTGCTCTCCACCCCGCGCTTTATGCGCAACGTGTTGAACAGCGCCATCAACAGCCTGGGTGGGGCTTTATTGACGACTTCAATTGCCGCCGCGGCCGGGTACGCTTTTGCTCGCCTCGAATTTCGCGGCCGGCAGGTTATCCTGACCTTTATTTTGGCGATGATGCTCCTCCCCGGCCTAACCAACCTCATTCCCCTTTTCAAATTGGCCAGCGACCTGGGCATTTTAGATACCTATTTGATCATGATTCTGGTATACGGCACCTATGGTATTCCCTTTGGTATCTGGATCATGAAAGGATTTTATGAAACCATTCCCAAACAGATGGAGGAGGCGGCGGCGGTTGATGGGGCAACCCCCATTCAAGCACTCTTATATGTCGTGATTCCCATGTCGCTGCCGGGTCTGATTTCTGTGTTTATGATTAATTTTGTTTACAACTGGAACGACTTTTTAACCGCCTTGATTTTGCTTTCCAGTTCATCAATGAAAACCGCTACCGTTGGTCTTTTTGACTTTCAAAATCAGCTCACCGGCAACAATAACGAACTGCTCAACGCGGCCGCCATTTTGATCATGATTCCCGGCATCATCCTTTTCTTAATTGCCCGCCGCTCGTTTTTGCAGGGGATGGTTGAAGGAGCGGTAAAAGGATGATTGGCGCAGCAGACAAAGTGTTTTTTGCCGAGCACGGCTATCTGATCGTTGAGGAGGCCCTGAGTCAAACAGAAGTAGCCGCTCTTCATCGTGAAACGGTGCAAATTTGTCGTGGAAAGTTGGGCACGGTCAACGGTCTGCCCGATTTTAACCCGGCCGAAAGTGACGATGAGGTCATCCGACGAACGCTGTGTATCCATCACCCCCATAAAATATCCGAGCTTATTTTAGAGGTCATGCGCCACCCGGCCATTGTGGATGTGTTAACCGGCGTGGTAAGCCCAAACGTCAAATGCATGCAGTCGATGCTGTTTATTAAATCGGCCGGGAAGCCGGGTCAGGCGTGGCACCAGGACGAGGATTTTATTCCCACGCGCGACCGATCACTGATCGGGGCGTGGATCGCCCTGGACGATGCCACCGTGTCAAACGGCTGTCTTTGGGTTATCCCCGGTTCCCATCGGGACGGAATTTTGTGGGAGCTGGCCGAACAGGATAATCCGGATTTTGACTGCACCGATGAGGCGGTTGGTTTTCCCTACACCGCTGATGATGCGGTTCCGGTGGAGCTCAAGGCCGGCTCAGTGGTCTTTTTTAACGGTTATTTACTCCATCGTTCCTTGCCCAATGTCACCACGACCGGCTATCGCCGCGCCCTGGTTTTTCACTATATGAACGCCGCCTCACTGCTGCCGTGGCGGCCGCGTGAGGGAGTGAGTCCGAGCGTGCTCGATTTTCGCGACATCGTCATGGTGGCGGGCCAAGATCCTTATGGGTATAAGGGAACTGAAAATATTTTCGCGCCTCACATTCGGCCCAGCGGTGAGGGAGGATGCAAGTGGCCGACGCGAACGGACCAAGACACAAATCACCTGGCAGCTAAACCGCTGCCCACGGAGGAATTAATTTAATGCCCAAGCGCTATGATATTCCCACCTTTTTGGGCGAGACGATGCCGGTCACCTTTGTTTCCCGATTGGAAGAAATGACCGTTAACGGTCGGTCTCTCACCCTGCGCTGCGCCACAAACAATTACAACCCGGAGCTCTACGATTACTATGGCACCATCTGCGAAACGGTGTGGGATTCGCCGACCTCGGGAACACCGGTCACCATTCAAATTGATTTTTGCACTGCTGAAATCATACGCCTGCGCTACTTCCCGGGATCTGCCGTTCCGGATCATCACACCCCGATGGTTGTGGGTCGTTTTGATGACCCGGTCAGCCTGCTGGTGACGGAAAATGAGTATGAGATTACTGTCGAGACCGCTTCGGTCCGACTCAAGATCATCCGCGATCCGTGGCAGCTGAAATTAACCGATCTGGACGGACGGCCGATTTGGCATTCGCTGCCGATCGATGTGGATGGATTGATGCGGCCGCCGCTGGAGGAGCAGTGGAATCCACCCCAGCAGCGCTGGATTTTTCTTCACCGCTACGCCTATCCCTTTGGCCACGCCCAGCACGGCGATCAGAAAACGGTTTTTGCCTCTTTCGGGTTGGGGTACGACGAACACATTTATGGTTTTGGCGAGAGTTTTGGTCGATTGGACAAGCGGGAAACCCATCAAGAGCTATGGATTCAAGAGGGATTTAGCAACGCCTCCCCCGCCGTTTACAAGCGGGCCCCTTTTTACATGAGCAGCCGGGGGTACGGCCTGTTTGTCAACACCTCCAACGCCATCCGCTATCGGGTTGGAGATTTAGAGCATACGGCCCTATCAGCGGTAATCGATGACACCAATTTATTTGACTGCTATTTGATTTATGGTCCTTCAATGGAGGAAATATTGCCGCGCTATACGGCGATTACCGGTCAACCGGCCGTGCCTCCCAAGTGGAGCTTTGGGTTGTGGATGGCTCGCATCAGCTACAATCGACAGGTCCAGGTTGAGCAGGTTGCGGCCGATTTGCGAAAGCATCAAATCCCCTGTGACGTCATTCACATCGACACCGATTGGTATGAGAACGATTGGGAGTGCGATCTTAAATTTGGCAAATCTAAATTCCCCGATCCGCCGGGCATGATGGCCCGGCTGCGAGAAAACGGATTTCGCGTGAGCCTGTGGCAGTGGCCAAACATGGTCATTACCTCCCCGATGTATCAGGAGGGGGCGGCCGGTGGTTACCTCGTCAAAAAGAAAAATGGGGAACCATATTTGTTCACCGGTTTCGCTCCGGATGCCGGTCTGATCGACTATTCCAACCCGGAAGCGGTTTCGTGGGTCAAGGAAAAATTTCGCGATCTCTTCCGCCAGGGTGTGGCCGCCATCAAAACCGACTTTGGCGAAGGATCACCACCCGAGGGGATTTATCACAGCGCAGACGGGGAATCGATTCACAATCTTTATCCACTGCTTTATAACGAGGCTGTCTTTGGCGTTACCGAAGAAATGGTCGGTGCTGGGAAGGGAATTGTCTGGTCGCGTTCCGCCTGGGCCGGGTCACAGCGCTATCCGGTTCACTGGTCGGGTGACGGCGTGGCCCGCTATGAGGATTTGGCATGCGTGCTGCGGGCAGCGTTGAGCTTTGGCCTCAGCGGATTCCCTTTTTACAGTCACGACATCGGCGGCTTCTCCGGGTTGCCCAGTCCGGAGTTATACGTTCGCTGGACCCAGCTGGGCATGTTCGGTTCCCACGTGCGCTGTCACGGATCACCACCGCGGGAACCGTGGGCATACGGCCCTGAAGCGGAGCGCATCTTCCGTCAGTATGACGAGCTGCGCTACCGGCTGATGCCCTATATTTACAGTGAGGCGGCTAAATGCGGCCGCACCAGTTTACCGATGATGCGGCCGCTGGCCCTGGCTTATCAGGACGACCCCAATACGTACACAATTGACGATCAATATTTATTTGGCGGGAGTCTGCTAGTGGCGCCCATCCTGGATGAAACCGATCGGCGGCGGGTGTATTTGCCGGCCGGCGAGTGGGTGGATTACTGGACCAAGGAGACGCTCAGCGGCGGCCGCTGGCTCACGGTTGAAGCCCCTCTGGAAAAAATGCCGCTGTTTGTCAAAGCAGGGATGATTCTCCCTTATGGACCAAAAATCCAGTACGTAGATGAGCGTCCTCTCGATCCGCTCACCCTGGAAATTTATGCGCCTGCTGACAGCGGCCGGTACACCATTCACGATGAAGACCGTCCAGATATCACCGTCTCTTACCAGAAGGATGGTGACCGGTTGCTGGTTGACGTTAGCCAAACCCCCGGCCGGGTTGAGGTCGTGGTTTTTGGAGATGAGATTTCACCGGTTCTCAACAGATCGACGGACGGCCGGGTATGAACGCCGTTTTATTGGCTAAATGCACCTTAACAAATCACGGTAACGGTTAACGTGGTCACTCGCCGAAATCAGAGACAGCTGGCTTTGTGGCATGGGTCTCTATTTTATTTGGGGTTTTGGGGATTAATCGGCATTTATGACCCCTTCATGAACGTCTATCTGGCCCAGCTCGGTTTAGACGGCCGGGAAATCGGCATCCTAGCCACCCTGCTGCCGCTGATGTTTTTGCTGATTGCCCCGGCCGTCTCCGTTCCGGCTGATCGTTACGCGCGGCGACGGGTGACCTTACAAATCTGTCTGATCGGTCTGGCTGTGACGCTGCTGTTTTTCTGGCTACCCCAGACATTTTTTCCGATTTTGCTGTTGACGGCCATCCTGTCTCTTTTTCGGGCACCGATTGCTCCTCTCGCCGACGGTGTGATAACGCGGTTGGCAGTGCGCCATCATCTAAATTACGGGCGGATGCGGCTGTGGGGTTCATTTGGCTTTGCGGCCGCAGCAATTGTGGGCGGAATTGTGTGGCAGCGCGTGGGGTTTGTCCCCATGTTTGTGGCGGCCGGAATCATCACTCTGCCGCTTATTGTGGTGACCACCCGGTTAGAGGAAGAGCCGGCCGTCATTGAAGAAAGACCACACGCCTGGACCCAGCTCCTACAACATCCAGGGATGATGGCGATTCTGGTCGCTTCATTTTTAGCCGGCGGCTATCTGGGCATGACCTTTACCTTTGAAGGGGTTTACCTAAATCAGCTGGGAGGCAGCGAATTAATTGTCGGTTTGTTTTTTGGAATTGGGGCCCTTTTTGAACTACCGGCGATGCAGTACAGCGACAAAATCGCCCGGCGATTTGGCCGGCCGCGGACCTTGATCATGGCTTACGGGCTGCTGATCTTGGCCAACCTGGGCAAAGCTTGGGCCCCGAATGCGGAAATTTTTTTGCTGTTCGCGGTGCTCAAAGGGCTGGGGTTTGGGCTGTTTTTTGTTACCACCGTGCGGCTGGTGGATGAGCAAACCCCGGCCGTCTGGTCGGCCACGGCTCAGGGGGTTCTCAATGCGGTGCTTTTGGGGATCGCCCCGCTGATCGCCAATCCGCTTGGCGGCTGGATCTTTGATGAATTTGAGGCCCACTGGATTTTTGTCATCGCTTCGCTGTTGGCCCTGGTGGCGGGGATTGTGATTGAAATAGCGGTGCGTCGCGGGGTTTTTAACCCCGATCATTAAGTTTTTTTGCCCCGTACCCGATCTTCCAATGCGGAAGAGGGAAACATGACCTGATTGTGTGGGGCGTTTGAATCAATTTATGGCTGCAGATAGGCTGCTGGTTTGTTTTCAAACATGATGTCTTCTGATGTCGAGGAGAGTATTTAATGTCAACTCTAAAAAATCTCGGTAAGAAGCTGGACGAAAGGTTCCCTCGTCTAATTAACGGTCTAAGTCGGGTGCTTTCTCCCGTCGAGGCCGTCGTCAAGAAGCCGGTCTTTGGCTGTCATATGTGTGGTCAATGCGTCCTGCACTCGACCGGGATGACCTGTCCCATGGAGTGCCCCAAAAATTTGCGGAACGGACCTTGCGGCGGGGTGGGGATGGACGGCAGCTGCGAGGTGGATCGCAGCAAAACCTGTACCTGGTTTAACGCCGTCAATCGTTCGGAAAAATTTCCCTGGCCCCACGAAATTTACCAGCGTAATCCGGCCGTTGATTGGTCGATCCAGGGATCATCGTCGTGGGTCAATACCGTCACCGGCCGGGATCATCATCATCGCACCGGCCCCCAGTGGCAGCATGTAGAATTTCTGGGGGTAGACACCAAACCGCTGCGCAGCGGCAGCCATATTGAGCGGCTGCTCAAGGCCGGAGAGTTTGTCGTCACCTGTGAAGTAAATCCACGCGACAGTGCCGATGCCACCGAATTAATCGAATACGCTAAAACATTGGAGGGTGTCGTTGACGCGGTTCACGTCAGCGACAATTTTCTGGCCCAGCCCCACATGTCCGGCACCGTTGCCGCGTGCATGATCGAGCAGCAAACCGATTTGGAAACGATTTTGCACATGACCTGTCGCGATCGCAACCGGCTGCAGCTGCAGGCCGACCTGCTGGGCGCCCACGCCATGGGGGTACGCAACGTGTTGTGCCTGACCGGCGATCACCCCAGCCTCGGTGACCATAAAGAGGCCAAACCGGTGTTTGATCTCGATTCACTCACGTTTATCGAGCTGGTGCGCAAAATGCGGGATGAAGGGACGTTTGAAAGCGGCCGGAAAATTATCGTGCCGCCCAAGTTCTTTATCGGTGGCGCGGTGGCCATTACCGCTCCCCCACTTGAATTTAGACCTCATCGGATGGCCAAGAAGATGGCGGCCGGGGTCGACTTCATCACTTCACAGCTGGTATTCGATATGTCGCTGCTGGAAAGCTTTATGAAACGGGTGCACGACCTGGGCATCATTCAAAATACCCACCTGATTATCGGAGTGGGCGCACTGCCCGGCCCCGGCACGGCCCGGATGATTAACAAGCACACTCCGGGGGTCGTTATCCCTGATTCGATTATCAATCGGCTGGAAGGGGTTCCCAAAAAGGATCGCCGTCAGGAAGGGATCAAGATCGTCGTCGAACAAATTCAGCAGCTCAAAGAGATGCCCGGTATCGGCGGTGTAGACATTATGGACATGAAGCCGGATTCTTGGTTCCCAACGGCTGAAATTGTAGAGTTAGCGGGGTTAAAAAATCGGCCGGTCTTACCTCCATTGCCAACGGTTTCATCGGCGGTCGTAGGTGATTAGCTAATCACCTAGCAAGGTGTTTTTTTATGAGCGATATTTTTGGCTGGTTGACGGCCGCTCAATGGTTCGCCTTCTTACGCATTGTGCTTGGCTTGTGGTGGCTGGAGAGCGTACGTCACAAAAATTTACGACGCTTTATCGATCACGACATGGTGGCCTTTACGATCGATCTGGCTGATCACCATCAATTTCCCGAATTTGGAAAAGTGGTCAAACAGGTGGTGCTGGCCAATCGCAGCTGGTTCCCCTATATGATCGTTTTCACGGAAGTGGTGCTTGGCTTGGGATTAACCCTGGGACTATTGACCCCCATCGTGGCGTTGGGAAGCATATTTCTCACCCTGAACTATTTGCTTTTGGCCGGACTGCCTCCCAGAGACATATCCGTTTATCCAGCATACGAAGTTGAACAGGGGCAGCTAATTATGATGCTGGCCATTGCCATCGTCACCTTTTTTATGGGTGCCGGGTGTACCTGGGGGATCGATGGTTTGCTGGGGTTTGGCTGCCTTTAACGATCGATCTTTTCATCAAGGATACCCATGAACAGCAAAGAACGAGTCAAGCTAGCGTTTAATCACCAGGAAGCGGATCGGGTTCCGATTTTTGAATTGACCATCGACAACCCAACAGCCAAACAGGTGCTGGGGCGCGACAATTTATGCGGTTTTGGCGGAACAGTACGCGGCTTGAAGCACAACGAAGCGTTAATCAACGGCCGTATCGACGCCTATCACCAACAGCGCGTGGCCGACGAAATTGCGCTTTGGAAAGCCCTCGATCTGGATGTCTACCCCAATGCTTACCCCGTACCGGCCAAACCGCTCATCCCCCAAAAAATCAAACCCCATACGTGGCTCTTTACCGATCCGGTGACCGGCCAATGGTCTATCACCAAATACAGCCCGGAAAGCGATACCTACGATCAGGTAAACTCGACACTGCGCCAGGACGGGCTAAACGCCCTGCGGACACAAACAGAAGCGCTAGAGGCGGTAACGCCATCTCTCGCTGATTGGGATTTTACACCGGTCGAAACCTTTGTCCGCGAGTTAGGGAAGGATCGATTTGTCATGGGGGTTGCTGATGTAGAAATCGGGTCAACCTGGGATTGGGCGGAGCATTTTCTGATGGGGCTGATTCTCGAGCCCGATCTAATTCACCGGTATCTCGATGCCCGCCTGCGAATCACTTTGTTAATACTTGAAGAGATGCTCAAGCTGGGTGTCGATGGGGTTCACGGCGGCTACGATTGGGCCTCAGCCCGGGGCCCAATGTTTTCTCCCAAACATTTTGATTTATTTGTCTTTCCCCGGCTCAAACAAATAACCGACCTGTGCCACCAGTATGGCGTTCCGTACGTGAAGCATACCGATGGCAACGTCAACAAACTGCTGGACGGCATGATAAAAGCCGGAGTTGATGGTTTTCAGGCGATTGAACCCGGGGCAAACATGGATATTGCCCATATAAAACAGGTCTATGGAGATCGCTTAACGCTCATCGGCAACGTCGACTGTGCAACCGTCCTGGTTGATGGACCAATCGAGGCGGTCCGCGCCCAAACCCGAGAGGTTATTCAGGCAGCAGCACCGGGTGGCGGTTACCTGCTTTCGACCAGCAATTCGGTCCATCCTGGAGTAAAGCCGGAATTTTATCTGGCCATGCTGGAAACAGCCAGGGAGGCGGGAAAATATCCGATCCAACTTTAGAGGTCCGCAGATTACGCAGATTAGAGAGAGAAATCTGTGAAAATCCGTGTTAATCCGTGGCTTTTTTTAACAATTCTTTTTGTAAACTACTTAATTGCAATCGCTAAAAAGAGGTTTAATTGACACAACTAACAAGATTTCAAATAAGTGAAGCGACCAGCGCCTTTCTGGGGCGATCTCCCCACAAGCTGTTGATCAACGGCCGGTGGGTAGACGCCCAGGATCATCAAACCTATCGCAGCTACAGCCCCTCAGATGGATCCTCTCTGGCCGAGGTGGCCCTGGCCGGTGCGGCCGATGTTGATCGCGCCGTCAGGGCCGCCAGGGCCGCCCTGCATGGGGAATGGGGACAGATGACCCCGGCACAGCGCGAATCGATATTGCGCCGCTTTGCAGATCTTATTCGCACTCATCAGGCGGAATTGGCCGAGATTGAATCACTCGATGTCGGCAAACCGATCTCCGCCACAACGGCCATCGACGCACCTGTCGCCGCGCAAAACGTTTATGATTTTGCCGGATGGCCCACCAAAATCGCCGGGGCGGTTCCCGCCGTCTCGGTGCCCAATCATCTGGTCTATACCCGCCGCGAACCGGTTGGGGTGGTAGCGATTATCATTCCCTGGAACTATCCCCTGATCCACATGACTCAAAAAATCGCCCCGGCGCTCGCCTGCGGCAATACGGTGGTTTTTAAACCGGCCCAGATCGCCTCGCTGCCGGTCATACGGCTGGGTGAACTGCTTCAGGAAGCCGGTTTTCCACCCGGTGTGGTCAACATCGTCACCGGCCGGGGGTCGGTGATCGGTCAGGCGCTGGCCGAGCATCGGGATATCGATAAACTGGCCATCACCGGCTCAACGGCCGTCGGGCGCAGCGTCATTCAAGCTTCGGCCGGCAATATCAAGCGGCTGGCCCTCGAGCTGGGCAGCAAAGCACCCAATATTATTTTTGCGGATGCGGATTTGGATGCGGCCGTAAACGGCTCATTTGGCGCCGCCTTTCACAACAGTGGTCAAAGCTGCGTAGCCGGATCGCGTCTATACGTTCAGGCCTCAATTTTTGATGAGGTGGTCAACCGCCTCACCGCCATGGCCGGCAAAGCCAAAATCGGACATGCCCTCGATCCTGAGGTGGAATTGGGGCCGATTGCCAACGAGAGCCAATTCAACACGATTCAACAATATATCGATCGCGGTCTCGCCCAGGGAGGAAAGCTCCAGTCTGGAGGCAAGCGCCTCACCGGTGGAATTTACGACAAAGGATTTTATCTCCCTCCCACCCTATTTACCGGGCAGGGAGATGAGGCCGCTATCGCCTGCGAAGAAATTTTTGGGCCGGTGCTGCCCATTTTCCCGTTTGAAACCGAAGTAGAAGCGGTCGCCCGGGCCAACGATTCCGACTACGGGTTAGCGGCCGGGGTATGGACACGCGATACCGGCCGGGCCCTGCGCATGGGGGATGCCCTAAAGGCAGGGGTGGTCTGGGTTAATACGTACGGTTTATTTGATGGGGCTGCCCCCTTTGGCGGGTTTAAAGGCAGCGGTTACGGCCGGGACAACGGCCCTGATGTAATTGACGCTTTTACGGAGGTAAAAGCGATTTGGATATCGAAGGAGTAACGAAATACGAGATATGAAATCTGAGTTACGAAAGGCTGATCGTATGGGGATCTTTCCCACAATCTCGACTATTCGTATTTCGTATTTCGTATCCCGTCAATCAAATTGGTATGAGCATTTCTAACTACCCAAAAGAACAGCTGTTAACTTTTTACCGTCAAATGGTCAAGGTGCGTGAGTTTGAGCTGCGAGCGATCAATGAGCGACGTGCCGGTTTAATTCCTGGCTTCATTCACTCCTGCGTGGGGCAGGAGGCCACGGCCGTGGGGGCGTGCGCCGCCCTCAACCAGGATGACGTCATTACCAGCACCCACCGCGGTCACGGCCATCTGGTAGCCAAGGGGGGCGAACCCAGGTATATGATGGCTGAATTGGCCGCGCGACAAACCGGCTACTGTGGTGGCAAGGGCGGCAGCTTGCATATGACAGATTTTGAGCTGGGTATTCTGGGAGCCAACGGCATCGTCGCTGGCGGGATTCCCATGGCCGTTGGGGCGGCGCTGGCTTTTCAGATGCGCGGCGAACAGCGGGTCGCCCTCTCATTTTTTGGTGATGGGGCGGTCAACGAAGGGGCGTTTCACGAAGCGGCTAACCTGGCCGGTTTGTGGAAATTGCCCATGATTTTCTTCTGCGAAAATAATTTGTACGGGGAAGGTACCCCCCAGGATAAACAGGCCCCCGTAAAAGATTTGTCGATTCGGGCGGCCGGGTACGCCTTCCCCGGCGTTATCGTGGACGGCAATGACGTGACCGCGGTTTATGAGGCCACTCAGGAAGCGGTAGCTCGAGCGCGGGCCGGTGAAGGCCCCACCTTTATTGAAGGCAAAACCTATCGCTATCGCGGACACTACGAGGGAGACCCCATGGTGTACCGGTCCCCGGAAGAGTTAGAGGCGTGGCAAGAACGCGACCCGATCGCCGCTTTTCGACAGCGTTTACTGGAGCACAAGTTCGCCTCCGAAAGTGAAATTACGGCCGTTGAGTCGGAAATCCAAAGTTTGCTCGATGAAGCGGTTGAATTTGCCGCTCAAAGCCCCCAGCCCACGCGCGAAAGTGCGCTCGATGGGGTGTATGGGGATACGCATGAAGGGAGAGTGTTTTGATTTACGAAATACGATGTACGAATGGCTGAGGTTATGTGAGGGTTCCCCGATCAACCAGCCATTTGTATCTCGTAATTCGTATTTCGTAAATCGTACATCGAATTATGGACAGAAAAATTACTTTTAGTGAAGCAATAAACGAAGCGATGGCCGAAGAAATGCGTCGTGACGAAGCGGTCTTTCTTATCGGTGAAGATGTTGGGGTATTTGGCGGCGTGTTTGGTGTTTCCACCGGTTTGTTTGACGAATTTGGCGAAACCCGCGTGCGCGACACCCCGATTTCTGAAATCGCCATCGTTGGCGGCGGTTTGGGCGCGGCGCTGATGG
Organism: Ardenticatenaceae bacterium; assembly: GCA_030065875.1. GTDB lineage: Bacteria > Chloroflexota > Anaerolineae > Promineifilales > Promineifilaceae > WTJY01. The sequence goes on along the minus strand of JASJCR010000011.1, from coordinate 3,777 downwards.
GCATGCGCCCCATTGCCGAAATCATGTTTGCCGATTTTGTGGCCTGCGCCATGGATCAGGTGGTCAATCAGGTGGCCAAGGCCCGCTATATGAGCGGTGGCAAGGCCAGCGTGCCGCTCACGCTGCGCATCGTCAATGGGGCTCCCGGGTCTGCGGCAGCTCAACATTCGCAAAGCCCGGAAGCGTGGTTTATGAACGTGCCCGGCTTAAAGATCGCCATTCCGGCTACCCCATATGACGCCAAGGGATTGCTCAAATCGGCCGTGCGTGGGGAAGACCCGGTGCTCTTTTTTGAGCACAAGATGCTGTATGCTGAACCCGGCGAAGTGCCCGAAGATGATTACACCGTTCCCTTTGGAGAGGCGGTTGTGCGGCGGGCCGGAAAAGACATCACCATTTTGGCTATCGGTGGCGTTCTGCCGCGGGTTATGGCCGCGACCGAGCAGTTAGCGGCCGCTGGGATCGACGCTGAGGTGATCGACCCGCGCACCCTGGTGCCCTTTGACAAGGAAACGGTGATCAAGTCGGTGCAGAAAACCAACCGCGTGGTTATCGTTCACGAAGCCCATAAACGCGCTGGTCCCGGCGCTGAAATTGCGGCCATGCTGGCTGAAGAAGCGATAGGATATCTCGATGCCCCGATCGTGCGGGTGGCAACCAAGAACGTGCCGTTTCCTTATGCGCCGGATTTGGAGCAGTATATTTTGCCGACCGTAGAGGATATCACGGAGGCGGTTTCCGCGGTCGTGGCCTATCGTTTGTGAGAGTTGGGGTGGTTTGTAGAGGTGGGTGTCACTTCGAAGTGACACCCACCAGAAAAGGGGACATCAAATGAACCTAAATGGCAAGACAGCCCTGATTACCGGAGGCGCCCATCGCGTCGGCCGGGAGATTACTTTGGCTCTGGCGGCAGCCGGGGCAAACGTGGTCATCAACTACAATCGCTCGGCCGATGCGGCCGAAGAAACGGCCGATGCAGCCCGAGAAGTTGGGGTAGGGGCGCTGCCCATTCAGTGTGATGTGGCTGATGCCGAACAGGTCGGCATCATGGTGGCGGCCGCCAACGCCCAATTTGGAGGGGTAGATATTTTGATCAACAGCGCCTCCCTGTTTAAACCGACTCCCCTTCCTACAGCGGATTTCAGCGACTGGCATCGCGTATTTGATATCAGCGTCCACGGCGCCTGGTATTGCGCCAATGCGGTTGCCCCCTACATGTTGGAGCAAGGTGAAGGGGCCATCATTAACATTGTTGATGGGTCTGCCTGGCAACCATACCCGAATTTTGCCGCACATGGCGTTGGCAAAGCGGCCCTCATGGCTCTCACCCGCCAGCTGGCGCTGGAGCTGGCTCCGGCCGTGCGCGTCAATGCCGTGTCTCCGGGGCCGGTCCTGCCGCCCCCAGACTTCTCCGAAAAAGAAATCGCCGAAGTGGCGGCCGGAACCCTGCTCAAACGATGGGGCACACCAGCTGATGTGTCAGAGGCGGTCCTATTTTTGCTGCGAGCCAGCTATATCACTGCGGATGTCATCATGGTCGATGCCGGTGAACAATATGCACACAGGGGAAATTAGCATGAGCGTTAAAGTTGTTTTTACGACGGAACGAGGCACGCGGCATCAGGAAGATGCCTTGAAGGCCGCACCGGATGAACTGAGTGTGAATATGCTTCGCCAGCCGGATAGGGACGCGTTAAAAGCAGCGTTAAGCGACACCATTTATTTTATATCTGAGCGCACCGGATTAATTGACGCCGAGCTGATTGAGGCTGCTCCTCAACTCAAGCTGATTCAACGATTGGGATCGTTAACTCACGATATTGATCTCAAAGCGGCCCGAGCGGCCGGGGTGGCCGTGTGCTATTGGCCGGTGGACAGCGTAATTCGCGTGGCCGAACATCTGATTTTGCAAATGCTGGTTTTGGCCAAGAAGCTGCGCGAGGTCGAGGCGGTTGCGCTGGCGGCAGATTCAAAATGGGGGGATAGTCGGCGCACCGATGAAGACACTTTCGCCTACAATTGGTCGGGGCGATCCGGCGTCAAACAGCTGTGGCAGCAGAAAGTGGGCATCATGGGCTTTGGGGAAATCGGCGCCGAAGTAGCCCAACGATTGAGGGGATGGGAATGTCAGATTCTGTACCACAAGCGACGACGGCTGCCATCGAGGATGGAAAGCAATTTACGCCTGACTTACGTCTCGGCCGAAACCCTCTACGCCGAAAGTGATTATCTGATCAACCTGCTCCCCTACTTTCCCAGCACAGATCATCTTCTCAATGCGGATGTATTTACCCAAATGAAAGATGGGGCCTTTGTGGTCAGCTGTGGCAGCGGCAGTACGATTGATGAAGCGGCTCTAGCTGAGGCAATTGAAGGAGGTAAGCTCTCTGGGGCAGCTCTGGATACCTTTGAATGGGAACCCCTTCGCCGCGAAAATCCGCTGCTGGCCCTGGCCAAAAAAGGTTACAATGTATTACTAACGCCACACACAGCGGCCGGAACGGTTGATGAGGCGGATGTGACCCATTCCCGACAGCAAGATTACACCAACATCATGAATCATCTGGCCCAGCGGCCGCTGCGATATCAGGTTGTTTGATTATAGACCACGGTTAAATCCGGTGGATCCCGCCGTAGTTTAGTAGACGGGGGCCAGGATGACGGGCTAGATTTGGAAGTATGAAACGTTTCAAGAATTATGTTGTGATGGTTACCGGTGCCTCCAGCGGCATCGGAAGGGCATGTGCGCTGCGCTTCGCTGAAGAAGAGGCGTCAGTTGCCTGCCTCGATATCAACGATACGGCCAATGAAGCGACGGCCGCTTCCTGTCAGGCTCAGGGTGCAGAGGCGATGGCCATCACCTGTAACGTAGCAGAAAAAGCGGACGTCACGGCGGCTGTCAAACAGGTCATGGAAAATTGGGGGCGAATTGACGTGCTCATCACAGCGGCCGGTACTACGGCCAGTACGCCGCTAACCGAGGTCAAGCTGTCCAGCTGGCAACAGCTCCTGGCGGTCAATTTAACCGGCGTTTTTCTGTGCAACCAAGCGGTGGCTAACATCATGATGGCGCAAAAATCGGGCAGCATTATCAACCTCTCCTCAATGGCCGGAAAGACCAGCTGGCCGGCCACGGCCGAATATTCCGCAGCCAAAAGCGGGGTAATCGGATTAACCCGCTCGGTGGCGATGGAGCTGGCTCCCCATGGGGTGACCGTCAATGCGGTGTGCCCTGGTCACGTGCTCACCCCTATGCTGCGCCAAATAGCGGCCGAAGCCGGGCTGCGAGAAGGCATTACCGGTGAAGAATGGCTGGCCATGCGGGCGCAGGATTGTCCGCAGCAGCGGATGGCCGCCCCGTGGGAGATTGCCGGGGTGATCGCCTTTTTGGCGTCCAAAGACGCTCGGTACATCACGGGGCAGGCGATCGAAGCGGATGGCGGAATGGTAATGAGTTAGTTTGTCTGCCAATCGGAAGATCGTACGCTTTCGGAAGCGAAGCACTTGAAAAATTTACAAAAAAAGGCCACGGATTAACGCGGATTATCACAGATTTCTCTCTCTCTAATCTGCGAACCTCCGGTTCACCCCTGCGGGGTCTGCGGACAGCTAATTTGTGAAAACTTTATGCTAATACATTGAAGATTTACAAATAAATGTGAATATGAACCGACTTACAAAACAGACTCGTCATCCCCGCGCAGGCGGGGATCCATCGGTGGCCATCCAGTGGATTCCCGCTTTCGCGGGAATGACGTTTCCCTATTGGTGTTTGTT
>JASJCR010000182.1 GCA_030065875.1 Ardenticatenaceae bacterium | reverse complement strand
ATCGTACGCATGGGCGTGGAACGGTGCGGTCGGATCGGTGCCGTACTCTGTGGTGTAGGTGGCCAGGAACTGCTCGTAAATCTCGTTGCCAAAGCTCAGGTTTGGCCCGGAAACGATCATCCCGTTCACCGCGTCACCAGAGGCTTCGATGAAATCAGGTGACTGCACCCCATCGGCCGCAGCCAGCACCACGTCTTCCAAACCGTCCACCTCTTTGGCGGTTTTGGTGATCAGCGAGCCCAGCGGAATAAAGACCGGATAGTAGATCAGCTCCGGCTCGGCCGCCGCAACCGACGTCAGCAGTGGTTCCACGTTGGTGGCATCGGCCGCTTCCGCCTCAAAGGCCACGATCTCCCCACCCAGCTCGGTGAATGAGTCGCTAAACACGGTGGCCAACCCCTCGGTGTACGGGTCGCCATCGTGGATCGCTGCTGCGCGGGTGATGCCCAGCTCGTTGAAGACGTAGTTGGCCATCGCCGCACCCTGGATCTTGTCGTTGTGCGCCGTGCGGAAATAGCACGCCTGACGGCTCTCAGCATCGGTCAACACCGGAGCGGTGTTGGAGGGAGAAATCATGACCACGCCAGCCCCACACACAATCTGTGACATCGGCACACCGGCACCGGAACAGCTTGTGCCGACCACGCCGGCTATCGACGGATCGGACACGATCTTCTGACCGGCCGTCTGCCCGCCTTCTGCACTACAGCCGTCATCTTCCGCCTGCAGTTCAATGGCATGACCGCGAATTTCACCGCGCTCGGCGATGGCGATTTCGACACCGTACTGGGAATCGAGACCCAATGATTCATTTGGACCGGTCACAACCAGGGCTGATGCGATCCGAATCGGGTCATCTGGGCCAATTTCGACACAGCCGATTTCGTCCTCACAAACCAGCTCTTCAACAACCTCGGCCGGTTCCTCTTCCTCCATCTCTTCATCCATACTTTCATCTTCAGCCACCTCTTCCGAGGTGGTTGGCTCTGTTTCCGCGGCTTCTTCTTCGACCGGAGCGGTAGTTCCACCACCGCAGGCGGCCAATAAAAGACCCAACACAAACAAAATCGTAAGCATTCTTTTCCAACTGTTATTCATAAACGCCATTCTCCTCCAAAATAGAATGATGGGAACGTAAACAAACTTGCTGCCTTTTTCGAGACAGCTTCTCCAAATTAATGGGAAATTTATACCAAAAAATGGGAAACAAGACACATATTAGTGGAATAGGACGGGGCTTTGCCCCTCCTAGCTCGGTGCTGCGCACCTTTTAGCCTTCAGCTAATTAGCTGAAAGGCGCTTTAGCGCCGAGCTGACAGACCCGCAGGGCCGTGCTAACCTGCTGAAAGGTGCGAAGCCCCGCGCTAATAAGCTATAAGGCCCGCAGGGCCGAGCTATTTTGCGTGAAGCACGTGATACACCACGACGCTTAACGCCACGTGAACGTTCAGAGAAAGCCCTTTGCCGTACATGGGAAGAAAAACGGCCGCGTCACAGGCTGCCAAAGTCGTTTTTGTAACCCCGTGATCTTCATGCCCAACCAGCAAGCAAACTTTTTCTTCATAGGGAAAGGTGTGGTAAGGGTGTGCCCCCTCTGCTAATTCAACCGCCACGACCTGGAAACCGGCCGCCTGCATCTGCTCGATCGCCTGCACCGCATCCTTTTCATAGCGCCAGTTAACCCGGCCGGTTTTACCGCGCCCGACTTTTTCAATGGTAGGGTGGGGTGGCCGGGGGGTGATGCCGCATAAAACCAGCTCATGGACACCCGCTCCATCCGCCAGGCGAAAAATGGACCCGACGTTGACCGGGTACTCAACACTCTGCAAGATCGCCGCCACCTCCCGCCTGGGCGGGTTTTGACGGCGATAAGCTCGATTAAAACGCTTCAGTTCCGTGCCGATTAACGGTTTGCTCATAAGTGAATAATTATCGCCTAAAGTGCCTTGATTTTGCGCAAAATAGACCTATTTCTGTCTTCAAAACAAGCCCGTCATCCCCGCGTAGGCGGGGATCCATCGGTAGCAAGCCAATGGATTCCCGCTTTCGCGGGAATGACGCTACTGTATCAGACTTGATTTATAAATACTCAATATCGCGTTTCGGTTTCCATAGCGGCTATTCGGCTGCGGCAAAGAGGCGTCTCTAAATTAAGAAGTTAAAAATATTTTTGTAACAGTGTGCTAAATATTTTGGGTTACGGATTCACCAGATTACCACAGAACCGATTCTTTGAGAGGATAGCAGACCAACCCTCGATAGAACAAAACTTAGATTTATAACCAAATCCTAACCATTTTTATCCCAAATCAGGACTAATGGCCTGTTGTGAGTAACCTGCTAGAGATTTAAATTATGAATGGATGGTGAATTAACCGCAAATTATTAATGCGAGCTGGTTTGTCGGGCTACCTGCATAAACTTGCCAATAAGCGTAGATCAACCGGCTTTGAAGCGGTTATAAACCAAATTGCTTTATTGTTCAATTCTATGGGCTGGCTGCACCTGAGCCTATGTCAGGATACAGCAGTCCTACACCTTGGAGATCTACGATGAAGAAAAAGTTATTGGTAATTTTTGGAAGCGTGGCCATCACGTTTATGTGGGCCTTTCTTGTGGTGCATCCGGCCGCCGCCTTTAGCGGCATTCAATTTGACATCAAAGATGAGGTAAACAACGAGCCATGGGGAACGGCTCCCGGGCAAAGCTATCAAATTGCGGTCATTGATGGCAGCAATATCCTTTACAATTCCGGGCCAATGACAACCCCAGTTGCGCCCCCGCTTCTCTTTACCTGCGATTTTGGTGTCCCCTGTCCGGCATTAGCCTCGGCCGGCGGTGGAGATACAATTCCTACGCCAACTCCTGGAAATACTGTCAACGTTTATGTGATCCTGAATGGAACGCTCGGTGATCCAAGCACCATTAATTTCAGCTTTGTATATTTTGGCGATTTAGGCTCACCTTTTACGTTTAACGGCAGCACCGGTACAGGCCCCACCGCCGTTACCCTGCAGGCGGTTGATGCCAGCACCCCCGGGAATTTGCCCCTGATGGCCACTGTGGTAACCATGATACTGGCTGTCATTAGCGGATTTATCATTATTCGACGGCACCCAGCGCCACACACGGAGTAACCGGTTAACCGAATAAAACCCTTATTTTAATTCCCGTTCGCTTCATAGAGTGAAATAAAAATGACCTGTTGTTGGGCCAACAACAGGTCATTTTTATTTCTCCCAATAATTCATTAACAAAAGTTTAGTACTGCGTAACAAATGTTTTCCTAATTTTTAACCTTGTTGCCCCCTTTCTTGGCCGATGAATAAATCCACCGGCCATGGAGACCGAAACCGGATAGTTTTTAACGCGATTTATCGCGTTTCGGTTTCCATAGCGGCCGAATTCATTCGGCTGCGGCAAAGAAGCCTATCAAAAAAAAGAAGTTAAGAAAATTTTTGTAACGGTGTATTTAGGGATTAAGGGGATTTTGCTAAATCTGGGAGAAAACCCCCTTGATTTTGCTGTCTCTGTTTTTGTTTTTAGATTTGAGGTTTCTCAAACCCAACTCATTGACAGAACGGCGCGAACCTTTAAAATTTGGCCACGATGGGCTAGAGCTTATCCACACATCGGCCGTTTCGAGGTGATCACCAGCCAAATCCACTCACCAATAGTTGAAAAAGGCAGCTGGTGTTGAAAATTTGAACAGGAATAAGGAAATCCGGAGGAACCATGACCGATTCGCGCAAAATTACCCTTCATGAAAATGAAATGCCAACCCACTGGTACAACATCATTCACGATATGCCCAACAAGCCCCTGCCGCCGCTTAACCCGGCCACCCGCGAGCCGATTGGCCCCGAAGCGCTGGCCCCGCTTTTTCCCATGGAGTTGATTAAACAAGAAGTTTCTCAAGAACAGTTTATCGAAATTCCGGAAGAAGTTCGCGATATTTACGCCATGTGGCGGCCGACCCCCCTTTTCCGGGCTCGCAATCTGGAAAAAATGCTCGATACCTCGGCCAAAATTTACTATAAATACGAAGGAGTCAGCCCCTCAGGGTCTCATAAACCCAATACGGCCGTTCCCCAAGCGTATTATAATATGAAAGAAGGGGTCAAGCGGATCACAACCGAAACCGGGGCCGGTCAGTGGGGCAGCGCCCTGAGCTTCGCCTGCAAAGCGTTTGACATCGAATGCGATGTTTACATGGTCCGCATCAGCTTTGATCAAAAACCGTACCGCAAAATGATGATGCAAACCTGGGGAGCAAACGTCTTTCCATCCCCTTCCGATCGCACCCAGGCCGGTCAAAAAATTCTGGCGGATGATCCCAATACTCCCGGCAGCCTGGGGATCGCTATTTCAGAGGCGGTGGAAATGGCTGCCACCCGCGAAGATACCAAATATTCATTGGGCAGTGTCCTCAATCACGTGCTGATGCATCAAACCATTATCGGCCAGGAAGCGATCAAACAGTTGGAAAAGGCGGGAGCTGACTTGCCAGATTACGTCTTTGCCCCATTTGGTGGCGGTTCTAACTTTGCTGGAATCGCCTTTCCTTTCTTGCACCTTAATTTAACCGAAGGAAAAACGATCCAGTGTATCGCCAGTGAACCCACCTCAGCGCCCAAGCTGACCCGCGGCGTCTTCCGCTATGATTTTGGCGACACGGTGGGTATGACCCCCCTTCTACCTATGTACACCCTCGGTCACACCTTTGTACCGGCCAAAATCCATGCCGGTGGCCTGCGCTATCATGGCGCCGGAGCGATTATCAGCCAGCTGCTGGCCGATGGATTTATTGGCGCTGAAGCGATTGATCAGCTGGAGTCGTTTGAGGCCGGGGTTCAATTCGCCCAGGCTGAAGGGATCATTCCCGCACCGGAAGCCAATCACGCTGTGGCTTCCGTGTTCCGCGCGGTCGAAAAGGCAAAAGAAGAAGGCACCTCTCCAACTCTTCTGCTCAATTTGTGCGGCCACGGCAATTTTGACATGCTAGCTTACCAGGATTACTTTGCCGGCAAGCTGGAACCTCATGAACTGTCGCAAAACGAAGTGGAAGAAGCGTTGGGTAAAATTGACACCCCCACGATTAAATCGGTCGTTGACAAGCTAGGCTAAACCTCCCCAGTCAGCCTCTGAACCGATCAATAGGGAAAATACACGTTTCCGCTCTAAATTGCTTCAGAGTGGACCAATCTTGAAGATTGGTCCACTCTTCCCGCATGGGTGTTTCAAGGGTTAATTTGCTTGTTAACCCGTCCGCCCCTGAACTGCATCGGGGGTCTCTTCGGAGCCGTTTCACCCCACCCAGACCAACTTCCTACATTTTCTCCTAAAAATTCACGATCTCGTAAAACAGATGACTTCACAAAGGGGGTCACATGGTGTATACTTTGGCACATTGTGGGGTAAAGTGGGGCAAAATGGGGCAAAAACCCTAAATTAATCCCTAATAAGCCTCTTAAATGGGGCAATACGAACAAATGTTCTAAATACCAGCTATGTTTCTCGGCGAGTACAGTCACACCATCGATGATAAAGGTCGATTGACCATACCGGCCCGTTTTCGGGGAGAGCTGGCGGCCGGCCTGGTGGTGACGCGCGGGTTTGATCAAAACCTGGTTGTCTACCCCATCACCGAATGGGAAAAACTGGCCGCCGATATCATGTCCCGCCCGGTATCCGATACCAGCGTGCGCGAATTTAGACGCCGCGTTTTCTCCGGAGCAATCGACCTCGAGCCCGATCGGCAGGGGCGGATCCTGCTTCCCCCATACCTACGCGAATTTGCCGCCATCCAAAATGAAGTCACGCTGGTGGGCATGTACAACTATATTGAATTGTGGCAGGCAGACAGCTGGTCAGCTGTCCGCCAGGATTTTGAAGCCAGCGAGAACGGCGACCGCTGGGCAAATTTGGGCTTTTAAAGCGCGATGACGGAACAAGGAAATCATATTTCGGTTCTTTATGATGAGGTCATGGAGGCGTTAAACCCTCAGCCCGATCACCTTTACATTGATGGCACATTAGGAGCTGGGGGCCATACAAAAGGCATTTTGGAGAGAGGCGGCCGGGTATTAGCGTTTGACTGGGACCTTAGTACGATTGAAATAACGCGCAAAACGTTGCATAACTATAGTACTCAGGTGCAGTACCACCATGCGAATTACGCGGAGATGGCAAAATGGGCCCCTTACTACGGATTTGGACAGGTCGACGGGGTTCTCCTTGACCTTGGCCTTTCCTCCAGACAGCTGGATGACCCCCAACGCGGGTTCTCCTTTCGAGCGGATGGACCGCTTGATATGCGGTTTGATCAAAGCGGGCATAACGGCCGCATGACCGCCGCGGAAATCGTTAACACCTTCTCGGCCCACGCACTGGCCGATATCTTCTTTAAATATGGAGAAATTCGGCAAAGTCGAAAATTGGCTCGAGAAATTACCAACCAGCGGCCGCTCAATACCACAAAAGAGCTGCTGGATTTAATTAACAACACCATCGGCCGAGGCAAACGGCAGCGGCATTCCCAAATTGCGGCCCAGGCATTTCAAGCCCTGCGTATCGCGGTCAACAAAGAGCTTGAAGCGGTTGAACGCGGTCTGCAGGCCGGGATTGACCTGCTTCGCCCGGGCGGTCGCATCGCCGTGATCAGCTTCCATTCTTTAGAAGATCGGTTGGTCAAACAGACGTTTCGCAAATTAAGCGATCCTTATTACAACCAACCCAAAGAGAAGCTGTTTGTCAATACGAGTCATATCGTGCTGCAGCGTATCACCCGGAAACCGATTACGCCGTCAGCGGCCGAAATTAAGCACAACCCGCGCAGTCGGAGTGCAAAATTAAGGGTGGCGGAAAAAGTGACGGACCCCGAGCAGCAGCATCCGGGTCGCAGGAATGCTGGAATTAGAAGATGAGCGAAGACGAAAAAAAAACTTCCGCGACGCGACGTCCCCGCTGGCGCACACAGCTCCAGCAGCTGATGAAGCTGTGGGAGGCTCAGGCCGCTCTCGGCTGGGGCATTATTATCGTCTTGGGTGCTCTGGTGGGCACAATCTACCTGGTTCAGGCCAGTTCAGTGGCTGAGATCGGCCGGCGAATGCAAATTTCACAAAGCCAGCTGGCCGCATTAAAGAGAGACAACGGGATCATTGAACAGCAAATCGCTGAATCCCAATCCCTCGACAATTTACAAGAACGAGCACGTGCTCAAGGGTTTGTCCAGGCCAATCCAGATGAAATCGAATATCTGGTGGTTCCCAACGTGCCGGCCGTGGCTGAAGATGTCGATCTTCAATCTTTGCGACCGGTTGAACCCGCCCCCCAACCGGTCAAAATTTTAACGATGCAGGAAGCGGTCTGGGTGTGGCTGCAGCAGCAGTTCACCGGCTTAACCCGGGGCGAAGCAAATCAAGAGTAAGCAAAGATATCATGTCAACCAATCAAACGCGCAGATTATGGATTATCGCCGTGGCCCTGATCGCCGCCACCAGTATTGTAACCGGTCGTCTGATCGTTTTTCAGGTGCTTCAAGGTGATGAGTGGGCGGTTCGCGGACGCGACAGCACCATCTTGGAAGTGATTGCCCGTCCGGAACGCGGCGTGATATACGATCGCAACGGGGCCGTTCTGGCCGCAAACGGGGCAGATTATCAGGTTGGCGCTTCTCCCGCCTTAATTTCAGATGCGGATAAAGAAGAAATGGCCACCGCCCTGGCGGTTATTTTGGAAGAATCGCGGATTGAAATTCTGGAAAAATTGGAAAGCAACCAGCGCTTTGTGATGCTCAGCACCGGCCGGGTCCCCAGCGAAACAGCTGAGGCGATTCGCGCCTTAGGTTATGACGAGCTCCAAATCGACCCGCTGCCCAGGCGCATCTACCCACAGGGTGAGTTAATGTGCCACACCCTGGGATACACCGATTTTGACGGGATTGGCGGGGCCGGGCTCGAAGGATATTATCAGCTCCTGCTGGCCGGCGAAGCGGCCAGTGCCCAGGTCAACATCTCTCCCCTGTCAGAGCAAAAGACGGTGGTGGCCCGAGAAGGGGCCGATCTGGTTTTAACGATTGATCGCACCGTACAACATCTGGTCGAAACCCACCTGGAACAAGCCCTTAATGAATACGCGGCCGAAAGCGGCAGCATTATCGTGATCAACCCGCAAACAGGAGCGATTCTAGCGATGGCCAACGCCCCCTGTTACGACCCCTTTGACTACTTTAGCGCCAACGAAAA
>JASJCR010000181.1 GCA_030065875.1 Ardenticatenaceae bacterium | reverse complement strand
TTGCTAATTGCTAATTGCTAATTGCTAATTGCTAATTGCTAATTGCTAATTGCTAATTGCTAATTGCTAATTGCTAATTGCTAATTGCTAATTGCTAATTGCTAATTGCTAATTGCTAAGGAGACCCCAACCCCCTATGTCCCAAACCTATGCTGCAGGGGAAACAGCGCTCGCAGCCGAGAAAAATTACGGCTTTGTCATCGATAATCGAAAATGTATAGGCTGTCACGCCTGTTCTGTAGCCTGTAAATCTGAAAATGAAGTGCCCCTCGGCGTTAGCCGCACGTGGGTAAAATATGTCGAGACCGGTGTTTACCCCCACGCCCGACGCCATTTTCAGGTGACCCGCTGCAATCACTGCGCCAATCCGCCCTGTGCTCGAATCTGCCCCACCGAAGCGATGTATCAGCGGGCCGATGGGATTGTCGAGTTTGATCCCTCCGTGTGTATCGGCTGTAAAGCGTGTATGCAGGCGTGTCCATACGACGCCATTTATATCGATCCCGAATCAAACACGGCCGCCAAATGCCATTACTGTGCGCATCGAACCGATATCGGTCTGGAACCGGCCTGTGTGGTGGTCTGCCCGGAACACGCCATCATTGCCGGGGACATCAACGATCCCCACAGCGAAATCAGCCAGCTCCTGGCTACACAGGATGTCACCGTGCGCAAGCCGGAGCAGGGGACCGCTCCCAAGCTCTTCTATATCGAAGGCAGTGATGTGGTGATGCACCCCACAGCCACCGAGCGCGCGCCCGAGACCTTTATGTGGGCCGATGTGATTCCCCTGCACGATGTCCAGGTCCGACACAACGGTCAAACACACAGCCGCCCTGCTGAAGCGGTCGTTACCCATTCCAACGGCACGCCGTTGCGTCAGCCACAGCCGCAGGGACAGCCGTGGAACGGACCGATTCAATTTGGCGACGGCCGCATGGCGGAACACATGGTGCAGGTTGGCTACAATCAGCAGCATAAGGTGCCCTGGCACTGGCCGGTCCCCGCTTATCTGGTTACCAAAGGGATTGGCGCCGGATTATTTATGGTGATGGCCCTGGGGTGGGGTTTGAACTGGTTTCCCTTTGACGGGTTAACCGCTTTGGTTGGTGGATTTTTATCCCTGTTGTTTATCGGTTTGACCACCGCCCTTCTCGTTTACGATCTCGAGCAGCCGCAGCGCTTTCTTCTCATTTTGCTTCGTCCCCAGTGGCGAAGCTGGCTGACGCGCGGCGCGGTCCTTTTGATCGGATTTTCCACCATAACCGGTTTGTGGTGGCTCTTTGAATTAGGAGGCTATTTATTCTCCTACAGCAGCCCGCTGGTTCAAGGTCTATATTTCGGGTTAGGGCTGCCGTTTGCCGTCGGCGCGGCCGTTTATACCGCCTTTCTCTTTGCTCAGGCTGAAGGACGGGATTTGTGGCAGAGTCCTTTACTCCCATTTCATCTGGTCGTTCAAGCGTTGATGGTGGGGTCCGGTACGCTGCTTCTCGTAAACGCCTTTATCGATATGCCGGTTGAAATGACCCGCGTCACTTCAATCCTCTTTTTTGTAGCCTTGCTGGTTGATCTTTTTGTGACGCTCATTGGGGAATTTTCAATCCCCCATGCCAGCGAAGTGGCAGCTCGTGCCGCCCACGACATCAGCCACGGCACCTATAAAAATCATTTTTGGTGGGGCAGCATCGCTCTGGGGCATGTCCTTCCGGCCGGTTTGCTGATTCTCTCATGGTTCGCCCCGGCTGTCATCGGAACGGTGTTTCTGGCCACGGCCGGTTTGGCCACAGCTGCCGGCCTGTATTTTTATGAATATGCGTTTGTGATGGCTCCGCAGGAGATCCCGAATTCTTAAAAAATGGCTTATTAGTATAGAGGTATATTTCCTAGATTAGAGCTGCACACACCAATATACCAATAAACTAATACACCAATATACCAATTATTAAGTTAGATTATGTCCAAATCCTCTCTCTTCAACTTCCTTAACACGATGCTCCACCTCGGATCGGCCGGGGTGACCGCTTCGGAGCCTCCGGCCCCAACCAACGCTGCCGGCCGGGGCCTGCCGGAATTTGCGGCAGCCAATCCAGATGATGTAAAAATGCTTGCTGTTGAGCATCCTGACGGCCGGATGTCCCAATACCCACCGGTAGAATATTGGGATGATTGGACCGAATGGGACGGGAAAAAGTGGCCTCAAAAGGTGGCCCGCCGCTACATGCTGGTGCCGACCGTGTGCTTTAACTGCGAAAGCGCCTGTGGCCTGCTGGCTTACGTTGACAAAGAAACCCTGGAAATCAAAAAATTTGAGGGCAATCCGGTTCATCCCGGCAGCCGCGGCCGGAACTGCGCCAAAGGGCCGGCCACCCACAATCAGGTGTATGATCCGGAGCGCATTCTTTTCCCCCTAAAACGGGTGGGTAAGCGGGGTGAAGGGAAGTGGAAGCGCATTACCTGGGAAGAAGCGCTGAGTGAAATTTCAGAGAAGATGCGGGAATCCCGTCAGAAGCGGCGAGACGGTATTATGTACCATGTGGGGCGGCCGGGAGAAGATGGGTACACCAACCGCTGTATCTCCGCCTGGGGAGTGGATGGACACAACAGCCACACCAATATCTGCTCGTCCGGGGCACGCCTCGGTTATTACCTGTGGGGCGCGTTTGATCGGCCGAGCCCCGATCACGCCCATGCCCGCGTCATCATGCTCATCTCCAGCCATCTGGAAACCGGCCACTACTTTAATCCCCACGCCCAGCGCATCATCGAAGGCAAGATGGATGGGGCCAAAATTATTACCTTTGATCCCCGCCTGAGCAATACCGCCAGCATGAGCGACGTCTGGCTGCCGACCTGGCCGGGAAGCGAAAGCGCGGTGCTGCTTTCTATCGCCAACTACCTCATTCAAAATGATCTGTACGACAAAGATTTTGTGCGGAAGTGGGTCAATTGGGAAGAAACATTGGAGGCGATTGTCAATAATCAATTGTCAATTGACAATGATCAATTAAAAACGGAAATTGCCGCCGCCCTTCCTATCCAATCCCCAACCCCTGCCACCTATTCCCTATTTGATCGGGTCTTAAAATCTCTCTATTCTGAATTTACCTTTGAAATGGCCGCGGCCGAAGCTCAGATTCCGCTTGAACGCATTCGCGAGGCGGCCGAATACGTGGCCAACTGTGAAGGGCGGCTGGCCAGCCATACCTGGCGCAGCGCCAGCATTGGCAATCTCGGCGGTTGGCAGGTGGCCCGCTGCCTCTATTTTCTCAACGTGCTGACCGGCAGCGTGGGCACCAAAGGGGGCACGAACGCCAACAGCTGGAGCAAGTTTGTCCCCAAACCGTTCAAAACCCCCGAGCCGTTTAACGCCTGGAATGAACTGCACCTGCCGGATGAATGGCCATTTGCCCATTATGAAATGAGCTTTTTACTGCCCCATTTCTTAGAGGAAGATCGCGGGGAGATCGACGTCTATTTCACCCGGGTTTACAACCCGATGTGGATCAACCCCGATGGCTTTATGTGGCTCAAAGCCCTGCTCGATGAAGAGAAAATGAAGTGTCACGTGGCCCTGACGCCTACCTGGAATGAATCGGCCTGGTTTGCCGACTACGTGCTGCCGATGGGGCATGCCGGTGAGCGGCACGACCTGATGAGTCAGGAAACCCACTCCGGCCAGTGGATCGCCTTTCGCCAGCCGGTACGCCGCGTGGCGATGGAAAAGCTGGGGCACCAGATTACCCACACCTTTGAAGCCAATCCAGGGGAAGTGTGGGAAGAAAACGAATGGTGGATCGAACTGTCGGCGCGCATGGATCCGGATGGCTCTCTGGGGATTCGGCAGTGGTTTGAAAGCCCATACCGGCCGGGAGAAATCATCACCATCGACGAATAT
The DNA here is from genome assembly GCA_030065875.1 of Ardenticatenaceae bacterium. Lineage (GTDB taxonomy): Bacteria > Chloroflexota > Anaerolineae > Promineifilales > Promineifilaceae > WTJY01. The sequence continues at coordinate 4,313 of JASJCR010000181.1, read as the reverse complement.
TATGGCTGGATCTTTGAAAACAGCGTGCCGGGTTTGCCGGAAGCGGCCGCAGCGGAGGGGTTGACTCCCCTGGCTTACATGCGGAAGTATGGGGCGTTTGAAGTTAAGCGGAATAATTACAAGCCGTATGAGAAAGAGATAGAGAGGACAGACCACAGACCACAGACTACAGACATCAGACTGGAGACCAGTGACCAGAGGTCAGAGAGTGAATCCAGCACCCACCACCCATCACCCATCACCCAGCACCCTCCACCCACCACCTCACACCGGGTTATATTCCAGGACGGCAAGCCGGTGGGCCTGGATGTCGATGGGGTGGCCCGGACCGGCTTTGGTACCCCCAGCCGCAAGCTCGAATTTTTTAGCCCGACCCTCCACGAATGGGGATGGCCTGAAAAAGAGTACACCATTCCCTGGCCGCTCAAGAGCCACGTTCATCAGGATCACATCGATCGAAACCGGGGCGAGATGCTGCTCCTGCCAAATTTTCGATTACCGACGCTGATTCACACCCGCAGCGCCAACGCCAAATGGCTCTACGAGATCAGCCATAAAAATCCGGTGTGGATGCATCCGTCCGACGCCCAAAGGCTCGGTGTCCAAACCGGTGACCTCATTCGGGTGGAAACGGAAATCGGCTACTTTATCGATCGCGTGTGGGTTACGGAAGGGATCAAGCCTGGGGTCATCGCCATGAGCCATCATCTCGGCCGCTGGCGGCTGCAAGATAACGCGGGCATCGGATCCGGCATGTCTTCTCTGGTGGCTTTGGGTGGAAACGATCAGGGACACCATACGCTCAACATCATTGAAAACGCCCGGCCGTGGCAGACGTTTGATCCCGACACCAGCCGGGTTTGGTGGAAAGACGTGGGCGTTCACCAAAATCTGACCCATGCCGTCCATCCGGATCCGCTCAGCGGGGCCCACTGCTGGCTGCAGAAGGCGGTCAACGTGCGCAAGGCGGAAGCGGGTGAAAATCACGGCGACGTGTGGGTCGATACCAACCGGTCGATGGAAGTTTATCGACAGTGGGTTGATCTAACCCGGCCGGCATCACAAATCAGCCCCAACGGCGAACGCCGACCATACTGGCTCAAACGGCCGCTAAAACCGGTAAGAGAAGCGTATCAGCTGCCGGATGAAGAAGGATAGAGGTGTATTAGTTTATTAGTGTAGTGGTTATTGGTTATTATGAGCTTCTGCGAAGCATGAAGCCGCCATATACCAATACACTAATAAACCAATATACCAATAACCAATAGTCAATTGCCAAAATCCCCATCCCCCTTTTCTATGACCCCCCACTCCTTAGCTCTCAGCCGCGCCAGCGGATATCAATTTCTGCGGATGATGATTGTGCAGGGAATCACGGCCGAGACGTGGCCGGTGGTTGCCCAGACCGGCTTTTGGGTGGGTGATCCACCTGACCTGGATGAGGCGGCGGCGGCCCATTACAACCTGTTTGGGATGAATCTTTTTCCCCATGCGGCCGTGTTTTTGGAGGAAGGAGGCATGGTTGGGGGAGACGCTGCAGATGCGGCTGTGCGTCTTTTGGAGCGATTGGGTGTGCCGCGCACCGAGCCGGGAGGCGATCATCTTGCTGTTTTTCTGGGGGGACTGGCCTTTCTATGTGGGGCTGAAGCGGATGCCCGGGAAGACGGTTTGGAGAAAGTGGCTCATCAGATGCGGCACCATCAGCGAATTTTATTAAATCAGGGCGTCGCTCCCTGGATTTGGCCGTTTTTAGCCGCCCTTTCGTTGCAGCGCGATGCATTTTACCGGCAAATCGGCCGTTTAACGTTTGATTTGATCGCTGATCACCTGGGAGATGGGATTGATTTGCCAGAGCGCATGCCCCTTTCCCTGGCCGCTGAGTTGCTGAATGACCAGGCCACCGGTCTGCGAGAGATTGCCGGATTTTTGTTAACCCCTTCGCATAGCGGGTGGTTTCTAACCCGAGAGATGATCGAAGGATTGGCCCGCACCATCGAACTACCTCGCGGTTTTGGCAGTCGTGAGCAAACCCTGATCAATTTGCTGCGGGCGGCCGCGCAGTACGATCTTGTGCCGGCGGTGCTCGATCATCTGGTGGAACACCTCCAGAAGTGGGCTGACTGCTATGCCGGATGGATCAGAGAGATGCCGATTTTGGCTCCGGTTATCGAAATTTGGGAGAGGCGGCTGGCCCAAACCCATTTTCTCCTGCGCACGATGCGTCCCCTGGTTGAAGAAGTCAGCCGCTCATCGTGACGTTGACGACCAATACTGCTAAAATATGCGTATGGCTGGTTCCGGCAATAAATACGATCCGCTGTTCACTTTTTTAAACAATCAGACCCACAAAGCTGAGTTAACCCTGTCGTTCACCGAGATCGAAACAATTCTCAATGCATCTCTGCCGCGGTCGGCCCGTCAGCAGCGAGGCTGGTGGAGCAATCGGGCAAACGGGGGGCATCAGGCGCGTGCTTGGCTGGAAGCCGGTTTTGAGGTCGTCGCCATTGATTTAAAAAAAGAGACCATACGATGGCAGCGGCCGGGTCTCGTGTATCACATTCGTCGTCGGGGAGATGAGGTCATGTGGGATGCCCCGCTGGTAAAAGCCCTGCGCCGCCAAATGGGGTTGTCCCAGGCGGCGTTTGCCAGGGAATTGGGGGTGCGGCAGGCCACGGTTAGCGAATGGGAAACGGCCGTCTATGAACCGACCCGCTCTTCTTCCAAGCTGCTGAGCTTAATCGCCGAACGAGCCGGTTTTGAATACCGAACCGCGGCCGATCTGGAAAAAAATCAGGACATCGACTCCTAACCCCAACTCTCTGGTCTCTAGTCTCTTGTCTTAACCGACACTTCTTCTGTAACGTTCAACACCCCTTTCCCGTCAAAAAATAAACTGTTGCTATACGACCATCCTTACACCCCTGCCGTATGACCCAGGGTGGAATATTCCCCTCTTTAAATGATATGATGACCTCCAGGACTGAGAAAGATTTAGACAGGAGGTTGATCATGAACCGGCGGCAGCTCATTCTGATTTTGACGATTGGTGCGGTGGGGACCTTTTTATGGTACGGCTGGCATATTACCCAGGCCTCTTTAAACGCCCTGACTTTTTACAACAGCGGTCAATCGTTAGCCAACGATACTTCAGTGGGGGCCGCCGCGGCTGATTTGGATGGGGATCTCGATCTCGATATTTTTACCATAAATTCCGGTTCTTCATCCCTTAACCGGGTGTGGATCAATCAAAACGGCCTGTTTGTGGCTAACGGGCAAACCTTATCGAGCAACAATAGCGAAGATGTCGCCCTCGGAGATTTAAACGGGGATGGCACCATCGATGCTTATATAGCGACCGGCGGTATTTCACCGGCCGATAAAATATGGTTGAACGATGGGAGCGGCCAATTCACCGACAGCGGCCAGCTCTTGGGGAATCAGGTGAGCCAGGGAGTGGCTTTGGGCGATTTGAATGGCGACGACCGTTTGGATGCCTTTGTCGCCAGCTTCACAGCCAATCAGGTTTATCTTCAGGAATCTAACGGGACGATGACGGATTCTCTGCAGGCGCTGGGCAGCAGCAACAGCTACGACGTGGCCCTGGGAGATCTCAACGGAGATAATCATCTCGATGCGTTTGTGGCCAATGGAGGCGGGACCGGCCAACCCAATCGCGTCTGGCTCAACAGCGGGTCTGGCGTATTTACCGATACCGGTCAGACGCTTGGCTTTGCCTGGAGTAACGGCGTAGCGCTGGGTGATTTGGATGGCGATCAGGATTTAGACGCCGTCATAGCCAACTTTTTTCCTGCCGGAAGCAAGGTCTGGCTCAACAACGGGAATGGCGTTTACACGGCCACGCTGCAAACGTTGGGAACGGCCGCAGCTTTGGCCGTGGCCTTAGATGATCTCGATTCAGATGGAGACCTGGACGCGGTTTTGGCAACGACCAATCCTGATGCCAGCGAGGTATGGCTCAATCAGGGTGACGGCACCTTTGTCGCCGGGCCAACGCTCAGCAGCGGCAAGTTAACCAATGACGTTAACCTGGCTGATTTTGATGGGGATGACGATCTTGACGTGCTGTTTTCAAATTTTGGTCCCGATGAAATTTGGCTAAACGGGATTCCCGGGCTCCCCAACGCACAGCTGGACATCGAGCGGGAGCAGAATGCCGGTGGGCTTGAATCGGCCTTTTGGACTGAGAGTGGAGATGCGCAGCTGGACATCAATTTGACCCAACCGGCCGGGGCTTTGCTGGAAGTTAAAATTCGAATCGAATCAGCCGGAGGGACGCTAACCAAAACTATACC
>JASJCR010000071.1 GCA_030065875.1 Ardenticatenaceae bacterium | reverse complement strand
AACTACGGCGGGGATCCATCGGTGACCATCCAATGGATTCCCGCTTTCGCGGGAATGACAAAGCGATATCGGTATTTATTTGTCAAAACTCAAAATCGCGTTAATTAACTATCCGGTTTCGGTTTCCATAGCGACTATTCGGTCGCGTCAAAAGGTCGCAACTAGGGTTAACAATTAAATAAAAGTAATATGACCAATCAATCTCCCAAAAATGTGATTACCGAGCTTTATGCTCGCCTCGAAGATGAGCTGTCGGAATTAATCGCCGGTTTCAAATTTAGCTCCGATATTGGTTTGCGTCTCGAGCGTATGCAGCACCTTTTGCAGCTGCTCGGTCATCCCGAACGGAAATTCCGGGCGGTTCATATTGGCGGCACCTCCGGTAAAGGGTCAACCGCAACCCTGGTTGCCGCTATTTTGCAGGCGGCCGGTTTTCAGGTGGGGGTTCACACATCTCCCCATTTGCAAATTGTCAACGAGCGTCATCAGGTCAATGGCCGCCTGATTTCCACAACCGCTCTGTATGCAGCCTGGCAAACGGTCAAAAAGGCGGTTGAGGAGGTTCAGCAATCCAATCGATTTGGTTCCCCAAGCTACTTTGAAGTGCAGGTAGCCCTTTCTTTTTTGATTTTTGCCGAGGCAGGTGTCGACTTTGGGGTAATAGAAGTGGGTTTAGGAGGACGAATCGACCCTACTAACGTGATACCGGCCGAGGTGGCGATATTGACCGCCGTGGGCCTCGATCATACGGAAATATTGGGGGATACGATTGAAAAAATCATCCAGGATAAGGCGGGCATCATCAAAACCGGACAAAAAGTTATTTCCGGCTGTTGGCAGCCTGCAGTGCAAAAAATCATCACCCAGCGCTGTCAGCAAAAAAGCGCTCGCCTCTGGCAGCTCGGCCGGGATTTCCGAGTTCAGATCCACGACCACGCTCATGCCGACTTCTTCTTTCCCGGCCGCGCCTTCAAAAATGTTGAAATTGCCCTTCAGGGAGAATTCCAGGCTCATAACGCCGCTCTGGCCATCGCGGCGGTCCGACAGCTGGAAGGAGTAGAAATTCCTGAAAACGCGATTCGCGATGGATTGGCAAACGCTGCGCTTCCCGGCCGCGTGGAAATAATGCAGCAAAATCCGCTGGTCATCATCGACGGGGCCCACAACCCCGATAAAATTCGCGCCTCGGCCAGCATTATCAACCAGCTGCGAACCGGCCGCCAGGTGATCACCGTATTGGGCGTCAAAAAGGGAAAAGATGCGGCAGAAATTGTGCCTCCGCTGGCTCAGTTGAGCGATCAAATTATCTTGACCACCTTTCAACCCAAGGGGTTGTGGACCGCTTTTGAACCAGTGCAGCTTGGTCAACTGGTAGTGGATGCCCGGCCGGATTTGCCGCTCTACATCGTTGAAGAGCCGCTTGAGGCGCTTGATTTTGCCCTATCAAAGGCTAGATCTGACGATATTGTCTTGGTTACCGGTTCCCTTTATCTGGTTGGCGACGTGCGCGAGAGATGGTTTCCTCGCGATGAGCTGCTGATCGAGCTGGAATATCCGGCGAAACAACCCACACCCACCACACCTCCAAAATAAGAAGAGTTATGTCAACTTCAAACGCGGCCGATCGCTATCGGGAAGCCCTAGCCTGGCTTTGGTCTCTGGTAACCGATCCCCAGGGAAAAAGATTTTTACGCCAAAAAACCATCGAAACGCGGCGGCAAGAAATGGCGGCTCAGCTGGCCCATACCAAAGCATTCCTCGCCTTTGCCAGTCATCCGGAAAAGCAGGTCAAGACCGTCCACGTAACCGGTACCAGCGGCAAAGGATCGGTCACCATGATGATCGCCCATCTCCTGCAGCAGCGAGGACTGACGGTCAGCCACCACACGACCCCCTATCTGCAAACGCCACGCGAAAAGATGATCACCAATGACAAAATGATCAGCCAAAGTTTCTTTGCAGATATGGTGGATGAACTGCGCGGGTTGGTTGGAGATTGGGATCAATCAATCGGCCGGGATCAGCCGCTAAAATACGGCGAGGCATGGGTGATTTTAACCTTTCTATGGCTGGCCCGCACCGCCCCGGATTGGGCCATCATCGAAACCGGCATGGGCGGCCGCTTTGACCCAACAACCGCGTCGCCGGCTGAAATCGCGATCATCACCAACGTTGCTCGCGATCATGTTAAATCGCTGGGACCAGAATTAAGCGATATCGCCTGGCACAAAGCAGGCATTATCCGCCCCCAAAAACCGGCCGTCACCGGCGTCACCCAACCCGATTTGCTGGCCATCGTCCAGCGTGAAGCAGATGAGCAGCAGGCCCCGCTCTATATTTTAAACCGCGATTTTTCATATTCGGCCGACTCATCCGGAGCCGTAACGGTGAACGCCCCCTATCAAACCTACAAAAACGTGCCCGTTGGGCCGGCCGGCCGCTTCCAGCAGCTGAATGCGGCCCTGGCCCTCACCGCGGTTGATGTGTTGACCCATGGAGAATCAAACGTTGCCCCTTCCCTGGCTGCTTTGACTTGTCCCGGCCGCCTGGAACAGGTCAGTGAGCAGCCGCTGGTCATTCTCGATGGGGCGCACAATCCCCACAAAATGGCCGCTCTGGTTGACAGCCTGCAGCTGCTTCATCCCCAACGGAACAAAATCGCCCTGGTGGGCGGGATCGCCAACAAGGAAGTACTGTCAACGCTGCGGCCACTGGCCGAAATTTGTGATCGGGTGGTTGTTACCCGGCCGGATGTTCCCGGAAAACCGGCCCGCGATCCGGAACAAATCGCCAACCAGCTGCGGGCGGTCATGCCCCACAAAAACATTTCAGTCGATGAAAGCCCCCATCACGCCATAGACTGTATTATGTCAACTATGAACAGGGAGGATTGCTTAATTATTTCAGGTTCACTATATCTTGTTGGTCACTCAAGAGAATATTGGTATCCTTCCGCCTGAATGTAACCTGAGCTGCGAGCTTTTGGCGCAGCCGAATGATTGAAAATTTACAAATAAACACGGTTATAAACCGTTTTTCAAAACAGGCCCGTCATCCCCGCCTTCGTGTTCGCAGGGACAGCGGGAATGCCAACGCTAATTTTAGCCACGGATTAACACGGATTTTCACAGATTTATCTCTGTAATCTGCCAAAATCTGCGTAATCTGCGGACGATTTTTCTTATAACATTTTTTGCAAACCACTTAAAAAACGCAGCGCGATGCACCATCACTATTTGGAGGTTTAATGGGACTCAAAGCAGACAATTGGATTCGTAAAATGGCGCTTGAACAAAATATGATCGAGCCATTTGTGGAAAATCAGGTTCGCGAAAACGTCATTTCATACGGCTTGTCCTCGTACGGATACGACGTGCGCTGTACCGATGAGTTTAAAATTTTTACCAACGTGCGCTCGGCCGTGGTCGACCCCAAACATTTTGTCCCCGAATCGTTTGTCGATTTTAAGGGAGATGTGTGCATTATTCCTCCCAATTCGTTTGTGCTGGCCCAGACGGTTGAATATTTTCGCATCCCGCGCAACGTGATCACCATGTGCATCGGGAAATCGACATACGCTCGCTGTGGCCTTATCGTCAACGTCACCCCGTTTGAACCGGAATGGGAAGGGTATGTGACCCTCGAAATTTCCAACACAACCCCTCTCCCAGCCAAAGTTTACGCGTATGAAGGGGTGGCTCAGGTCCTTTTCTTTGAAGGGGATGAACCGTGTGATATTACTTATGCCGACCGCAAAGGTAAATATCAAAAGCAGAAAGGAATTGTACTGCCAAGAATTTAGAGACTTCTAACTCAGGACTCAGGACTTCTAACTCAGGACTTCTTACTTTCTATGTCACGTCAAATTTACGTTCCCCCCGGTGGCCCCCCTCAGGTTGAACGGCCGAGCCCGGAAATATATGCGGCGATGGGTGAAGAAAACATCTTTCGCATGCTGGCTGATTTTTACCAGCTGTTGAGCCAATCCGCCATCAAGTCGATGTTTCCGCGAACGGAAGCGCTGCTGGATGAGGCGGCCCATAAGTCCGGAGCCTTTTTTGTGGGCTTGCTGGGCGGCCCGCCTCTCTATCACATGCAGTACGGCTCCCCTATGCTGCGCGGCCGGCACATGCCGTTTCCAATTGATGATAGCGCTCGCACGGTGTGGCTCGACTGCTTTGACCAGATCCTGGCCGATGCCCCGGAAAATTACCGCTTTCCCCCTCAGCACATCGCCGGTTTCCGCAACTTCCTGTATGCGTTTTCGACGTGGATGGTTAACACGAAGGAATAATCAATTGTTAATTGTCAATTCTCAATGATCAATTGACTAACCTCGACACATATCAAAACAAAATTGACAATTGGCAATTGACCATTAACTATTGACCATTGAACACGTCGGGTCGACTATAATGGCCCACCACGTCAAAATCCAGCTTGCTGCGGGCGACATCGGCCAAATCGAGGTCGGCAATCAATATGCCCTCTTCATCAAACAGAGGCCCGGCCAGAATCTCTCCCAGGGGGGATACAATGACGCTTCCCCCGCGGCACATGATTTCCGGTTGAGAAGCCAGATCCTCAATACCGGGCAAATCGGCCGGATACATCTCTTTGGTCACAAATTGATTGCACCCCAAAACAAAACAGCGCCCTTCGCAGGCGATATGCTGCATCGTGGCCAGCCACGAATCTCGGGAATCTGCTGTGGGAGCTAAATACAAATCAATCCCTTGTCTGTAAAGGGCCAGACGGGCCAGAGGCATATAATTTTCCCAGCAAATTAACCCGCCCATTTTTCCAAACGGGGTCTCTACCAGCTGCAAATCATTCCCGCGCCCTTCCCCCCAAATTAATCGCTCCGTCCCGGTCGGTTTGAGCTTGCGATGGTGCTGAACCAGGTGTCCGGCCGGATCAAAATAAAGCAGGCTGCAATAAAGGGTGCCCCCCGCCCGTTCGGTAATGCCCACAACCAGAAACACCTGATGGTTTCGGGCAATTTCGCCAAGGGAGGCCGTTGTTTGGCTGGGGACCTCCACGCTGTTGGCAAAATATCGCTCCCACGTCAACCGGCCGGTCGGCGTGCGGCTGCCGACTACCGTGCCAAATGACAATCCGCGTGGGTAAGCGGGGATAAACGCCTCTGGAAACAACACCAGCTGCGCTCCCTTTGCGGCCGCCTCGGCCGTTAAGCGAGCCACTTTGTCCACCGTTGCTTCCCGGTCAAATAAAATTGGGGCCGCCTGAACAACGGCCGCGCGAACGGTTGCAAATTGATCACCACCCATTAAAAACACCGCCTTTTTATGTCAAGCAATACCTTTCCCGCACTCAATCACTCAACCCCGTACCCAGAAAACGCTGCGTTAAAGGGTGAACCCCATATCGCTTTTCCTGCAGTGAACCGCGAACCTCAATTAAGGAGCGGCGCGTTAACTCCGTGATGGCTTCCCACACGCGCTCCTCCGGCAAATCAAAGACGGACAGCATTTCCTCCACCCGCACGTCATGATCACCAATCTCGCCGATTTTTCGCAAAATGTGCTGGGCTTCTGGTGACAAAATACTCCAAATGCGTTTATAAATCGGTTGATACACATCCACACTTGAAAGATGGTGTCCTTGCCTGAAATCTTCCAGGATAACCGACAGTGGCAGTACATCTAGCACGCGGGAGATAAGCTTGATCGCTAATGGGTGTCCACCAACCGTTTCATAAATCGTCTCAACCGCGTCATCTCGATCTTTCGCTGCGGCGGCCGACTTGCTTTGCGATCCCAGGATTTTTAGCTGCTCAAAAAACAAATCCTTGACGGCCGGTGGTGAAAGTTCTCCCACGTTTAGATGAAACACGCCCGCCTGATTGGCCTGATAGCTGCGGGTCGTCAGCAAAAATTTGCTGGGATTGGCTAATCCGTTGAGCAAATCCATTAGCAGCAGCGTCTCTGATTCACTTTCCAAATTGTCAATGACGATCAAATGGGGCTGGGCCTTTAATGTCTGCCAGACAAAACGATTTTGCTGATTGATCGAAAGCTGATCCGGCCGCTCGATCAGATGTTTCGCCAGCTGTGCCGCCAGCCGCTCAACCATGGCCGAAGCCGGCCAGTGAGCGGCATTAAGGGGATGATCGTTGCGAATCCAAATCACCCGCTCAAATCGAAAAGTCGACAAAATTCGCCGGACCCCCTCATTGGCCACGGCCGTCTTGCCGATCCCCCCCAAACCGATTAGAGCCACAATCCAGGGGGGCGAATCCGTCAACAGTTCCGCTTCCAGCCGATCAAGGGTTTCATTTTGGCCAAATAAGTCAGCATGCGTTTGCGGAGGTAAATCGACCAGGTTTTTTTCAACCAGCTCCTGACGAGCACGCTTCTCCTCAACACAAATCATGTCGGTTATTTGAGATATCCCGTGATCACATTTGCGCTTGGCGGTGGCAATACTCACATTTAACTCTCGGGCCACCGCCTGCAAAACCTTCCCTTGCCAGAACCGTAATTTGATCGCTCGAACAACCTCGGGATCTTGACGTTCGAGCTCCCCTATGATCCGCTCCAGCAACGTGCGAACACCATTCACCTGTGTCGTCCCCAAACGGTTTAGTCGCAAAAATCCAAGCGCCTCTTCCAGGGCCAGGTCACTTGACCAATTGGCCAAGCATCCCGCGACCCCTTGCTCAATTTTGGCGCGTTCTTCTTCTTCTGTCATGATCAGCAATCCCTAAATTTGATGTGCGCCATCTGAAAATGGCATTTGAAAAAAGGTGAAAAAAATTGATAAATTGATTGATCTGATATCATTTAAAATGATTGAAATGCTGGGATTTCTATGCAGTGAGGCGGTTAGGGTTTCCTAATCAGTCATCTCAGATGTGCGATTTCTACACCATGAACGACCCTTCTTCATTTGCAGTTAAAAATGGAAGGGTTTTTCTCTGTCTAAGCGATCGGTTGTGAATATGCGAGGTTGTGTTGACATTTGGGATATTTCTTCACCCCCGCATTAAAATGCGGGGCTAAAGCGGGGCTAAAGGGCCTGACCTGATTGGAAACCAACCCATTAGCCGTCGGTTTTAACCGACGGTTATCGGTTTTAATCGACGGATGTAGAGCAAAATAGAGCATCATATTGAATCAATCATCCACAGAATCTAACTAAAAGCCGCAATCCTTTATAGCTCTCACATTTTAAATAAATGAAACCGTTTCTTCCTGCTTATCCAAATGGGAAACGACGCTTTTTTCCAATTTCCACCCTGAAATTTCTTTTTGCAGCACGTTGACGGCACACGTTTTATCGTTTGCTTCACCTTGCCCGGCCGTCAATCCTTCAACAATGCCCCACACGCAAATGCCGTGGGTGATCAAGGCGATCGGGCCCTCATGCATTGTCGCCAGCTGACGGGCTACAAAGTGCACGCGTGATTTGCAGGTAATTTCTTCTATTTCCGGAAAGCGCGGTTGAACGAGTTGAGGTGATCCCCCCTGCAGGCGCGGAAAATCATCTTTTAAGACGGCCGGATCAAGCCAGCCTTCGCTAAAGTCATACCATTTTGGATTGAGCCATTCGACCAACCCTCCCTCCAACTTTAGAGGTAAATCCAGCGCCTCGGCTATCGCATGACCGGTCTGCACCGTGCGCAGCAGAGGTGAAGCGTAAATCGCCTCCACCCCTTCCGGTTTGAGATAAGCGCCGGTGGCCCGCGCCTGATCTTCACCTGTTGGGGAGAGGGGTGGATCAAACGGCCGCGCCGCCCCGTTTTTCCATGATCGGTCTTCATGATCGATGCGCATGCCGTGTCGAATGACAAAAAGTTTGGACATAAATAACCTTTCCACGGTAACGTGGTTGTTTTTTGACGCCTTTGTATCACCCCGACAAAAAACCGCAAAAATTATCAGAATTTTCACAAATTTCTAAATTGAGGGGGTTTTAACATCAAACAACAGTTACAAAAATAATAGAAACCTTGGTGAGTTGGTAATACCTGTAACCAATTGTACGCTAATTCGTATACAATAAAAAAAATGCGGCAGATGTCCTATGGTTTTTGATTGACGAATCGCTACTTTCAAGCGATGATCAAAATGAGAAAACCGAAATTTATCATACCAAAGATTCACTGCATGGAAGCAAAACTGACACCCGAACAAGATATCATACTCAAACGCACCCGCGATATTTTGGGAGACGTGCGAGATACGTTGGCCACAACCAGCCTCAATCCGGACGATCGGGAGGCTCTGGCCGATTCGATCCGTCAGCTCGACGAGCTGTTTTTGCTCGTCGTGGCGGGTGAATTTAACGCCGGCAAATCTTCCTTTATCAACGCGCTTCTAGGACATGACGGGCTTCTACAGGAAGGGGTCACCCCTACCACCAGCCAAATTTATCTATTGAAATACGGCAGCGAAATCAGCCAAACGCCACGGGAAAAAGGGGTGTGGGTGCAAACCGCCCCGGTGGAAATGCTGGAAACTATCAACATTGTCGATACCCCCGGAACCAACGCTATCTTGCGCGAACACGAAGCCCTGACCGCCGATTTTATCCCCCGATCCGACCTGGTACTCTTCTTGACCTCGGCCGACCGTCCGTTTAGCGAGTCAGAACGGGCTTTTTTGGAAAGAATCAAAGGGTGGGGCAAGAAAATTGTCCTGGTGATCAACAAAATCGATATTTTGGACGACCCGGCTGAAGCGGAAAAGGTAGTTGCCTTTGTCCGCGATTCCGCTCAAAAGCTGGTCGGGGAAATCGCCGGCGTTTTTTCGGTCTCAGCCCGCAAGGCGCTAAAAGCCAAAACCGGTGAACCCCAATGTTGGTCGGAAAGCGGCTTTGAACCGCTGGAAACCTTTATCGAGCAAACCCTTGACAGCACCGGCCGCTTTCGGCTGAAACTGCTCAACCCGCTGGGTGTCGGCCGCCGCTTGGTTAATCAGCAGCTCGACGCCATTCAGGAAGATTGGGAGCTGCTCGAAAACGATCAAACGTTGCTCCACGATATCGAAAATCAAATGCACTTTTACGACGAGGATATGCAGCGCAACTTTGACGCCCGCCTCAGTGAGGTGGACAGTCTCCTGCTCAACATGGAAAAGCGCGGCAACGAATTTTTTGATGACACGCTGCGCATCGGCCGCATCCCCGACCTGATCAAGCGCGAATATATCCAAAATGAGTTCGAACGGGTCGTCGTCGCTGATACACCCCAGCTCCTGGAGCAGCGGGTAGGTGAAATCATCGACTGGCTCGTTGAGCAGGATCTGCGCCAGTGGACGGCCGTTTCAGAACACCTCTCCCGCCGCCGCCAGGACAGCGAAAATCGCATTGTCGGGCAAACCGGCCCGCGGGAAGGCACCCTCGCTTATGATCGGCAGCGCCTCGTTGATTCTATCGGCAAAGAAACCCGCCGCACAATCGAAAGCTATGACCGCTCCAAAGAAGCGGCGCGCATGGCCAGCACATCCCGCGAAGCGGTAGCCGGTCTGGCGGCCGGTGGTATCGGTGTTGGCCTTGGAGCCACGCTGCTCATCATGGCCACCACCGCCTGGGTCGACTGGACCGGGGCCATTACCGGTCTGGGGGCGGCCGCCCTGGGTCTGTTTATCTTCCCCTCCCGCCGCCGCAAAGCCAAAAGCGAGCTGTCGACCAGCCTGGAAGATATGCGTACGGAGCTGCTGGGCACCCTTCGAAACCACTTTGAGCGGGAAATGCGCCGCGGCACCCAGCGCATCGAAGACACGGTGGCCCCCTTCTCGCGCTTTGTCCGCGCCGAAAAAGAGAAAATTGAAGGCCATCGCAACGCCCTGATTGAACTCGAAGCACATATCGAGGGGCTGCTCAAACAGGCGGAAGCAGTGTAAATAGTTCTAAGTGCTGAGTTAAAAGTCCTAAGTCTCTATGCCGTCAGGGAGCGACTTAAAATTATCAATTTAGCCCTCAAGACTTATCACTCAGCACTCGGGACTCAGCACTCAGGACTTTATTTTGATTGTACGCAAGCTCAACCACAACGGCCGTGAAGTGTGGCGGTATCCGGCCGAACTGGTCAAAAAAGAACCCCATCTCATTGTCATTCAGGCGCTGTTTAATCGGGACGACCTCAATCTTGGCTATACGACATTTCGTCGGGGAGATTTGTTTGTCGAGTTTTTTTACAGCGACCGCTGGTACAACGTTTTTGCCATTTATGAGAAAGATGGCGCTCTGCGCGGCTGGTATTGCAACATCTGCCGGCCGGCGATTTGGGACGATCAGCGCATCGATTGTGAAGATTTGGAACTCGATGTTTGGGTTGAACCGGATGGCACTTCCCTTGTTTTAGATCAGGATGAGTTTGAACAACTCAACCTGGCCGCTGACGATAAGGAAAAATCACTCCTGGCCCTCAACAACGTCTTGGAACTGGCACAAAATGGCCATCTGCCAAGATAGCTAACCCCTCACGCAAATTTTTTCACTCCGATGATTAAATTCATCGGCCAAAGAGACCGAAACGCGATAAATCGCGTTGATTTTCCGGATTTTAATGATCTACAAAATAATTGTGCAATAGATTCATTCGACAGTTACATCGTCCGCGGATCCCCTGTCATCCAGAGCGAAGCGAAGGATCTCGTCAGGCAGCATCTAGGCAAAATCTGCTAAAACAGAAGGACTTTTCTCCCGGCAATGGCCCATTTTGATGAGGGTTGGCGGGATTCTTCACGCCGCTGCGCTCCGTTCAGAATAACATGTGTGCTGAACCAAGCAACCACCTATGATTCTGGCCGATAAGCCGCTTCTTCAACCCGCTCCCGTATCTCCTCAAAACGCACATCTTCCGCCGCGTGCTCGGCCGGGGTTTGCGCCGGCCGTCGCCACGCCCGATACACCCGCTGCATGCGTCGATACTCCGCTAAAATGCGGCGGCGGGCCGCGTTACCGGCCGCCATCGAAGTGTAGCCATGATGCCGGGAAAAACGCCATCCCTGGTACCGACGCCACCCCCACCAGCTCAAGCCCCCTGTCAACAAAATCGCCCCGATAATCAGCAGCGGCGTCATCAAAATGCCGCCAACGGCCGCCGCCCCTTCAGCCAGCGCCCCAAATGGAATCGCCGGCAAATCAAGCGATCGCCCAAAGTTGGCCAGCGTCGAACGCCGCACCCGGCCGGTTTGCACATCCCCCTCCCAACCTGGGGTTGGTTCAAAGGGAATCCAGCCGTATTCCGGAAAATACACCTCCACCCAGGCGTGCGCATCCATCGCCCGCACCGTATACAAATTTGACAGCGGATCAAACTGGCCGCTGCCGTAACCGGCCGTTAGGCGGGCGGGAATCCCTATGGAGCGCAGCATGACCACCATGGCCGATACGTAATGCTCACAAAAGCCGGTTTGATCCACAAACAAAAATTGATCAACCGCGTCGGTGTTGGGTGCCTGTGGCGGAGGGAAAAAATCATAAGGGTAGGCGCTCAACAAATGATTTTGGATGGCCAGCGCCTTGTCGTACGGATTTTCCGCATCGGCCGTCAAATCACGAGCCAGTTGTCGGGTACGATCGGTAATCGTTTCCGGAAGCTGCAAATATTGCTCGAGAATTTCAGGTGGATAATCACTCCCGGCTGCCCGCAGCTCCTGCGGCTCAAAGCGGCTGCTAATTGACAGCACCGAGTAGGTCATCCCCTGCTCCAGCGTTTCCCCCAGGCGAATGCCGCCGGTTTCATCAATGGCGATCTGCTGGGCAGCCAAATACAGCTCCACCGGCTGACCGCCAACAAACGCTAAATTAGGCAGCGGCTGCTGAATATAGAAGGTCTGCAAAAACGGCTCTCCGGCCGGCGGGTCGTCGTCGAGCACATAGCTCAACTCGGTGACCGGCCGGCTCATCAGGGTCACGTTTTCCGGGTTGCTCTGGATCCACGTCCGGCCGTCGTATTCGTCATAGGCGTGGCTGCGCCAGTAACTTTTGGCCGGGCTGCGCACGTACATCATAATCGTGGGATTGAGCCCTCCGCGGTAGCTTAAATCGAGACGGGAATCAAAACCGTGATAATAATCACTCGAATCGTTGGACCATCCTTGAACCTGAACGACGGGCAAAGCCGGGTTGACAATTTGCCCTTTCGGTCCTCCCTGAATAGGCACGCGCAGGGTGATGGGTGGAATTAGCGGCGTGCCTACCAGGCGCGGCAGAAGGAAAAATATCAACGTGCCTACAGCAGTGACAAAGAGACCGATCCGTAATGCTGTGAGCGGTAGGATGGAGAGATATCCCGGCCGTTCAGCCGTTGATCGATCGGGATGGGCGGTCAACACTCCTTCTGCTTGAAGGATGTCGTTTGCCTCTGCGCGATGTAAAAACCACAAAAATAATCCCACGTAAACGAGCAGGAAAAGCAAAAAGAGGGGGGTGCGGCTCAAAATGGCGGCCACATATAAATTGGCTCCGCCGAGCAGCCAGCCGGTCATCATTTGCCGGCGGGAGAACACCTCCCAATCCGCCAGGGTCATGCCCAACATCGCCATTTGTGCCTGAGGGTAAGGTAAACCAACCGCCAAACCAAACATCATCCAGCACACGGCCAGATGAAGGGCAATAAAAATAATGAGACGCACCCGTTTGCTGGGGGCGTGGCGGGCGCCGTGGGCATACTGATGGGCGAAAACAATCCCGGCAACGGCCGCAGCCCCGAACACCCACAAACCAATGCCGCCCGTCCAGGCCAGAAAAAGCACGCTGGCGATTTGGCCGATCATCAAAATACGCCTGAGCTCCCAAGAATCTTCGGGGACAGCGGGCGCTCGCTTAAAAAAGCGCTGCATCATAACGCCGCACTCCGCTGCTTCCGACCCAGCCACCAAATGCCCCACGCGGCCGTCATGATGAATCCGCTGGGAATGACCCAACCGATAAAAATTGCCAGATGAGCGGCCAGAGCAAAGGGGCTGACGGTGTTTCGGGCGATGTATTCAGACAGCGTGCAGGGATACGGTTCAATGTCCATGATTCCCGGGCAAATGCCGCTAAAATTTTGGGTGACGTCCTGGATCACCAGACCGGCCGAGCACAGGAGCGGCGGCACGATCAATATGGCTCCCACGATTAGGCCGATTTGCCACCTGGTAAAACGTTTCATGCTCCCTCCAAAACGGTCGACCAGTCATCATCATAGGCGATCAGCGTCACCGGTATTTCCCACCGCTGGCAAAAGGTGACGGCTAAAACCGGCGACACGGTTTCTTCGTGATCGGGAAAGGTTGGTCCGTCGAGCAATATGACCTGCAGGGTATACCCCCGCTGCCGGAGCGTATCCAGCAGATTGATCGCTGACTTATCGACGGCCGACAGCACCACCGCCACCGCTTCAGTTTGTATGCCGACCGATATTTCGTTTAAGGTATGGCTTGCTTCAATTTCAAGACGGCTCAACACCGGCCAAAATTGCTCTGCAGTCAGGGCCCCGCGGGGACCGTTGTGGATGGCCAGATAAAGCGGATAGCGATGTCGCAGGGCGTATTCACCCAGTGAGGCGGCAATTTTGACGGCCGTTTCAAAGGGGGTGAACTTGGAAAGGGTGTGAATGGGCGCGCAGAGCGGCCGGTGATCGAGAAGAATCGTCAAACCGGGCAGGCGCTCATCGGCAAACTCCTTGCTGATCAGCCGTCCGGTGCGGGCCACGCTGCGCCAGTGAATGTGGCGCAGGCTGTCTCCGGTGCGAAACGGCCGCACGCTCAGTACCTCCTGACCGGTGCCTACCCGACTACGCGGAAGCTGAGCTGCCGGCTGCCGATCGAGAAGCGACAGGCGGGCCAGCGGCCGCAGTTCGGGGTAAACCAGGAGGCGAGCCGGGCCATTTGATACCGGCAGCGTTCCTTTTTTAGAAAACAGCCCAAACGGAGCCCGACTGACCGCCTGAGGGGAATCAAAGAGAAAAAGGCCCCTTTTGTACAGGCAAAACTCTTGCTTTATGTCAATATTTTTGGTTGATGGTGAGAGCTGCGGCAGGAAAAAACGCGCCCGGGCCGCTTCTGACGTGGGGTCGGCGGCCGGATTGGGAGCGTCGACCACCAGCTGCAAGGTCATACCCGGCTTCTGGCGGGTAAATTCATAAGTTATGTCAACTAAATCCCCTTCCCAATAGCTCTCGGCGGCCGGTTCAGACAGCGTCCGCCGCACATCGACTCCCCGCAGCATCCGCCGGTTAAGCCACCAACTCACCCCAATCACCCCGCCCATCAGCGCTGCAGCCACGTACAACCAGCCAATCTGCGTTTGATTGGCGAACAAGTACAGCAGCAAGACAAAGGCGGATAAGACGTAGAAGCGAGATTTCATAATAAAAAAATTAATTGCTAATGCCTACTTGCCAATAGCTAATAGCTAAATATATTCAATGGTCAACTAGCTTATTGGTCATTGACTATTGCCAATTGATTATTGATTATCGGTTTGGTTACGCAAAAGTTCATTCGTAAATCGTAAATCGTATCTCGTAATTCGCATCTCCTATTCTCCCCGCCACACCATCAACACCCCTTCATCCGTGCCCACAGCCACAGAAAGCTGGGCTCCGTTGGTGATGGTGCCGATGTTGGTCGACTGCCGGCCGTTGAGCGGCAGTTCCCACACCGCCCGGGCTCCGTTTTCGGCCGCCTCATCCCGCTGGATCGCCGCAATTGCGGTGCGGGCCAGCGTAGGCAGCAGCACTTCGACCTGGCCATCACCGGTGACGTCGGCCGCAATGCCCAAGTCGAGATTCCGCGAGCCAATGACGTGCGTGGTGTATCCGGGAAGAGCCGCTACGCGCACCAGTTCATCCCCTTCCCAGCGGAAAAATTCGACGGTCCCGCTCAAATGGGGCGTGCGCACATCGGCCAGCTCAATTTCTCCGTTGGGGCCAAACGGCGCCACGGCGGTCTGATTGCGCCAGCGGTTCCCCTGGCCTATCGGCTCTGAGGTGGCCACCTGCTCACCGGCTTCATTAAAAACAACCAGTTGAGCACCGCCGCTGGCGTCACTAAGCGTTACGATAATTTCTCGTTGCCCGTCTTCGTTTAGATCAGCCCAAATCGGCATGATCCCTTCCACCACTTGCGGCGCGGGAATTTCTATCTGATTTAATACCTTTAATTCCGGATCAACCTGGATCAAAGTGACGGCCGCCGCTTCGATCGCGTCACCCAACACCCCGTGACGGTAGCGATCGGTCGGGTTGGTGAGCAGCAAAATTCGATCCCGCTCGTCCGTGAGCAGTCGCGCATCCGGCAGCAAATCAAGCCCCGCGGCCGTTTGCCGAATATCACCCTCGGCCGAGGTCATCAAATCGCCATCGGGATTAATGCCCACCAGGCGAAACAAATTCCCTTCCGGCCGCACGGTACGCGAGTCAACTCCCTCGATCGAAAATTCACCTCGCCCGCTGAGCAGCACAAACGGCTGACCCGGCTCCAGCTTGAGGTCAAGTATTTCCTGCGTCACAGACCCATCCGCTAACAGCCGGGTGGCCTGTAACCGGCCGTCAGACAGGGCGGCTACCCACAGCTGATCTTCTCCCAATTGGGTGCCCAACACCCACTCCGGCTCTCCATCGAGGTCCACAACCAGCGGCTCAACGGCCGCCATGTCGAGCGATCCCAACGCATAGCGGTTGCCGTCTGCCCGCACATGCGTGTAGGCTGCGGAATCCGGTACCACCGTCGACCCGGAAGCCCCCTCTGGCATATTGCCTTCCGGATTGGGCAAGTCGAAATCTGCGGCCGAGCAGGCAGCAAAAACAATCAATATGAGGAGATAACGGCGGGGGAAAGACATATGAAATACGATGTACGAAATACGATGTACGAAATACGATTGTTGATTGACAATTTACGAATGATCTTTTACATGATCAAACCCACAACAAATAAACAATAATCAATGGTCAATAACCAATTGACAATTGACCATTGATTATTAGCAATTGACAATTATTCAGCCTACCGGTACGGGCACTTCATCAAGCACCTCAGAAATCACAGTGTGGGCGGTTTCAATCTGTCGGTCGCGGGTCATGAGGCGATGGGCCAGTACGGCCGGGGCAGCACTTTTGATATCATCCGGGGTGACAAAATCCCGGCCGCGGACCAGGGCCATCGCCTGGGAGGCACGCTGAAGAGCCACCCCTCCTCGCGGGCTAACCCCGATAAGAACTTCCGGATGGGTGCGCGTCGCCTTGGTCAACCGCACCATGTACTCCTGCAGGGCTCGAACGCACCCAATTTGACGCACCATTTTTTGCAGCGTGTTGATTTCTGAAAGGGAGACGGCCGGTTTAATCGCCAGCAGTGGGTCTTCGTGGGCTTCACGCGCCAAAATTTCAACTTCACGATCGAATTCAGGGTAACCCAACGTTAAACGCGTCAGGAAACGATCGAGCTGTGCTTCGGGGAGAGGGAACGTACCGGCCATTTCCACCGGATTTTGGGTGGCCATGATGAAAAAGGGGTCCGGCAGCGGCCGAGTTTGCCCATCGCTGCTGACCTGCCCTTCCGCCATCGCCTCCAGCAGGCTCGATTGGGTGCGCGGAGAGGCGCGATTGATCTCATCTACCAATACCACGTGACCAAAAATCGGGCCGGGCATAAATTCAAAACGCTGCTCCCGCTGATCGTAAATCGAGCCTCCGGTAATATCTCCCGGGAGCAGATCAGGCGTACACTGGATGCGCCGAAAATCAGCCTGCACCGAACGAGCCAGCGCCTTGGCAATCATTGTTTTGCCCAAACCAGGCACGTCCTCAATCAGAAGATGCCCTCTGGCTAAAAATGTAATTAAAATGAGCCTCAATTTTTCAGGCGTGATGACCACAGCCTCTCGAACCGCCTGCTGCCATTGTTCAACGGTGCCAAACGCCCACTGGGCCTGGTCTTGCGTTTCCTGATCGGTAAAAATCGCCAAAGTCGATACCTCTTTTTGCTCCCCACCAAAGATTGACTCATGTTAATCGGGCGGAACTGTTTTGTCAGCTTAATTGATGAAGATTTAGTCCTCTTTTTAGGCTTCGCTCACATGATAAAGAATATTTCTTTGCCAATAAAGCACTTGCGTGCCGGCAATGAAGCCAACTCACCCTTCCCTGAGGATTTAGGGCGGACAGGTTGGCTGCAAACCATTTGTCATTCAGAACGGAGCGCAGCGAAGTGAAGAATCTCGTCAAGCTTGGGTGAAAGAAGGCTTATTTGAAGCGATGAAAGCCCATTCATAGCCATCTTCACCTTCATGTAAGTTGGCGGGATCCTTCGCTCCGCTCAGGATGACAGGGGTCCGCGAACGATGAATCGGGTTATGAAATACCTGTCTACCTCTGAACTCTGGGGAAAGGGGTTGAGGGGATGGGGCTTATATTTCCTCGAGATGATGAATCCAGCGGCCGGACCGTATACGCCAAACAGAAACGATCAGCTTAACCAGCTCTTCCGACATCGTCAGCAAATACACCCAGGCCACCGGCCAGCCGAGCGCAAACGCCGCAAACCAGGCCAGCGGCACCCCAATAAGCCACATGGGGCCGATATCCATCCACATCCCGACCCTAGTGTCTCCCCCAGCCCGCACGATGCCGATAAAATTCATCAGGTTGACCGCTTTGATCGAGATCATGCATCCCATAATCATCAAAATTGTGCGCAGGTTTTCGGCTGCCAGCGGTGAAATATTGTAGAAGCCTGGGATCATGCCAGAAAAAGCAAATATGACGGCGCCGACAAAAATTCCCAGGCCAAATTGCAGGGCCATCAACCGCCACGCATACGCGATCGCCTTGTCATCTTCATTGGCGCCAATGCGATTGCCAATCATGACGCTGGCCGCGCCACCCAATCCAATAAAAACGACAAACGCCAGCCGTTCAATCGAGGTGGCCACACCCACCGCAGCCACCGATTCGGTTCCGATCCGGCCGTAAAATGCGTAATATGTGGTCACCCCCAACGACCACGCAATCTCGGTAAATAGAACCGGGGCAGCGGTGCGCAAAAAGCTGCGCACAAATGATCTTGACTGCCCCCACAATTGCGACCAGCGGGCCGCAACCGGCAGTCTGGCGTAGTAAGCCCATCCCAAGAGTAAAATCGCCTCCAGAATCCGTGCGGCACAAGTGGCATAAGCCGCCCCTTCGACCCCCAGAGCAGGAAAACCCAGGGCGCCAAATATCAGCACATAATTAAAAATGCTGTTTAATCCCAGCGCGATCAGGCTGGCGATCATGGGCGGTCGGGCGTTTTCCGTGCTGCGCATCACCGAGCCCAATACCATCGTTACCGTGGTGCCCAGATAGCTCCAGCCAACAATTTTGAGATAGGTAGTGCTGAGGGCGATAACGGCCGGGTCTTCAGAATAAACTCCCATGACGCGTTCGGGGATGACGATCGCGGCGGTCATAAAAACAGCTGCCCCCGCCAAACCTAAAATCAAACCCAACCCCATAACGCGATGAATACGTGGAATATCTCCCTTGCCCCACGCCTGGGCGGCAAACACCTGTGATCCGCTGGCCACCCCAAACAAATAAAGCACCAGCAAAAAGAACAGCTGATCGGCAATACCAACCGCCGCCACGGCCGTTTCATTAAGCTGACCAACCATCAAAACGTCAACCGCTCCGAGGGCCTGTTGGATAAACTGCTGACCAAAGATTGGCAGCGCCAGGGTCCACAAGCGACGGACAAATTCTCGATCTTCAAATAAATGCAACACGTTGTGAAATACGAAATACGAAATACGATTTACGATTGGTTCGATTCACGATTCAGGTGACTGGTTAAAAAGCAACCACCCCAATAAACCAATAACTAATATACCAATAACCAATAACCAATAAACCAATCCACCAACAACCGCCAATCGGCGCAACTTTCGGATGGCATCACCATCGATTTTCCCGTATCGTAGGGAGTGTAACGAAAACGGAGGTAATCGTCGTGAATCAAACCATTCTCCAACAAAATGATCCCCAGCTCATCGACTACGAACGGATCGCGGCCGCGATTCGCTATTTGGAGGAAAATCTGCAGGAGCAGCCATCATTAGATGACCTGGCCGATTTTCTCTATTTAAGTCCTTATCACACTCAGCGATTGTTTAAGCGCTGGGCCGGGGTGAGCCCCAAGCGGTTTACCCAATTTTTAACGTTGACTTATGCCCAAAATGTGCTGCACGAAACCCAGTCAACTTTGGAGGCAACTTATGCGGCCGGTCTTTCCAGCTCGAGTCGGCTGCACGATTTGTTTGTGTCTATTGACGGGGTGACGCCGGCCGAATACAAGAAGCTCGGCCAGGGGGTTGTCATTCAATATGGTTATCACCCTACCCCTTTTGGCGAAGCCCTGTTGGCGATCACGGAGCGCGGATTGTGCGGACTTTACTTTGTAATGGATTCGCGAGCAAACTCTCTCAACGACCTCATGAGCAACTGGCCCAACGCCAGCTTTATCGAAAATTCAGCCGCGGTCGCCCCAGTCGCCCGGCAAATATTTGAAAATCGGGAACCAGGCGGAAACAACAAGCTGCACCTCTTCCTAAAAGGGACCAATTTTCAACTCAAAGTGTGGGAAGCGCTGCTCAAAATCCCCAGTGGACAGGTGTGTTCATATGGCGATTTAGCCCGGTTGATCGGCCAACCCAAAGCCAGCCGGGCGGTTGGCAGCGCCGTGGCGCGTAATGCCATCGCATATTTGATTCCCTGTCATCGGGTGATCCGCAGTTCCGGATTGATCAACACGTATCGGTGGGGAGATCAACGGAAAAAAGCGCTGTTTGTGTGGGAACAAACTAGACAAGAGACGAGAGACGAGAGACCAGAGACAGCTTGAAAGCCAACCACTCTCTGGTCTCTATTCTCTTGTGTCTACTCTTTGGTCTTGGGCAAGATAATACGTCATATGCTGGAGCTGCACGACGGGATCGCTGTGGGCCACCTGCACGTTTGGGGGAACCCTCAGGTTGATTGGGGCATAATTGAGAATCGATTGAACGCCGGCCGCCACGAGGCGGTCGGTTACTTCTTGCGCCATACTGGCCGGGACGGCAATTAAGGCGATTTGGGTCCCCTCACGCTTGATTGTTTCCTCAAGCTCATTCATGGCCTGGACAATCACACCGTTCATTTCATGGCCAACTTTGCTGGTATCACTGTCAAAAATCCAGGAAATCCGAAAACCCCGAGATAGAAACCCGTTGTAGTGAGCCAGCGCATGACCTAGGAAACCCGCCCCCACAACCGCGACGCGCCATTCGACGTCGAGATTCAAAATCGACTTTAGCTGATCAACAAGATAAGGGATACTGTAGCCGGTACCCTGCTTACCAAATTCACCAAAATGGGAGAGGTCTTTACGAATCTGCGCGGAGCTAATGCCCAAATGTTCTCCAAGTTCATTTGAAGAGGTGGTCAACTTTCCTTCGGAAGACATATAAGTCAAGGCGCGTAAATAGATGGGCAGGCGCCCAATTACGATATCGGGAATTGACGGAGCAGAAACCCCATTTCCATTTGCTGGCATGTCGCGAGTCCTAATAGGCAGTAATTGTTGATTTGCAGCTAAAATACGCCCGGATATTTTTATTCAAACATGTGACACAAAAATGCACGTCAGAAACAGTGTGAAATTTTTCACTTTTATATTTTAGCAATCTTTCAACCATTTCTCAAACAGATTTAACATTAAAGTCGAATTGATCAGCCAAAATCTTATGGTATAAACCTTTTATCTCGATGACCCACCTTAAAAGTGAGCGCTCTATGTTAATTAAATTTACCCGGGGAACAATCAATCAGAAGCCGATAGTGCCTAATCGGGAGTGGCTGGTAACTAACGGCATAGGAGGGTTTGCGTCCGGCACGATTTCCGGGGTGTTAACCCGTCGCTATCACGGCCTGTTGATCGCCGCCTTAAATCCCCCCCTCGGCCGAACCGTACTGGTTTCCAAAATCGAAGAGTCTGTCCAGGTTGACGGCCACTCGTTTGACCTGTTTACCAACAGCTGGGATCCAGGGAAATTTTACGACCACGGGTATCAACACCTCGACCAATTTCATCTCGACGGCACTACTCCAGTATGGACCTACGGGCTTGGCGATGCTCTTTTAAGAAAGAAAATTTGGATGGTTCAGGGGGAAAACACAACCGTCTTGCACTACACATACCTGCGCGGCCGCTCCCCACTGTCGTTGATGAGCAGACTTTTTGTTAACCACCGTGATTATCACGCTACGTCACAGGGGCGCGATTGGCACATGGAAATTGAGCGGCAGGATAACCAGCTGTCGATAAAACCGCGCGAATCAACCGATCGGTTTTACATTCGGGCCTCCGACGGCACCTTTGCCTCAGCCCACGACTGGTATCTTCGCCACTATTTGGCCATTGAAGCGGATCGGGGGTTAGACATGCGGGAAGATTTCCTGATGGCCGGCACGCTGGCCACACAGCTAAATCCTGGCCAAACTCTGACGCTGGTCTGTACCACCCATTCAGAGCAGCAGCCGGATGGCGACGCGCTGTGGCTGGCCCAACAAGCCCATGAAGCCCGCTTGTGGGCTTACGGCATCTCCGAACTAAGCAGTCACGACACATCAGCATCCGAAAACGCCCCGCTGCGGCAGCTGGTTTTAGCGGCCGATCAGTTTATCGTGGAGCGCGCCACCAACCACGATAAGGACGGCCGCTCGATTATTGCCGGTTATCCGTGGTTTGGTGACTGGGGGCGCGATACGATGATCGCCCTGCCCGGTTTGACCCTGGCCACCGGTCGGCCGGAAATCGCCCGCAAAATATTGGAAACGTTTCACCATTACGTTGATCGCGGCATGCTGCCCAACCGCTTCCCCGATCAGGGAGAACGGCCGGAATACAACACGGCCGACGCCACACTCTGGTATTTTGAAGCGATTCAGGCGTACTTGGACAGCACGCAGGATTTATCGCTCATCGAAACCCTGTTTCCCACTTTGGAAGCGATTATTGAGGCCCATCAAAAAGGCACCCGCTATCAAATCCATCAGGATCCCGCGGATGGCCTGCTCTATGCCGGAGAAGAAGGCGTACAGCTAACGTGGATGGATGCCAAGGTAGGTGATTGGGTTGTCACTCCGCGAATCGGCAAGCCGATTGAAATAAACGCCCTGTGGTTTAATGCCCTCCACATTATGGCCGATTTGGCGGGAAAAATCGGAAAAGATCCGCTTCCCTACCAGCAGATGATAGCGGCCATGCAGCCGGCATTTCAGCGTTTTTGGCATGAAGCGGTTGGCTACTGTTTCGATGTCATTGATGGCCCCCACGGACATGAAACCTTGCTGCGGCCAAACCAGCTGCTGGCGGTTTCCCTAAGATATTCACCCTTTGACGCGTCTCAACAAAAGAAGATCGTTGACAGCTGCGCCACCCATTTGCTTACGCCGCACGGCCTGCGCTCGCTGGCACCATTTGAAAAAGGGTACACCGGCCGGTATGGCGGCTCCGTCATCAAACGGGATGGTGCGTATCATCAAGGGACAACCTGGGGTTGGCTGATCGGCCCCTTCGTCACCGCCCACTACCGCGTTTATCAAGATGCCCGTATGGCACGCTCCTTTCTCGACCCGCTTTTGAATCATCTGTGGGACGGCTGCTTAGGAACCATGAGCGAAATATTTGACGGCAAAGTGCCGTTTTCTCCTCGCGGGGCATTCGCCCAGGCGTGGACGGTGGCGGAAGTGCTGCGCGTGTGGAAAATGCTAAAAGAATGACGAGATACGATTTACGATTTACGAAAGACGAGATACGATTTACGAATAAACTATTACACCAAAATTTTAATAGCCAATAACGAATACACTATCTAGCTATTGGCAATTAGCAACTAGTAATTAGCTATTATTTCTATGTCAACAGCAGAACATAAACGACTCAAAAATTATCGAAACCAAAAAAGCAACTGGAAAAACTGGGGGCCGTATTTGAGTGAGCGGGCCTGGGGCACGGTGCGCGAGGATTACAGCTCTGACGGCACCGCCTGGGAATTTTTTCCACACGATCATGCGCGCAGCCGGGCTTACCGCTGGAACGAAGATGGTCTGGCTGGAATCTCAGACCGCAGCCAGTACATCTGCTTCTCGCTAGCCCTGTGGAACGGCCGGGATCCCATCCTCAAAGAACGGCTTTTCGGACTAACCGGGAATCAGGGGAACCACGGGGAAGACGTCAAAGAAGCCTACTTTTATCTGGACAGCACGCCCACCCACAGCTACATGAAAATGCTGTACAAATATCCCCAGGCGGCATTTCCCTATCAGGATCTGATCGAGGAAAATGATCGGCGAGGGCTGGATGAGTTTGAGTACGAGATTCTCGACACCGGTGTCTTTGATCAGGACCGCTATTTTGACGTGTTTGTTGAATACGCCAAGGTCAACGAAGACGATATTCTGGTCAAAATCACGGCCGTCAATCGCGGTCCAGAAGCGGCTGAACTCACACTGCTGCCTCAGCTGTGGTTTCGCAATACTTGGAGCTGGGGGTATCCAAAAGGTCCTATGGGAGACATTTCCCAAAAACCGCACCTCAGGCAAAACGATTCTGCCAGCGTCAAAGTAACCCACCCGGCCGCCGGCGATTACTTTCTCTACGCCAACAGCGTAGATGAGTGGCTCTTCACCGAAAACGAAACAAACTATGAACGGCTGTTCGATACATCATCTCCTTCTCCCTACGTCAAAGATGCTTTCCACCGCTATGTAATCGAAGGAGAAGAGGCGGCCGTTAACCCCAACCTCGAGGGCACCAAAACCGCAGCACACTTCCGGGGGAGCATCGAACCCGGTGATGAAGTCGTCGTTCGGCTGCGTCTGACTCGTGAAGCGTTGAAAGCCCCTTTTCAGCAGTTTGACCGCATTTTTGCCCGGCGACTTGATGAGGCCAACGAATTTTACGCTGCGGTTCAGCCAAAAGATCTCTCCACTGACGACCGCCACATCCAGAGGCAGGCGCTGGCCGGCATGTTGTGGAGTAAACAGCTTTACTACGTCGATATCCCTCAGTGGCTTGAGGGCGATCCGGGCATGCCGAAGCCGCCGCAACAGCGAAAAAACGGCCGCAACAGCGATTGGGAACACCTCAATAACTTCGACCTGATCTCGATGCCGGATAAATGGGAATATCCATGGTACGCCGTCTGGGATTCCGCTTTTCACTGTCTGCCGCTGGCCATGGTCGATCCGGATTTTGCCAAACGACAAATTATTTTGATGACTCGCGAGTGGTACATGCATCCCAACGGGCAGCTGCCGGCCTATGAATGGGCGTTTGGTGACGTTAATCCACCGGTTCACGCCTGGGGCGCGTGGCGCGTTTATCAAATTGACGCGGAGCAAAGCGGCACGGCCGATCGCGATTTTCTGGAAGCGGTCTTTCACAAGCTCCTGCTCAACTTCACCTGGTGGGTCAACCGCAAGGATGCGGACGGCAACAACGTCTTTCAGGGTGGCTTTTTGGGGCTCGATAACATCAGCCTTTTTGATCGCAGCGACATTCTGCCAACCGGCGGTCATATCGATCAGGCGGACGGCACCGCCTGGATGGCTTTTTACAGCCTGGGGATGCTCCGTATCGCCCTGGAATTGGCCGAGGAAAATCCGGTCTATCAGGATCTGGCCACCAAATTTTTTGAACATTTTCTGGCCATCGCCGACGCCATCGGTATGGCGTTCGACGGCCGCGGTCTCTGGGATGAAGAAGACGGCTTTTTCTACGACGTCCTCCACCCCCCTGACGGCCGCTATATCCCCCTCAAGGTGCGCTCGCTGGTAGGGCTGATGCCGCTGCTGGCCGTGGAGATATTGCCCCACGACCTGCTGGAACGAATGCCGGACTTTCAGCGAAGAATGCACTGGTTTATGGAGCACCGGCCAACTGTTCAGCAACATATCGCCAGCCCTGACAGGTTGGGAGTTGATGAGTGCCATATTCTGTCAATCATCACCCCGGACAGGCTGCGACAGGTGCTGCGCTATATGCTCGACGAAGCGGAATTTTTATCGCCTTACGGTATTCGCTCTCTTTCTAAAATCCACCAGACTTCCTATGCTGTTGTTGTAAACGGGGAGCAATTTAGCATCGACTATCAACCGGCCGAATCTCGAACCGGACTTTTTGGCGGCAACTCCAACTGGCGCGGTCCGGTCTGGTTTCCCATTAATTACCTGTTGATCGAAGCGCTAAAAAAATATCATCAATATTACGGTGAGGATTTTACCATTGAGTTTCCCACCGGATCAGGAAAAGAAGTGACCCTGCACGAAGTGGCCACCATTTTGAGCAAAAGGCTGGTGCAGCTTTTCCAGCAAAATGACCAGGGTGAACGGCCGGTTTACGGCGGAGTGCGCAAACTACAGGATGACCCTCACTGGCGAGATTACATCTGGTTTTTTGAATATTTCCACGGCGACAACGGTGCCGGTCTTGGCGCATCCCATCAAACCGGCTGGACCGGGTTGGTGGCCACGCTCATACAAGTTCTAAGTGCTGAGTCCTAAGTGCTAAGTGATGGGTGATGGGTGATGGGTGATGGGTGATGGGTGATGGGTGATGGGTGATGGGTGATGCCGCAGCATAAGCCCATTTTTCACCATGTCAAGTCCCAATTTCGATCACCTAACTTAGCACTTTTAACTCAGGACTAAGGACTACGTATGAATCTATATAGCTGGAACGTCAACGGCGTTCGTGCGGCGGTGCGCAAGGGGTTTCTCGACTGGCTTTATGCTGAGCAGCCGGATGTGATCGGTCTGCAGGAAACGAAAGCGTGGCCGGAGCAGTTGACGGCGGACATTTTGGAGCCAAAAGGATACCGGACGTATTGGGCCACGGCCGAGAAAAAAGGGTACAGCGGGGTGGCACTCATCACCAAGAAAGAGCCGTTAAAGGTGCAGATCGGCCTCGGCATTCCCGAATACGACCGTGAAGGGCGGACGATTGTGGCTGATTATGGGGATTTTGTCTTGATCACCGCCTATTTTCCCAACGGCGGCCGGGATCACAGCCGCATCCCCTACAAAATGGCTTACAAAGCGGCCTTTCTGGCCTATTGTGAGCAGCTGCGCCGGGAGGGGCGGAAGGTCTTCTTTTGTGGCGACGTCAACACCTCCCATCATCCGATTGATCTGGCCCGGCCAAAACAAAATGTCAAAAAAACCGGCTTTATGCCGGAGGAACGAGTGTGGCTCGATCAAATTGTGGAGATGGGATACATCGACACCTACCGCCATTTTTATCCCGATCAGGAAGGCGCATACAGCTGGTGGACCCAGATCGGCACCGCCCGCGAGCGCAACGTCGGCTGGCGGCTCGATTACTTTTTTGCCTCACCAGAGGCCAAATCGATGCTGATCGATGCGGCCATTCATCCCGAGGTCATGGGTTCAGACCACTGCCCGGTCAGCCTCAAAATTGGAGTTTAAAGACCTGAGTCGTAAGTCCTAAATCCTAACACCCATCACCCAACACCTAACTACCAATCCCCGCAAAATAAACCGTATCACCCTGCAAATCAATGAGGACATAGTGGGTGCCAAAATGGGTCCAGCTGTTGGCCACAGCCGATTTTAGGAAGCAGGCCGGCTTATCAATCTCACTAGGCATCCAGGGGGGTGAAAATTGATCCTGAAAATCGCTCATGCGGGTCAGGCCGTCTAAAATCGCCTCACAGTCGGCCGGTTCATACTCTTCTTCCAGCAAAAAATCATCAAAATCGGCCGCCTCAAAACGCAGATAAATCGCGTATCCTTGCCAGGTGTCGCCACCACCTTGCAAATTGGTGATCTGGAGTGAGGCTGGTGGGGAAATGACCGCCGTGAGCATCTCCTCGGCCGTGTTGCCCGATTGGACCACTGACCTGGAGGCGGTTGTAAAGGCGATACCGCCAAACAGGAAAAATACCAGCACCAAGCACAAACCCAAAGTCGCCACACCACCCACGATAATTGCCGCAAAAATTACTTTATTATTCATCTTTCCATTCTAGATTATCTGTGGTTAGGATGCAGGCACTCAAGTGCGGGAAGACCGAAGAAAGAAGTCCTAAGTTCTGAGCTAAAAGGGCTGAGTAATTTTATTTCGAGCGTTAGCTTGAACGTTTGCTGAAATCTGGGTACCTAATTAACGGTCCCGATCATTACTTGGGACTTTCAACTCAGGACTTAGGACTTAAAAAAATTGACTCTGTTGCCTACAATGAATACAATGAATGCACATATGATTATTTTGAAGGGGATCTAAGTATGGCGATTCTCAATATCCGTAATTTGCCTGATGAAGTTCATGCCCAGCTTCGAATTCGCGCTGCCAAAGCCGGCCGCAGCATGGAAGCTGAAGCGAGAGCGATACTGCGTGAAGTGGTTATGGGTGAAACACCCTCGCAAATTTCACCGTCGGAACTGCAAAAGTGGGTTGAAACCCTATATCAGGGCCAGAAACCGGCAAATGTTGTTGAAACCTTGATTGAGGAGCGGCGGGCAGAGGCCGCCCGCGAATGATTGTATTGGATGCATCCGCCTTCCTGGCATTTCTCTTTCGGGAGAGTGGTTACAAAAAGGTCTCTTCCCATATTTCAGAAAGCTGTTTATCGACCGTCAATTTTAGCGAAGTGTTGGGTCGTTTTACGCGTGATGGTCATGCAACCAAAGTGGTCGCCCCCAAAATCATGGCCTCGGCCGTGCGGATTATCCCGTTTTCAATCCAGGAGGCCATGATTGCCGCTGAACTCCTTCCCATCACAAAACCGCTTGGCTTTTCTCTGGGTGACCGGGCCTGCCTTGCTTTGGCCATTAATCGCAAGCTGCCGATCCTAACGGCCGATCAAGTCTGGCTCAATCTCAGTGTTGGAGTAGACATCATTTCCATACGAGAATAAGTGAATTACGAATTTCTCTTCACTCTACCTTCCATAAAAGTAGATCGGCTCTTCAGGGGTTATGAGTAAACCGTGATGCGCATAATTCCAATCCTTACTTGCATACCACTCGATATAACAGCTTGATCGGTCATTGATAATTGGAATCCAATCATTTGAAAAATCAAATTCAAAATCTTCTGGTAATTCAAATCCGTTTTCAATAGTCACACAGGCTATAGGTTCATACGCTTCATGAGCTAAGAACTCTGACATACCATCAGCTTCAAATCGAACAAAAACAGGATAGGTCTTCCAGTTGTGTTTGGTCCCTTCCAGGGATTTGAAGTCTAGCATTCCACCAGGGTCAATAATTTGTTCGAATGCTGATCTGGGAATTTCGTTACTTTGCAACATGAAGAACCAAATTCCAAAGCAAATCATGATTAAAAGAACACCAGCTAACGAAAAAGTAACAAACTTTCTCATGATTTCTCCCCAGGCAGATAGAAGTAATTAATTTGGCAACCTAAGAATTTAGGTACGATTTACCCTCTTAAGATCATATTCCTAATTTCATTTTGGCGAAAACATTCGATTGTATGATCGTTGACCATCCCCACCGCCTGCATAAACGCATAGCAGATCGTTGGACCCACAAACGAAAAACCGTATTTTTTTAGGGCCTTGCTCATCGCCCGGGATTCAGCCGTTTCCGCTGGCACCTCCGTCATCGTCTGCCAGCCGTTTTGGATCGGTGAACCGCCCACAAATCCCCATAAAAAATCGCTGAATGACCCAGCCTCATCCTGAATTTTCAAAAAGCCGCGGGCGTTTTTTACGGCCGACCGCACCTTGAGCTTATTACGCACGATGCCGGGATTTTGCAGCAGTTCCTCGATTTTTTCATCATCGTAGCGGGCGATCTTTTGTGGGTCAAATTGATCAAACGCCGCCCAGTAATTTTCGCGCTTGCGCAAAATCGTAATCCAGCTCAAGCCGGCCTGCGCCCCATCGAGAATGAGCTTGGCAAACAGCAAACGATCATCGTAAATCGGCACCCCCCACTCCTGGTCGTGGTAATCGATATACAGTTGATCGGTTGTGCCACACCAGGCGCACCGCACTTTTTCATCCATTTGTCCTCCTGTATATGATGTATTCACCACAAAAACACAGAATGAAGTTATTTTCGTGCTTTTTGTGTTTCCGTGGTTAAGCGAATCACAATAAATTTTATTAAAAAACAGCCACGGATTAACACAGATTTTCGCAGAGCTCCGCAGGAGCTAGAGAGAAATCTGTGGAAATCCGTGTTAATCCGTGGCTTCTTTTAACAATTCTTTTTGTAAACGACTTAAAAAAATTAATTATAAATGCTGATAACGCGGTTGGGTATGCAGCATCTGGATCGATTCCGGATCGATCATCGAGCCGAATTTTTGCCCCGATGGCCAGCTCATTAGCGCCTCGGCCGCGGCCATTGCTTCATCCAGTGACGCCCAGTGGAGCACATCAACCCACCGGCCGTTTTTATCCCGGCTCAACTCCCGATCTATATACCCCGACATTTGATTCAGGTCATCCTGCATCGCGTCCACTGCGGCTAGAAAATCGTCCTCCGCAACCCCATCAACCAGTTCAAACAGCACAATTTCAATCGTGTTTGACATGAAATTATCTCCTTTTTGTACCAGCATACTGGGGGGCGGTGACAACCCTATGGCAACAACCAAAAAACGAATTACGATATTTGAGAGACGATACTCACCCGTATCTCGTATCTCGTATCTCGTATTTCGTATCTCGTATCTGGCATCTCACATCTCGTATCCCACCTGCAATTTTCTTATCTCCATCTTGATCGCATCCCTAAACCCCGCCGGCTCCACCACCTTCACCTGGCTTCCCCAGCTCAGAACCCAGGGCAAAATTTCATCAAAGCGCTTGACGGCGTAGTGCATTTCAACCCCGCCCTCGGCCGGTTGCTCCTCGACAAAGGCGTAATGCTGCCGCTCGCGCACCCAGCGTGCGGTTTCAGGGGCAAACAGCAGCTGTATTTCAATAGGTGGCTGGGGCTCTTCCTGAAGACGAGGCCGAGGAGTGAACGTTTTATCAAGCAGCTCCCACGCCTCAATCCGGTTAAAGCGAAAGGCGCGCCAACCGCCTCGCAGGCGGCAGAATGCATTGACATACCACTGCCCGAGGTCATAGTGCAGCGATTCCGCTTCGATTTGCCGCACCGTTTGCTCGTTTTTGCTGCAGCTGTGATAAACGACTTCAACGAGCCGCTTTTCCTGAATCGCCTGGTTGATATCGTTAAGCAGGCGATCATCTAAATCAAAGCGAACGTCAGGCCCGCCAAAGGTGGTCACCTGGCGCAGGGCATTAACTCGTTTGACCGAGCGGTCTGGTAGGGCGATCATCAGCTTTTCAAGCGCGGCCAATACGGCTGACGGCAGCCGGCCGGTGGTGTGCTCCTGCAGCAGATGGGCCCCCAACACCAGGGCGGCCGCCTCGTCTTCTGAAAAAACGAGCGGAGGCAAATAGTAACCCGGCATCAGCTCGTATCCCTCTCCCGGCAGCGACACGATGGGCACCCCCATTTCGTTGAGGGCGGCGATGTCCCTGTAGACGGTGCGGCGGCTGATGGCAAACGCCTCAGCCAGCTCGGCCGCCTGGACACGACCCTGGCTCTGCAGCTTGAGAAGGATGGCAAAAAGACGGTCGATGCGGTTCATATGGGTTTGAGGTGATGGGTGATGGGTAATGGGTGTTAGGTATCGGGTGATGGGTATTAGGTTCTGTTGACAATAGTGATATTTTCTACATCCGCCGATTAAAATCGACGGCTAATAAATTGAATTGTAGTCCAATCAAAACCTTTAGCCCCGCATTGTTGAGTTTTAACAAAATAACACCGATACAGCGCTGTCATTCCCGCTTTCGCGGGAATCCATTGGCTTGCCACCGGTGGATCCCCGCCGTAGTTTACCCCCGTGAAGACGGGGGCCAGGATGACGGGTTTGTTTTGGAAGATGGTTTGTATCCGTAATTATTTGTAAACCTCCAACAATGCGGGGGGGAGGAAAATTCCCAGTTGTCAACCCAGCCTAGTATATTGGTTTATTGGTGTAAGAGATAATAAAACGACCGCTGCTTACTGCCACGCACGGGAAACCGCTTGCCCTTTTTCCATATCGTCAACAACCAGGATGAGCTGATGATCATGATCGCTGTAAATAACCTCAATATTCACGCCAGCATCCGCCATCTGGCGGGCAATTCGCCCCAGTTGCCCCGGCACTTCCTGCTTGAGCCGCTGAACCAGTACTGCATTGATGGCCACCACATCAATGCCAGCCTGACGCAGAACAGCCGCAGCCGCTTCCCCATCCTCGAATAGGAAATGCATCAAGCCATCCCGCCCCACGACGAAGCCACCGCCACCTTCCACGCTGATACCGGCCGCCCCCAGGGCTTCACCCATTTCGGCCAGCGCCCCCGGCCGGTTTTCCAATCGAATCGTTAAATCAACCATATTAATCACCTCGTGAACTATAAAAAACAGGTTGTAGCTCAGGACAAATTCTTCAACCTGTTTTCTTGAAAACGATTTAGGTCTCTTCTAAGGCTGCGGAGCCTCTTGTCTGTTATGCGGACCGTAATCTCGCTTAACGGCCGCAACACGCAGCCTGTACCCGTGAAAGAGTGAATATCGGCCGAGATTTTGCGCTTTTTGATGGTCAGCATGTTTTCGCCATCGCATAACCGCCTCTTCATTTTCCCAAAAAGAAAGAGATAAAACTTTGCCCTCCGTCGAGAGGCTGGTAAATCGCTCAACCGAAATGAAGCCCTCAATTTGCTCCAGCTCCGGCAAAAGGCTGGCTGCGATGTCAAGGTATTGATCAACGTGCTCCGGATGAGGGGTGACCTCAAATATGACCGCATGCATCTGATTCCTCCGGTATATAAAATTTCAGTAGACAAATCTTACTCCGCAAGCCATAATAAGTAAAATGCATAGTTTGCATTATATTTATCAGGATTTTTTATATTATGGAGCTAAATTCCATCGAGGCCTTTTTAGCAATCGCCAACAGCGGCAGTTTCTCTAATGCGGCTACTCTACTGAATCTTTCTCAACCGGCAATCACCAGGCGCATCCAGCTCCTCGAACGAGAGTTGGACGTTACTCTTTTTGACCGCATCAAAGGAGGTGTCAAGCTCACCACGGCCGGGGCAACCCTTTTACCCCACGCTAGACGGGTAATGGCCGGTCTAAAAGACGGCAAAGCGGCCGTCCACGCCCTGAAAGATAGCGCCAGGGGGGAAGTCAGTATCGCGCTCGTGGGCACGCTGGCAAGTACGTCGCTAACCGAAAAATTGCGCACGTTTCGCACCCAATTTCCAACCATCCTCATCAAACTTCGAACCGCTCGCAGCCAGGAAGTTAGCAACCTCGTTTTGGGCAGTGACGTTGATCTTGGGCTGCGCTACTTTGAGTCACCCGACCCCCATCTCGAATCACATCCGGCCGGAAGCGAGCAGCTGGTTGTTGTCTGCGCGGCTGATCACCCCTTACGTCAAAAAGAAAATCTTACCGCGCCTGACCTGATCGAATTCCCATGGGTCACCTACCCATCAAA
The DNA here is from genome assembly GCA_030065875.1 of Ardenticatenaceae bacterium. Classification (GTDB taxonomy): domain Bacteria; phylum Chloroflexota; class Anaerolineae; order Promineifilales; family Promineifilaceae; genus WTJY01. The sequence goes on along the minus strand of JASJCR010000071.1, from coordinate 12,262 downwards.
TACGTCAGGTGAGCCGTTTACCAAGGTGCTCGGCCGACAGCTGCAAAAGGTTGGTCTTGAAGATCAATCCGCCACGATTTTGATCGACTCCCTGACCGCTCAGAAACGCTTGATCGAAGCCGGGTTTGGTCTTGGGCTTCTGCCGCTCAGCGGTATTCAAGAAGAATTACACCTGGAAACCTTAAAACGGCTGCCGTTGAGCGCTCTGGAGACCACGGTGCCCATCACCCTCATTCACCGCAAAGAGGGGTTTTTGTCAAAAGCGGTGGAAAGCATAAAAGAGGAGTTGTTGATGGGTAGTTATTAGCTTTTCGTTATTGGTGTATTGGTTATTAGTTATTGGTGTATTAGTATATTGGTGTATTGGTCTATTGGTTTAATATCTTGATTCTTGGGAAGTGATGGTTGTAAATTTGAATTTTAATTTATATAGCAAACGCAAAAAATCTATTTAAAAAAAGCAAATCACCCCCCACACCCAATAAACCAATACACTAATAAACCAACAACCAATACCTAGCACCCATCACCTATCATGCATCTCGCCATAAACGCCTTTTTCTGGAACCAACCCCACACCGGCAGCGGACAATACACCCGCCAGCTGGTTTACCATCTCAACCGGCTGGTGTCTGATTTGGATATCACCCTTGTATTCCCTCGCACAGCGGGCGAGCCGGCCGCGGAAGCGGTTCCCCCCAGCGTCAAAGTGCACGAGGTGGGGCTACGGCCGGGGTACGTCGGCAAAGTGGTCTTTGAACAGATCCATTTTCCTCGGGCCTGCCGGGATGTAGGAGCAGGCATCGCCTTGGTGCCTTATTTTGGCTCCCCTTTGCGATCTCCCGTGCCGGTGGTGGTCACCATTCACGATTTAATCACCATGATTTTTCGCGATTATTACCGCTCGGCTGGAGCCCGCCTATACAACGGGCTGGTGGCCGCGGCCGCGCAGGGCGCCAACCACGTCCTGACCGACTCCGACGCCAGCCGCAAGGACATCATCGAACGGCTCAATATCTCACCGGATCTGGTCACCCGGGTCTATCTCGCCCCCTCCCCCGATTTTAAGCCGGAAGGGGATTTCCTTCTCGATATGGCCGTCAAGCAAAAATACGATCTCCCCGACTTCTACACCCTTTATCTCGGCGGATTTAATTTACATAAAAATGTAACAACCCTCCTGCTGGCCTACACCTATGTCGCTCAGGGGGTCGGTTCCCAGTACCCCCTGCTGCTGGCCGGCAAGAAACCAACCCAAACCGCCCACCACATCCCCGATTACGACGGCTATATCAAAAAACTCGGTATAGAAAAAAACGTGCGCTGGCTGGGGTATGTTGACGAAGCCGACAAACCGATCATTTACCGTGAAGCGATGAGCTTCGTGTTTCCATCCCGCTATGAGGGGTTTGGCCTGCCGCCCCTCGAGGCGATGGCCAGCAACGTTCCGGTGGTGACAACCGACGCCCCCGGCATCAATGAGGTGGTGGGCAATGCGGCCATGACCGTTGATCCGGATGACGAGCGGCAGATGGGGGGGGCAATCATCGCCACCTTGATTCAGGATAACCTGGCCAATGAATTGCGGGAAAAAGGGCTGGCTCGGGTCAAAGAATTTTCCTGGGAGAAAACAGTGGGGGAGACGGTTGGGGTGCTGGCTGAGGTTTAGAGACTTCAGACATCAGACGTCAGACTGCAGAATGGGTGAGTGTCATCGTCACTTCTGTTGTCTGTGGTCTGAAGTCCGATGTCTGCTCCTCCGGCAGCGCTCCGAACAATACTTCACCTCGTCCCACACCCTGGCCCACTTTTTACGCCAGGTGAACGACCGGCCGCAGACCACGCAAACCTTTTGGGGCAGATTTTCTTTTTTGACGCCGCGCATGATGTACAGGGTAGCCCATCTACGTTCAAATAAGATAAATAGCTCGGGCCTGCGGCCCTTTTAGCGCGGCCTGACGGCCTCTCAGCACGCCGCTGCGCGGCTTTCAGCGTTCAGCTACTAGCTAAAAGGCGCGTTAGCGCCGAGCTGATGGCTAACAGGTGCGAAGCACCGGGCTAAGAGGGCCACAGGCCCGAGCTAACTTCCTCAATCGTTTCCCACAAATCCTCAATCCCTGTCCTGGGCTGAACCAGCGCAAGGCGGAGGACCATTTCCCCATCCAATTTTGTAGTCGAGATTGAGCGTTCTCCAGAACGCATGACCGCTTCATACACCTCGCGCACCGGCCGCGCAGCCGGGCCAACCTGTCGAAAACAGAGGATGCCGGTATCCGGTTCGTGACACGGCTCAAAATCCGGCCGCTGCTGCAGCTCATCATACAGCTGCCGGATCGCCTCAAGCGGCGCCCGTAAATCGGCCCGGATTTGTGCCAGCCCCCGGCCGCGCAGCAGGGTCACCAGAGGCAGCGCAGAAAAGGGGCGGGTGGTCGGCGGTGATTTCAGGCCGGGGTTGGGTTCGACATCTTCAGCGCGATTAAAGTAGCCGCTGTACAGCGACATGCGCCCAAAGTCGAGGCCGTTTTTGACAAATAAAATCGAATTGGGAATCGGCACCCCCAGCTGCTTGTGTGGGTCCCACGTTATGGAATCCGCCCGGGTATCTCCCGCAAAGCGGCCGGCCCATTCGGGCACCAGCTTGTACGCATACCCATACGCCCCGTCGACGTGAAACCACGCCTGGTGCGCGGCCGCAATTTCGGCCAGCGGTTCCAGCGGATCAATCGAGCCGGTTGAAGTAGTACCGGATGTCCCCACGATGCACACAATTTCCCGGCCGGCCGCAGTCAGATCGGCGGCAATTTGTCGCGCCTGCAAGGGATCGATGCGCCGGTGGCCATCGACCGGCAGCTTGACCAGGGCCCGTTCTCCCAACCCCAGCATGCGCACTGCGTGACGCAGCGAGAAATGGGCATCGGCTGAGACCAGCACCGCCACCCCCTTCTCCCCCATCCCCAACACCCCTTCTTCTCCTAAATCAACCCCTTTGCGCGCCGCAAAACGGTGCAGGGCCATGTACAGCGCCTGCTGGTTGGCGTAGGTGCCGGAATACATAAAAGTGGCGTCGGCCGTCTCGGCCAGGCCAAAGAGACGGCACAGCGCCCGGCCGGTTATCTCCTCCAGCATCGCTCCACCGGGTGACACCTGCCAGTTGGTTACCCCCTGATTGGTGCGGTGCATCAGATCCGCCCCGATTTGCGCTTCGGGGAGCGGAAAAGCGTTAAACATCGACTGAAAGGTTGGGCTGTTGTAGCGCATGAGATGGGGAATAAGCTGCTGCTCGAGCAGCCGTTCAAGATCGGCCGAGGGTAGACCATCATCCTGAAAATCGATCAGCGGCTGTAGATCAGCCGCAACTTCGGCCGGGGTGGCCCCGGAGGTTAATTTATTCATATATTCTTTCGTCCGCAGATTACGCAGATGACCGCAGATGTCTCTATGTAATCTGCGTAATCTGCGGACCATTACTTTGCCTCATTCACGACGATCGCGATTTGAATTGATGATGGGCTCGCCACAGCAGCAGCGGTGCAGCCACATAAACCAGCGCACCGGCCGTCAGCGCCGCCCGCAGCGAACGAACCGTGCCCAGCCAACCGACAAAGGGATTGCCCACAATTTGACCCAGTCCATTGGCCTGCCAGTAAAGGGAAATCGCCGTGGCCCGCACCGCCGAAGGGGCGTTGGCGTTGATCCAGATGATGATCAGCGGCCGGGTCACAAAGCGCAGGGTCTGACTCAGACAAAAAGCGGCCGCCGCCATGGCAAACTGACCGGAAAAGATAAACATCAAAGTCAGCACGATCATGCCGCCGTACGCCCAGCCCAAAATCTTTATCACCGTTTGCTGATCGGAAATTTTAAAACGAAGGCGTAAAAATCGCGACCCAATGATCGTTCCCACGGCCACAATCGCTCGCAAAATGCCAAACCAGGCCGCTCCGGCCAAAAACGGGAGCGGCGGCAGGGTAAAATTTTCCAAAAAATGGGCCACATAAAGGCGATCAAAGCCGCCGATAGAAAGACCGATTACCATGCCAACCAGCAAAATGGTGCGGATCATCGGCCGGGATTTGGTTAGCTCAAACCCTTTGGCGGCCGTCTGGCGCACCTGCTTAAACAGAGAATTTTCTCCTGGTCCATCAGATGCAAATCCATCCTCACGCATAAAAAAAACGAGGCCCCCGGCCAGCACGATATACAGGATGGCTCCACTGATAATCGGCAGACGGATATCGGCCGTCACCAGCAGGGAAGCCGCGGCGATGCCGCTTAAATTGGCCCACTGCCCCCACTCAACCGCCTTGAGAAAGAGCGGCGCCGCAGCCTCTTCACCAATTTCATCGGTGATCCACGCCTCGGCCGCCCCACTGTAAAAGGTAAAGCCGATTCCCCACAGGATTTGAGCGGCGATAACGGCCGCGTAGGTGGTCCAAATTCCCTCGGTTAAAAATCCCAGACCGATTAAAAACAGGCCAATCAATACCGAAAGACGGCGGCTGACGCTGTCGGCGACGATGCCGGTCGGCACTTCACCCAAAAGGGTCATCGTTTCCAGCACCACCCCCACGAGGACCAGCTGCAGCGGGTTTAACCCGACCGTTTCGGTGTGGTAAACCAGCTCATACGTGATAATCAGGCTAAAGGCAAAGCCGCTGACAACCCGTAAAAAAAGATAAAGTCGATCCTGAGGCATATTTTAGCAGTGGGTTGCTTGGAAAAATCCAGCAAGTTCCTCTTCGGTTCGGGGGCTGACAGGTCTTCAATAACCCGATTCATCGTTCGCAGACCCCCTGTCATCCTGAGCGGAGCGAAGGATCCCGTCCACTGACATGAAGATGTTGCTTGCCATCCAGGCGCTTTCATCTCTTCAAATCAAACCTTCTCTAAGATAGCTTGAAGGGATTCTTCACTTCGCTGCGCTTCGTTCTGAATGACAGGTGGTTCGCAGCCTACATGTCCGCCCCTGAACCGGTTCGGGGAGGGGTGAGATGACGCCAAAACAACAGACCCACTCCCTAACCCCCTCCCGAATCGGGAGGGGGAATTTGATGAACCGATAAAGAGCATCATATGCTCAGGCGTTCCGGCAGCACGCAGTGCACGTACCGGCCGCGGCCGGGCTCGGCTACCAGCTCATCCCCATCAACAATAAGATCGCCGCGTGAAAACACCTTTTGCACCCGGCCGGTAATTTCCAGCCCCTCAAAAGCGTGGTAATCACAGGGGGAATGGCTCGTGGCCTGCCCCATCGTCCACCGCGCGGTGGGATCAAAGAGCACGATGTCCGCATCCTTGCCCGGCAGGAGCGACCCTTTTTGCCGCATGCCGTAAATATGAGCCGGGTTGGTGGCCACCAGCTCCACAAAGCGCGGCAGCGAGAGACGTCCCTTGGCCACCCCCTCCGAATAAAGCAGGTGGAAGCGGGGCTCGATACCGGGCATGCCATTGGGAATCAGATCAAAGCGATCCTTGCCGAACCGCTTGGCCTCCATCCAGTAAGCGGCATCGTCTGAGGTGACTTGAGACAGGAGCCCGGAGACCAGAGATGGCCACAGCGCGTCCACATCAGCTTGGGTTCGCAGAGGGGGAGAGCAGACCCATTTGAGGCCGTCTTCTCTTTCAAGCATCGCCTCTGTATAAATCAAATAGTGGGTGCACGTTTCCCCCCACACGTCAGCCCCGGCCGCGCGGGCTTTAGCGATCAATTCCGGCCCCTCGGCCGTGGTCATGTGCACGATAAAGAGACGGCCGCCGGTTTCCCGGGCCAGACGGACGGCCGTTTCGTTGGCTTTGTTTTCCACCAGATGGGGCTTGCTGCGGGCGTGATAGATCGGCGCGGTCCGGCCGCCCGCCAGTTCGCGGGCGATCCCCGCTTCAGCCAGGTCGTTATCTTCGGCGTGAACTAGCAGCATCGCCCCGGCTTCTGCGACGGCAGCGAGCACCCGCTTGAGATCAGGCGGCTCGACGAGCAGCCCTTCATCACGGTAGGTCATATACGCTTTGAGGGAGGGTGCTCCAGCGGCAACACACGCCCTGATCTCGGCCAATGTCCGGTCGCTGGTATCGGTAAAAGAGGGATGAAAATTCCAGTCGATCAGCGCTTTGCCGCGAGCCTCTTCTTTTTTCATGTCGACCGTGCTCAGCAAGGTGCCGCCGAACGGCTGATTGGCAAAATCGATAACGCTGGTGGTGCCCCCAAACGCGGCCGCGATGGTGCCGGTGCGGTAGTCGTGAACGCTGACGGTGCCCATAAAGGCATCGTTGAAATGGACGTGGGTGTCGACCCCGCCGGGCAGCACCAGCAGGCCGCCGGCATCGATGATTTCGTCGGCCGCCAGTTCGCCCAACTGCCCTACCGCGGCGATTGCCTCGCCTCGAATCAGCACGTCCTGCTGCGAGACGGTTTGCGCTAAAACGACGGTTCCTCCACGAATGATCTTGGTCTTCATGTGATTTCTCGCGCTAAAAAGGAGCCTAATTCTTCCACCGCCAAACGCCCCAGGTCCCATACAGGGACAGGCGAAATTTGTGTCAGGGCTTCTACCGCCTCGGCCGGATGTCCAACATAATCGAGCACAATCGCTTCCAGCTGATTGGCATGAATCATGGCCAGGAGTATTTCTTGAAAGCGGCCGTTCTGCCTGGTTAAATCTGCCGTCCACACGGTTGGTTCAAATCCGGCCGCCCGCCAGCGCTCCTGAATTGGCTTTTCCTGTTCCGGCACCGGCGCGATCAACCCTAAACGAGTCAAACCAAGCGCGGCAAACCGCTCCAGCGCGCATTCAAACGGCTTGATCAGCGGTTTTTGCCCTTTTAAATCGGCAAACGTGCCGGCACACAGCAAAATCGACGCGTCAACCCCGGCCGCTTCGAGGCGATCCAGCGCCTGCTGCAAATGGGGTTCGAGAAATGATTGGGCAACGGTCACGATCCGGCCGCTGCGCATGCGGGTGATCAGAGGATAGGCGGCTTCGGCGACCGACGGTAGAACTTCTTCTGTCAGCAAATCGAGCGCCCCGGCTTCAACGATCTCGGCCGTGGGATAAGCCACACGCAGCGGGTCCACCAGGTCCGGCCGAGGAGATTGTCCGATCACCAGCGCCCCAATTTTGCCTTGATACATCCCCACCTTCCCACGTTTATGAATGGCCGTGCTCGTACTGCAGCATCGCCTGCGCCAGCTCGTTGAGCCGCTTTTTTACCTTGGTATGAATTTCAGAGGCCGGCCGGCCGGTTAAAATCTCGATGCCCTGATCGATCGATTCAACCGCGTAAATATTGAACTTCCCGGCCGCAACCGCCTCCACCACCTCGTCGCGGAGCATTAAGTCACTAACGTTACTTTGTGGAATCAAAACCCCCTGATCCCCGGTCAGTCCGCGACTGTTGCACACGGCAAACCACCCTTCGATTTTTTCGGTCACTCCGCCGATCGGCTGAACCTCGCCATTTTGGTTGACCGAGCCAGTGACCGCCAGCGACTGCTTGATCGGTGTATCGGCCAGGGTAGACAGCAGGCCATACAGTTCAGTTGAGGAGGCACTGTCCCCATCAATGCCGCCGTAATTTTGCTCAAAAGTGATTTGGGCCGATAAAGACAGCGGCTGATCGGCGGCATAGGTACCGCCCAAATAGCCGATGAGGGTCATTAATCCTTTGTTGTGCAGCGGACCGGCCAGCTCGACTTCGCGATCAATTTGCACCACCCCGGTTTTACCCACGTACGCGCGTACCGTGAGGCGGCTGGGCTGGCCAAAGGCGTGATCTCCAATCTGACTGACCGTCAACGCGTTAATCTGGCCAACCACCTCCCCATCCGTGGCTACCAGCCGCTTTCCATCGAGCAGGTGCTCCAGCAAGCGGGTTTCAATTCGATTTTGCAAATAAATTCGGTTGTCGATCGCATCCACCACATCGTCAAGATCGACGACTTCTCGTTTGGCCTCACGGGCGCAGTAATCCGCTTCGCGTACCAAATCGGCAATGAGCCCAAAGCGGCCGCTGAGCTTATTTTGCGTGCCGGCCAGCCGAGCCCCATATTCAATGACCCGCCCAACCGCCTCCGGCGTCAGGTGGTGGAGGCCTTCTTCATGGCAAAAGGCGGCGATAAATCGCGCATACGCATTTTCATTTTCGTCAGTCCGATCAACCAGGGCATCAAAATCAGCCATGACCTTAAAAACCGTTGAAAAATCACCGTCAGCCGCATACAAATAGTAATACAGCCGGGCCGGACCCACTAAAATCACCTTTAGGTTGAGCGGCAGCGGTTGGGGATCGAGGGAGCTCCCGGCCGTTCCCCCACGGATGGCAGGATCGTCCGGCCGGACAACCTGTCCAATCAACGCTCTTTTAAGAGCATCCCAGGCACCCGGCTCTGCAAATAAATCCTGCGCTCGCAGCACCAGATATCCGCCGTTTGCTTGATGGAGCGCCCCCCCACGCACCAGAGTGAAGTCGGTAATAACCCCTCCACCAAATGCAGGCTCGTGCTCCACCCGGCCGAGCAGGCGCGGTACGCTGGGATCGTATTCCACAATGACCGGTGCCCCTTTTGTGAGGTGATTATCGACGATCACGTTGATCTGATAGCGGCGGAACCAATTTTCGCCCGGACCGCTCTCCTCCTCGGCCGCGGCTTGCTGAAAAAAGTTCACGTTGTCAATCACATCCGCCTGTACCTCATCGAAATATTTTTGCAAAACATCATGATCAACAAACGTCTGGCGAATGCTGCTCATAATCTCTTCGACAACGCCGGTCGTGATCCGCTTGACAATATCTTCCATCACCTTTTGAGCCTCAAGCTCCATTTGGCGGATGTCGTGCCCCATATCCTGCAGTTCGAGCTGGATGTCGTAGACAACCTCCTGCCACGCTTCAATTTCTTCCGGGGTCCGAGCAGCGATCTCTTCTTGAGAGAGGGGTTGCCCATCTTTGGCGGGCACGATGCGCATCCCTTCCGGGGTATTGCCCACCAGGGCTCCCAGCGAGAGGGCTTTATTGCGCATCTCATTGAGGCGGGCATTTTGTTTTGTTTCAAATTCACGCTGAACCTGCTGGGCTTCTATGCGAAATGTGTCGGTATCAAAGGCGTTGGGAATTTCGCTGCGCATGACCTCTACAAGCTGAGCCATCGCATCGCGTAAACGGTACCCCACCCCTGTGGGAAGCTTGATTGCCAGCGGTTGGTGATGGGTGCGAAAGTTAAATACGTATATCCAGTCGTCCGGTACATCCTCGGTGATGGCGCGATCTTCAACAAAGCGCTGAATCGCCGTTGTGCGACCGGTGCCGTGTTCACCCAGGACATAAATATTGTAACCGGGGCTTTTCATATTGATGCCAAATTCGATCGCTTTTACTCCCCGTGGTTGACCGATAATGGTTGTTGGGGCGACCAGATCGGCCGTTGTGGTGCATTGAATCGTCGAGCAGTCAAAAGAGTAGCGTAGTTGGTCAGGGGTTAAGGCCAGGGACATAGATGATTTTACCTCAGTGATTTTAGCTTTTTAGCTCGGGGCTAACGCCCCTTTAGCTCGGAGCTGCGCTCCTCTCAGCTGATTAGCGCGGGCCTGCGGCCCTCTTAGCACGGCCCTTCGGACCTGTCAGTATTTTCGCTTTTAGCTGAAAGGCGCGTAGCGCTGTGCTGATGGCTGAAAGGGGCGTCAGCCCCGTGCTGTCTCGACAATTCTTACCCAACCTTTCTTTCGTCGCAACCCTCAATAGAAAATAAAAAAAGGCGGGCTGTTTACCCGCCTTCAACAGAACCACTCTGTTTTCAAAGGAGATATGATCAGATAAACAAAATTTGGGCATCCTCGCTCATTTCCATGAACTCCGTAGCTCCCACAACCGCCTTAACGCCATCGAACAAATCTTCACCATCGAGGTGCATCATGTCCATCGACATCTTGCAGGCGTAAAGCTTTCCGCCAGCATCGACAATCATCTCCAAAAATTCGTCAATGTCCGGGAAATCAAGCTTGTGAATTTCCCGCTTCATCATGGTTGTAGCAATATTGGTCATGCCGGGCAAACCGCCTACGGCATTGGGAATCCCCATGCTGGGATTACCGATCGGGGAGACTTTCAGATGGGTCATTTTACTTTTGGTGATCATATCTAATCCCCAAAAAGTAAAAAATAACGTGGCATCAATTCCTTCCATCAGAGCGGCATTGGCTAAGACCAAGCCCGGATAGGCCATATCTAGGGTTCCTTTGGAGCAGATAATGCACAAATGGCGATCTTTTTCTTCAAACATGTGCTTAATCCTCGTTGCTTGATTGTTATGTTAACTAGTAGCGGGTTATATTTTCCCGCACGATCAAATCGATTCGCAAAATATTGAATAAATACGTTTGTCCGCAAATTTATTAAATACAGCCGGTTGGCTTCTTTAATCCGGACACATAAGCCGCTTTTTTGGCAGGACCTTTTGGAAACAGCTTGTACAGCTGTTTGGTGGGGATGCCGGCCTGCTTGGTGATGCGACGCACATTGGGGGCATCCCCGTTGGCCAAGAAATCCTGGCGACAAAATTCAATCACCTGCCAATGCATTTCGGTTAAGGGGTTAATCCCGATTTCGGCCGCCAGTTCAACCGCTACTTCATTATTCCATTCCTTGGCATCGGCCATAAAGCCGCTGTCGTCAAAATGAATTGTTTTTCCAGCAATTTCCTTTGTTGTCATGAGGTTTCTCCTAATAGGTTCAAAATCCCATAGTTTGGCATCTATGTGGAAATAAGTTCTAACTCTTTACCGGCCATTTTCATTTCGGCCGGGACCATCGGAATCGGCCGCCCTTTAAGCAGCAAATTCCAGTAAATCCAGCGAAAAGCCATCTTGCCCCAATGGTTCATACGAGTCTCAGTTAATAGTTCAAAAGGCCCGATCCCGGGGAGTGGGAATTTACCGGGCAGTGGCTCAACATCATAATTAAAATCGATCAAAATACCTTTGCCGTATCCCGACTCAATGAAGCAGTTGGCGTGCCCGTCAAATCGATGGGTCATCGGGCGGCCGGCAATGTGTTCAAGAAAGTTTTCAGTGAAAATATCGACCGCAAAATGGGCAACGGAACCCGCTTTGCTCGTGGGTAAGGCGGCCGCATCTCCCAAAGCAAAAATGTTGTTGTAGTGGGGTGAAAGGAACGTTTCTTTATCAACTTTGACGTGGTTTAACTCGTCTCCGAGACCGGAGCGGTCGACAAAATCTGCTCCCATGTTGACCGGGATCGTCACCAAAAGATCGTAAGGAATTTCTTCTTCGTCGTACGACATCACGACGTTGGTGTCTGTGTCGACCATTTCGGTATAAAAGTCGGGAACCACCTTGATATCTCGGTCGGCCAACATCTGACTGAGATGTTTTTCAGCCACCGGCTTGGTAAACGCCCCCGGCAGCGGGGTAGCCAGGGTCAATTCCACCTGATCGCGCATCCCTTTTTGAGTGAAATACGAATCGGCCAGGAAGATAAATTCAAGGGGGGCCACCGGGCATTTAAAGGGAAATTCCATGATGGTCACGACCATTCGACCGCCCGGCCAATTTTTGAGCTTGTCGGCCAGAGCGACCGCCCCTTCAAAGGTGTAAAAGTCATGCACGGTATCGCCCCACGCCTCCCCCTCAAGACCGGGGGTTTCCTCCGGTCGGGGATGAGTGCCGGTAGCAATAACCAGATAATCGTAATTGAGCTGCCGGCCGTCAAACAGTTTGACCTGATTTTCGGCCGCCTCAACCCGGTCGATTTTTCCAATAATTAATTCCACCCCATCCGGCAAGAAACGCCTTTTGGGCTTAATGACATCATTTGGCTGGTATATCTCAAAAGGGATAAACAAAAAACCTGGTTGATAGTAATGAGTTTCGTCCTCATCAACCAGGAGAATATTCCACTCGCTTGTATTAAGCTTGGGACGGAGCTTGTTGGCAACCATCGTTCCGGCGGTGCCAGCTCCCAAAATTATTAGGTTTTTCATGGCTCATTTCTCCGAAGTGTTAAACAGGTTCAATGTGGAGCCTGATTGGTATCCAAAAAAGTTATTCAGAAGTTTAAAAGATCTAGAAAAACCGTTGCAGTGTCAATCTGCGGAAATGTAGGGGTCAGATGTCACATATAGATGATTTTCGATTGGTTCGATTGGTTCGATTGGTTCGATTGGTTCGATTGGTTCGATTGGTTCGATTGGTTCGATTGGTTCGATTGGTTCGATTGGTTCGATTGGTTCGATTGGTTCGATTGGTTCGATTGG
>JASJCR010000180.1 GCA_030065875.1 Ardenticatenaceae bacterium | reverse complement strand
CTAAACATCTCAGGGCAAAATCAGGTGCAAATCGCCAAATTCGTGCCACAAATAACGTTCAGACAGCGCTTCAGCATACGTCACCTTGAGGTGATCATACCCGCTGAGGGCGGCCAGCATCGCCAGGTGGGTAGCTCGCGGCTCGTGCAGACCGGTCAACAAGCCATCCACCGCCCGCAGTTCCTTATCCGGCGTGACAAGTAATTTTGTCCACCCTTCCCCGGCCGTCACCACCCCTTGCCCATCGGTGACGGTTTCCAGCGCGCGCACGGCCGTGGTCCCGACAGCGATCACCCGCCGCTTTTGGGTCCGCGCCAAATTGATGAGATCGGCCGTGGCTTGAGAGACCCGATAATACTCCTCATAAGGCGGTTCATGCGCTTCCAGGCTGGCCACCCCGGTGTGGAGGAGTAGAGGGGCGATTTGAACCCCCTTGGCCACCAGGCGGGTCATTAATTCGGGTGTAAACGCCCGGCCGGCCGACGGCATTTCCGCACTGCCAACCGAATTAGCGTACACCGTTTGGTAATAATCGATAGGCCATTCTTTGTTGACATAACTATAACGGATCGGATAACCGTAGCGGTTTAAATAAGTGCCGAGAGCGTGTGGTAAATTCAGTGAGGCGGTCCACAGTCGAGACCGTTCGCACTCCAGTGCTTCCAGACCGCAGTACGGCTGGTGAAGGGTCACTGTGCCACCGGCCGGTAAGGCAAAGGTTTCCCCTGCCTGAAGGTCAAAAAACGGCACGGTGCTTTTGACGCTGAACGCCCGCACTTCAACCGACCACAGCCGGTTCGGCAGCTGCGTTGACAAATGAAGCTCGAAGAGTCTGCCATCAGACCGGGTGGCCTTCAAGGCGGCATTCATCGTGCCGCTAACGTTGATGACCAACACATCACCAGCCTGTAAAAATTCATCAAGCTGGTGAAAACGGCCGTGGAAAACGCGATCATCGTTGTAATGTGAGACCATCAGGCGCACGTCATCACGGCGCAGACCGCGCGCCTCTGGCGGCTCACCAGCTTCCAGGTCGGCCGGCAGCTCAAAATCAAGAGAGGCCATGCTGGTCAGATAAGGTGATTGGGTGAGGGTAAAGTTGGGGGCCATCATGAGATTTTCTCCGTTTGCTGAACGTGACGGGCTTCGTAGCGGCCGCTGGGCGCTGCCCCCGCGAGCAAAGCAACCAAACCCGGCACGCTGTCTTCCGGCCGGCCGCGATCGCTGATATCTTCGCCAGGAAACGCGTCCTGATGCATCTGGGTCTGCATATCTCCCGGATCAACGGCGTAGATTCGCCACTGCGGGTTTTCGGCTGCCAGAATTCGGGTCATTTGCTCCAGACCAGCCTTGCTCGATCCATACCCTCCCCATCCTTCATATGGCTCAACGGCGGCATCACTGGTGATATTGATGATGGTTCCATCCCGCTTGAGCGTGGGAGAAAGGGCCTGTAAAATCGCCAGGGGAGCGATGGTATTCACTTGAAAAACATCGGCCAGCACGTCGAGCGGGTAATTGAGCAGCGCGGGTTGGGGGCTGGGCCCCAGGATTCCGGCATTGTTAACGACGGCATCTAAACCTCCCAATTTTTCTGCCGCGGCCGCTAGAGCACGACGGTGGGCGGCATCGCTCACATCGCCAGGTATGGCGACCACGGTTGTAATTGCTTCCAGTTCAGCGCGAACCGCTTCGAGGGCCTCTGCGCCTCGAGCATCGATAATTAACTGCCAATTTTGTCGGGCCAATTCACGAGCCAGGGCTAAACCTAAGCCGCGTGAAGCTCCGGTGATACATGCGGTTTTCTGTGTCATGGTTAAATCCTTTTTTAGGGTGTTAGCGCGGCGCTAAAGTGCCCTTTTAGCTCGGCGCTGAGAGCTGACAGGCCCGAAGGGCCGTGCTGATGGCTATGAGGGGCGCAGCCCCGTGCTTATTTGCTATTAATTCTAAAAAAGGAAGCTCCGGCCCACATCGCTCAACGGGTCAGCGGGAACCTGTACTTTGGGACAGGGAGGGAAGAAGAGAGAAGAGATAGGGATTTACGAAATACGAATTACGAAATACGAGGGTAGGTTCGATTTAGGATTTACGAATTACGATGGCAGACCGTTCGAGAACCGTCTACGCTCAACCAGCTTTAGCTATTAGCAATTAGCCTATAGCAATTGACAATTGATTAATGATTATTGATTATTCACAAGTCAATTATTCCTCGTTGGGCAGCTATCGTCACCGCTTCGGTCCTGTTGCCGGCTCCCAACTTGGCCAAAATACTGCTGACGTGAAATTTTACCGTTCTCTCGGTGATCTGGAGTTGGGCGGCGATCTCCTTGTTTTGCAGACCCAGGGCCAGCTTGCCCAAAACTTCCTGCTCCCGAGTGGACAGCGTCTCCACCATGTCGGATCGATCGGGATTGGCCTGCTCCTGCATCTGCCGCATCAATTTAGAAGCCACAATCGGCTGAAGCAGCGATCCACCCTCATAAACAACGCGGACAGCGCGAAAAAGCTCATCACGCGGGGCACCTTTTAACAAATAACCTTGCGCTCCGGCCTGCACGGCCGCCAAAACGCGCTCGTCGGTGTCAAACACGGTAAACACAATCACCCGTGCGGCCACCCCTTCCTCTTTTAACGCCTGAATCACCTCGACGCCATCCATCTCCGGCATCTCAAGATCGAGCAGCAGCACATCCGGCTGCAAATCCAGCACCTTTTCAACCGCTTCCCGGCCGTTGGCCGCTTCTCCCACAACCTCAAAATCAGCCTGGGTACTCAACAGGGCCAGCAAACCGGCGCGCACCACAAGGTGGTCGTCAGCGAGGAGAATGTGAATGGGGGGGGGCGTCATAGATTTATCCTTTAGCAAGCACGGGCCTTAGCTCGGCGCTTCGCGCCTCTTAGCGATTAGCACGCCGCTCTGCGGCTTTTAGCTTTCAGCTGTTTGCTAAGAGGCCACAGGCCGACCTGAGGGCTGAAAGGCGCTTTAGCGCCGTGCTAAAAGGTGCGCAGCACCGAGCTAATCTGCTATTGGAATCCTAACCTCAAGCCGGGTTCCTTCTCCTGGCGCACTTTCAAGCCGCAGCGTGCCACCTAAAAGGTTAACTCGTTCGTTTATGCCGATAAGGCCAAAACAATCGTTGGGATGATGATTGGTGTCAAATCCTCGGCCGTCATCGATGATAAGGAGCTGAATCCGTTCTGGCGTAACGATCAACTCAACTGTGGCCTGCACAGCCCCGGCATGCTGAATGATATTGCGTACCCCTTCCTGAACGATGCGATACAGGGCAATTTCCAGGCGAGAGGATAGCGGCCGCTGCAAACCAGTGGTCATTAAATGAATCTTTAAATCCGCCTGGGCCTCTCCCTCGTGCACCAAATCGGCCAGCGCCTCCGGCAAAGACCGGCCCACAAGCGGGGCTGCACGCAAATCCAAAACCGATCGCTGGACTTCTTCGAGACTTTGACGGCTCATCTGAAGCGCCTGCTGAATGATTTGACGTACTTTTTGAGGATTGCGTTTTCCCTCAAGCAGCACATCAGCGGACTCAAGCTGCAGGGTTAACCCAGCTAAATCCTGAGCCAGGGTGTCGTGAATTTCCCGCGCCAGCCGGTTGCGTTCCTCGACCGCCCCTAGTTGGGTGCTGCGATAAAACAGCTGGGCCCGTTCCAGGGCGATCCCGAGCATATCGCCAATCGTATAGAGCAGCTCAAGCTCACCGGCCGTCAGCTCCCGCCAATCCTGGCTGGCCAGGTTGAGCACCCCCATTTTGCGCTCGTTTGCGTAGAGAGGAATGCTGGCGTGGTAGCGCAGCCCGGCCGTGCCCTGACGCAGCCACTTCAAGCGGCTGCAGGTAACCATATTGACGTTGGCGGCCCCTTCGAGATTTCGGGCTTTAAAGGTATCCAAACAGTAGCAGGTGCCCTCCATTTCGGCCGGGTTGTCAGCCAGGGCAGGGGGGAGGTTTTGAGCAGCCGCCAAATAAGGCTCTTCACTCCCTGATTCAAGGAGCCACACCCAGCCGGTTTCCAGCTCAAACCACTTTGACAATTTGGCCAGCGTGATTTTTAGTGCTTCATCGATACTGAGGGCTGTATTCAGCGCCTGGGCAATGCTGCTTAAGATCTTTAATCCGCGATTTTCAGAATCGGCCGGGTCATGAGAGGTCATGAGGGTAAATGTATCAGTCGGGCGTAGAATTGTCTATCCTCAACATCGTCAGCAGATCGGCCAGCAGGGTGGTTTGAACGACCTCCCATCCTTCGTGAGGACACATACCCATGCGAAAATCTGAGTTAACGGTGAGGGTTTCATCCCCCAATTCCCAACTGATGCGCGCCGCCGCTTCTCCCCGCTCACCAACCACTTTTGTACGTGAAAACTCAATGGTTGGGTTTTGAATCGGCGGCATGTACTCCCATACGTCCGCAAGCTGATTTTTAACAATTGAGGGGGCGACCGGCCGTCCCTGGGCGTCAAGCAGTACCTGACAGCTCAAGCCATTCAGGGCGCCGGACAGATCATGCTTAAAAACGTCACGCACAAAAAATTCAATCCACATTTCCATATCATACTCGGGGGTGCTGGGAGTAAAACAGGCAAAAACGTCTTCAAACGGGATCTCTTCAATCTCCTCTTCCATCAATTCTTCAGTGAGGTAACGATACATCTCAGCCAGCGGCCAATCGCCAAAAAAGTCGACGGAAATGTTAAAATCCATCAGCAGCTGCAGAAGCTCATCCACTGCCGAGGGCAGCTTGTCCGCTGAAATTTCTTCGAGTGGATCAAGTTTTGGCCAGCCCAAACGCTCCCGCACCGGCACAATCCGGGCGTCCTCAAAGTGTTTTTCAAAGCGATAAATATATTCCAGCCATTCCACCTCAATTTCCGGAGGCAGAGCCGGATCTCGGAAGCCGTCCACCATGCCAAATTCCTGGCGCAGCTGATCGCGCTTGGCCTGAATCAGCGACTCCTGCATGCGCTGTCGCAGTTCGTCCAGCGATTTTTCATCATCAATCATGTGTTTTCTCCCTTTTTACTTAATCCAAACCTCGCCAACGAATTCTAAAGTTAACCTAAGCTGCATCCTTATTGCGCAGCAGAATGATGGAGCCTTAAAATTAACTCAAGTTCCGACCTTTTGACGCGACCGGATTTATTCGGTCGCAATTGAAACCGAAACCGGATAGTTAATTAACGCGATTTATCGGGTCCCTTTGGCCGATGAATAAATTCATCGGGAAGGTGGGGTAGCAACTTGGGTTAAAATTAAATAGGTAATAAGATCAAAAAACAGTTTCATCGTCCAAGGTCTACTCGTCATCCTGAGCCCTTCGACTTCGCTCAGGACAGGCTTCGCGAAGGATCCCGTCAATTCCAAGTGAAATACGCCTTTGCTGAAAGAGGAGTGGAGCCATTTTCGGTCATCTGAGACCGAAAGCAACTTGACGAGATTCCTCGCTGCGCTCGGAATGACAGGGTGTTCGCGGCCGATAAATCTTATTTTTGTGTTTTCTGTGTTTTTGTGTTGAATTCGTTCTTCGCTTCACTTAATAAACGCTGTTTTTTGATTTTGTGGACACCTTTAAATGGATCACTAATTTAATTGTCCACAGACCCCGTAGGGGTGAACCAGAGGTTCGCAGATTTTCGCAGATTACAGGGAAAAATCTGCGGCCATCTGCGTAATCTGCGGATATTTTTTGTAAAGTTTTTTGCTAACTACTTAAAGGGTGGCCCGCAAAATCCCCGGATTAAACTGAACCGTCGCGTATTGGCCGGAGGTGATAATCGGCTGACTTTGCCGCCCGTCACCCTGAAAATCGACCGCGGTTTTTAAGTAGGTGGTTCGCCCCATTACCGTGACCGGGTACGGCCGCTGCCAGACGGCCGTGCCGCGCATGAAGTTAAACGCGCGTCGGGCCGGCCCGTTTAAATCAAGGGCGAAATCAGCCGCCGTCGGAAATGAAAAATAGCTGGCCGGTGCCCCCTGCGGCCGGCGCGGCAGCTTACTCCGGCTGAGGGCGGTCAACGCCTCCAGCGCCAACTGGGCACCCGTTTCGGCCGCCTGCTGCTCAATGTCTCCATACGACAACCCATCCGCAAAAATCATCTCAACTTGCAGGGCGATGTCACCGGTATCCAATCCTTCATCAACCCGGTGAATCGTCACTCCAACCCGGGATTCCCCCTGCTGCAGCTGCCAAAACAGCGGCTCGGGGCCGCGATAAGCCGGGAGCAGTGAAGGATGGAGATTGAGAAATCCGTGAAGCGGCAGGGAGAGCAGTTCGGGCGGCAATTTGTGGGGAAAACAGGAAATAAATCCGACATCCGGCCGCAGCGCTTTTATTGCCTCAAAACTCTCTGGTGCGGAAAGACAGCTTACCTCTAAAACGGGGATTTCTCGTTCCCACGCCAGCTGAACGATGGTGTTGTTGGCAAAGCGGCCGGCCAGGGGCAGTTGGGAAACGGCCGCTGGTGGGGAGAGGCGGGAGACGGGTGCATGGTGTAAGGTGGAAGGTGAAGGGTGTGAGGTGGTTTGAGGGATGATCACACCGCAGATGTCAAAATTTGCGGCCAGGAGTTTTTCGAGCGGGATGCGGGAGAGCGCGCCAAACATGCCGAAAAACAGGACGCGGTTTGATTTTGGCGACTGGTCAGACAATCGATTCTCCTATCATTTTGCGCGGCAAGGTAATCCGATTATACTGTGATCATGCCTCGTGAAACCAAGACCCTCACCGTTGTTTTCTGCAGCCGCTATCAGCAAGAGCTGCCCGCTTTGGCCCATCAACCGTTTCCTGGTCCGCTGGGGGAACGCATTTTTGACAATGTATCCCAGCTGGCGTTTACCGACTGGCTTTCCTACCAGTCGACGCTCATTAACCATTATGGCCTCAACCTGGCTGACCCTCGCGCAAATGATTTCCTGTTTGAGCAGATGAAGGCGTTTTTCTTTAATGAGGGGCAGGGAATGGAAATCGGAGGAGCACCGGCTGGAAAAGGGGGAGGTCCGGCGAGGAAATAGGTGATGGGTGTTAGGTGTTAGGTGATGGGTGTTAGGGAGATGTGCTGGGTGATTATAAACGATAATTTTTGATGGGCTTCGCGCAGGGCGACCTCCACCGCGGCCGGGTTTTCACCTCGAGCAAAGATAAATCCCAGATAGCTCTCTCCCTCCGGTAGTGGCACCAGCGGGTAGTTAAGTTTGGCCGTAATTTCGACTCCCTCGATCAGCGGAACCGCCGCGGCCGCTTCACACCCATCTACCCGGCGCAAAATCCCCGCTTCAGGAATGGGAATCATCATCACCCCGCTGGCCACTCCCTCACGCTGCAGATTTTCAAACGGCAGCCCGCACGCCTGGCGCAGGATCAGCTCTTCCAGCGAGCTGTTAATCCCAAAACGAAGGGTTTGCGAACACAGACCGCCAATCGACCGGCCAGCCACCTCCACAATCCAGGGGCCTTGCTCGTTAATTCGCAGTTCGGCATGAATCGGGCCGATTTTCAAGCCCAGGGCCGCGGCCGCCCGAGCCGTACAGGCGCTAATTGCTGCCTGAACCTCAGCCGACAGCCGGGAAGGGGTGACGTATATCGTTTCTTCAAAAAAGGGGCCGTCGAGCGGATCCGGTTTGTCAAACAGGGCCAGCGTCAACAGCCGACCGTTGTCCAGTATCCCTTCCAGAGCTACTTCAATTCCGGGAAGATACCGCTCAACCAAAATTAACGATTGATCTGTGGCCCCATAGCGCGCGGTCATCATCGTTTTGAGGCGAGCGTGAGCGGCTATAAATTCCGCCTGATCGTTGACGCGCATTACCCCCCTGCTGCCCGACAGGTCAACCGGCTTGATAACGGCCGGAAATTCGATCTGACCGGCAATCTGCACCGGATCATCTCCCAACTGAAAGCGTTGATAATCAGGGGACGGCACGCCAGCCTGGGACAGCATCTGGCGCATACGGTATTTGCTGCGAGCCGCAGCGGCCGCCTGGGGATCATTGTGTGGCAAATTAAGAATTTTACTTATCTCGGCCGCCAGCAGGCTGCCGCTGTCGTC
>JASJCR010000070.1 GCA_030065875.1 Ardenticatenaceae bacterium | reverse complement strand
CTCCCGACCGGGAGGGGGAATTTGTCTGCCTGAAAAGTGCATTTTCTCATTTGTCAACCTAACCGTCTGCCTTTGAGCACGACCCGGGGAGGAGCGTTTATTGGGATGAAATCCGGCTCTGATATCAAGAGCGCATCTTGCCAATATATGCACCATCGCTGAGGGACCCATTCCACCAGTCCACGGCATCGGTACGATGGACAAATCGGCTTCCCAGGCTGACGATACTTTCTCCCTGAACTGAAACCGCCTCGACGACCAGATAGACCGGAACTGAATCGGTGCGCACAAACGCATCGGTTGCTGCTAACATGGCGGAGTTGATTTCATTGGCGAATTCATTTGGCTGTTGGGCGGGATCATATTGCGATAAATAGGCGATGGACAGCAGACGGTTCCCGTCGTTGGCCGTACCAAATTCAGCCACAACCTGCCACTGCTCCAGCCCGAGCCTGGAGGCCACGACGCTCTTCACGATCCCCAGTGCCCCCCCTTCGTCAACCGGATCACCCTGCACACCGGGTGGATTGTCGTACCGGTAAACGGTCAGGCACTGTTGGTATATTTCCCCGGCCGCAAAGTTATCTGGATCGAGATCGCGGGCCTGATTTAATACCCCAAGCGCCTCACCACACCGGTCCTGCAGGCCATAGGCCAGGCCCAGACCGATCAGGGCCCCGATATTTTCCGGCTCCAGCTCAAGAGCTGCTTCAAAGTTGTTTTCAGCATCAAAGTAGCGATCCTGATCGAGATAAATCTCGGCCAAAACGATCAGCGGCTGGGCTTCTTCCGGATCAAGATCAACGGCTGTTAGGGCCGCTTCTTCAGCTCCTTCATTGTCGCCGGCCTCACTGAGCGTGATGCCCAATTCCATAAAGTAGAAACCGCTTTCCGGATCCTGTTCAACGACCTGCTGCAGCAGCTCAACCGCTTCTTCATACCGTTCTTCACCGCGGTAGGCGATCGCCAGGCCAAACAACGGTTCCTCGTCGTAGGCGTTCATCTCCTGCGCCTGCTGAAATGACTCAATAGCACCGGTGTAGTCGTCTTCGCATAGAAAAGTATAACCGATCAGCTTTTGAGCATTCACCGAGTAAGGATATAAGTCAAGGACTTTAACAAACTCTTCGCGGGCAGATTGACATTCACCTTGAGACAAATAGGTGCGGCCGCGGCCGTAATACCCGTTGGTGGTTTCTACATCTCTTTCGATGGCTAGATCAAAGCTTTCAAACGCCTCATCATAAAATTCATTTTCGAGATAGGTATACCCTCGGCATTCATATCCATCCGGTAACTCCGGTTGTAAATCGACTACCTCATCACATGTTTCCAGCGCCTGATCATACTCTTCATCGTTGCGGAAATTGGAGGCGATGGCCAGCTTGGCCGGAATGTTGTTGGGATCAACTTTGAGGGCGTCACCCAATAAAAATGCCTCATCCTGGTATTCCTCATTGATGCCAAAAAACCCGGCTCGACTGATCAAAATCGGGGCAAACTTGTTAAAATTGGCGTACCCTTCTTTGATCGCTTCTTCCGCTTCCTCTACTTCATCCCGCACCAGATGGGCAACTGAGAGCGTGATGTGGGCTTCGGCAAATTCCGGAAATATTTCTACCCCCTTCTGGGCGTTTTCGAGGGCCTCATCAAATTGATTGGTGTCAATTTGCGCCTGAGCCAGAGCAATCAGGACGAGGCCGTTTTCCGGATCTATATCGTACGCGTCTTCGGCCATCTGCAGGGCGTTATCCGGCTGCGAGTTATTGTTATAGGCTATCGAAAGATAAGCCATCATTTCCGCATTTTCAGGATCCAGATCTACGGCGTTCTGGGCCACTTCCAGCGCGTTTTCCCGCGTTTCCGGCCGATGGGTGTATAAAAAGCTCAAGTGCCCAAGCGGCCGTGGGTCATCCGGATAGAGCGCCTGCCCTTCCTGGTATTTTACTTCAGCGCCATCCCAATCGCTGAGATACATCAGCTCATCTCCTTCATCGAGAAAGATTTCAAGCGGTACCGGCGTGGACGTTGGCTCTGGGGTTGGTGTCGGTACCGTGGTTGGCACCGCTGTCGGCTCCGGGGTGGGTTCCTCAGTCGGTGGTTCCGCTGTCGGCTGCTCCTGGGCAACCTCCTGAGCCGGTTCGGCATCTCCACTACAACCGATCAATAAAAAAAGCGAGAAAGCCAGGAGCAGTAGACCTGCTCGTCGAGTTGTGATGATTTTTTTCATCTAGTCAGCTCCTTGTAATTTAAAAGTCATGACGTCAGTTACAAATAATTTTTATGAGTAAGTAGTTACCCAAGCTGCAGCTTTCATGCGCGGCCGAATTTTGGGTTTTGAAAATTAAACACTGATATAGCAGCGTCATTCCCGCGAAAGCGGGAATCCATTGGATGGCTACCGGTGGATTCCCGCCTGCGTGGGGAAGTCAGAGGTTTTTTATACGATCTATTTAATTTCTTAGGTAAGTTACAAAAAGTTTTCTGAAGAAGGTGTCCGCAGATTACGCAGATTTTCGCAGATTAGAGAGAGAAATCTGTGAAAATTCGTGTTAATCCGTGGCTTTTTTTAACAATTCTTTTTGTAAACTACTTAATTTCACCACTCATGTGCAGAGCATGACCGCCTCTTGAGCTAATAATTCCATTTTTCAATTCGTTACTGAGCCAGCGAAATCGAATCAACCATGCCGTCAAAAATCGGTTCGTATTTTTCGACATCTTCAGCCCGCATCGTGGCTGTGAGCAAAAATACACGGCCGTTAATCAGCGCGTAATATTGAATCACCGCCACCGGAATATCCCGGAGCCGCTCATCGCTGGCGGTCCAGCGGAATGATTTGCGAATGGCGCTCCGACCGCCCACGGAGGTTGACCGGGTGTCCACAAGCTCAAAATCGGGCAGCGTTCCGGGCGGATCAAAGGCGCGGGCAACCTGGGAAAGCGATAGGTTGACATCCTCGATAACGACGACAATCAAATTTGCCCGATAATCTTTATCGAGAGGCCCCTGCAGGAAAATAGGGCTTTCAAAACCGGGATCAACAAATTGACGCCAGTCAGCAGGATATGAGATCGCAAAGCGATGATATAAATCTTCCCAGGTGCGGAACCCATCCACCGCCGGGGGAATCCGCTCGATATCCGCCTGTAAACTTTCCCCGATTTCAACCACCGACAGGCCACGCACCGTATCTCTGGGCGTTAATGCAATCGCTTCCCCTAGAATCTCAAGGGCTTCATCAAAGCGCTGCAGTTCTTCCAGGGCGGCCGCTTTAAGCAAATACCATTCCGATCGTTCCGGATTTAACTCGATGGCGCGATTAAAATCATCGAGAGCCCGGTTAAACGTGCCGCTAATCAAATAAATTTCACCCCGTTGAGCCACCAGGCTGTCATTGTCCGGATCGAGATCGAGGGCCTGATCCGCCAGATCCAGGGCATCGTTCCACGCCTGTCGATCTGCTTCTACCAGCGCCTGAACCATATACCCTCCGGCTAAATTTTCATCGATGCTCACCGCTCTGTTTGCATCGGCCTGGGCACGATCGTTTTCCCGCTGCCAATAGTAGCTTTCGGCCCGGGCAACATATGCTTCTGCCAGGGTGTCGTCTAATTCAATGGCGTCAGATAAGGCGATGACTGCATCGAAGTAATTTTCCTGATCGAGCTGCTGTTGTCCCACCGCGTAATGGGCGATGGCGACAGAATTATCCAGCCGCAGCACCTGCTCGGCCGTTCTAGCCGCGGCTGCCACATCTCCTAAAGCCAGATGCGCCTGAATTCTAAATTGATACAGCAAGATACTCTCCGGAGTATCCTGCAGGGCCAGCAGGATATCTTCCAGGGCCGCATCATATTGGTCACCGGCGATGTAGGCCGCTGCCCTGGTTTGCCGGGCAGCTGCCTGAGCCGGATCAAGGGACAGTGCCGCAGTAAGCTGGGTCACGGCCGCTTCGTCATCACCTGCTTCAAGCAATAACTCCCCCCACAAAGCGAAGGATTGGGCTGTCTGCTGCTCTGCCGGAACTGCGGTTAGAGTTGAAATGGCTGAATCAAGATCTCCCTGGGCCACCGCAATTTGGGCGTTTAGCACCGAAGCGGGCGCCGTTGGACCGATCACCGCGACAGCCTGGCTCACCGCGGCAGCTGCGGCACCTAGCTCGCCTTCAGCTAAATAATTTCGCCCCTGAGAGAGCAGTACGGCCGGGGTATCCGCCTGACGAGACAACGCCTGTTCAAAATCAAACGATGCTTGTGGATATGCCTGGCGAGTGTAATTGATGTCACCCCGCAGCCAGAATCCCCAAAAATTATCCGGTTCCAGGGCCAGCACCGTTTCTGCGTCTGATAAGGCCGCTGCTGTTTGCCCCGCTTCCAAATGGGAACGGCCGCGTAAATAGAGCATGTGCGGGTAATCGAGTTCGGAAATATTCACTTCAGCCTGGTTCAACAATTGAATGGCCCTGACTAAATCACCCTCAACCGCAGCAGAACGCCCGGCGGCCGCCAGGACCAGCGGATGTTCGGGGAAATTATTTTGCAGCAGCCCCAGCTGTTCCTGTGCGTCATCGGCACGGCCGCTGCTCAGCAGGCTCAGCACCAAATACGGTCCGTAATCGGCATATTGTGACGGATCATCTACCAATTCAAAAGCAGCCACAGCTTCATCAAAGCGCTGGTTGTGATACAGCAATCGACCCTGGGAGAGGGCCACCGGGGTGGATAACTTGTCGAGTTCAAACAAGTCTGCCGCATGGGCTAGCGCTTCCGCTGTTTGCCCTTGGGTGACCAGCAAGGCCTGGCGTGATTCGTCAACCGCCTGGCTGCTGCTTTTCAGGGGAATCGCTTCAAAATCGGTTAGCGCCGCCGCATATTGACCCGAATTACGATAAAAAAGCCCCCTTTTTTCGAGAAACAGAAGAGAGTCTTCTGGAGTGGCCCCTTCAATGGCATCTGTGAGTTCGGCCACGGCCGCCTCTCGCTCCTGAACGGCCCACAGGCTTTCAGCGCGCTGGATGATAATTTCGCTGTCGATCAATTCTGGCGGCAGCTGGGCAAAATCATCGAGGGCCGCCTGAAAATTTTGATCCTGGAAGTGGGCGATACCGCGGCCTCGAAGGGCCAAATCGACCGATCTGCGAACAAAAGCAGGGCGAACGGCCAGCGCGCGATTGTACGCGTCAATCGCTGATGGGTAATCACCCGCCGCTTGAGCCGCCTCGGCTGTCACGATATGGTTTTGCTCTTGCTGCGGCAGAACGTAAAAAAGAGTCGCTCCCAAAAATCCGACCACCACGACGACGGTGCCGATCAGTAACATGAATCTTGATGATAGTTTTTGCATGATATGCCCTCTTTGTGCAGCCTACTGCCGATCAAGCGAAATGTCTTTCGCCCAAACCCGATCGATAATGGCTGGTTGATATCCATTGACGTAGGGCTGGATTAATAGATAACGATTGGGGTGAACGAGGGGGATGGCCGGCCACATGGTCAGCAGCTGATCCTCTGCATCCTGATAATGTTGCAGGCGCAAGGTTGGGTCAGCCTCAACGGCCCCGGCCGTTAACAGTTGATCAACCTCGCTGTTGGCAAAGCCACCTGAATTAAATGGTCCTTCCTGAGCAAAATAGCGCGTCAGAAACCCTTCCGGATCCGGATAGGGGGCGCACAGCGTTTCCAGAAGCAGGTCAAAATCAGCTGCAGCTGGATCTGAATCTGTGTCGAGGATCACAATTTCAACGCTGATGCCCAATTCGGATTGCCACATATCAATCAGGGCGTCGGTCAAATTACCGGCCTGATTTTCAGCCGGGACGACCAGCGTCACCCCGGCGGGCAGGTCGTCGCTAATAAGCTGCTGCGCCTGGGCGGAATCATAGATAATGGGTCGAGGGCGGTAACCGGGAAGACCTGGTGGCAGCAGACCGGTGGCCGGTGCGGCCGAACCCTTGAGCACAACTTCAGCTAGCTGCGATTGGTTAATCGCCAGAGTGAAGGCGAGCCGCAGGGCCGTGTCATCAAACGGCGGTTCGCTGCTGTCAAACGTAACAACCTGGGTACACAGGGTAGGCTGAGTGGTCAAATTGGCTGACAGAGGATCAGTTGGATCGAGAACGCGGGCCAGATTAAATGGTGAAACGGCAGCAGCGTCGACCAACTTTGCCTCAAATAAAGAGAGGCCGGTATCGCCAAACGGCAGGAAGGTGAGGGTATCAACCAGGGCCGGGTTCGGGTGATCGGCCACGCGATCCAGGATAAGCACCTCTCCTTCGCTCCAGCGACGCAGAGAAAAGCGGCCGCTGCCGTCAGGGCGCTGCCACCAGTCACTTTCTTCAACGGTGGCATTTTCAACGTTGACAACGGCCGCGGCCGGCAGCGCAAGCTTAAATATCACGTACGGTTTTGGTCCGTCAAGGGTGATGACCACCATTTGATCCCCCTCAGCCGATATTGATTCCATGTCGTTGAGAGCAAAACGAGATTCAGGCGAGTTGATTTGCCGGGCGCGTTCAAGCGAAGCCACGACGGCCGCGGCATCCAGCGGGGCACCGCTGTGAAACACAAGATCGGGGAAAAGGGTAAAGCGCAGGGTTTGACCACCGTCGCTTATTTCCCAGCTTTCGGCCAAACCTGGCTCGATGGTTAAATCCGGTCCAATTTCAATCAGGCCGCTAAAAAGATGAGCGCTAATGCCGGATGCGGTTTCACCTGTGCGTGCCGGATCGAGCGTTTGTGGTTCATTGATTAACAGGACCAGCCCGTTTTCACGCGAAACCCCAAAAAATTCCGGCTGCTCGATCGCTAAAGAATTGATCAATGTGCTAAAGGTTTCCGGCCGGGTTGAGATGATTTCCGGCCGGCCGGTTAACAGCAGGGCGATCCCCCGCCCGTTGGCGCGGGTGATAAAAAATTGTGCGGCGAACGGGTCTTCCCCTTCGCTTTCCCCTTCAAACCAGGAAAACGATCCGGTTAGCGTCCGTTCTCCCTGCGTATTTGTACCCTCTCTCACGTCCTGTAGGGCCGTTTCTTCTGATCCGGATAAAATTCTGGCGATGATATCGGCATAATCCTCCAGGGTTTCTTCTTCCGCCAGCAGTTGAGAGGCCACCAGCAGCTCCACGGGATCATCGTTGTCATAGAGGATCGCCGCAGGGAGTTCTCCGCCCGTTTCTTCCAGCCGCCACGATTCCGGATAAAAAAATGAAATGCCTAATTCGGCGTTGCGATAATAACCGGCTGAGGGGGTTGGTGAAGGCAGCGGGCGCGGCAGAGGCCGGGCTGTTGCCGTGGGTAGCGGGGTCGCCAACGGGGTGGCGGTCGGCCGTTGGGGCCTTTCGGTGACCGTCAGGGCCACATCCTCCTGTTGATCGGGTATAGGGGTTGGCGTGGGTAGGGGGGCGCTGCAGGCAATCAGGAGAAGCAGCGATCCGGTTAAAATTAAAATGAAGTGATTGATGTGTTTCATAAATATGAATCCTGATAGTGTGTTTAATAACTCGTTTAAGACGATGCCTGAGCCTGTCGAAGGCTGAGTCGGATCTAAACGGCAAGTTTTTGTGGTTAGCCGCTTCGGCTTCGACAAGCTCAGCCAGCGCTTTTTGAGTGTTTTAATACACTTCCTGAGGAGCAAGCCGTTAAGTGAGTCGATTATCAACTTGTAATTGCTAGTAGTATTTGTTTCCCCATCAGGTTTAGTTATTGATCAGGCTCCTTCCTTTTTGCTGTGTAGATAAGTGAGATAACCACCAGCAGGACGATCAAAATTCCCGCTCCAACCAATAGGCTTGGTGCTGGCTGGTTAATCTCCGTGGAGGGTAGTTCTGTTTCACTCAACGGTTGATCGGCCGAAATTTCGACAGGTTTTTCGGCGACTGCCGCCGGTGTTGCGGTTTTTGCGGTGGGGGCCGGTGTGGCCGTTACGGGAAGATCAGTAGGTTCGATGGTGGGGGCGACCAGCAAGGCGGCTGTGGGGACAGTGGTTGGCGCAGTTTGTTCGGCGGCCGTCAAAGGTGATAACCCCAGTGAAGTTCGCCAGCCGTTTTCGAGGGTAAGAAGATCCTCTTCGTAGGCGATTTGAAACGCTTCCTGATTGCCAACCCCTTGCTTAAAAGCGGTTAACAAATTGGCCATCTGTTCTGGTCCGTATTGATCAAGCAGATAGCGGGTGAAATAGTCACTTTGAGCATACGATAGGGATGCACGGCTGCGATGAACGGAAAAACTACCCTCAAGCTGGGCCAGAGATAAAATGCGCTCGTTGGTGATCGCCTCTGCAAACAGCGTTTCATAATAGGGATCCGGTGGCCCTTCAGCCACCTGCGCCAGCCCTTCGTTGAGCCAGGTCGGTAGATTGGTCTGACAATTGAAGGTCAGCCGGCCGATTACCAGATGGCCAATTTCGTGTTTGATGGTTCTTTCACCATATTCGATCGCTTCCGGTGAACGGCTGTTGGTAGCCACCATCACCAGATTTTGCTCTGGAAAAGCAACCCCACCGGCCCAGGCCGGAATACCGGGCAGTGATCGACTCAGATCAAATGTTTCTTCGTACAAAAACAGCTCGATCGGTTCGGTAATTTGTAGACCTGTTTCTTCTCCCAATTGATCACGAGCGTCAACGGCGGCCGCCAGCATCCGTTCCGCAAAAGCCCGTTCACCGCGAAACCAATTGACCTGAATGCCGTCTCGCTCCACTGATTGCCATACGTACCAGCTGTCGATATACCGCAGTTGAGACCTGGGTGTGGTTTCGACCGTTCCATCCGCCAACGTTAACTTCCATTCCCACCAAACAATCGATCCTGGAGGAAGCAGGGTATCTTCAAGGATATTCCACCGCCATGATAGTTCGACAAGGGAGGCGGCTTCAATTGGCACGTCTACCTGGCGCTGAATGTTGGCGCACGCCAATTTCTCAACCCCATACGACAAGGTGGCCGAAATAATTTCACTATCCGGTAAAGATGCTGAAAATTCAAAGTCGATGTGCTCGGGAAAATTTACCAGGGCGTCATTGGAGAGAATGGTTAGCGGCTCCCTTTGCCCAAAAACTGATCCAACGGTCACAAAATTCAGAAAAATCAGGAGGAGTAGACGACTATGTGTAGAAAATGTGTTCAAGCTCAATCTGTAAAATTAAAAATTTATTAAGTAGTTTACAAAAAGAATTGTTAAAAAAAGCCACGGTTTAACACGAATTTTCACAGATTTCTCTCTCTAATTTGCGGCCATCTGCGTAATCTGCGGACACTTTCTTCAGAAAACTTTTTGTAACTTACCTAAACGTAATTGTATCAGAAAAGGAAAGAAGCGAATCATAAAATCGCAGTTACAAATGTCATAAAAAAGTGCTGTGGATATGCACGGATATCAACTGTATAACCTGTGGAAACTGCGTTTATTGGCATCGATTACCTGATCGGGTATGCTTATTTTCCGGACAGCAGTCATTAGAGAAGAAGAGATGAGGCGGTGTGATGTCAACATTTACCCTTGCTGAAAAAATATTGTCCCACGCAGTTGGGCGGTCGGTGCGGGCCGGTGAAATGATTACCGTGCGGCCGGATGTCATTATGGCCCACGATTCACTGACCCCGGCGATTATCAAGATCATGCGCGAGCGGTTGGGTGTGGCCCACGTGGCTGATCCCAGTCAGGTGGTGATGGTGATGGATCACGTTGCTCCCGCCTCAAATGTAGCCACCGCCAACAGCCAAAATATCATTCGACGGTTCGCCCGAGAAGAGAATCTACGGCTGTTTGAGGTGGGGCGGGGAATTTGCCATCAGGTTTTGGTTGAAGAGCAGATCGCCCGGCCGGGGCGGGTCATCATCGGTTCTGATTCTCATTCGACGAGCTACGGAGCGGTGGGGGCGTTTGGCACCGGGATGGGCAGCACCGATATCGCCGTCGCCATGGGAACCGGAAAGACGTGGGTCCGCGTGCCGGAGACAATTCGGGTCCGGGTTCACGGCCGATTTCGTCCTGGGGTGGACGCCAAAGATTTAGCCCTGTGGCTGGCTCGCGATATGGGCCTGGCCGGGGCAACCTATGCGGCGATCGAATATTTAGGGCTTGAATGGCTGCCCCTGCCCGGCCGTCAGACTCTGGCCAGCATGGCCATCGAATTGGGGGGGAAGGCAGGCATATTCCCGGCCGATGGAGATGTGGCCCGGCGGTTTGACGTGCCGGACTGGCTCACGGTTGACGAGGATGCCCAAATCAAACGTGAGCTGCATATTTATCTCGATGAAATTGAGCCTCAGGTGGCGGTACCGCACAGCGTTGATGATGTGGTTGATATCAGTCAAATAGCGGGGCAGCCGGTGGACGTCGTTTTTTTGGGGACCTGTACCAACGGCCGTTATGAGGATATGCGCACCGCGGCGGAAATTTTACAGGGTCAGCGATTGGCTCCTGGTTTGCGAATGTTGGTTACCCCGGCTAGCAGTCAGGAGTTGCAGAAGGCGATTGGCGATGACACGATGACGACCCTTCTCGCGGCCGGCGTCACGTTAACCACTCCCGGTTGCGGCCCATGTATGGGGCGTCATCAGGGCACTTTAGGGGATGGGGATGTTTGCCTTTCCACCGGAAACCGCAATTTTAAAGGGCGAATGGGCCACCCATCTTCGCAAATTTATTTGGCTTCCCCTGCCGTGGCGGCGGCGACAGCGCTGACCGGGAGGATTACCGATCCACGCACCATTGAAGAGTACAGACCTCAGACTACAGACCACAGCGATAGTCGACCTGTTGTCTGATGTCTGAGGTCTTTGGTCTTGAACGGAGGTTTTATGTCCCGCGTATGGAAATTTGGCTCAGATGTTGATACCGATCAAATTGTCCCCGGAAGATATGCTCCTTTTATGCTCAAGGAAGGGCAGGACGTGAAGGATTATGCTTTTATAGAGGCACGGCCGGATTTCGCACGTAACGCTCGGCCAGGTGACGTCATAGTCGCCGGAAAAAACTTTGGCTGCGGTTCTTCGCGAGAATATGCTCCCGAGGCGCTGCGCCGGCGGCAAATCGGCGGCATTATCGCCGTCAGCTACGCCCGCATCTTTTTTCGCAATGCGATAAATTTGGGGATTCCGGTCATTGAGGCCCCCGATGTGGTTGATGCGCTCGAAGACGGCATGGAGATTGAAGTGAAGTGGGCGAGCGGTCAACTTAAAAGTGACTCAGGACAGCTGTTTGAGCTGCCTCCAATGCCCGCTTTTGCCACAGAGATTATTGCGGCCGGTGGGTTGACGGCGTTTGTGCGGAAGTATGGCCGTTTTCCAGGAGAAAAATGATCAATTGTCAATTGATTATTTCAGCTGCAAGAAATCTTTCCCCCTCAGCCGATGCTCAATTTTTTCCCAAATCAATTCCAAATGTTCATCATAAGCCACGTAATTTAAATTATTGGTGTTGATGGTTAATACCGGGCTCAACGAAAACGACGAAATCCACTTCTCATAAAGGTCATTTAGCTGCTCCAGATATTCAGAGGTGATCGATTGTTCAAAATCCCGGCCGCGATTGGCGATTTGACGCT
Organism: Ardenticatenaceae bacterium; assembly: GCA_030065875.1. GTDB lineage: Bacteria > Chloroflexota > Anaerolineae > Promineifilales > Promineifilaceae > WTJY01. Next base: position 33,675 of record JASJCR010000070.1, on the reverse strand, counting down.
CCAGCGTTTCCAAGGAAGCCTGCAGGTAAACGACCAGGTGAGGCGGCTTGAGCAGCGTGACCGTTGTTTCATAGATATCCTGGTACGTTTTCCAATCCCGTTCGCTCATCGCCCCCTGCAAATAAAGATTTTGGGCAAAAATTTGCGCATCTTCATACACGCTGCGGTCCTGAATGATCGAGTTGTTGCGCTGCAGCAACTGGTAATGCTGTTTTAAGCGTCGAGAAAGGAAAAAAATTTGAGAATGAAAGCTCCAGCGGTCCATATCCTGATAAAAATCGATCAAATACGGATTTTCGGCAACCGCTTCGTAAACCGGATCCCACCCCAGTTTTTTGGATAGCAGCTCAACCAGTGTGGATTTGCCAACGCCGATATTGCCGGCAATGGTGATGAAGTAATGAGAGTTATTCAAAAGTAGATCTTCCTTTTTCTATTCCATTTTTGATTTTGGCTTTATAAGAATTCTCTCCTAGATCGTCGCCCCGATACTCCTGGTGTGGCAAAATTGATCCTATTATGATTGAGGAGAAATTAAAAATGCTTCGAATTTTTCGAAATTTTGTCCTGTTGAGCATGATTATACTTGTTTTTGCTGCCTGTTCCGGTGGTCAAACTGAAAATGAATCGGACCCGGAAACGGCCGTGGTTGAAGAAACAGAAAGCCCACAAACGGTTGACCCCGAGCCTGAGCCAGCCGACGTGCCGGAAGAATCGGCCGATCCCACAATCGAAGAAAGCGTGGCGAATGAGGACGCCGGGGTTCAAGAAGAAAGTGAATCTGATCCGGCGCCCGTTACGGAGCAGAATCGGGAATTTGTAGAGGGGAGCTGCCCATTTACCATTCCGGTTGATGCGGACGTTACCTGCGGCACGGTTGAGGTTCCCCAAAATCGTCAAAATCCGGCTGATGGCGGCACGGTTTCACTTGCCGTGGCGATTTTTAGTTCTTCAACGGCCGAACCAGCCGCTGATCCGGTCGTTTATCTTGCCGGTGGACCAGGTGGGTTTGCCTTAGAGTTAATTGAATTTACCTTTGAAGACTCGATTCAGCCGTATCTGGCCGATCGCGATTATGTGATTTTTGATCAGCGGGGAACCGGTTATTCCGAACCGTCCCTCGTTTGTAGCGAAACCTTTGAGCTGGACCTCGATTTACTCGATGACGATCTGGAAGACGGCCGGTACAACGAATTATATCTTGACGCATTAGGTGAGTGCCGTCAGCGCCTGTTGGACAACGGCGTTGATTTATCAGCTTACAACAGTGCTGAAAATGCGGCCGACGTGGAAGATTTGCGTCAAGCGTTGGGGTATGACAGCTGGAATTTGCTTGGTGTCTCATACGGCACCCGTTTGGCCCAAACGGTCATGCGAGACTTTCCCCAAGGTGTGCGGAGCGTCATCCTCGATTCTCCATATCCGCTGGAGGCTGATTTGCAGGAAGCGATACCTGGTCACATGACGCGCGGTTTTCGGGTCTTTTTTGACGGTTGTGCGGCCGATCCGGCGTGCGCCGCCGCCTATCCGGATTTAGAGGGCACGTTTTACTCGCTGGTCGACACGCTAAACGAAAATCCAATTGAATTTCCGATCATTTACTTCTTCACGGGCGAGGAATATGACGTCATCTTTAATGGCGATGATTTAATCGACATCCTCTTTCAATCGCTCTACTCTAACGAAATATTCCCTCTGCTGCCCCGAGTCATTACCGAAGTGGATGAGGGTGAATATGAAACGTTGAGCCTGCTGTTTACTACCTTTTTGATTAACGGTGAGTTTATTTCAACCGGGATGTATCGGTCGGTCCAGTGCCATGAAGAGCTTGCTTTTAGCGATCTGGCGGCCGTGGAGTCCGCTTCACTGGCTAATGACCAGCTGGCGGATTACTTCTCTGATTGGGAGCTGGCGTATGACGCTTGTGATCTTTGGCAAAACGGATCGGCCGACCCGATTGAAAATCAGCCGGTAGCCAGCGATATTCCGACGCTGGTGCTAACTGGTGAATACGATCCGATTACCCCGCCATCCTGGGGTGATGACGTTGCCGACAATTTGACCAATGAAATTTTGATTTCATTCCCCGGAATTGGGCATGGTGCAACCTCATCGGCCGACTGCCCCCTCAATATTTCACTCGCTTTTCTAAATGATCCGGCCGGGTCGATTGATGAAAGTTGTGTCTCTACCATGGAGCCACCACCTTTTGATGCCCCTCCGTTGCCCGGGGAAGTGGTTGAAGCAGAAGAGATTGTCCTTGTGCCCTTTGAAGTGGAAGTGGGGCCGGGCACAACGATTGCCGGCAGCTATCCGGATGGATGGGATGAGTCCAGCCCAGGCATCTACTTACGCGGCCGCGATGTTCTGGATCAGGCCGGCATTATTTTCCAGGCGTTTCCTCCCGGTTCCTTTTCCGGAGAGGAACTGGCTGGATTATTTACCGATCAGCTTTCGGCCGATTCACCCGATGATCCGGAGGTTTATCTCGACAGCCAATCTCGCTCCTGGGACGTGTACCAATCGAAGGTGCAAACAGCCCCACTTTTTATTGGGGTAACGACAGATGATGATGGCAATTTGCTGGCGGTGGTGTTTATCATGAATTCTGGAGAAGAGGAAGAATTGCGGGGCACCGTATTTGAACCGGTTATGGATGCCTTAATTTTGCAATAATGAAGAAAAATGACAAATTTTGTAAAGATTAAATATTGACAAATAGGAGCTTTGTGCTAGGCTATTGGTACATAGGCTCCCCCCCGAGGTGGTAGGTTCAACGCCCGTTGCGCCTCCACCTCACTTTTTTTTATAATCCCTCCAAAAAACCAGCAGGCAAATTTATTTTGATGGACAATACTTACTTTATTGAATATGGACGTGCCGCCTATATGACCGGGTTGCCTCACCGGGTACGTCAACCCCAGCGGCCGGGGCCACACCCAACCGTTGTTCTCATTCACGGCCGTCACGGCAACGAGGATGTCACCTGGGTTTTTTCCCGTACTTTTCCTTCCGATTGGCTGGTTGTAGCCCCGCGAGCCATTGAATTTGATCCGGAAACGCCTCAAAGTGGAGACGGCTGGTCGTGGCTGCCCGCAGAAACCAAGTTATGGCCCCACTTCGACCAGTTTGATGGAGCCGTAACCGCTTTGTCCGATTTTACGCTGGCGTTACCCGACGCGTATCAGGCTGACCCACAGGCGATTTTTTATCTGGGATTTAGCCAGGGGGCGGCGGCCGCCATCGCCACCGCGGCGGAACATCCCGACCTGGTCAGCGGGATTGCCGCGCTGGTAGGGTTTGCCCCAACGCTGTCTTCGGCCATGATTTCTCAAAAACCGCTGCAGGGGCTGCCGATATACATGGCCACGGGTGTTCGGGACAACGAAGTGCCCCTCGATGTGGCCCAAACCAGCCGGGATGCTCTGCTGGAAGCCGGAGCTGACCTTGAGTACAACGAATATCAATCCGGCCACAAGTTGAACAGTCAGGGGCTGCGGGATTTATCCGCCTGGTGGCAGGCGCGCGCGGCCGAAATTAAGTGATGACCACCGTTTATATCCACGCCCCAGCCGCAGAACACGATTTTCCGAATCACCCGGAAAACGCCGAGCGTGGACCGGCCGTGTGGTCACTTTTAGAAGAACAAGGTCTTTTCACCGACTTGCTCATAAAAACGCCGCAGCCGGCCGATGCCGCTCTATTACGGGCGGTTCATACCTCGGAGATGCTCCATTATATGGAAGAGGTTTGCTTGCGCGGTGGGGGGCGAATCGATCAGGATACCTACGCCACTGAATTCTCTTATAATCTGGCCCGCATCGCGGCCGGGGCGGTTTGCCAGGGGGTTGAATTAATTGTAAAGGGCACGGCCGACAACGGATATGTTTTTGTTCGACCGCCCGGTCATCACGCCGAGATTAGGCGGCCGGGCGGTTTTTGCCTGATAAACAACATTGCGGTTGGAGCCCGATACGCTCAGCACATATTGGGATTCGACCGGGTCGCGATCATTGATTTTGACGTCCATCATGGGAACGGAACTCAAGATATTTTTTATGACGATCCATCGGTGTTGTTTATCTCCTCACATCAATACACCCCGTATTTTTATCCGGGAACCGGGGGCTTAAACGAAACCGGTGTTGGTGACGGTTCGGGGTCAACCATGAATTTGCCGCTTCCGGCCGGAGTTGGTGATCAAGGGTTTAAACTGCTGTATGATCAGCTGGTTGGGCCAAAACTTGAACAATTTAAACCGGATTTGCTCCTGGTTTCGGCCGGTTTTGACGCCCACTGGGTAGATCCTCTGGCTCAGCTTGAGTTGAGTTTAACCGGATATGGGGAGTTGTGCCGCCAAATTATCACCTGGAGCCAGCAGCTTTGCGATGGAAAAATCTTATTTGTTCAGGAGGGAGGATACGTCCTGGAGGCGCTGTCTCACGGGGTATTAAATACCGTTTTGGCGCTGCTTGGTCGGGATCGTTTGATCGATCCACTAGGACCCTCATCGGGGAGTGAGCCTGAACTGGAGCGGACTATGACTGCAGTACGGGGTCTTCACTTGATCTAAACGGCGAAAGTTTGCATAATTAGTTGACAATAACTAAAGATTTGCACACCAACGTTCATTGGTACTGTTTAGGACTCCTGCAGAAGGTCAACAATTAAAAATAATGTGCTGTATTTATTGTCGTTGACCGTCTCAGCAAATTGTCCAAGAAAGAAAGAGGTCCTGTGTCACAGGTTGATATTTACGAATACATTGAATTGATTTCTACCTTAATTGAGGAATCACATTACACGCAGGCTATCCTGCACTGCCGCAACATCTTATCCCAATACCCTCGACATATCGAAACGTATCATCAAATGGGACGGGCTTACCTGGAACAGGGACGGCCAACCGAAGCATCCGATATTTTTCGCCGTATCTTAAGCGCCGATCCGGATGATTTGATGGCTCATGTCGCCTTGGCTCAAATCGCTCAGGATGGCATGCTCGTTAATCAGGCGCTGTGGCACATCGACCGGGCTTATGAAATTGAACCCAACAACACCTTTATTGCCGATGAGCGGCTTAAAATATTGCGCGCTGAAGGTGTGCAGACGATGACCCATGAAGGGACTCCCGTTCGCGGCGCCGTGCGAATGTTGATGCGAGGCGGACAATTTCAGCAGGCGATTTCACAGCTCATGCGCCTCCCGGTGGATGAGCCGCATCGTCAGGATGTCAAGCTGTTGCAGTTGGAAGCGCTGTGGCATTTGCAGCGGTATGATGAAGCCTGGGAGATCGCTCAACAAATCTTAGAGGATTTACCGTGGAGCATCGTGGCTAACGCCGTAGCGGCCGATGTGGCCAATAAAACCGGAAATGACCCGGCAGCTATCAAATATTACAAAAAGCTGCAGTCGTTAATTCTTCGCGATCAAGCCCATTTGGATATGGATTCCATCGTGGATCGAATTTTGTCGAATGTTCAAGATCGCTTTGTGCCCACCCAATTTTGGGTTGAACAGCAGCAGGTGGCTGAAGATACTTATATTCCCGGTGGCGACCCCTGGGCGGATCAAGCAGACGAAGACACAACCGCTGCTGAAGAGACCGATGAAGCGTTTGATTGGATTTTGGAAAACGTCGAATCTGAGGCGGCCGATGAAGATGACATGCTGTTGGATGGTGATCAACCTCTGCCACAGTCAGAATTATTGAGCCAGCTTGATAGTTGGCCAGATCACGTAGAGGATTCTGAGGAACCCGCAGATGATGACGCTTCTGAATCCGCTTTGTTTGAAGAAGCGGCTGATTTTTCAGGTGATGAAACATTGCCCGGAATGGCGATAGAATCAACCGGGATAGATGCCCTAGCGGAAGCCGATGACCCTGATTTGGAAGATTGGCTTTTTGCCGATGACAGCAGTGTGGCGGAAGGGCTTGAGAAAGATGAAGAACCTTCTGGAGACACTTCGATGCCTGGGTGGCTGCGAGATGCGGTTGGATCTGAAGATGATTCCACTCAGGATGTTTCAGAGTGGCTCGGTGAGGGTGATGAAATTGAACATGGAGAAAAACCATCCTGGTTGGAAGAAAGCGAGGAAATCCTACAGGAGAGCGAGCCGGAATTTTCGGCTGCAGATTTATTTGATGAGATGTCGGATGAACTGCTCCAGGATTCTTCTGACATTCCCTTTCCCCCGGAATCCCTTGATTTAGGAGCGGCTTCACCTGAGGAAGAAATTGAAAAAAGTGGTTTGACGGATTTCTTTAGCGATCAGGTAGATGCCGATTTGTTTTCAGAAACCGATGAACCAATCAAAGAGAAAACCGGTTTAACCGATTTCTTCACTGATCAGGGAGACGCGGATTTATTTGCTGAGGCTGTTGAGCCATCTGATGAGAAGACCGGTTTGACCGACCTCTTTACCGATCAGGGGGATGCGGATTTATTTACGGAAGCTGTTGAGCCATCTGAAGAGAAGACCGGTTTGACTGACCTCTTCACCGACCACGCAGATGCAGATTTGTTTGCTGAAGCTTCAGCATCGGTTGAGGGTTTAACCCAATCTGATTTGCCTGATTGGCTCGGATCTGATGAAGAATCTGCGCAGCAGGAATCCGATGATGTTCTGGATGATATTTTTTCTCAGCTCCCAGCTGAAAGTGGTGCGGTTATCGACGATGGTGAACAAGCTGCTGAAGACGGAGAGATTCTTGATTGGCTAGGGGCCGTGCCGGTGCCAGAAGAAGGGGCTGATGATTTGACCGATCTGATTGGCGAGTCTGCTGATCTCAATGAATCGGATCACTCATCGCTTGAAGCACAAGATTCTGAAGACGGGCTGTCTTTGACTTCCTGGCTGGGGGCACTTGAAGAGGTTGCCGAGTCTGACGCCGATCAAATTCAAAGTGAGAGCTCGCTGGAAGAAACGCCGTCTGAATTTAATCTGGATCTGCCCGAAGAGGCTCCTGCCATGGAGCTCGGTGAAATTGCTGATTCACAGGAGATCCCCGATTTATTTGAAGAATCACTGTCGGGACTTGAACCTGAGTCTGGGATTTCTGACGAATTTGATCTCGCCTCGGCGATCGAGGGGTTGGAAGAGGATCAGGCTGATGATTCGATCGCGGCCGCCGAGATTCCCGATTGGTTATCACCCCCTCCCGATATGGCGGAGAGTGAAGATTCTGAAGGCGGCGCAGAAGAACTGGAAAAACTTTTTGCCCTGGATGATTCAGAGGCGAGCGGTAGCACCGGTGAAATGCTCGATTGGCTCGTTGAAGAAGAAGGTGAAGCGCTTCTTCCGTGGGAGGAAGCTGAATCGGCCGTTGAAGATTTAACTTTTCAGGCTGCCGCTGAAGAGGATCAACCGGCGGAAAGTGATGTTGAGTCGGCCGCGGCTGAAGTTGAAGAAGGTATCTTGGGTACCGATTCCCTTCCGGCCTGGCTGGTTAACACAGATCAAGCTGAGGAAGAAGACGATTCTCTACAGCTGCCGTCCGACATGGCAGAGGGTGCCGGAGGCGTTGAAGTTGAAGGCGACTCTGAAGAAGCGTTTTTCTCCTGGCTGGAAGAGCCGAGTGAGCCGATTGAAGTTACCGAACAGGCTGCGGAAGAAAATGATGAAGCTGAATGGCTTCCTGATTTGAGCGATGGCGATCTTACCGAGTCGATTCTTACTCAGGAAGTAACCGGTGATTCTGATGATGAATCTGATGAGAGCGGCAGCAGTTTGGGTTTAACCGGTTTGCTTGATTATTTGGGTGACAAAGAAGTAGGGGAATCAGAGCCGGATGAATCTTTAATTGCCGATGAGGATCAACCGCTGGGCTTAACCGCATTGCTCGATGATTTGGAAGGTGGATCGGGTGAGGAAGCAATCCAGGAAGCTGAGTTTTTGGATGAAGAAGATAAAGATGCCTTACCTCCGATCCCCGATTGGCTCTCTGATGTTGAATCACCGCTTGAAGATTCCGTTGAGGATGAAGATTTCGCTGACTTCCTGTCAGATATTAAAATGACCGGGGCGCTCAGTGAACTTGATGTTGATGAAGAAAAAGAATCAGAAGTGGTTGAAGCGCCCGTTGAACTGCCCTGGCTAACGTCAGACGAGGGCGAGCTTGACTTAAACCTTGACCAGGAAGATCCCTTCGAAGTTGAAGAAGAAGCTGAACCGGAAGAAGATGTTCCCGATTGGTTAGAAGTTGTCCAATCTACTGGCACAGACGATGAATCAACTGAGTCAGATGAAGAAGAAGATTTATCCTGGCTCTCCCTGTTGGGGGATGAGGCTGCGGAAGAAGAATTGGAAATGATGGAAATTCAGCCGTCATTTTTAGCTGACGCTGATGAGATGTCTGAGGACACCTTATCGGATGATGACGAAGAAGATGAATTTTCAAGTGGTGCTGCAATAAAGAATGAAGAAGTCGTGCCAGATTGGCTAGTGGACGCAGCCGTTTCAGACGATTTGAGCTTTATCGATCAAGAGAACGAAGAATTTAATCAATCGATCATCGACGCATTAGAGCAAGATGATGATGTTGAAGATGTAACAGGTGACACAGGTCAACCAATAGTTGAAGATGAAGAAGCTGATCAGCAATCATCGGAACAATCAGATCACACCGAACCTCTTCCGGCCGCCGAAACGCCGGAATCAGACGAAGAACCCCAGAATGAGGTGGTGCTTGCATCATCCAGCGCATCGCTGGAAAATGATGTAGATGTGGAGGAAGCAGTATCTATGAGTATGTCGAACGATTTAAATCCTGCAGATATGCCATTTTATCCAGACCTTGAAGCGGATTTGGCTTTTCTCGAAAAATTGGCCCGCGAATCTCTGGCCAAAGCTGAAACACCGGTCAGTTCGCCGACTCTGGTTGACGAGGTGCTTCCGACTGCTGAAGAAGACATTCCTGCTCCGGAACCTGTGGACGAGAGCGGTGACGAGACCCTGGCTGATGGGGACCCATTATCCTGGTTGGATCACATGGAGCCGGATGAAGAGGCAGATCCAATCGAAGAACACCCCACTTTGAGCTGGGATGCCACCCGGCCGCCGGACCACGATGCTCCCCTGGCCAGAGCTGATGATTTGGATGATGACTTTGTAACTTCAGCTGATGAGTTGTTCGAGGATTTAGGGAGTGATGAATGGCTTGAAGAAGCGACTCTCCTGGACACCCCGATCACCGTTGATGAACTCGAAGAGCTAGAAGAAAGTGAAGAGGGTGAGGAGCCGGCAAGATTGGCGGTAACGGCTGCCCTCGATGCGGACATCCTGGCAGAAGTGGAAGCTGAACTGGGGCTGGATACCGTCATCGATGATCTTGTTCCTGCAGCTGAGGGTGTTGAAGAATTAAGCATTGAAGAATTAATTGAAGCGGAAACAGAAGAGATCGCTGCTGAGGCTGATCTCCCTACAGTAGAGGTCGAAGCGCCGACCGCTGAGGAAACCAAAGCAGCCTCGGCCGATGATGATGAATTCCGCGTTTCTGACGAAGAGATCGCCCACGCGGCCGAGCATGGGATGGAGGTTGAAGGGCTTGACTTTGGCCTTTCTGACGATCCGGACGCTTTGCTGTCGTGGCTTGATTTGGACGGGGCAGAAGGTGAAGCGGTCATCGAGGCTGAAGACACTTTGGAAGTTGCGGTCGAGCCTGAAGCGGCCGTTGAAGAGGCCCCCACGGCCGAAGTGGCGGAGGTCGAAGCCCCGGCCGCTGAGGAAACCAAAACAGCCTCGGCTGATGATGATGAATTCCGCGTTTCTGATGAAGAGATCGCCCATGCGGCCGAGCACGGGATGGAGGTTGAAGGGCTTGACTTTGGCCTTTCTGACGATCCGGACGCTTTGCTGTCGTGGCTTGATTTGGACGGGGGAGAAGGTGAAGCGGTTCTAGAAGTGGAAGACACTTTAGAGGTTGCAGTCGAGCCTGAAGCGGCCGTTGAAGAGGCCCCCATGGCCGAAGTGGCGGCTGTTGAAGCGGAGGTCGAAGTCCCGGCCGCGGAGGAAACCAAAGCAGCCTCGGCCGATGATGACGAGTTCCGCGTCACTGACGAAGAGATCGCCCACGCGGCCGAGCACGGCATGGAAATAGAAGGACTTGATTTTGGCGATGATCCTGAATCATTAATGTCCTGGCTGGAACTGGATGATGATGAAGAATTGGCCGTTCAAGAAGAGGTTCAGGATGCGGTGGCTGAGCTCGAATTCCCGCAGCTTGTTGAAACTGCAGATGATCAAGCTGCGCAAGATGAGCTGGTTGAAGAGATCGAGGAGTTGGAACTTGGCGAGCTAGAGGTCGAAGATGTTGACCTTGAAGGGATCGAGGGTGAAGAAAGCCTGACCTGGCTTGACGATTTGGCCGTAGATGAAGAACCTGGGGTCGGGGAAGCGATTCCTACGCTGGAGGGTGAGCTGCCGGTTGAGGGCGGGATTGATACGATTTTTGAAGAGGCAAAGGAAGATATAGAGGGCGAAACACCTTCTCCTTTGGACGCCATCCTGGCTGATGATTTTGATGATGACGAAGACTCGGATGAAGATCTTGGCTGGCTTGATAATCTCACCCCCATGGAAATTGATGATGTCCTTGACCTCGATTCTGACGTGATGAATGCCAAAGGGATTGACACCGTTTTTCCAGATTTGCCAACCCTTGATGAAGCGCTTGAAACGGATGATCAGGAGCTTGTGCGCAGTGAAATTGGAGAACTGCCGGAAGATCCCGATGAAGCCCTGGCAATTTTAGAACAGCTTGCGGCCAGCCAGCGTGATGAAGAAGTGGAAACGGTCGAACCTGAAGACCCCAATGCCGCCCTTTGGGCTGACTCGGCTCTAGATGAAATCGAAGAGGTTTTTGGCGCTGATTTTGAAGGGGAAGCCGATGAAATCGCCTCTATAGTCGAAGATGAGGATTTGCCAGTACCGACCATTATTCAAGACGTGAGCGATATGCTGCCGGAGTGGCTTGAAGAAACCGATGAGGATGAAGGGCTGCTCGATTGGTTGGACAAGGATGACCAAACAGACGGCCTGGATTGGCTGCAGGCTGAAGAGCAAGCCTCCCAGGTTACTTCCAGCTTGTCGGCTCCTCGAACAGGCCAACTGCCGGATGTCGCGATTGATTCACCTGACCCAAGCGGAGGTGAGACGATCGATTTGCCTGCAGATGAAATAGGTGAGGTGGCAGCTGAAATTGAGCTGGATCCAAATTTGTTTGCCCTGCCGCGTGAAGCGCTAAGTCAAAGCGATATTGACGGGGCCATCGACGGATACAGCGCAATTTTGCGCAACGGAAAGCATATTGATCAGCTTATTGTCGAGCTTGAGCAGCAGCTAAACAGCAAAAATCGTCATCCGTTCCTCATGCGTCTGCTGGGGGATGCGTATATGCAGGAGGGCCAGCTGCAAAAGGCGCTGGATATTTACAGTCGCGTTCAGGACCTTTTATAATCCTGAATTCCGCGGTCGACCATCTGCCCGTTTCAGGGTATGATAGAGATCGTTCGCGATTAATAGGTGTATAAACCAAAGGCAGTTATCCATTGGGTAACTGCCTTTTTATGTGCCTGGTTGAGGTGAAAATCAGGTCGGAATGCGGCTCATAAACTTTTAAAAAATTTACAATCCGCAGATTACGCAGATGGCCGCAGATATTTCACTGTAATCTGCGAAAATCCGTGTTAATCCGTGGCTTTTTTTTGTCAATTCTTTTTGTAAACTACCTAAGAAAAAAATTCTGTTACAGATTACTAAATCACTCAAATTCAGGAGTATAAAAATGGAAAAAACATTGATTCTTGTAAAGCCAGATGGCGTGCAGCGTAGCTTGATTGGTGAAATTGTCGGCCGTTTTGAACGCCGTGGCTTAAAATTGATCGGCATGAAATTTTTGCAAATGACCACCGAATTGGCCAGCAAACATTATGCCGTCCATCAAGGGCGTCCTTTTTACGATGACCTGGTTGCGTACATCACTTCCGGACCGATTGTGGCCATGGTTTGGGAAGGCAACGATGCCATTGCGGCCGCGCGGGCCACAATTGGCGCTACCAAGCCGGTGGATGCCAGCCCGGGTACCATTCGCGGAGATTTTGGTATGGAAATCGGCCGCAACCTCGTTCACGGCTCTGATAGCCCGGAAAATGGGGAGCTGGAAGCCAGCCTTTTCTTTTCTGATGAAGAGTTGGTTTCGTGGGGGCGTGATCTCGAATCGTGGATTGTAGAATAGCTTTCACCCGAACGGCGTGAAAGATTTGTCGTTCAACAGGTGCTCCGGCCTGGTCCGCTGACCGGCCGGAGCGGCTTGACGTGGGGGATCTTATACGGGGTGCAGGTTAAAAATTTTAGCTTGCCTAAACAGAGGCTAAGGCATGCGCAGCATGACGCGGCCTTCTTGCCACAATTCTTCCAAATTATAAAACTCTCGTTTTTCTTCAGAAAAGACGTGCACAATTAGGTCGCCAAAGTCGATTAAAATCCAGCCGGATTCGGCCGAGCCTTCCTGCCCCATGGCAACCACGTCCCCTTTTTGCTTGGAATCATCCCAAATTGCTTCGGCAATCGCCTTGATTTGACGGTCGCTGTTCGCAGTGCAAATTAGGAAAAAATCGGTTAAGACCGACTGCTCCCTCATATCTAGAATAATAACATCACCGCCTTTTTTATCGGCTATGGTGTCGACCAGTAAATTTGCTAACTCTAGTGCTTCCAGAAGCAAACCTCCTACATGGATTGTTGATCTTTTTATTTTAACATTTCTCACTCTGGTAAGCGAGAATCTTTACCGAACACGTGTGAAATCAGACAAAAACTGGACGAAATAATGACCAAAAGAATCGCCTGTCCATTTGTTTGACTTGCATAAGAACTGCTGATATAGTTGAACTGTAAACTACATTTTTGCTTTGATCGATGGACAGGTTCCGGGTCGCCCGACCCACCAAATTGGCGTTAAATTTGGATCAAAGCAGACACAAAACACACTCATAGAGGGCAAGATGATGCCTTTGTTAAAAAGTAAACCAAAATTGTGTTCGGGGTAGCTATTGCTTGTGCCTGTACAAGAGATAGTATCTTTTTGTTTGGTTTCTCATTTGGACAGGACTGAAAAGAGGATTCGACAGATGAAAAAAAATATTGTTCCGAATTGGACCCTTCCCACGCTTTCATTTGCGGGGTTAGTGGTCTTTGTCATTTTGGCTGCTTCTGTGCCATCTGTATGGGCAGCACCGGCCAGCGTGGCAATTGCCGGGAGTATGCAAAGTGAATTGGGCTGCCCGGGAGATTGGCAGCCTGAGTGTGCAAACTCCGAATTGATTGAACAGGGGAATGATGTCTGGCGGGGAGCGTTTACAATCCCGGCCGGAGATTATGCATACAAAGCAGCCTTAAATGATACCTGGGACGAGGCCTACCCGGCCGGAGATGTGCCCCTGAGTATCGCGGCCGATCAGGAAGTTCGTTTTTACTATGACGACAAAACCAAAGTCGTGATCGATAACGTCAATCTGGCCAAAATTCCGGTTGCGGCCGGCTCCTTCCAAAGTGAAGTTGGCTGTCCCGGCGATTGGCAGCCTGAATGTGTGCAAACCTTGCTGACCGATGCCGATGGTGATGGGATTTACACCTTCTCGACGGCCGCTCTTCCGGTTGGCAGCTACGCTTTCAAAGTGGCTTTTAACGAGGGATGGGGCAACGGAGAAGTGCCGGCCGGCGATGTGCCGTTTGACGTTACCTCGGCCGGGCAGGGGGTTGTTCTCAGCTGGAATTCGGCCAATGATGAAGTCGGTGTTCAACTGAGCGGTTCAGTTGATTTAAGCCTGGTGGCTGACGTCATCCAGGAGCCGATCCAGGACGAAATCTTTTACTTTGTGCTGCCCGATCGCTTTAGTGACGGTGATCCCACCAACAATGAAGGGGCTGCACCGGGCGGTGCCCTGGCTGACACCGGCTATCTCATTGACGACAAAGCCTTTTATCATGGGGGTGACTTCGCCGGTTTGGCCGGACAGCTTGACTACCTTGAAAACCTGGGTGTGACCGCCCTGTGGATCACCCCACCGTTTGAAAATCTGCCAACACAGCCGGACTCCTCAACCGCGTTTGGCTTTGGGGCCGCCTACCACGGCTACTGGATCTTAAACTTTGAAAAAGCCGATCCTCATTTGGGAACTGATGCAGAATTGATCAGCCTGATTGACGACGCTCACACGCGCGGCATGAAGGTTTATTTTGACATCGTGGTAAACCACACGGCCGACGTTCTTGCTTACGACGGGGGATCAACCGCCTATCGGAGCAAATCCGACTTTCCGTATCGGGACGCGTCCGGGGTTGAATTTGACGACCGAGACTACGCCGGTACCGGCACCTTCCCGGCCCTTGATCCGGCCGTGAGCTTCCCCTACACGCCGGTCTTCCCGAATCCGGGTGACGATACGGCCAAAACACCGGCCTGGCTCAACGACCCGATTTACTATCACAATCGCGGGGATTCCTCATTTAGCGGCGAAAACTCGCTGTATGGCGACTTTTTCGGGCTAGATGACCTCTTCACCGAGCATCCGGACGTCGTCAACGGCTTTATCGACATCTTCAAAAACACGATCGACACATATGATGTCGACGGTTTCCGGATCGATACGGTGAAACACGTCAACGATGAGCTGTGGCAGACCCTCGCCCCTGAAGTTCTCGCGTATGCTGAGGCGCAGGGCAAAACCGAGTTCAGCATGTTTGGCGAAGTGTTTGACGGCAATCCGGCCTTCCTGAGCGAGTTTACAACCGATCTGCCTCTGCCTTCGGTGCTCGACTTTGGTCTGCAGGGCAACGCCACCGCTTTTGCGGCGCAGAGCAACAATACCGATAACCTGCGCAATTTCTTCGCCCAGGACGATTACTATATCGATGCGGACAGCAATGCATATCAGCTGGCCAACTTCATCAGCAATCACGACATCGGTCGGGTTGGCAAGGCGATCCAGGACAGCAATGGTGGCGCTTCAGACGCTGAACTGGTTGACCGCATGGAGCTGGCCCACGCGCTGATGTACTTTAGCCGCGGCTTCCCGGTTGTCTACTATGGGGACGAGCAGGGCTTCACCGGTGACGGTGGCGATAAAGACGCCCGTCAGGACATGATGCCCAGCCAGGTAGCTTCGTATAACGATGATAACCTGATCGGTACCACTGCGACCACGGCCGACAGCAACTTCGACCAGACCCACGTGCTCTACCAGAGCTATGCCGATTTTGCGGCATTGCGTGAGGCTCACGTGGCCCTCCGTCGCGGGGCGCAGATTCACCGCTTTAGCACCGGCAGCGCCGGCGTGTACGCTTTCTCCCGCATCGACAGCGGCGAGCTGGTTGAATACGTCGTGCTGCTCAACAACGCTGAGAGCACCCAGTCCGCTACGTTTGAAACGTATGTTAAGAGCGGCTCCTTTACCGAGATTTACCCCGGCACAACCAACACCGCGGCCACCGACGCCAATGGCCAGATGACCGTTGACGTCCCGGCTTTGGGTGTTGTGGTGATGCGTGCGGATGCCGCCCTGGCGGCTGATTCCGCGGCCGCGCCACAGCCGTCGTTTACGAACCCGCTGCCGGGCGGCAGCCTGAACGGCAACGTCGAAGTAGCCGTTGACTTGAGCGCCAGCGACCGGCCGGTCGAGGTGACCTTCGCCGCGAAAGTGGGAACCGGCTCCTGGGAAATTTTAGGCACGGACAACAACGCTCCCTATCGCGTGTTTTACGACGTGTCTGACCTGCCGGTGGGCACCACGGTGGCCTTCCAGGCGGTGGTTAAGGATCTGGTGAGCGGGGAAGTGGCCGGTACGGCCACAGATGGAGTCACGGCCGATGAATCATCGGTCCCGGCCGAGTACGTGATCATTCACTACTATCGTCCGGATGGTGACTACGGCGACTGGACCTCCGATGACTTTAACGACTTCTGGGGTCTGCACCTGTGGGGCAGCGCCCTTCACCCCGACGAGTACAATCCGGATTGGCCGACGCCGCGCAAATTTAGCGGTATCGATGAGTATGGGGCATACGTGGCCATGCGCCTCGAAGACCCCAGCCGGCCGGTTAACTTTATTATTCACAAAGGGAACGAAAAGGACACCGATCCGGATCGCAGCTTTGATCCCAGCGTGACCCCCGAAATTTGGGTCGTCAGCGGTGACGAGACAAATTATGCTTCGCAGGCGGAAGCGCTGCAGCAGACGGTGGTGCACTACAACCGTGCGGCCGGTGACTACGGCGATCCAACCAGCAGCAACTACAACGACTTCTGGGGTCTCCACCTGTGGCAGGACGGCGGCGCACTGACCGAGTGGACCGCGCCCAAGCCATTTGAAGAGGTGGATGATTACGGGGCGAAATACATCATCGACTCGGTTGAATTCCCGGCCCTTGATTTAAGCTCAACCCTGAACTTCATCGTCCATCGCGGTGACACAAAGAACGTCAACCCGGATCAATCGTACGAGCCATCTGAAAATTACGAGATCTGGCTCAAAGAGGCTGACGAGACGATTTATACTCAGCGCGGCGCGGCCGATAACGTAGCCACGATCCACTACGCTCGCTGTCTGGGTGATTACGGAGATTACACCAGCAGCGACTACAACGACTTCTGGGGTCTCCACACCTGGGGTGGTGCGGAAGATCCCGGCTGGACCACGCCGCGAAAACCGGCCGGTCAGGATGATTTTGGTGTTTACTTTGAAGTGCCTCTCTTTGACGGGGCCGAGGCGCTGAACTATATCTTCCATCGCGGGGATACCAAGGACGTCAACCCGGATCAATCCCTCGACCTGACGACGACCGGCTACGAAATCTGGATCGTCGAAGGGGCCGGTGGAGCCAACGAGATTAGCGCCGAGAAGCAGTTCACCAGTGTGGCTGTGGCCATGAACGTCTTTGAGCGCGTTTGTGCCGGCACTCAGGTTGGCAACATCAACGAGCAGCGGGCGTTCTGGCTGGCGGCCGATACGATCGGCTGGATTCCCAAGCCGGGCTCCGCGGCCAGCTACAAGCTATTTGCCGCTCCTGAGGGCGGAATGGCCCTTGAAGCGGACGTGGTGGGCGGCACCGGATACGATCTAACCGTTGATCCGGCCGGGCTCGACAGCGCCATCACCGACAAATTCCCCCATCTAGCTGGGCAAATCGCCCTCAAGCTCGATGCCGCGGATCTGGCCCTGGTTCCTGATCTGCTCAAGGGGCAGGTGGTTGTGGCCGCTTACGACGCCGGTGGAGCGATGATCGACGCCACCGGTCTGCAAATTCCGGGCGTCCTCGATGATCTGTACATTTATGATGGCGATCTGGGCACGGTGTGGAACCGGCGCAAGCCGACCCTCAAGGTGTGGGCGCCGACGGCCAAGTCGGTCACGCTGCACCTCTTTGATGATTCAGATCCGGCTACCGAGAGCGTGACCTATCCCATGACCTGGGATGCGGCGACCGGCGTGTGGTCGGTCGAGGGCAAGCGGCAGTGGGACGGCAAGTACTATCTTTACGAAGTAGAGGTTTACGTTCCCAGCACCGGTCAGGTTGAAAACAACCTCGTGACCGATCCGTACTCGCTGAGTCTATCCGAAAACAGCGCCCGCACGCAGATCGTGCGCATGAATTCAAGCGCTCTGCGGCCGCGCGGCTGGAACTCCATCCGCAAGCCGGGGATGACACCGGAAGATATTACGGTTTATGAACTGCACATTCGCGACTTCAGCATCTTTGATGAGTCGGTTGCTGAGGTGGATCGCGGCAAGTACACCGCCTTTACTTACGATGGGCAGCGCGGCCGACCGGGTCCGAGCTACGGCATGACCCACCTGATGGAGCTGGCCGATGCGGGTCTGACCCACATCCATCTGCTGCCTCCGTTTGACATCGCCACGATCAATGAAAACGCAGCTGAGCGGGTCGAGCCGGATCCGGCCGTTCTGGCCAGCTACGTGGCCAACAGTGAAGAACAGCAGGCGCTGATCAACACCCTGCGCGATCAGGACGGCTTTAACTGGGGGTACGATCCGTTCCACTACGGCGTGCCGGAAGGCAGCTACAGCACCAACCCGGACGGCGCGCAGCGCGTGGTCGAATTCCGCCAGATGGTGCAGACGCTGGCTCAAAACGATCTGCGCGTCGTCGTTGACGTGGTTTACAACCACACCAGCGATTCCGGACAGAGCCAAAAATCGGTCCTCGACCGCATCGTGCCGGGCTACTACCATCGCCTGAACGCCAGCGGCCAGGTGGAAACGAGCACCTGCTGCCAGAATACGGCCACCGAGCATGAGATGATGGAAAAACTCATGATCGACACGGTCATCATGTGGGCCAAGTATTACAAGATCGACGCCTTCCGCTTCGACTTGATGGGTCATCACATGAAAGAAGACATGCTCAGCCTGCGCGCCGCGCTGGACGAGCTGACATTGTGGCAAGATGGGGTCGACGGCACGGGTATCTACCTCTACGGTGAAGGGTGGAACTTTGGCGAAGTGGCCAACAACGCCCGCGGCGAAAACGCCACCCAGCTCAACATGACGGGTACCGGAATCGGGACCTTTAGCGACCGCATGCGCGACGCCGTTCGTGGACCTGGACCGTTTAACGACGGTGAGGATCTGCTGGTGCAGGGGTTTGGCAGCGGTTTGTGCTACGATCTGAACAGCCTACCTCAGGCCGACGCCTGTGACCGGCTGCTCCTGCTGCAGGATCAGATCATGGTTGAAATGGCCGGTAACCTGGCTGAGTACGAGATTGTCGATCGCAACGGCAACGTCGTGACCGGTGCTGAGGTTGATTACAACGGTCAGCCCTCTGGCTACACGGCCGATCCGCAGGAGAACATCAGCTACATCTCCAAGCACGACAACCAGACGCTGTTTGACATCTACATTTACGGTATGCCGACCGATACGCCGATGGACGAGCGGGTCCGGGCCCAGCACACGGCCATCACCACGGTGGCTCTGGGTCAGGGTATTCCGTTCTTCCACGCTGGGGTTGACATGCTGCGCTCCAAGTCACTGGATCGCAACAGCTATAACTCCGGTGACTGGTTTAACGTGCTCGACTTCACGTATGGATCAAACAACTATGGTGTGGGGCTGCCGCCGGCCGAAGGTGGTCAGTCTGACAACTGGCCGATCATGGGCCCATTGTTGATCGACCCGAACCTCTATCCGTCGCAGGCTGATATCGAATTTTCGGTTGAGCTCTTTAAGGAGTGGCTGGAGATTCGCTACAGCTCGCCGCTGTTCCGCCTGCAAACGGCCGAAGAGGTCAATCAGCGGGTCAGCTTCTACAACAACGGTCCCGATGCGCTGCCGGGCGTGATTGTGATGCACATGAGCGACGAAGTAGCGGGTCTGCCGGAGCTGGACAGCCAGTTTGACGAAATCGTGGTGGTGATTAACGCCAACGACGAAGCGCAAACGGTGACGGTTCCGGAAGTGGCCGGCGAGTTCTTTGTTCTGCACGACGTGCAGCGGAACTCGGTGGACAGCGTGGTACAGGGTGCGGTTTACCAGCCAGGGACGAGCACTTTTGTGGTGCCCGCGCGAACCACGGCCGTTTACGTGGTCAAGGATCGCTTCAGCTGGTACGAGCGTCTGTTTGGCAGATAGGGAATTTCACCCCTTCTCCAGCCCCTCCCCGACGCGGGGAGGGGAGTTTATCGGGCCGGTATAGGATACGGTCTTGAAATCAGGGAAGGGGGCTATGATCGAAAAAAAAAGCGACGGCGCAGCGCGCCGTCGCTTTTTTTACGACAAAAAGTTTGAGCCGCGCATTTCCATTGGCAGGGCGAAGATCCACAGAGCGGCCGCAACCAGACCGATAAGGAGCAGCAGCCAGGGCAGCTGGGCTAGAATTTTATCTTTGCGGCCGTTGAGGCGAGCACGACGAATTAGCACCGCATAGCTGGCAGCAAAACCGGCCAGCAGCATCACAAATTCAATCCCGTCAAGCCAGTTAAAAGGGACAACCGGCCCTAACGTCCAGTCGGGTTGACCGACAAAGGTCAGGCGATGATCACGCAAAAAGGTTTGAAACAGGGGAATAATGCCTAGGGCGCTGCTCAAAAAATGAAACCCGCCATAGTGGGTTAACCAGATGGCAAAAGCCAGCGGGGCAAAGGCGGGCGCGTAGTGAGAAAGGGTGTTGACCAACGGCTCAGGACGTTTGGAAAAGGCGCGGCTGAGCCAGGCGGCCGCGGTTCCCAGCCCCAGCGGCAAAACAATATTGAGCACCCCAAAGATAATCAGCAGCGGTATCGCTTCCCCGGCCGTGTTGAGCATTTGCCCCAGGGCGGCTTCCAGAGCAAAAACCGGCGGCACCATGCCAAAGGCATTGCTCAACCCGGCAAAGGCGAAAATCAGGATCATAAAGGCGATGTCCCACCGTTTGGGCCAGGCGTCATTTTGCAGCTCGCTGAGCGGATTGCGAATGCCCAAGACCACGTTGTCGTGGGGACAGGCGCGGACGCAGTCGAGACACAGGGTGCAGTCGAGGTTGCTTTGCATTTGCGGGGCAAACAGCTCGGTGCCGCACCCCAGGATCTGAATATCATCGGTGTTGATTAGTTTTTGACCCTTGGCGACCGGCTCACCGGGGGTTGAGGTACTGCCGTTGACGCATTCCCGGCCGACACAGGTGCGGCAGGTGTCGTGATCCGCCACCATAATTTGGGTAGGGGAAATCGTGGAGCTGGCGAAGTTAAAGGTGCCCAGCGGGCAGACGTATTTGCAAAAGGCGGACTCCTGAAAAACCGCTTCGAGGACAAACGAGGCCAAAAAATAGGCCAGGATGACGTAAACGGTCAGCAGGGGACTGGCCCATAAATCGAGCCATTCATAAAGAAAGAAGTAAAAAACCAGCAGCCCCAGCGCCACCCATTTATTGCGCAGGGCCCGCGGCCAGCGGATGCCGTTGATGGCCAACTTCTTGGCCAGGGTGCGGGGCAGTGTAAAGGGACAGCCCATGCAAAACAGGTTGCCAATGAGCAAAAACCCAAAGACGATCAAACCGCGGTAGTGTACCCAGGTAATGACCGTCGACAGGTTTTCCGGCGCAAACTGGGGTCCGGTAAAGCCGTCGTACAGCATGAGCGCGGCGATAAGCAGGAGGAAAATTTGAAATACCAGCCGGCCCCAGCGCCATTTGAGCAGCCGGCCGAGCAAAGGAACATTAAAAACGTTATATAAAGGTTTGGGGCGGTAGATGGTTGACATTAAGAATAATCAATGGTCAATAGTAAATGGTCATTGGTCAATTAAGGGTATTGTTTGCGAAGGTAATTGACAAGTGAAGAGTAAGAATCTTTAGTAAATCTTTTCCGGTTAGATGGGTCCATACATTGATAATTGATTATTGGCAATTGATTATTGACCATTGGTAATTGATTATTGATCATTTTGTTCTACAATCACCTTCATGTCTTTATTTGATAGTTCTCCTGAAGAATCAGCCGTGTGGAGTGTGGCTGAGCTGACCGCCTATATCAAGGAAATGTTTGATATCGACTTCCGATTACAGGACGTCGAGGTTGAGGGGGAAATATCAAACTTTGTGCAGGCTCGTTCCGGTCATCTGTACTTTACAATTAAAGACAGTAAGGCTCAAATTAGGTGCGTGATGTGGCGCTCGGCGGCCGCCAAACTGCGCTTTGATCCCCAGGATGGAGACCAGGTTCTGGTGCAGGGGCGGGTTTCCGTCTATGAAGCCGGGGGCAACTACCAGCTGTACGCCAGCCGTCTGCGGCCGGCAGGCCGGGGAGATCTGGCCCTGGCATTTGAAGAGCTCAAACAGCGGCTGGCGGATGAAGGATTGTTTGAAGCCGAACGAAAACAGCCTCTGCCGCGACTGCCGAAGAAGATCGGCATCGTCACCTCGCTGGATGCGGCCGGTTTGCGCGATATTTTGAACGTGCTGCGGCGGCGTTACCCGATCGGACAGGTTTTGATTGCCCCGACTTTGGTTCAGGGCCATGAGGCCCCGCCGCGCATTGTCGATGCCCTGCGCTGGCTGGACGGCCGAGACGATATCGATGTCATTATTATGGCTCGTGGAGGCGGCTCAATTGAGGATTTATGGGCGTTTAACGATGAAGGGGTGGCGCGGGCAATGGCGACGACGCGCACGCCGATCATTACCGGGGTGGGTCACGAAATTGATTTTACCATCGCTGACTTTGTAGCCGATGTCCGGGCCCCCACCCCCTCGGCCGCGGCTGAGATTGTCGCGCCCGACCTGAGCGAAACGGCAAATGCCCTCCGAGATATTGAAACGGTCTTGCAGCAGCTGCTGGCACAGCGATTTGACCTGCTTGAAAATAAGCTGTCGCAGCTGGTGCGCACACTGCGGCTTTTGAATCCACGCGGCCGGATTGACCAGGATTTGCAGCGGCTTGATTACCTGCGCGATCGACTGTATCGCCAATGGCAGGCCGGTTTTACCGCGGCCGAGAATCAACTGCAGCGACTCCAGGGGCAGCTGGCGGCCGTTTCGCCACAGGCGACCCTGGCTCGCGGGTATGCCATCGTGCGCGATGATCGGGGTAAAATTGTTCGCTCGGTGACTCAGGTTGCAGATGGGCAGGCGCTGGAAATCGCGGTTGCTGACGGGGAAATCCCGGCCGTCGTGGACTTAAGATCGGATGAGTAAAATATAGATTACAAGGTCAACCAAATGACTGAAAAGAAAACAGAATCAACAGAAGAGCTGTCGTTTGAAAATGCTTTAGAAGAATTAGAGCAGATTGTTGCCCAACTAGAAGCAGGTGAGTTAACCTTAGAAGCATCTTTGACTCTCTTTGAACGGGGGCAAAAATTGGCTTTACACGGTCAAAAAGTGTTGGAAAAAGCCCAGCTTCGGGTGGAGTATCTAACTGAAGATGGAGAAATTAAAGAATTAGGTGATGGGTAATGGGTGATGGGTGATAGGTGTTGGGTAATAGGTGTCCAATAAATGCGATTTTTAATTCTTGCGCATTTCCAACTATTCCCCACCACCCAGCACCCGCCACCTAACACCCACTACCCAACACCCAACACCCAGAAAATTATGTTCAAATCACTACGTGACTCACTAAAAAAAACCCGGCAGAGTGTTTTTGGCCAAATTGTCAACGCGCTAGGCGCCGGTGAAATTGATGAAGAAACCTGGGAAGATTTAGAAGCACTGCTCATCCAGGCTGACATGGGGGTGGAGACGACGCTGTTTGTCGTGGAACGCCTGCAGAATCGGGTACGAGATGAGGGTGCCACCCAGACCGACCAGCTGTTGGCTCTGCTCAAGGAAGAGCTGCGGGCCATTTTGGTTGAGCCGGACGATTTTTCGATGGAAGAACCGCGGGAGATTACCGTTGTGCTGGTTGTTGGGGTAAACGGCTCCGGTAAAACAACGTCTATCGGTAAGCTGGCCAATCGCTACAAACAGGTAGGGCGGAATGTTGTGGTTGTCGCCGGCGATACCTTTCGAGCCGCGGCGATTGATCAGCTCAAAGTGTGGAGCGAGCGGGCTGATGTGCCGATAATTGCCGGCAGTCCGGGTCAGGACCCGGCCGCCATGGCTTATGACGGCATTCGGGCCGCCCGCGGCCGCGGTTACGACCTGATCTTTGTCGATACCGCCGGCCGTTTGCACACCAAATACAACTTGATGCGCGAACTGGAAAAGATTTACAGCGTTTGCCAGCGCAGCGTCCACCAGGCCCCGCACGAGGTACTCCTGGTGATCGACGCCCCAACCGGTCAAAATGCGTTGACCCAGGCCAAGCAGTTTAAGCAATCAGTGGCGGTGACGGGGGTTATCCTCACCAAGCTGGACGGCACCTCTAAAGGAGGCATGGTCTTCTCGATTTATCGGGATCTGGGCCTACCGGTTCGCTTTGTGGGAACCGGTGAGAAGCTGGAGAATATTACCCCGTTTGATCCGGATCAATTTATTAATGGCTTATTTGACGCATCGGAACCGGCCCGGCCACAGCAGGAAGAATCGCTGACGGAGCAGGAGTCACCGCCAGATGAATCAACCGCTGATGATCAATCTAAAAAACGACGCTGGTTTAGCAGAAGCTAAGCTGATCAGCTGAAAAGTCTGGATTTCACTTCTTCACCGCGTGAAATCTGAAGACCAACTAATTGCAATTGAGGGTATCCATGGAAAATTTACTCGAAACGATTAACAGTTTGACTGAAACCGTCGACCAGCTCCGGAGGCGTCTTTGACGTCCCCCTCAAAAAAGGGAAGATCGAAACCTTAGAACGAGAAGCGGGGCAGTCAAACTTTTGGGATAACCCCCGTCACGCCCAAAAAATAATGCGGGAAATTACAAAGCTGAAACAGCAGGTTGACGGGTGGGAGATGCTGGCTCGCCGACTGCACGACGCCAAAGAGCTGTTGGAGCTTGAGGATGAGGGGTTGGCGGCCGAGTTGGAAGATGAAGTGAGGCAGCTGGGTGTGGCCGTCCACCAACTGGAGTTTGAAACGCTTTTCTCCGGTAAACACGACGACAGCGACGTCATTTTGGCCATTCACGCCGGAGCAGGGGGAACCGAGGCTCAGGATTGGGCGGCGATGCTCCTGCGTATGTTTACCCGGTGGGCGGAGTCAAACGGATTCAAAGTTGAATTTCTCGATGAAAGTTCGGGAGAAGAAGCTGGCATCAAGAGCGTCATGCTGAGTATAAAAGGTGACTACGGGTACGGCCGGCTGCGCTCGGAGCGAGGAGTCCACCGCCTGGTGCGCATCTCCCCTTACGACTCCTCATCACGACGCCACACCTCTTTTGCCAAGGTTGAAGTTTGGCCGGATATCGCCGAGGAAATTGACGTCCAAATTGAAGATAAAGATCTGGAGATTCAGCGCTTTAAAGCTAGCGGTGCCGGTGGTCAGCACGTGCAGAAAAACGAGACGGCCGTGCGCATCAAACATCTGCCGACAGGTCTCGTCGTGTCGTGTCAAAATCAGCGTTCGCTGACCCAAAATCTCGATACGGCGATGAACATTCTCAAATCTCAGCTGTTTGCCCTGGCGGAAGAGAAACAGCAGGCGGAGATCGATGCCTTAAAAGGAGAAGATGTCGATGCCGGCTGGGGCAGCCAGATCCGCAGCTATGTTTTGCACCCGTACAAGATGGTCAAAGATCATCGCACAAAGCACGAAACCGGGAACCCGTCCGGGGTCCTGGATGGCGATCTGGATGGTTTTATGGAGGCGTATCTCAAATATTCACTGGATGCGGTTGAGGGTGTAACGAAAGATTAGAGACAACAGACGACAGACTTCAGACGACAGAAGTTGGTCATAACGGTTGTTTTCTTTTCTCTCTTCTCTTTTCTTTTAACTAACTCAGGACTTAGCACTTTTACCTATTTTTTCGGGAGGTTTTTCAAATGGCAAAAGGTTCAAAACGAAGCAGCGGCCGCTCAAGTCGTGGGCTGGGTCGTGGCTCCAGAAAAGGGAGAACAGTACGCAAACCGGCCAGCCGGCCAAAGTCGTCGCGGGTGATTCAGCGGCGGAACCAGCGCAACAACCAGGCCCGTCGCGCAACCAGCCGGGCGACCCGGCCGCTGCCTCGCTCACCGAGGCGAAGCCGTTCCGCACCGGTTGTGGTGCCGGCCCCGGGGGTCGGCCGTCCATCTATAAATGAAGCGCTTGTATCTCGTATGAATGCGCTACAAAGTAATGTGGTACGCATCGATCGGGAAGCTGATCTGCAGGATATTTACAGCCAGCTGGGCAATATCGAGGAGATGTTTACCTCACTGCCGGCCAAACTCGACGATTTGCGCGTTCGAGGATATGTGCATTCCGGAAATTTTGAAGACCAAATTGAAGCTTTGGATCAGGAGTGGGACACAACGATCCGGCCGAGCATCGAGCGCCAGCTGCGTCAGGATGTGGCCCGTCTCGATCGGCAAATGCAGGCGATCGAGCGCTCCGTCAACGGTCTTTCAGCGCCAAGCGAACGGGCGGTTTCCCAGGCGGAATCTTCACTGAGTACGATCGAGTCCTCCATTTCCTCCGCACGATCAAATATTCAATCTCTATTCCAGGGCGTGCAAAGCTCACTTAGCGACATTCAAAGAGAAGTTCACGATATCGAATGGATGATTGAGCAAATTGAGCAGTCCCCAGAAATTAATCTGCTGGAAGCGGAAGGCCCACTGCTGGCAGTTGAGGCTGAATGGGAAGAAGATGGGGCAGATGAAGGACCAGACGGCATTTTGTATTTGACCGATCAGCGTCTTTTGTTCGAGCAAAAAGAAGAGGTGGTGACGAAAAAATTCCTCTTTATCACCACCGACTCGGAGGTTAAACAGGAGCTGCTTCTGGATGTCCCGGTGCGGGAGATTGAAGAGATCAAGCACGATGAGGAGAAACGCGGCCTGTTAAATTTGCGAAAGGATGACATTCTCGAACTAATCTTTTCTGCCCGGGCGTCTGTTTCGCGCGGCCGGTTCCATATCCGCGGCGAAGAGTCATCTGATTGGGCGGCCATGATCAAGCGGGTTCAAAATGGGGATATTGACCGGGACCGATCAGAGGAGTTTGTCGAAGAAATGGAGGAAGCGGCCGAAGTAACCGCTTCCCTGCCGGAACAGTGCCCTTACTGCTACGCGGCCGTGCCTCCCCAGCCACGTGGGGTGACCAGTTACGTGTGCGATTTTTGTGACCAGACGATCAATGCTCGCGCCAACGGCGACAGGTAATAAACAGATGGAATGGATCCTGCTGGCGATCGTTTTGATCGCCGGTGGGATTTTGCGATTTGGGTGGGTGGGAGTCAACTCCTTTAGCTTTGATGAAGCCCGGGTAAGCCAGCTGGCGCTGCAAATGGCTCAGGAAGGTCAATTTGCGCCGCTGGGAATGCAGTCATCAACCGGCGTCCCGAATTTCCCGGCGGCCGTTTGGCTGTTTGCCTTACCGTATTGGTTATCGACCAGTCCACTGTTGGCCACTGGGCTGGTGGGGTTGGTAAGCTGGTTTGGCATTTTGGGAATGTGGTGGCTGGGGCGACAGGCGTGGGGGCGGGCGGCCGGTTTAACCGCCGCGGCGCTTTTTGCCTTTTCACCCACGATCGTCACTTACTCTCGAAATATCTGGAGCCAAAACTTTTTAGCCCCGTTTGCCGTCTTTTGGGCCTTGACGATCGTCATTGGGATCACCCATCCCAATCGACGGGTGAGCAACATCGCCCTCATTCTTCATGCGTTTCTAGCCGGGTTTATCGTTCAAATTCATATCGCGGGCATCACGCTGGCGATCGCCTCCCTATGGATGGGAATCCGCTATCGCCTGTGGTCCCGCTGGGCACCCATTGTTGGCGGCGGGGTTCTGGCTATCGCGGCGGCCGGACCAACCGTTTATACCATCACCCGCTTTGGTGAGGGGGCGCAGGCTGATTTAAGCCGCATCCTGGGTGGGGAGTCTACGATCAATTGGGTGGTCTTTCGTCATCTGTGGCACCTGGGAATTAGCTGGCGATGGGAGCGTCTGTGGCTCAATGAAAATTGGATTTGGCCTTCGATTTGGGAACCGCTGCAGGTGGTCACGACGATAATTCTAGCGTTTGGCGTCGTTTCTGGTGCAGTGATGATTTTTAGCGCGGTTAGAACTACCTGGTTTGACCCACCAACCCCCGGCCACGTGTTGACCAATCTTTTACCGGTATGGCTCATTTGCTCCCCTCTTTTTTTTCTTTCATCGAAAACCCCGGTTGAGATTCACTATCAGCTGCCTTCTGTGCCGGCCGTGCTGCTGTTGGCGGCGGCCGTCGTGCTATTTTTCCGCGGCCGCTCATGGCAAATCGCCGTGGTGAGCGTGACCGGCGTGATTTCACTGGTCGCGGGGATGCTGGTGGGGAACAGCTTGTCCCTTGTTGAGCGGGAATTGGTGGCTGGGGGAGTAGGCACCCCTCTAAAATATCCGCTGGAGGCGGTTCGTTCGTTGCAGGACGGCCGGCCGATTGTCGTCCACGCCTGGGGAGATCAAATCGCCTTTGATGGCGATGCTGCGGTGTTTAACGTGCTGCTGTGGGATTATCCTCACCGGCTGGTTGACGGGCGATCCGCCGTTGTGGTCCCTAAAGACGGAGGGCATCTGCTGGTGACGTTTGATACAATTTCGGCCTGGTCGATTCTTGAAGAACTGGCTCTGCCGCCAGATCTAGCGGCGGTTTCAACGCTGCCTCGTCGACAAAATGAACCCCCTTATATGGCCTACACCATTGAATCAGCAGCTGCAGTGCCCGATTTAACTCCCGTCAACCAGCCCAGTCGCCTGGAAAATGGAGCTCAATTAAGCGGATGGCAGCTGCAGCCGCTGGCTGATGACCGCTGGCGATTATTGACCATGTGGCAAATTTTGTCCCCTTCTCCAGGCGGGCAAATCCAGCAGTTTAACCATCTCTATATCGATGATCAAGAGCAGCCGTCTCAAATAAAAGATGCAACGGTCTCTTCTGATGCCTGGCAGGTTGGTGATCGCCTGATCACCTGGGCGGATTTTGACGTTCCACCTGATTCACCAGCAGACATTCATTTTGAGGTTGGTATGTATTCCTGGCCTGACCTGCAGCGCAGCCCGGTTCTCGGCCGGCCGGCCGAGCAAGACCCTCTGGCCCCGATCAAGCTCTACCCTTAACCGATCCTTAAATTAGGGGTTGCTTTTTTTGGCCGTTAACGTTATATTACAATGTTTGACATGAAAAACCCCAAACGTATAATGAATATCGTTGGCGGTGACAGCATAATTAGTAAAAATAGAAAAGAGATATTATACAAACCAAGAGCGTAGGATACCTAACGCTCTTTTTGCGCGTTATTAGAGGAAAAGCACGCAATAGGTTTAGGAGACCCACATTCTGATCAATCATAATTAAACACAGGGCAGAGAGACATCGGCCGTTCTTTTGCAGAGTGGGCCATTTTTGTCGCCGTGGAAAAATCAGAATGGGGAAAAGTGCTGTTGATCATCAAAATATGCTTTGTAGGTTTTGGAGCTGAATAATTTCTTTGGGAGGTCCCCCCGTGGAAAAAACCGATTTTCGTTCATTGCGTATCAGCCTCGCCTCACCGGATCATATCCGATCCTGGTCTTATGGCGAAGTGACGAAACCGGAAACAATTAATTACCGTCGGTTGCGCCCGGAAAAAGACGGTCTCTTTTGTGAGGCGATCTTTGGTCCAACGCGCGATTGGCAATGCTACTGTGGAAAGTATAAAAATATTCGCTACCGGGGCATTGTTTGTGATAAGTGTGGGGTAGAAGTGACTCGCTCATCGGTTCGCCGTGAGCGTTTAGGCCATATTGAGCTGGCGGCACCGGTCGCCCACGTTTGGTATACCAGGCGCGTCCCCAGCTATTTGGGATTGCTGCTCAATATTTCGCGCCGCAATCTCGATCGGGTACTGTATTTTGCGCAGTACGTGGTCATTTCAGTTGATGATGATGCCCGCCAGCGGGCGCTGGCACGGCTTCAGGAAGAGCTGGAAGAAGCTGAATCTCGGATTGATGAAGAAACCCAGCTGAAGATCGACCAGGAAAACCAGGAGCTCAATCAAAAACTAACCGAGCTGGAAACGGAAATGACCAGCTTGAAAGAAACCTTTGATGAGCGCTTGGCCGCGGCGACCGATGAAGCGGTTCAGGAAGCCAAAGCGATTGAACGCCGCCTCGAAAATGGCAAGGGTGAAAAAGCGGAAGAGGAAATTGTTCTGAACGAAGTGGTCGTCGTCAAAGAAGGGGACACGATCGGCAAAGAACACCTCATCGTGATTAAAGACATCACCACGGAGCGTCTCAATCAGATTCAGGAAGATAACGAGGCTGAAAGACAGGCCCACGGTGCGGATCTCGAACGCGAAATCAGCCAGCTGCGCGAAGAAGGAACCGGGGTGGCTCTTCGCTATCGCGATCAGATGGGTGGCGATCTCGAACGGCTGCGCCAGCAGGCTCAGCTGACCAAAGATCAGCTCGACAGCTTGATCCAGGGGCAGTTCCTCAACGAGACAGAATATCGCGAATACAAATCCAAATTTGGCAACGTGTTTAAAGCAGGCATGGGTGCAGAGGCATTCTTTGATATCCTCAAAACGATGGATCTTGAGAGCCTGTCGCGCGATTTATGGCGTGAAGTACGCACCAGCCGGTCCAAGCAGGCTGCCAAGCGGGCCACTCGCCGCTTGATGGTGGTTGAATCATTGCGCAAGTCGGGCAACCGTCCGGAGTGGATGATTTTGTCGGTCCTGCCGGTTATTCCTCCCGATTTACGGCCGATGGTTCAGCTGGACGGCGGACGTTTTGCTACGTCCGACCTGAATGACCTCTACCGCCGGGTAATCAACCGCAACAACCGGCTCAAACGGCTGCTTGAACTTGGGGCACCGGACGTCATCATCCGCAACGAAAAGCGTATGCTTCAGGAAGCGGTTGACAGCCTGATTGACAACAGTCACCGGGGCAAGGCACTCAGCCGCCGCGGCCGTCGGGAATTAAAATCACTTTCTGACATGCTCAAGGGCAAGAAAGGACGCTTCCGTCGCAACCTGCTCGGTAAGCGCGTCGACTACTCCGGCCGTTCGGTCATTGTGGTTGGTCCCAAGCTGCGCATGGGTGAATGTGGTTTGCCAAAGGTGATGGCTCTCGAGCTGTTCCGGCCGTTTGTCATTAGCAAATTGATTCATTACGGGTACGCCAGCAACGTGAAAGGCGCCAAGCGGGTCATTGAACGCCAGCCACCCGAAGTTTGGGAGGTCTTGGAAGAAGTGATCCAGGGCCGGCCGATTTTGCTCAACCGGGCGCCGACGCTGCACCGTTTGGGAATCCAGGCCTTTATGCCCAAATTGGTGGAAGGTAAAGCGATCCAGCTTCATCCGCTGGTATGTTCCGCCTTTAACGCCGACTTTGACGGGGACCAGATGGCCGTCCACGTGCCGCTTTCAGAAAAGGCGGTTAAAGAAGCCAAAGAACTGATGCTGGCCACGAATAATCTCCTCAAACCGTCTGATGGGGCCACAATCGTTGGTCCATCCAAAGACATGGTGTTGGGTGTTTATTACCTTACCCAAATGTTTGACGGCCGTCGCGGCGAAGGACGGATGTTTGGCAGCCTCGACGAAGTCGAAATGGCGCTGCAGCTAAATATGGTTGACATTCACGCCAAAATCAAGCTGCAAACCTCAACTTACTTTGATGAAGACGGCAAGCGCTATGCGGATAATCGGGCCAGACGACGGGTCATTGAAACCTCACCCGGCCGGGTCATTTTTAACCGCGCGCTTCCTCGTGAGTTCCGCTTCACCAATGATTCTCTGGCCAAAGGGCCGGTCAACAGCTTGCTCGACCGGATCTATCGCCGCTTGGGTGATAAGGTCACGGTGAAGACGGCCGACCGCATTAAAGATATCGGCTTTAAATATGCAACCGTTTCCGGCACCACGATGGCGCTGTTTGATTTAACCGTTCCTGAACTGCGGGCTGAGATTTTGAACAGCGCTCGGAATCGGGTGGAGCAAATCGACCGACAGTACCGCCGTGGTCTCCTGACGGAAGATGAGCAGTATCAGCGTACCATCGAGCAGTGGAATGACGCCAAGGACCAAGTCGAAAAAGCGGTTCGTGACGTGATGGACAAACAGGGTCCGATCGCCATGATGGCCCTTTCCGGGTCAACCAAGGGTGGATTTGGTCCCATTACCCAGCTGGCCGGGATGCGCGGTTTGATGGCTGATCCACAGGGTAAGATTATCCCCGTGCCGATTACGTCAAATTTCCGTCAGGGATTAACCGCGCTGGAGTACTTCATTTCCACGCACGGCTCCCGTAAAGGGTTGGCTGATACGGCGCTGCGGACGGCCGATGCCGGGTATTTAACCCGGCGCCTGGTCGATGTGGCTCAGGACCTGATCATCTCCGATGAAGATTGCGGTACCGAACGAGGGATCGTTATTCGTCGGGTTGACAATTTTGGTAAACAAACGCTGGCCGATCGCGTGTATGGCCGCGTGGTTCGGGACGATATTTATCATCCGGAAACCGGTGAAATACTGATCGAAAACGACGACATGATCACCGACGAGTTGGCCACTTTGCTCGATGAAGCCGGGGCGGACAACATTCCGGTTCGCTCGACGATGACGTGTGAACTGCACCAGGGTGTTTGCGCCAAATGTTACGGGCTCGATCTGGCCGTAGGCCGGCCGATTCAATTGGGAACGGCCGTCGGTATTATCGCCGCCCAATCGATCGGTGAGCCGGGTACTCAGCTAACGCTGCGGACGTTCCACACCGGTGGTACTGCCCAGGCATCTGGTGACATTACGCAGGGTTTGCCCCGCGTTGAAGAGCTGTTTGAAGCGCGCCAGAAGCCAAAGGGTGAGGCGGTCATCACCGAAATTGATGGAACCGTTGAAGTCCGCGTTGTTGATGGGGTTCGACACGTGTTCATTACCAATTCCAAGTTGGTCGATGACATGTATGAACTTCCTGAAGGATGGACCCTCAAGGTTGGAGACGACTCTACGGTTGACGTAGGTGATATTCTGGCCGAGACAGAAGACGAGGTGATTACCGCCCGTCATGCCGGCCGGGTTGCCCTGGAAAAAGAGGCGATCAAGGTCACCTGGGAAAGCCGCGAAGAGCACGATTACGAGATTGCGGCCGGGATGCGTCTGGTTGTGGGCGATGGCGATACGGTCAGCGCTGGTGATCAGGTAACTGAAGGATCGAAAAACCCGCACAGTATCCTGGAAATTCAGGGTCGCGATGCGGTCACCAACTACCTGCTGCGTGAGGTTCAAAACGTGTACCAACCGCAGGGACAGACGATTAACGACAAGCATTTCGAGCTGATCATTCGCAAAATGCTTAGCCGGGTGCAGGTCTTGACCCCTGGCGACACCGAACTGCTGCCGGGTCAACTGATCGATTCTCGTATTTTTGGTGAGATCAACGACGAAGTGGTCGAAGAAGGCGGCCAGCCGGCAACGGCAAAAACCGTCCTGTTGGGGATCAGTAAAGCGTCCCTGGAAACCGACAGCTTCCTCTCGGCCAGTTCGTTCCAGCACACCATCAAGGTTTTGGCTGGGGCGGCCATCGCCGGCAAGGAAGACGATCTCGTTGGTCTGAAAGAAAACGTCATCATCGGTAAGCTGATTCCGGCCGGAACCGGCTACAACATTTACGAAGAGGTCGAAGAAGAGGAAGAAGAGATCGAGGAAATCGATCTGGATAATCTCGACCCGACCAAGGTCTTAATTGATGACAATACCGATCCGGCGATTCTCGATGCGCTGGCTCAGGCAGCGGCCGAAGCCAAGGCGAAGCGGGAGCAAGAGGTGGTTATGCCGGAAGATGAAATGGCCAGCGGCGGCAGCGACTAGCCGCACGCTCTCCAATTTTAGTGAAGTACAACGTCTGCTCCAGCTTGAGCTGGAGCAGACGTTTTTATTTTCACATTATGAGAGTATGCACAACGATGCAGCCGTGATTTCCCAATCACGCCTACGTGGTTCATTCACCAATCGGTTTTCAATAAATATGAACATTAAGTGGGTCAAAGACCAAAATTTAAAAACAAGATTTCACGAATGACACGAATTTCCCAGCTTAAACCAGAAAATCCTTTTAATTCGTGTCATCCTG
>JASJCR010000069.1 GCA_030065875.1 Ardenticatenaceae bacterium | reverse complement strand
CAGGCGGGGATCCATCGGTGGCCATCTAATGGATTCCCGCTTTCGCGGGAATGACGATGCGATATCGGTATCTATTTATCAAAACTCAATATCGCGTTTCGGTCCCTTTGGCCGATGAATTTATTCATCGGGAAGTTAAGGTAGCAATTTGAGTTAAAATTTATGCAATTAGGGGAGTTTAGTTTTACGGGGTGAGCGGCAGATATACGCTGAAGGTGGCTCCTTCATTTTCCTGGGACTGGACTAAAATTTCTCCGCCCAGCAGACGGCAAAATTGATCGCTTATCGCCAGGCCAAGACCGGTCCCTTCATATTCGCGGCTAAAGGAGCCGTCCGCCTGCCAAAACGGTTCAAAAAGATGACCCTGCAGGTCGGCCGGAATGCCGATTCCGCTGTCTTTTATTCGAAATTCAATTTGATTGCCCTGGAGGAAAGGAGTGATTTTTAAGGTGACCTGCCCATTTTTTGTAAATTTGGCCGCATTGCCCAGCAAATTGAGCAAAATTTGTTTGAGCTTGATGGGGTCGGTGCGCATTGTGAGTGACTCATCAACATCGTTCCAAGTAAATTGATTGCCGTTTTTTTGCATCAGGGGCAGGGCGGTTTGGACCGCATCATCAATCAGATCAGCGACTCTGATCGACTGAATGTCCAGCGAGATCTGATCAGACTCAACTTTGGCCAAATTGAGGACATCATTAATAACCGATAGCAAATGTTTGCCGGCGCTGTGAATGCTGTGGACGTCTCCACACGTTTCTTCAAATTCCGGATGGGATTCCAGATCGGACTGTATGATTTCGCTGTAGCCGATGATTGAGTTGAGGGGGGTCCGCAGTTCATGGCTCATCGAGGCCAAAAAGACGGATTTGGCTTTGGCGGCCGTTTCGGCCGCTTGACGGGCTTCCATCAGCTGAATATTTTGTTCCTGGAGGTGAATTTCTTTAAGGATATGGTCTCGTACCGATCGTTTACGCACGATATGGATCAAGATAGCGACGATCAACCCTTCAAAATACGCAAAATAGAAGTGAGCCCACTGATCGGAGGGCGGGGCGATGGCGGCCAGGCTCAACCAGGCCAGGGTAGTCAGGATATACAGGCCCCCAACCCAGCGCGAAGAAAAAACGGCGAACCCAACGGCCATATTGATTAAAATCAGGTTGGTTGTTTGAAACGGTTGGGCATCAAAGTAAAGATGGACCAGCCCGTTGATTTGGAACAGGGCGAATAAAAAGATCCACAGTTGGTAGCTCAAGCGGTTGAGGGCCGGCCGGGCTTTGGTAATCCGGGACAGTAAAAGAGAGACGATGGACGTTGTGGCCGCCAGCGCAGTCATAATCCAACTGGCTGGAGGGGGCAAAAAGAATTGGTGGGCCACAGCGAGCAGCAAATACACCACAGCTGCGGCCATCGATACCATCTGCAACCCTTTGTAACTGGTTTGCAGCAAACCGTCATGCAGCTCTAAATCAAGCTGCGGGGTTAAGTTTGCCTCAATGTCCGGGTTGTGTTGCTTATTAATTTGCTGACTCATGGTTGTATAACGGTTTTCACACGTGTGCATGAATCTTACGTCATATTGCATTGTTGAGGGTATAGCGAATTGGTATGCGTTTCGACAGAGGAAAGGGTAATTTTAACGCAATCTTTATTTGAAATGCGGATATATGCTCAATTTTTCAATGGAGATTTTTTACCTATACCCGGCCAAAACCGCCTAGTGCTGCATTTTGCCCGGTTAGGTAGCGTGATGTCAAGAGCAAAAAAATGACGGCCGGGGCGATAAAAACCAGGCTCAGCGCTGCCGTAAGGCCGCTGTCGCCGCTCGTTGCAAATGAAAACAGCAAAACCGGTAAAGTTAAGACCTGCCCTCCCCCGATCAGCAGGGTCAAAATATACTGGCTCCAGGAAATGATAAAGGCGAAAAGACCGGCGACCATGATGCCGGGTAAAATGGCCGGGATCGTTACGTAAATCCATACCTGAAGGGGGTTGGCTCCAAGCGAGCGAGCCTGATCCTCATAATCCGGATTGTAGTTGGCGAAGACGCTGCTGAGGATGAGAACCGTGTAGGGGGTGACCGGGATTAGATGAACGAGGATGACCCCTAAGCGGGTATCGGCCAAGCCATAGCGAATAAACATGATGTGAATCCCGAAGGCGGCCGCCAGGGCCGGCACGAT
Source organism: Ardenticatenaceae bacterium (assembly GCA_030065875.1). Classification (GTDB taxonomy): domain Bacteria; phylum Chloroflexota; class Anaerolineae; order Promineifilales; family Promineifilaceae; genus WTJY01. Next base: position 43,104 of record JASJCR010000069.1, on the reverse strand, counting down.
TGTCGGCGCCAATATTAAAAATTCAACGACGGTTTTCCCTTTAAATTGATGGAGCCCCAGGGCCCTACCAGCCGGAATCCCGATGAGAATAGATAAAAAGGTGGTCCCAAACCCGATCCAGAGGGAGTTTGCCGTGGCGATCCAAACGCGGGTTTGAGGGGCAAAAACGGTCAGCCACGGTCTGAGGCTCCACTCAGTTGGCAAAACCGCCGGAAAAAACCAGCGGAAGCTAAACGACCAAATCACAAGCGGAACAAAAGGAGCCAGGACCCCCAGGACGATGGCCAATCGCCCCAAATTTTTTAGTGGATTTTTTATCATTGGGTAAGTTCAGAACATTTTCTGATAAAAGTTGTTCCCAGATTTCGCAGATGGCTGCAGATTACAGAGAGAAATCTGTGATAATCTGTGTCAATCCGTGGCTGGTTTTTAATAATGATCCACTTATACGCGTTTGACCGCCTGTTTGGAAAGACGCATATAAAGTAAAACGAGAAAGGTAATGAGGATGGCGATGACGATGCTAATGGCCATCGCCTCCGGCCGGGAGGTCAGATCACTGTCCACATATTTGCGATATGCCAAAACCGGCAAGGCGGATGGAAACCGTTGACCGAGCAAAAACGGCACTTCGAACGCCCCAAACGTAAAGGCGAAGACGAGAATCGAGGAAGACAAAACGGCCGGTCTCAGAAGCGGTAAGGTCACAAAGCGCAGACGCTGCCAGGAATTGGCTCCCAGGGTTCGAGCAACATCCTCAAAATTGTCGCCCAAGGTTTGCAGATTGGCCAGCAAAATGACCCCCGTAAAACACGTCGTTTTCCAAACGTATTCGAGAATGATGCCGATCGCGTAAGGGTCATAAACCAAAGCGGGAAACTCGCCGGTTTCGCGGATCAAACCGGCGAGATAAGCGAGCCGGGCAAACAGGCCGCTTTGTGAAAAAAGAAGCAAAATACCGATGGCGCCCACGAGGTGGGGAATGGGAATATTGAGCTGGAATAAAAAGCGCACCCAGCCGGCCCCCCAAAACGGCCGGCGGAGCAGCAGGGCGCACGCCAGCGCCAAGATGGTAGAAATCCCGGTTGAAGCGACCGCAATCCACAGGGTTAAACCCAGCGACGTCAGGAATACGTCATCCTGAAATAGCTGCCCATAAGCTGCCAGGGAAAACTCGTTTAGGCCAATCACCGGGAGGAAGCCAAAGCTCTGGGTCAAAGCCAACAGCAAGCCTCCCCCAAACAGCAAAATAATCACGATTAGGGCTGGGGCCAGCATAAGTGGGAGTCGCAAACGCACCGGGATTTTTATCATGATCTATTCGCGTAAAACAAACGTCTCCCAGGCGCGTTCGGCCGCCACGCGCCAGTCGGCCTGCAGTTCAGGCAGGCGGAACGGCGCCAGTTCCGCATCTGACAATGTAGCGACACCTCGGGGAAGGTTATTAAAAGCGGTTTGTTGATCGGCGGGCAGCCGGTTGACGTCAACGGCCGGCCGGTCACCCCAGTTTGCGGTGTCCGCTTTGCTGAGCTGGGCTTCGGGTGAGAGTAAGAAGTTGGCTACGACCATCGCGGCCGCTTTATTTGGCGAGTTATAGGGGATGGCCACGTAGTGGGTGTTGGCTAGCGTGCCCTCTTCAAATACAAAGGTGCGGGTGGTTTCGGGGAATTGACCGCTTTCAACCTTGCTTGAAGCCTCGGCCGGGTTGTAGGCCATATTGAACCACACCTCTCCATTGGCAAACAAATCATCATGCTGGGCGTGGCTTTCAGGATAGGTTGACCCATCACGCCATAAAAATGGCTCTATCTCATTTAGCTGTGCCCAGCAGGCCGCCCATGCATCATCAAATACGGCTTGGTCGAAGGGGGTCAGGAATTGTTCGTGCCCACCGGTGGCGTGGTAGCACATGTGCAGCATAAAAGCGGTGCCGGTAAAGTCAGGGGGAGCAGGGTAGGTAAAGCGGCCAGGATTTGCCTGAATCCACTCGATCAAACCGTCCATCGTGGTAGGCGGGTCGGTTATTTTGGCGCTGTCGTAAATCATGACAAACTGCGCTTTGCCGTAAGGGGATTCATAAAAATCGACCGGAAATCCAAGATCGGTATTGACGCTGGCATCATCCCAATTAACAAATTGGCCGCTGGGCAGATCGTCCGCCCACGGGCCGTAGAGGAGGTCACCCTGGCGCATGGTCCGGAAATTTTCTCCGTTGATCCAGATCAAATCAACGGAGCCATCAGAATCGCGGCCGGCCTGTTTTTCACCCAGGACTTTGTTCACCGCATCGGCCGTATCAACAACGGGGACCATATTGAGGGTGATGTCATACTGTTCTTTGAGATTATCGGCCACATAGCCGGTGACCCAGGCGTTGATATTGTCCTGCCCACCCCACATATACCAGTTAACCGTCTGCCCCCGTGCTTCCTCCACCACGTCTTCCCAATTATTGTATGAGGCGGGATCGGTGACTGCACCCTCTTCTCCGCCGATGCAGGCGGTGATAGCGAGCAGCAGGATTACCAGGCTGCTGAATACTTTTTTCATTTTTCTTCTCTTCCTTCTTCTTTGTTCGCCTAGGAATCAAGCTGCTCTTTCAGGACACGATTTGGGTTAAGTTTGTTGAGGTATTGCTGGGCTGAGTGTGGCTGGTAAGCTGGCATCGATTCCCTAGTGTTGGGCTTTTAATTCATTAGGTGACACACAAAAGAGCACACTTGTCATTTCAAGTGCGCTCTTTATAAGTGAGATCTGTTATTTAATCGGTAACTTGAACAACCGGGTAAAAAGCTACGTGATCTTTTATTTCTTTGGCCGCATCTGACGGGTTTGGATAATACCACGCCGCATTACTGCTTTTATCACCATTGGCGACGAGGTCATAATAGCTGGCTGTGCCTTTCCAGGGACAAACCGATGTTCGGGAAGATTCCTCAAAAAATTCGCGTTTGACCGAATTGGGGGGAAAATAGTGATTTCCTTCAACAACAACGGTGTCTTCACTTTCGGCAATGACCTGACCATTCCAAATTGCTTTCATAATAACATCTCTCCTCAAAAGTTTAATTTTTTAGCTGCTTTATCGCTTTTCGCGGATTGATCTTTGGATGGTATAAACTTTAAAAATCTTACATCAAAATTTTATTAATATATTAAACTCGCGTCCCTTTTTATAAATACTTAAATCGTTAACTCAAGTTGCTGCCTGACCTTCCCGATAAATTTATTCATCGGCCAAAGAGACCAAAGCCGGAATTTGAAGATTTACGAATAAATGCGGATTAGAATCACCCTCCAAAACAAGCCCATCATCCTGGCCCCCGTCTTCACGGGGGTAAACGACGGCGGGGATTCACCGGTGGCCATCCAATGGATTCCCGCGAAAGCGGGAATGACGCTACTGTATCGGACTTGATTTAAATCGTTAGCAAAAATTTCGTGTTTAGCTTTAAATCTTAGGGCAAAATCTTGACATCCACAGATTTTTCTTTATAGTTCAGCAAAATTGCATATAGCTAACCACTTATATCCAGAGAGGTGGAGGGAACGGCCCAACGAAGCCTCAGCAACCGCCGCGAATGGCGCGGAAATGGTGCTAATTCCGTCAGAGAACAACTCTGAAAGATACGAGCGGAAACCCGTTGTCACCTTTTTTGGTGACAACATCAAGCCAAACTCTCGAACCCTCTGGTCCATATGAATCCATATGATCTGAGGGTTTTTTTGTTGGTTGATTTGACCGGCCGGGAATGGCGTCTCCTGTACCGCCCGATCAATCAGAAATGTGAAGTGGTCAGCGGTGCAGACAATCAAATTTATCAATTTAATTTTAGGAGAGAGAAAATGACCCAAAACAGTGAACGACAGTTAGGTTTTACGACCCGGCAGCTGCATGCCGGTCAGGTTCCCGACAGCACCACCGGCAGTCGGGCGGTGCCGATTTATCAAACGACCAGTTTTCAGTTTAATAACACCGAACACGCGGCGAACCTCTTCGCCCTGCAAGAGTTGGGGAACATTTACACCCGCATCATGAATCCCACGACCGACGTTCTGGAGCAGCGCGTGGCTGATTTAGAGGGCGGCGTTGGGGCTTTGGGATCCAGCTCCGGTCATGGGGCGCAAACGATGGCTATTTTGACCCTCTGCCAGGCCGGTGATCATATCGTGTCGAGCAGCCGCCTTTATGGTGGAACGTATAATCAGTTCAACTATACCTTCCCCCGCCTGGGGATCGAGGTCACCTTTGTTAACCCGGGCGACATCGAGGGGTTTGAGAAGGCGATCCGGCCGAACACCAAAATCATCTATGGGGAAACGCTGGGCAATCCGGATATCACCGTCTTTCCTTTTGAGGAAGTAAGCGCCATTGCCCGGGCCCATCACATTCCTCTGATGATCGACAACACCTTTGCCACCCCTTACTTAAACCGGCCGATCGAGTATGGGGCCAATATCGTCACCCACAGCACCACCAAATTTATCGGCGGTCACGGCACCACCATTGGTGGCATCATCGTCGATGGGGGCAACTTTGACTGGACCAGCGGCCGTTTTCCCAATTTCACCGAGCCGGATCCCAGCTACAACGGGCTGCGCTATGCAGATTTAGGCGCACCGGCGTTTATTCTCAAGGCCCGAGTGCAAATTTTGCGTGATATCGGTGCCTGCCAGGCGCCATTTAACTCGTGGACCACGCTTCAGGGGCTGGAAACGCTGAGTTTGCGTATGGATCGGCACGTGAGCAATGCTCAGGCGGTGGCCGAGTTTTTGCAGAATCACAGCGATGTTGACTGGGTTTCCTATCCTGGTTTAACCTCACACCCGGATTACGAGCGGGCGAAGAAATACCTGCCCAAGGGACCGGGGGCGATTCTCGGCTTTGGCATCAGCGGCGGCCGGGCGGCCGGGGAAGATTTTATCAACAACCTCAAGCTGCTGAGCCATGTAGCCAACGTGGGTGATGCTAAAAGTTTGGCCATCCACCCGGCCAGCACGACCCACAGCCAGCTCAGTGAGGAAGAGCTGACCTCAGCCGGGGTGACGCCGGACTTTATCCGTCTCAGCATTGGGATCGAAGATATCGAAGATATTTTGTGGGATCTCGATCAGGCGATCACCTTGGCGGTCGGCCGTAAATCGGTGGCCACGGCCGATTAGCGACATGAGTTTTTCCAAGCAGTCTGTGGGATTGGTACCCCAACAAACGTTTACCTTCGCCCAGGAAGAACCGTTCTCTCTAGAGAGCGGGGCTTCCCTGGGGCCGGTGACGTTGACGTACGAAACGTACGGCCGGTTAAACGAGGCCAAAACCAACGCGATCTTGGTTTGCCATGCCCTGACCGGCAGCGCTCATGCGGCCGGTTATCACAGTGAAGAGGATGCCAAACCGGGCTGGTGGGACGACTGTATCGGGCCGCAAAAGGCGTTTGATACCGATCGTTTTTTTGTGATTTGCAGCAACGTCATTGGCAGCTGTTATGGCTCCAGCGGACCCACCGAGATTGATTTAAAAACCGGCCGGCCATATGGTCTTTCATTCCCGGTCGTGACGATTGGCGATATGGTGCGGGCCCAGCGCCGCCTCATCGACTCGATGGGGATTGATCGACTCCTGTGCATCGCCGGTGGGTCGATGGGCGGCATGCAGGTGCTGGAGTGGGCTGCCCGCTATCCTGAGCGGCTGCTTGCGGCTATTCCGATTGCCTCAACCGCTCATCACAGCCCAATGTTGATCGGCTTCAGCGAGGTCGGCCGTCAGGCGATTTATGCCGATCCCTTTTGGAACGGCGGGGATTATCACGAAAGTGAGCAAAAACCGGATGCGGGATTAGCCGTCGCCCGCATGGTGGGGCATATCACCTATCTGAGCGATGCTTCGATGCAGCGAAAGTTCGGCCGGCGGCTGCGCAGCCGGGAAAAATACGGCTATGAATTTCAAACCGAATTTGAGGTGGAGAGCTATCTCAAATACAACGGCAGCAAATTTACCCGCCGTTTTGACGCCAACGCTTACCTGTATATCACCAAGGCGATGGATTACTTTGATTTAACCCAGCCTTCCGGTTCGCTGGCCGCCTCATTTACGCAGTCGGCCGAGGTTAAATACCTGGTGATCAGCTTCACCAGCGACTGGCTTTATCCGAGCTATCACAGCAAGGAGCTGGTGCGGGCGTTGCACGCGGTTGGCGCTGACGTTACCTATCTCGACATTGAAAGCTCGTGGGGGCACGACGCCTTTCTATTAGAAGTGGAAACGATGACCCGCTTGCTAAAAAGCTATCTCGAACGCCTTTGTCGCGAGGCCGGTCTCGATATTGCGGCCGAAGACGACCAAATTGCCGATGGCGAGGTGTTTTAACCGCCATGATTTTGCGCAGCGACCTTCAAGTCATTGCTGAAATGGTGCCGGAGCAGGCGCGGGTGCTGGATCTTGGCTGCGGAGATGGAGATCTGCTCGACTTTTTGGTGCGTCAGAAGCGGGTAAAGGGGAGCGGCATCGAAATCAGCGAGGCCGGGGTGATGGCCTGCGTGCGGCGTGGCCTGAGCGTGCGACAGGGATACCTGCAGGAAGGGTTAGCTGATTATCCGGATGGGCTGCTGGATGTGGTGGTTTTGAGCCAGACGCTGCCGTTTTTGAGCCGGCCGGGAGAGGTGCTGCAGGAGATGCTACGCGTGGGGCAGCAGGCGGTGGTGAGTTTCCCCAACTGGGGGTACTGGCGCTGCCGGCTTGAATATCTGGTGAACGGCCGGGTACCCCAAGCCCCGGATTTTGAGCAGCGCTGGGATGACGATCGGCGCTGGCAGTGGTTTACGGTGGCCGATTTTGAGGATTTATGCCGTACACTGGGTGTGACCATAGAAAATAAGGTGTTTTTATCCGGCAACTGGCGGATCGACTGGGGTGAAAATTGGCGCTCCCGCACGGCGGTGTATCGATTGAGGATATAGCGTTTACGCATGGTGCTGCCCACCTTTTAGCACGACATGCAGCGCCGATCTTCTCTGTAATCCTACGTATTTACTATTTCCCAATATTTTTTATGATGAAGGTAGTTGGTTGTTCAAACAGCCAGTTAAAAGCGAACAATTTACACCTTTGGAGGTAAAAAATGGCGGGAAAATTTGAATTAAAGGTAGCAAAAAACGGGAAATACCACTTCTCATTAAAAGCCAGCAACGGACAGATCATATTAACCAGTCAAATGTATGCGTCGAGGGCAACGGCAGCCAACGGCATCAGTTCGGTTAAAACCAATGCACCATTAGATGGGCGTTATGAGCGGAAGAATTCTGAAAGCGGCAAGCCGTATTTTGTACTCAAGGCGGCCAACGGCCAGGTGATCGGCAACAGCCAGATGTATGACAGCGAAAAATCCCGCGACAACGGGATACAGTCGGTCATGAAAAACGCTCCGGATGCGGCGGTCGTAGAAGTATAATGGTTTTTGGTTTCTCTAGCGGCTGTTTGTTTGCCCAACAAGGCCGTAACAGAGGTTAAACTATAGATAAGCCGACAGGCTTGACGTCGAGTTTATGCTATAATTCCCGGCGTGAAAATCGGTTTTAAACCAATAAAAATTGAAACACTTGGGGCGGCCGCCATTTTTGCAGTGGCGGCCGCTATGTTTTTGCCAACATTTTACTGGGGGCTTGCCTGCGGTCACGATACCGAAGCACATTTTTATCGGGTTGCCCAACTTGTATTAAACATTCAAAATGGACATCCGTTCTTAATGTGGAGCCCCGACCTCCTGCGTGGCTATGGTTATCCCATCCTCGGCCAATATGCTCCGCTGTCGTACTGGCTGATTGCCCTACTTAATCTGACCGGCATTCATCTATCAGCCTCATTTCGCGTTTTTATCTTCATCACCCTCTTTTTTTGTGGATGGGGTGGCTACCATCTCGGCCGGCGGTATTTATCAACGGCCGGGTCGTTTATTGTGGGGTTGGCCTACATGTTTGCCCCTTATCTGATTTACAACAGCACCGAGCGCGGCGCATTTCCCGAGCTGTTGGGGCTGATGCTGCTGCCCTGGGTTCTGGCCAGCTTTGACGCCCTGCAAACCAGACGGTCGCTGCAAACATTTACGCGCAGCGTCTTGCTGTTTACCCTCCTCGTCCTCAGCCACAACGTCATTCCTTTTTTGGCGGTGCCTACCATTGGCATTTTGTGGATCGCGCGCGGTTGGGAAAATGGAGAGCTGCGCAATCACACCATAAATTATATTTGGCCATCCCTGCTCGTCGGCGTGTTCGCTTTTGTCCTCACTCTTTTTTACTGGCTGCCAGCCATCGTTGAGCTTCAGGTAACCCATTCGCGGGGGGAAGCCGGTCAAACCCTGCACAGCTGGAGCTATTACGGCGAACATTTTATCCCCCTGTCCGAGATGGTGCGCATGCCCGATGAACCGGCCGATTCAAACCTCAATAACCCACCGTTGACCCGGACCATGGGGATGGGGCAGGCGATTTTGGCTGTCGTGGGGATGGCCGCCCTCTTGTGGCTCGATCATCGTCGAAAGTCGCTGCTGGGCTGGGTGCTCATAGGCACTCTGGCGATATTTTTGGCCACTTCCGCCTCTGATTTTCTCTGGCAAGCACGGCCGCTGCCCACCTTTATCCAGCTGCCCTCCCGCCTGCTGGGTTTATCCAGCCTGGCGGCGGCGATTTTGGCCGGTTTTGCCGTTGATGGTTTGATCAAAATCAATACCGCTTTTTTCTCTTCCCGCTGGCGCCCGATCGCCCGTTGGATAATCGTCTTTCTGTGTGGCCTGATCGTGACTGTTTCCGGATGGCCGTGGCTGTTTCCCCAATATTGTTCTTTCCCAGTGAATCCCGATGCGTTGGGCATCGTTCAGGCCACGCGGTGGGAGGAGTCCGGCAGAGTAATCAGCTGGGGTGGGGCAGCTTCTGGAGAAACCCTGCCGGTTTGGACAACAGCGCTCCCCCCGGCCGATCAGCTTTTCGCTGATTATGAAGCGGATGTGCCTCCTCAGCGGTTGGTGATAGAGGACGGGATGGTGCTGGAAACGTGGGAACCGGCCATCGCTGGCGATGTGTATCAGCTGCAGGTCGAACAACCGGCCGTCATAACCTATCAGGCCCTCTATTTCCCCGGCTGGCAGGCGTGGATTAACGGCCGTTCAGCGACGATCAACCCCAGCGAGCCGCATGGTTTTATGACGGTTGAAATCGAAAGCGGATTGTCCGAAGTTGAATTTCGGTTTCTTCCAACGCCGCTGCGGATAACAACCGGCGTTATTAGCCTGATCGCCCTGGCCGGCCTGCTGTTTTTGCTGGGGAGGGGTGCCATCAAAGGGCGGGAGGTTGAGGCAACACCGCAAACCGATCAGTCGTTATCGTTTGTGGCCCTGCTGGGCATAACAATTTGCTTTTTGCTGATCCGAATGGCGATTAACCTGATTGATACCCCTATTCGGGCCGACCGGCTGGTTGATGGACAGCTGCAGATGGTCGATCAATCCACCAACATCCCGTTTGACCAGGAGTTTATGCACCTCGGTTACAGCGGTCCCGCGGTGGTTCAGCGTGATGAGCCGTTTGAGGTGGTGCAGTATTGGCGGCCGCTTGACAGCATCGGCGTACCCTATGGGTTTGGGCTGCGCGTGGCGGATGACGAGGGGCGGGTGTGGAGCGTTGAACCGGAGCTGCCGTCGCGGCCGTTTACACACACCGGATTTAACAGCCGTATCGGCTGGCAGACCGATCAGTATTTGCGCGACGGCTATATTTTGTCGCTCATACCCGGCATCCCACCTGGTGAATACTGGCTGGAGGCGGAGGCGTTTCAGCGGCACGTTGCGTTTGCCCTGACCCCCGAATTTAGTCAGGGGGTTGATCCATCCAAAGCGCGAATTGGCAAAATTGTCGTTGAAAGCGGCCGCCGCGAGCGCACCGTCGATTGGCAAATCAATCAAAACAGCCCGGTCGAAGTAAATTCGGCATTGTCATTAATTGGCTGGTCGGTCCCCGAGTCGATTGTTTGGAAACCGGGGGACCGCTTTAGCGTCGATCTGTTATGGCGAAGCGATCAATCGCTGTCGGATGATTTGCAGGGTCAGCTGCTGGTGCTGGATGGGGCGGGCGATGTGCTCGTCGATTATCCCTTTTCCCTGGGTGGTGAATCGTATGGCACGAGTCTCTGGCAGCGCAACCGGCCGATTCGCGACCGCCTGCGCTGGCCGCTGCCGCCTGATCTTCCCAGCGGGAGTCACCCGGTGGTAGTCGAAGTGGATGGCCGGCGGGTTGATCTAGGGCGGATCACGGCCGAAGCACCGGACCGGCTTTTTGAGCCGCCGGCGGTGGCCCAACCGGCCGATGAGTGGCTGCAAATTGCTACGCTGCTGGGTTATGATCTAGAGTTTTTAGATGATGGGCAATCGCTGCTTTATTTGACGTGGCGGGTTGAAGAAGAGACCTCGACTCCGTATCGGGTCTTTGTCCACGTGCGAAATGCGGCAGGTGAGATGATCGCCCAGGCGGATGGGGTTCCGGCCGAATGGACCCGGCCGACAACCGGCTGGCTCGCTCGGGAGTATCTCGTCGATCGCTATCGCCTGTCGCTGACGGCCGGCGAGTGGGAGGGCACGACGATCAATCTCGGTTTTTACAACCCATCAACCGGTGAGCGGCTGGCAGAGGTAACGCTGGAGGAAGTAAACCGCTAGGCCAGCATGGCCCTTTCGTAGGCTGCCTTTTGCTGTTCGACGGCCGCAACAACGTTGCGCATTAAAATGGAGAGGGTGACCGGGCCGACGCCACCGGGAACAGGGGTTATCCAGCCGGCCACCTCGTGAGCGCTGCCAAAATCAACATCACCCACGGTTTTGTTTTTTGCGTTTCCCGCATCATCCACAACTTCAACCTGGTTGATGCCGATATCGATTACGGCCGCACCCGGTTTGATCATATCCCCGGTGATTAATCCCGGTTTGCCGACAGCCACAAAAACGGCGTCGGCGCGGCGGGTATGGGTGGCCAGATTGCGCGTGCCGTGATGGCAAATGGTGACTGTTGCCAGCTCAGCCATCAGGTGCAGCCCCAGCGGTTTACCGACAATTTCCGAATGGCCGACAACAACTACTTCGAGCCCGCGCAGTTCCAGGCCGGTCGATTTGAGGATTTCCACTGAGGCTAGTGATGTACAGGGACCGAGCACAAAATCATCATAGACCACTTTGCCGATATTGGTGGGATGCATTCCCTCAACGTCTTTGGATGGGGCAATGGCGGATTGAACGTCGCCCAGATCGATGTGGCGGGGGAGCGGCCGCTGCAGGATGATGCCGGTGACTCGTGGATCGACGTTCATGGCCCGAATGGCTGCCAGCAGTTCACGAGTAGAAATTTCATGCGGATACCGTCGATTTTCAAATTCGATCTCTAATTTTTCGGCGACTCGCTGCTGATTGCGAATATAGAGGCCGGCGGCCGGGTTGTTGCCCACTTCAAGAGAGGCCAGACGGGGAATCCAGCCCGCCTTGCGCAGGGTTGCTGCCCGCTGCTTGATTTCGGCCCGTATCGGCCGGCTGACTTCGCGCCCTTTAATGATTTTGTGTGACATAATCGTTTATCGATTTTTTTTACTTTAAAGCAAACACAATTTTTAGTGCTTCGTCTATTTGTTTCATCATGAAGGGTGAAACCGATCCCCTGAAATTTAGCAGGCGGTAACGATGGTCGATCGGACGTGTCTGCAAGCAGTCAGCCACTGATTTTTTTGTCAAACCGTTTCTTGAATCCGGATTGAGCACCACATTGGTTCGAATCCGCTCTTTTTTAGGGCTCCAGCCGGAAATGGGGACGACCTGAACAATGGGTACGCGTTCATTATAGGTGTTGTTGGTTACAACGATACACGGCCGGATTTTTCCGGTTTCAGAACCTTTTGTAGGATTTAAGTTAACATTGATAATCATCCCCCGGCGAAGCTCATTCATTCTGGCCAATCCTGAATGCTATCTTCCACCCATTCTTTTGCTTCATCGTCTGTATCGTAAATTTCAGCATACAGTGCGGCCGATTCTTTTAGAACACGTAATTCCACTTCCTCTTTAAACTGTTCGAGGGCGGCACGAACCAGTGAGCTTTTATCTTTAAACCCCAGGTCTTTATAGGTATTTACGAATTGGATTAATGAAGGCGTTAGACTGAATTTTGCTTGTTCCATGAAGAACCTCGTGTAGGCCAAATTTGGACCTTAAAACAGGGCCTAATTATAGGGCCTTGCTAAGATATTGTCAAACTACTCACCCCACGAATCCCTGAGAACGCGTTCCCAGTTGCCGCCCATGATCAAATTGATATCGGCCGGATCATATCCTTTTTCTTTGAGTTTTTCCCCGATTTTTGCGAGGTCGGCGATGGAATCCAGCTCGACCGGGATATCCTGCTGGCCAAAACCGCCGTCAAAATCGGAGCCGATGCCGACGTGATCGGCCGAGCCCAGAAGCTGGCAAACGTGATCGATGTGGGCCACGACATGATCGAGAGTGACCAGCTCTTTGCGCTCCCCCTGAACGTGGTTTTTGCGCAAAAAGGGGTTGGCCAGAACGATGCCCACGACCCCGTCCCGCTCCCCAAGCAGGCGGATGTGGTCATCGGTCAGATGGCGCTGCCCCCACTGCGGAACGAGACGGCGGCAGTTGCTGTGAGTGGCCACGATCGGACCGTCATACCGTTCGAGCGCCTCCTGCACGGCCGTTTCGCCCAGGTGGGTCAAATCGAGGATAAAACCCAGATCGGTCATGACCTCCAGAAGCTCAAATCCTTCTTTGGTGAAGCCGTGGCGGGTGCCGCGCCACGCCCCGGCCGCATAGCGGGTGTCGTCCCACGCCGGGCCGATTACCCGCAGACCGCGCTCCCACCACTCTTCCAGCTCCTGCGGGTGGCGTATCGGATCCGCTCCTTCCATCGACGGGACGAGGCCCAGGAGGGGTTTCTCCTGCTCCTGGCCGTTTTTCACCTCATCCAGGCTGGCAATATCGCCGACCAGGCGAATGGACGGGGTTTCATCGGTCAGGCGGCGATAGTAATCGAGCTGCTGCCCTGCTTTGGCATACGCTTCATCGGCCGTGCGGTAGAACATTGTTTTGGCCGGGGGGTCTTTTTTGCGCTGGGCCGGCCGGATGAAGATGGTGGCGAAAACCAGGCCGACGTTTCCCTGTCGCAGCTCGGGAAACGTCACTGTGGCCACCCCATCTTTGAGCGGCTGGTGCGTTTCGTGCTCGCGTAAATCGGCCAGGCTGGCGAAGAGATCGCGGCCGTTTTCCAGGGCGCTGTGTGCCAGATCGAGGTGGGCGTCAATGATCATAAGCCGGTTTCCAATTCGAAGTCATAATCATCTTCACGAAATAATTGAATGTAGTTGTGATAAATAAACCGGCGATTGCGAGTCTGGCCGGTAATTTCTTGCAAGATATCGATGTCAACCAGCCGAGAAACCAAACTATTAGCAGCTGCATAAGTTGTACCGGTTAAGTCTCTAACTTCGTTTACTGATAAAATTGGATGCTCGTAAAGGAACTCAAGAACTCGTTGTCCGTTTCCTGCAACACGTCCAAAATGATCCAAAATCGCTTTTCGATGGATTTCTCTTAAATTCAGCACATTCCGAACTGTATCTGTAGCTTGTCTACTGACCTGAATGATGCCCTTTAAAAAAAAGGCTATCCATTCTTCCCAGGAACCATTGTCTCGAATAGATTGAAGCTGATTATAATATTCCTGACGATGCTGCTTGAAATAATGAGAAAGATAAAGCACAGGTTTTAATAACACTTTTTCTTCGCACAGTAGAAATGTGATTAACAATCGCCCGATACGACCATTTCCATCTAAAAATGGATGAATGGTTTCGAATTGAGCATGAGCCAAGCCAATTTTTACAAGCAAAGGTAAATTTGTTTCGCTGTGTAAGAAAGCCTCTAGATCTGAGAGGCAACGTTGGACCTCATGTGGAGGTGGTGGAACAAAAATGGCTTCTTTTAAGGTGCAACCAGCAGGCCCAATCCAGTTTTGACTTCTCCGTAATTCACCTGGCGTCAAATGTTCTCCACGAACCCCTTGTAATAGCTCACTATGTATTTCGCGAATTAGTCGAACACAAACAGGCAATTCATTGAGCCGGAGCAGGCCATAATTCATAGCGCGCACATAATTAATTACCTCATCCACGTCCTGAGGCAGACCCGGCGAAAATATTTTCGCTTCAGCAGCTAAGACATCCTGCAGTGAACTTTGTGTACCCTCAATTTGGCTGGATAGAACCGCCTCTTTTCTAACATACATGAAGACAAATAAATCTGGATTTGGAAGGGTTTGGATTGAGCCATCTAGTCGTCCCATTGCCAGATTTGCTTCAGATAATAGGGAATACAGTTTTTCGCTGATCTTTAGTGGTGGATTGGGGGGTAGAGGGGCCGGTATAAAAGCGCGATAATTTGTAGGTTGGGTCAAATACTGACCTGCACGCGTTGAAGCCATAATTTAAGTTTCGTATTATCGCTAAGATATAATAAGGACAAAAAAATAGTGTATATTATAGGTAGCCTATAATATACACTATTTTTTAGGCCATGTAAAAGGCTACCTATAATAAAAAGAATAACTTTTTTTAAACTGTAAGCTATTTGATAAGCTCTCGCAACGTCGCCAGATTGACCGGGTCCATTTCGGTTTTGTTTCCTTCGTCATCCTCTTCGGTTTTGGGGGTTTCGAGATGCGCCGGGTGATCAGCCCAACGAGGATCGTTGACAAAGCAGGCAAATCCCTCGCTGCCGATAAACCCCTTGCCGATGTGCTCGTGTCGGTCGCGGCGGGTGCCCAGGTCGTATTTGCTGTCGTTAAAGTGGAAGCATTTGATGTGATCGAGGCCGATGACGCGATCAAATTCGGCCATGGTGGCGTCGTATGCCTCCTGGGTGCGGATGTCGTACCCGGCCGTGAAGACATGACAGGTGTCAAAACAGACGCCGACCCGCGGGCCGCCTTCGATGTGCTCGATCAGGTAGGCCAGATGCTCAAATTTGTAGCCGAGGTTGGTGCCCTGCCCGGCCATCGTCTCTAAACAAATGACCACCTCGGGGGCGGAATCGGCCGTTTCAGCCAGCGCTCGCCTGATCCCTTGAGCGATTTTGGCCAGGCCGGTCTCTTCCCCGGTTTTCATGTGTGAGCCGGGATGCATGACCATCAGCTTCAGGCCAACCTGGGCTACCCGGTTAATTTCATCGACTAGTGAATGATATGATTTTTCCCACTTGTCCTCTTCCGGCGATCCCAAATTCATCAGGTAGTTGGCGTGGACCACGTTGGGGTAGATGGTCGCTGCATATTCGGCCGCTGTTTCTTTAAACGCCTGGGCGTCTTTTTCGCTGATCGGTTTGGCCTGCCAGCGCCGATTGCTCTTCGTATAGAACATCAGGGTGTCAGCCCCAATTTCCTGGGCGTTAACAAAAGCATTGGTCAGCCCCCCGGAAACGCTCACTTGTGCTCCTAATCGCATATCACCTCGATAATTGCTAATTACTAATTGTCAGTTGCTAATAGCTATAAATGGTTAAAGGTTACTAGTTATTGGTTATTGGAATATTGGTTTATTAGTATATTTGGTTGAGTAAGGTTCAATCGTAAATCGTATTTCGTAAATCCGATCTCATTCTTCCATCCATCCCGGCCGTGGTTCAGAAAAATAGCCCAGCGACTCATATTGATCGAGATGGTAAATTGTGTCGCCGTAAAGACGCCAGATCGGTTTTCCGGCTAAATCCACAACCTGATGATTGGCGCGATCCAGCCGGCCGGTGAGCTCCCAGTCGAGGGTATACAGCTCATCTCCCTTGAGATAAGCGAAAAGTTCACCTTTTTTGCTAATTAATCCACGGATCATAATTATATTGGGTGTTGGGTGTTGGGTATTGGTGGTATTAAAAGCCGGATAGTCGTTGAAAACAGGATACAGTAACGGCTAAAAAACCTATACACCGATAACTAATACACTAATAACCAATATACCAATAAACCAATAACTAATACACCAATAACCTCATACACTAACAACCCAATTACGGTTACTCTCCAGGAATGACATACGTCGCCCGCACCGTTCCTTCTGAATCAAGAAGGGAAACCGTTTCATTCGGGGACCAAACCGCGTTTTCTAACCCCCAGTACAGCTCAAGCGGGGTACTCACACCGGTTTCCGTGTGGAGCAAAATACCGGCCCCATCACCAAAAAGCGTCACCTCGCTAAACACATACTCAAACCCTTGCTGATCAACCACCTTCCAATTTTGCAGGGCGATCGCCCCGCTGCCCTTGTTGATAATCGAAACCGCTTCATTGGGTAAATCATCTACCCCGATCACCTCCCGAATTTCGATGATGACCTCACCACTGGCTAAAGGTTCTGTCGGAATCGGGGTGGGGGCAAATTGGGCATCCTGCGTGGGGGTGGGGGTTGGTTCAGGTTCGACATACCCACCGATGGGGATGATAATTTCTTCGCCAACAGAGATGATATTGGGGTCTGTGCGGCCGTTGGCGCGCAAAATGTCGTCAACTGTAACCCCATAAATCGTGCTAATTTGCCCTAACGTATCTCCGGGGGCGACGATATGGACAAAAATTTCTGGCGTGGGAGTCAGCGTTGGCGTTTCTGTTGCCGGTGGTGGCTGATCGGCCGGAATGGTTGGGGTGATCAAATTGTTGTTTTCATCGAGCAGAGGCGATCGTTCGACAATGATGGCCTCCTCCTCCGGTTGACGATTATTCCACCAAAAGAGAATCGCCAGAACCACGATGGCTGAGACGACGACGTTGAGCATGATATATGGCAGCATTTGGCGAAACGACACAATTATCCCTCGGTTTAAATGATAAGTTGACCCATTTTACGCACGCTCAAGGATTGGGGCCAATGAATAGCAAAAAGGTAATAGTCAATTGCCAAAGGCTAGGTTCTGTTGCCATTTACTTCAATATGATGATTCATCCTCAATTTGGCGATATTTTCTATCGCCGTCGATTAAAACCGACGGCTAACGGGTTGGTTACCCATCAGGTCAGGCTCTTTAGCCCCGCATTTTAATGCGGGGGTGAAGAAATATCCCACTAGTCAACACAACCTAATGTTGGGATTGGAGATGAGCCGTATCGCTAAAACGGAGCAGTGTCCAGCGGCCGTTTTTGACGCGCCACTCCGTGATCGATGTGTTTTCGGCATGCAGATGGGTTTCTGTTCCGGGGCGAGGAATGTTAAATTTTACCACCAGCGAGGCGGCGATAAACCCGCCATGGGTGACGACAGCCACCGTTTGATCGGCGTATTGTTCAGCCAGTTGATCGAGGGTGAGCGTGACCCGTTTTGAAAACGCCAGCCAGCTTTCCCCCTCAGGAGCAAACGGCCGCTCAGATTCAATCGTCATGTCAAACCAGCCGAAGCGGTCGCGAAATGCTTCCCAGGTTAATCCATCCGCCTGACCCGGCCGCAGCTCCTCAAAATTTTCATCTTTGGTTAAGTTTACGTGGGAAATTGACGGCTGCAGGATTTCCGCCGTTTGCACCGCTCTAAGGATCGGGCTGGTGATAAACTGGTTGACGTCACCCCATTCGCCGGTTTGATGGAGACGATTGCGCAGCCGCTGTGCCTGCTCAATCCCTGCGGCCGTTAACCCCTGACAGCCGCGGCGGCCGGCAACCAAACGTTTATCCGAGTGAACCGAGCGGCCGTGGCGGATCAAAAATAAATGCATAATCAGGCTGTTGATTCCTCGTCCGCGTTACGTTTCAGATTCCTCAACGCGGTGTGCCTTTTTGTTGGCCTGCATTAGCTCGATGAGCTCCTGGGTGCGATTGCGGCGCTGCAAATTGAGCAGCAAATGGCGCACCTTCTTTTGCTTGCTGCCCAATCCTAATCGCTCCCAATCTATTTCCAAATCGGCCACCATGCGCTCGATATCTTCTATACTATAGAAAGCGAGTAGATAGCGGCGCAGGATCGTGGGAGGGGTGCCAGCGTGTAAATTTTCCAGCCTGGGGAAATGATCGGGGGGCACCGGCGTGAGTATGCGCTCGATCGCCAGGGCCAAATCGGCCGTTTGCTCCCGTTCCACCGCCGTATTAATTAAATTGACAATCGTTTGGCGCATATCGCCCGTCAAGGCCACCACATCATTTTCAGCGAGCTCCATGTCAAAAATCAGATCGAGAACATCACCCGGACTCAAATTAAAGCGAATTTGGTCGTGGAGCAGCTGCAAATCATGGGCCGAAGCCTCGCGAGCCATCGAAACCGCCCGCTCAGATATATCTTGAATTTCAGTCGGCCGACGCTCACCGGCCGTGGCGATCTGGACCTGGGTGGAGATCACCTCAGCGGCCGGCAGGGCGTTGGTCACATATGGCGAAAGGATGCCCCACAGCCAAATAGCCGCCCCGGCCAGCAAAACCCCGTTGATCACCCAAAACCAGGGACCCAGAGAAAGGATCATTTCCTGGCGTCCAAAAATATTGAGAATCGTGTTCAGCAGCACAGCGCCGGACACGGTCAGCAGCCCGATGCCCCAAAACAATTTGGAGCCGCGGATAAACATGACAAAAAAGATTCCGATGATGATTAATTGAATAACAAGCCCGAAAATCATGGTGAGAATTTTAGCACTGACGACGGAGAAGAGACAAGAGACCGGAGACTAGAGACCAGAGACTGGAGACAAGAGACTAGAGACCAGAGACTGGAGACAAGAGACTGGAGATCAGAGACTGGAGATCAGAGACTGGAGATCAGAGACTGGAGACAAGAGACTGGAGACAAGAGACCAGAGGACAGCTGTCAGAAAATAGGTAATTTGGTTTATTGGTCGATTAGCCATTTCCATATACGCTTAGGTAGCTCAAAACTCAGCATCGAGGACTTTACATAATTTATGGGTTTGCGATCTAAACAACTCGTTACCTTTTTGTTTTTTACCATCATCTCATTTGTCGCTATCGGGTGTGGGCCTTTGCTAACGGCCGAGATACCGGCCGCTGCGGTCATTTTACCCACTCAAGCGGCCGTGGCCATTTTGCCCACAGCTTCCCTTTCACCTGAAGAAGAGGGCATCCCACCTACCTGGACCCCCAGTGCTGATGAGTTAGAAGGACACGGATTTTTGCTCGAATCGGGCACCCCCTGGCCGACCGCGACGGCTACCCCGGTTCAGGTTTTTCCAACGCGGACCCCCACCCGTATTCCACCAACCGCAACCCCGGAGGCGACCGACACGCCGGAGGCTTATGTGCCCCTTCCCCTGCGCCTGCCCGAATTTCCCGATACCAGTAACCTGGGTCCCAGCAAATTGGGGCTGCACGTGATTCAAAATAACGACCCCCGCATTATGGAATTTGTGCGCAACGCTCAGCCGGCCGTCATCAAGGCGGTTGGCGATCTCGGATTTTTATCAGAGGTAAAAGAAGCTTCGCCACGCACGATTACCATCGGCCGGGTGGATGACATCTACATCCAAAATTACATCGGCGAACCGGAAGAAGCCGCTCGAGAATACGTGGAGAAACATATCGACACCTATCTGGCAAATCCTGGCGTTGATTATTGGGAAGGATGGAATGAGCCGGATCCCAACGTCAATAATATGCGCTGGTATGCAGCTTATGAGGTGGAACGGGTGCGTCTAATGGCCCAATATGGATTAAAATCGGCCATCGGTGGATTCGCCACCGGGGTGCCGGAGATGTATGAATTCCGTTTATTTCTGCCGGCGATCCAGGAAGCCAAAGCGCACGACGGAATTTTGACCCTCCATGAATATGGTGCGCCAACGATCAATTATCTGTACGGATCCGGTCTACCCGGTTATGAAGGGGTGCCTGATCGCGGCGCTTTAACATTCCGCTACCGCTGGTTTTATGAAGAAATCCTTATTCCGCTGGATCTGGTCATCCCCCTGGCCATCACCGAAGCAGGGATAGACGGCATTATCGGCAATCGGCCGGGTCCAAGAGGGCTGGGCTGGAGAGATTTTACCAGCTATTGGGTTGAGCAGGGCTGGGGAAAAGACGGTACCGAAGCGTATATCAACCAGCTGGCCTGGTATGACGCGGGGGTGCGCCAGGATGGGTATGTGATCGGTTTTGCGGTGTTCTCCGCCGGTGCCAGCGGTATTAGTAATTGGAAAACATACGATATCAACCCTATCCTGCCTGACTTAGCCAACTATGTACAGGGGCAGAATTAGTTGTTACAATAGCGAATTAGCACGGGCTTGCAGCCCTTCTAGAACGGGCTTGCGCCCTTTTAGCTCGGGCCTGCGGCCCTCTCAGCACGAGGCTGCGCCTCTTATAGGCCATTAGTTGACGGTTTGTTGCTGAAAGGCGCGCCGCGCCGTGCTGAAAGCTAAAAGGAGCGAAGCTCCGAGCTAAACAGCTAATCCTTCCCTGGACATGAGTGATTTACCCGATTTCGTTGCCTGGTTTGTCGATCGAACCAAACAATATAAACGTTTTCAACAGATGATAGGCGGGGAGACACCGATGGCGGTGATGCTGATCGAAGCACCAACCGGCATGGGCAAGACGTTTCTTGTCAAACGGATGCGCCATCATACCCAAATTGAATCGCAGCTGCCTATCGTGCATATTGATTTCCGGGAGCGGCGCGCACACGATACATTGTGGCTGGTGCGCTACATACGCGATCAGCTTAGCAAAATTGTTCCCCCTTATATTTTTGACGACCTAACGACCACGATTAATCAATATACTACCCCGGCCGCGCCGGCAAGCGGCCTGCGCACCACGATCAAAAAGCTGAGGTTGACGGTTGAAGGACAGCCGCTTGAGGTGTCGGTTGATTTGGTAGCTATTCGGCGAAACCTCAATGAATTTGGGGTCACTGAGATTCGCACCATCACGTTCGATTTGGGATTAAAATTTGATGATCTGATCGGCGAAAATCTGGCCGCCAAAGTGATTGATTTAATCAATCGGTGTGAGCGGTTCAAGCTGCTCGATCAGCTGGTTTTATGGGGGGCCGGGGAACTGCCCCATTTGATATGGTGGGAAGAATTGGTGCCCGAACCGGACGCTGCCCAACCGGCCGCGGTGGATGCATCTCCCGAAGATCACGGCGGTGATTTGCAGGCCAGCAGTCAGCAGGCTCGCCAGCTGGCCATCAAGCAAATCAACCGCGCCTTTTCGAGCTGTTTAAGACGGGTGCTCGATACCCACCGGCTGGTTTTGTTATTTGACTCGTTTGAAGACGCCACCGATGAAGCGGAAGCGTGGATTCACGATCAACTGCTGGTGCCGATGTTTGACAATCGCTTTGAAAATTTGCTGGTTATCGTTTCCGGGCGACAAACATACGATATTCGAGACCGCAAACCGCTGGTCGGAAAAACCGGTCTTGATCCATTTACGCTTGACGACGTGCGTGAATACCTGCTTGAAAAACGCAATATCCAGGAAGATGATATTGAAAAGGTATTTAAATATAGTCGTGGGCTGCCTTCGGTCTTGGCTACCATGGCGGATGTCGCTTCCATGCCCAGTGCGGATGAGGATGACTGGTAGCTCATGAGCGACATCCTTGCAAATAATCCCCAGGAACCGATCGATGATCTCGATGCGCTCCAAACCACTGATCTTGTGGGAGATGTCGAGCGGGATTTGACGGTTCAGCTCATCGATCAGATTTTAGCAAAAAGCCATCCCATGGTGGCCAACGGGATTTTCCTGGCTTCTATTCCCGACAGCTACGATCTGCCGATCATTGGGGCGCTGCGCACCGTCAAAGACGGTAAAGATCAAAAATTAGTGGATCGCCTGTCCGGTTTTTCATTTATTTCGCAGCAGATTGACCTGGATTCGTATCGCTTTGAACGGGTTCATCGGTTTATCCTGCAGGAAAAATTTATCGATCGGGACAAAATGGGGTATGTGGCGGCTCACCAGCGGGCGCTGGAATTTTGGCGGGAAAACCCGTCTGAGGATCCCATCATCCAGGCCCAAAATTTACTGTATCATGGGCTATTCGCGGAGAGTCTGACGGCCATATTTGATCAAGTTGAGACGATCAATTACCTGGTGGGTCTTTTCCGAGCGTATGCTGATGAACGCCAGCTGGCGGCCATCGACCGCCTGCTGTCTACGGCTGAATCAACCCGCCCTCATCTCGAACAGCTCCAGGTATTGTGGCTCGAGCCCTTCACCGATTTATTGACGCATTTAAATGCCCGTTACGATCAAATGCTCGGCCGGTGGGCTGACTCTCGACGCGCGCTCGAAGCCCTCAACCAAAAACCGGATTTGCTGCCGTCGCTTCGGCCGTATGTTGCGCGGGCGTTTGGTGATTCAATGGCGTACAGCGGCGACTTTGTCGGAGCGATCGAGCAGTACAAAATCTCCCTCAATCTCTTTAAATCAATCATTGCTCAGCAAAAAGAGGAAAACCTCGACCCCCAAGAATGGGTGACGACTGAAGCCGAGCGCGGCACCACGATGATCGCCCTTGGAGACGCCCATGCCGGGCTGGCCCTGGCAACCCGCGGCCAGCAAGAAACCCTGCACGATCAAGGGGTGCTGGCCCTCGTGCAAAATTGGCTGGCTACATTTCTGGCGATGCCGATGGTGATTTATCTGTGGTTTTATTTGGGATGGCGGGTGTGGCGTCCTCGTTTTTGGACCGCTTTGAAGGGTGAAGATTGGCTTATCGCCCGCCTTTTTGCCCTGAGCGGTTCCTGGTACAAAAAAGCCGATCCACTTTTAGAAGAGTACGGCACCCGGCCGGAGGCGGTTGCGGCCGATGAGCGGTTGGCGTTCCTTTATCTCGAAATGGGTGATGCGGCCGGAGCGGCTGCCCTGTTTGAACGGCTGCTTGAAGAAAGTGAAGCCCCGCTTGGTGAGTATCGGCGCGGGTCGGTCCAGCTTGGCCTGGCTGAGGCGTACCTGCACAACAATCAACCCGGCCGGTCGTATGTGCTCCTCAATCGAGCCCTGCCAATCCTGGAAAGATATCAGGACTTTGCTCTTTCAGCCCGGGCGGAAGCGCTTTTGGGCGATGTGCTGGTGGCAATGGGAGACCCGGACACCGGCGTGACCCATCTAGCCGCCGCTTCCCGCCGCTATCAAACCCTTGAAAATTGGGTCTCAGCCACGGAAATTGCCGGCCGGCTGGCCCGCATCATCGAAGAAGAAGAAGTGGTGCCCATCACGCGCCAAACCGCTCGCCCCTATATTGATCAGCTGGAAGAGCGCCATTATCCGGTGCAGTTTGTTCATCCGTTTTTGCGCTGGCTAAAAAACACCCTGCTTTTATCATTTGCGGCGGCCATGCTGTTTATTCCGGTGATCGTGCTCCGATATCAGGTCAACAGCGGTCTGGCCCCGGCCATCTCTTTTCGGCCGCCTCCCCTGCTTGAGGTGGACGGCCCCCTCATCACCAATTTAAACCAAACCGTTGATGATGTCGTGGCGGCCCAGGACAGTTTGCTGACATCAGCAGAATCGCTTATCAATGTCGGTGGATGGGTGATTGGTGGCTATATCGTGCTGACGCTGGTGATTGGTCTGATTTTGATCACCTTTACGCCACTGGCCACCGTGCAGGAGCAGGGAAGCGCCAATTTGGTCAAACTCACTGAAACCGGGGTGGCGGTTGGGGATGATGAGGCCCGTCGCATCGCGTGGTCAGATATGAGGCAGGTCGTCTTGGCCGATATGCGTTTCTGGCCCGATACGCCCATGGTTGGGGCGTCTATTGCCCTGGGAGATGGGGATCGACAGTTCAGAATTTGGGGGACAACCCGCCGTTTTGATGATTTGCGCCGGCGAATCCTCGACCATTTAACCGCTCATGAAACGGTGCGGATCATCGACCGCGATTCAGTGGCCCTGGCAAACGGCTGGCTGTGGATGTACCTTCTCGGCGTTTTTCTGATGTGGAGCTTGATCCTGGTGACCCGCAATCGGCCGCAGGCGGTGTGGCGGAATATCGTGGGGGTGTACAGCACGGCTGATCTTTACCCCTATCTCTATCTGCTGATGTTTATTCCGATTTGCTGGTGGGTTGTCGGCCGTCCGACCTGGCAAACGGTAAAAACCAATCCGCGCAGCCGCTGGCCGTGGCTGCTGATTGTGGCCGGTGTTTTAGTCGGCGGCTGGCAAATTTCAACCCGCTTCTTAAATTTATTTACCATCCCTGATATTTATCCACCCCTGTTTACGCTGATCTTGCTGGGTGGGGCCACCTGGTTTGTCCTCAACGCAAAAATCGGCGAGGAGCGGCCGGTGTATGGGCTCGGGATCAAAGCGTCGGCCGTGATTTTGCTCGTTGGATTGGGAACGATCATGATCAACCGCATGGGGCGCGATATGATCGCCTACCATTTTTTGACGGTTGGCCGGTATTTTAATGAAGAGGCGATTGACCGCCGCCAAAATGAACAGCCGTTTGATGATGTGTTTGAGATCGCCCTGCTCAATTACGATCGAGCGGCTGATTTGGCGGAGAGCCCGATTTTGGGAATCAACAACGCCCGTTCGCTGCAAATTCGCCTGGGGGTTCCACAGGCTGAAGATCACCTTTTTCTTCAGGCACTGCGAGATCGGGCGATTTTGAACGCTCAGGTTGGCAAATTTGACGAGGCGATCGACGATTTAAATCGCTTGCTGCCCTTTTTTGATGAGCCGGCCCAGGTCCACGCGTGGTTGGGCATCGCCCACCAAAGCAATGTTTCCGGAGAAAGGCGGGGGAGTTTATTTGCTGTCGACGAGGCCAATTATGAGCTGGCGCTGGTGGAGTACGATCGGGCGATTGAACTGGACTCCGGTCACGCGGAATATTACCTGTGGCGCGGGATCGCTCGTCAGGCTTTGGCCCGGCCGCGATCGGCCGAGCTCGATTATCGACAGGCGGTCGCTCGGGGGAATCAAGCTGAGGAGGCAGACGATCAGCTGACCGCTCGCCAGCGGGCCCAGGCGCTAACCGGCGGCGGCTGGATTCGGTGGACGGAATCCGATTATAATTCCGCTCTTTTGCTCTTCCAGCGGGCGAGTGAAGCGGACCCGACTTATAGCGATCCAGTGTTGGGGTTGGGCTACACCTATTATCGCTTAAATCTTTTTAGCCTGGCGGAACGAGCGTTTACCCAGGCGCAAAATCTGGCCCCCGACGATCCCCTGCCCCTCATCGGCCTGGGAACGGTCAACTGGAAGTTGGGCGGCGTGGCGGCCGATCCCACTTCTCCTCGCGGCCGGGAGGTGTGCGGGATGGAAGATGCCACCCCCGAACAGAAGCTGGAGGCCCAAACCCGCTGGGAGGCTTCCTTAGAGGCGTTTGCCGCTTCGACCACCTTGGGGATTCAAGACGACAGCAACATTGCCTACACCTATCGGACGATGGGGCAAGTTGAGTATTTGCTGCGCGACTGCCCAAATTATGTAGAAAATAAAAACGGTCAGTACGAAGCGGCGATCAATCAATATGCTGAGGCCTTGCGCTTTAATCCAGTGGAAGATCGGTATTGGGAGTTAAGCGGCCGGTTAAAGTATGCCCTGTGGCTGCGAACCGCTTCGGCTGGGGGAACAGACAACCTGCTCTTTGAGTCCCTGACCGACTTGCGCGAAGCCCTCCGATTAAACCCTGCCAATCCCGGAGCGGCCCGTTTCCTGGAATTTGTAACCAATTCGATTCGCAATGAGTTTGGGGAAGGGGCCTTGGAGGCGTATCTTGAGCTGGAACCGGCGGCGCGAAGCGAGGATTTTGACCCCTCCGAGTTTGGCTGTGCGTATCGCACCCGCTTTGTGGCTGATGTGACCGTTCCCGACGATACGGTTTTTGAGCCGGGGGAGACCTTTGAAAAAATTTGGCGCATTTCCAACGCCGGCAGCTGTGAGTGGGGTTCCGGAGCGGCTTGGGTTTTTGTGTCTGGGGATCAAATGGGGGCTCCGGCCGGGGTCACGATCTCACCGGCCGTTCGCGGTGAAGAGGTTAACGTCGCCGTACCCTTTGTGGCTCCCGATGAGCCCGGCGTTTATGAAAGCCGCTGGGCGTTAAAACCAGAAGGTGAAGAACCGCTTGAAAACAGCTACTACGTGCGGATTGTGGTTGAAGAAAACTAGAGGATATACGAATTACGATATACGATTTACGAATGAGCCTTTGTGTAACCGAATATGCACCCCAATAACCAATACACTAATAACCAATACACTAATAAACCAATATACCCCTAACTCTCAACCACTGATCCTCACAACCGGTCCAATTTGCCGATATTTGGCTGGTTTTCTTCATCTCCAGCCAAATTTTTCTTCTTAAATTGATAGAGCAATTCCTGCGTCAGCTGTCGATGTTTGCTGGCGATATCAGCCTGGACACCGACGAGAAAAATCAGCATACCGGCTACAAAAAGGCCTGAGCCGATGGAAACGGATTGGGAGAAGCGATCCGCTCCGGTAAAGATCCAAACGGTTAAAAAGCGGGCGATCAGGAAAATGCCGGAAAGCAAAAAAGGAGCCGCAATATAGGAGAAGGTGCGCAGCGGTTCGTAAAAAACATAAAGGCGCAAAATTGTGGCCGCCTGAGCCTTGATAAAATGCCACATGTTTCGCTGCAGGCGGGACGGCCGGGTGGGGTTATTGGTGGCAATCGGGATGCTCAAGACCGTCAAGCCTTGTTTTCCGGCCTGAATCAGGGTGTCGAGCGTGTAGCTAAATTGGGTTAGGATATTGAGCCGCAGGGCGGCATCCCGCGTGTAGGCTCGAAAGCCGCTGACCGAATCACGCACATCGGTGCCGCTTACATTGCGCACCACCCAATTCCCCAGGGCGCTGAACCGCTTCTTGACGGGGGAGAAGTGATCGATTAGTTCGATTTGCCGGTCGCCGATCACAATATCCGCTTCGTGGGCCAACAGAGGAGCAACCAGATCGGGTATGGCGTGACCGGGATATTGGTGATCCCCGTCGGTATTGACGATGAAGTCGGCGCCCAATGACAAACACGCTTCCAAACCGGATTGAAACGCCTTGGCCAGACCGCGATTTTGCGGGTGCCGGACAATATGATTAACTCCGAGCGATCGGGCCACTTCAACGGTGCGGTCACTGCTCCCGTCGTCAATAATGAGCGTTTCAATGGCCGTCAACCCGTCGATTGCCTGCGGCAAATCGGACAACACGCTGGGCAGAGTTTCCTCTTCATTCAGACACGGAATTTGGATAATGAGCTTCACAGAAAAATTTTAAAGCGAAACGGGGGGAGGAGCAAGGGAAATGAGAAATACGAGATACGAAATACGAAAGATTCTATTATTGTTTCCAACCCATCATTCATTTCTACACTTATTTCGTATCTCGTATTTCGTATTTCGTATTTCTAATCTCGTATTTCTCTAAGGATGTTTTCGATTTCCATCAGGCTCAACCCGGCCCACAGATACCGCTCTAGATGAAGGGTCAGGTCCTCGTTGACGGAGACTCCTTCATCTCGGAGAAGATCCGCCTGTCGATTGGCGGTTAATTCGCGGTTAACGGTGCTAATTCGGCCGGCGGCGTTAATCACCCGATGCCAGGGAACCGGCTCAAAGTTTGGATCCTGATGATGATCTTTTAGAGCATTGAGGGCGTAACCGACCGCCCGGGCTGCCCGGGGACGGCCGAGCATGCGCGCGATACGGCCGTAGCTGGTCACCTTCCCCGAAGGGATACAGCGCACAACGGCGTAGACCTGGTCGTAAAAATTCATGACAAAATACGAGATACGAGATACGAGATACGAAATACGAATTACGAAATTCGAGATATGAAAGATTTTAGGTGCTCCCCAGTGATCATCCAGCTTCACCTATACATCGTAACTCGTAATTCGTATCTCGTAATTCGTATTTCGTATCCTGCTAATTAATTCTAATTTTTGTTTCGCTCACCAATGACCGATGGACCGGGCAGCGGCCGGCGATATAGCGCAGCCGTTCAATTTGTTCGGGGGTGAGATCCCCTTCAAAATCGACGTTGATATGAATAACGTCAACCTTCCCGTTGAGCGTTACGCAATCGTCACAGGCGTTGGCCGATACTTTCTCATGGTGCAGGGCCAGGTTGATTTTCTCCAGCGGCCAATCCTTGCGGTTGGCGTACATGCGCACGGTGATCGCCGTGCACGCCGCTAGAGAAGAGAGCAGCAGTTCAAACGGGGAAGGGCCGATATCATCCCCACCGACTGAAACCGGTTCATCGGCGATGATCGTGTGGGAGCTGCCTTTGATTTCAACTTGATATTTCAGGGTATTGGTTGATGTAATTTGAGTCATTGAGTTACCTCATGGTTTGGTTTTGCAATAGTTTAGCTTTGCTATCCTATTTGAGCGGGTATACATCCAGGATATTACCAAAAACAAAGCGGCCGTCACGTAAACGCAGCGGCCGCCTAAATTGCCAGAGGGGAGAGAACTCTCGTCTCCGGCCGTTCTTTATTTTTTGAGAATATTAAACCTTAACCAGGGAATCTTCAGTTCCGTGGTTGTTGGGGGAGTAACCATCCGGCTCCCAATCGTTTTCCCAGCGCTCTCCATCGAGCAGATAGCGGAAACGATAGGTCTGACCGGCGGCCAGAGACACCTGTGCGCTAAAGCTGCCGTCTTTCAGACGCTTCATCGGATTGGCGGTTTCATCCCAGTCGTTAAACTCACCCACAAGGGTGGCTTGCTCGGCCGAAACTTCGGCCGGCAGTTTAAAGGTCACGCGGCATTTTTTGCCGGTTTTGGTATACGATTTTTTTAACATTTACTTGAACCCTCCAGGTTGTATAGCTAAATTTAAATATTTTTAGAGATGTAAAATATTTATAAACAAAAGATCGCCCACAGGCGATAATGCCCAATATAGCAAAGTTTGACCACAAAAAAAAGTGGACAAATAGCCAGAAAAAGCGGTGTCACTATTTATTCATTTCGTATAACATAATGCGTCATGGATAATCGAAAAACAGGCCCGTCACCCCCATTTCCACGCGAATCAACTGCGGCGAGGATCCATCGGTGGCAAGCCAATGGATTCCCGCCTTCGCGGGAATGACAGCGGTCGTTGTATCTGTGTTAATTTGTTAAAACTCAATATCGCGTTTTGGTTTTCTTGGCTGATAAATTCATTCATCGGGATGACAAGGAAGCAACTTGGGTTAAATTAGAAAAGAAAAAAGATAGAGTTGATTTGATAAAGAGTACCTCTTTTCTCTTACTCTCATCTCTGTTCTCAAAAGGAAAGTGAACATCAAATGAACGACGATCTTTTGCGGCAGGTCCGCAAAGAATACAAGCGATCCGGATTGGAGGAAATCAACACCCCTTTGCGGCCGATCGATTTGTTTCAGGAGTGGCTTGAAGCGGCTGTAGCGGCCGATATTGTGGAACCAAACGGCATGGCCGTGGCCACAGCCACACCGGATGGGCACCCATCTGTCCGCATCGTGCTGCTTAAAGGGTATGACGAAGCGGGGTTTGTTTTTTTTACCAACTATCTCAGTCGCAAAGGGCAGGAAATCGCAGCTAATCCCCATGCGGCGGCGACCTTTTGGTGGACAGCGCTCGAACGACAGGTGCGCATTGAGGGAAAAATTGAAAAATTAGCGGCCGCTGAATCTGACGCTTACTTTCAAAGCCGGCCGCGAGGTAGCCGTCTGGGTGCCTGGGCGTCCCCTCAAAGTGACGTTATTTCCGATCGGGAAATGCTCGAAGAAAAATTAACCGCGCTTCACCTGCAATATGGCGAAGAAATCCCCATTCCGCGGCCGGATCATTGGGGCGGCTACCGGCTCAAACCGCAGGTAATCGAATTCTGGCAGGGGCGTCCAAACCGCCTGCATGATCGCCTCCAGTTTCGCCGCACACAGAATGGAGAGTGGCAGCGCGTGCGGCTGGCTCCCTAAATACACTCATTCCGCTTGAGCTTTCATTGCCCATGTTTCGGGCATGTGCTATAAATGTAACAGATTTCACAATCACATGAGCGTTTGGTTAAAAGCTAAAATTTTACTCTCTGATGTGCCCTCCCTCATTTCGCAATTTATACCTTTTTTAAAAGGTCCTTGGTGGCGCTTGTCAGGAGAACAGTAACCCTTGGGGTAAGCCTCAGGGGTTTATTGTGCAAATGCCCAAAATTCTTTCCCTCGGAGGAGTAGACCGTGCTAGCAGATTGGCAATATATCGGTATCTTCCTGGCGATTTCGCCAATTTTTCCAGCCGCCCCTGTTTTATTGCAGTGGCTTCTTGGACCCAAAAAACCGAATTCTATTAAAAATTCAGCCTATGAATGTGGCATTGAAACCGTTGGCGACACCTGGATTCAATTTAAGGTTCAATATTACATTTATGCGTTGATCTTTGTCGTTTTTGACGTCGAGGCGGTCTTCCTGTTTCCGATTGCGGCCGCTTACGGTCAGTTATCCCTCTTTGCCATCGGGGCAACCGCCTTGTTTATCATTTTGTTGGCTGATGGATTGGCTTACGCATGGGCGAAAGGAGCCCTGGAGTGGATCTAATAACTCCTTAAGCAGCAGCTTTTAGGAAAGATTGTTATGGATTTAAATACCGCACTTAGAGAACTTCGTTTGCTTGACTATTTGCGTCTCTTGTGGGGAGACGCCCCGTGGGTTGAGCCTGTCCTCGACTTAATCAGCATCATTACCGTCTCAACGTTTTGTTTGCTGATCGTGATCTTTCTCATTTGGTTAGAGCGAAAAGTAATTGCCCGCATGCAGGATCGCATCGGCCCAAACCGCGTTGGCGGCAAATTTGGCCTGCTGCAAACGGTAGCCGACGTCCTTAAGCTGCTGACCAAGGAAGCCATCACCCCAGTTGGGGCTGATTGGGTAGCTTATAATCTGGCTCCCTTCCTGATCGTCATGACCGCACTGCTGATGTGGGCGGTTATGCCTTTTGCTCCCACCTGGATTGGCGTCGATCTCAACATCGCCGTCTTCTACGTTTTGTCGATCAGTTCGGTATCGGTGGTTTGCCTTCTGCTGGCCGGATGGGGCTCCAACAATAAATATGCGCTGCTGGGCGCATTCCGGGCGGTGGCCCAGCTGGTGAGTTATGAAGTACCGATGGTGCTCTCTCTGATTGTGCCGATCATTCTGGCGCGCTCGATGTCTTTGATCGGTATTTCCGAAGCTCAGGTTTTGCCTTTTGCGCTGTTAGTGCCGGTGTCGGCGGTCATCTTTTATATCTCCGCTCTGGCCGAAACCGGCCGGACTCCCTTCGACCTGCTCGAAGCTGAATCGGAAATTGTAGCCGGTTTTCACGTCGAGTACGGCGGCATGAAATTTGGCATGTTCTTTTTAGCAGAGTTTATCTCTACCCTTTTCATGTCTTCCCTTTTTGCCACGATTTATCTCGGTGGCTACCGCTTTGTGCTCGGCGAGTTGTTTAACCCCAACTACACCACCGGTAACTTGGCCGGCATTTTAATCTTCTTTATCAAAACATTCCTGGTTTATTTTGTCTTCATCTGGATTCGAGCCACTTTCCCACGCATCCGTATTGACCAGATGTTGAACTTCAACTGGAAATTCCTGGTGCCTTGGACCCTCGTTTTGGTGCTTGTAGTGGCACTGCTTGATCGTTTGGTGGCCGACAGCGGTTGGACCGTGCGGACGCTGGCCCATCTGTCATCAAACATAGTCATCGCCCTTATCGCTCTGGGCTTTGCCCGTCGCCGCGCCGCCCGTGAAAAATTGTTTGAGGAAGAGTTTGGCGTCGCGGAGGAAATTGCCAGACCAATGATCCTCGGTTCGGACGGTCACGATGATCACGAACACGATCATGAAACCCACGGCCAACCGGCCCCAGCTCACGATTAATGTTGGATGGGAGTAACAGACAACCATGCAAATACTTTTCATTATTATTAGCGCAATTACCCTCGTATCGGCCGTTCTGGTCGTCTCCGTGCGCAATTTGTTCCACGCAGCGCTGTATATGATGCTGTCGTTTCTGGGGGTTGCGGCGCTGTACGCCCTGCTCGAAAGCGGCTTTATGGCGGCCACCCAGCTTCTGGTTTATATCGGTGCCATCTCGATTCTGGTGATTTTTGCCATCATGATGACCCGGCGCTTGATGCAGACCACCGAATCACCATTTAATTCCCAGTGGGGCATGAGCGGCTTTGTGTCGGCCAGTCTTTTTGTCTTGATTGGGGCCATCGTGCTGCAGGTGTATCCGCTCGACCCGGCCGTGGCCGGGGGCGCCCCGCCGGCGGAAGAATTGGTAACCAACACCGTCAATCAGCTGGGGGTGGCGTTTACCAGCGCCGACCAGCTGGTGCTGCCGTTCGAGCTGGCCTCAGTTTTGCTGCTGGTGGCTCTGGTGGGATCGATTATCATCGCCCGGCCGGATGTCGAGGCGGAAGTGGAGGATGAATCATGATCCCTTTATCCTGGTACCTCATCGTCTCCGCCTGTCTTTTCTGCATCGGCCTTTACGGGGTGATGGCTCGCCGCAACGCGGTGGCGATGCTCATGGCCGTAGAACTGACTTTAAATGCGGTCAACATTAACCTGATCGCTTTCTGGCGCTACAA
Organism: Ardenticatenaceae bacterium; assembly: GCA_030065875.1. GTDB lineage: Bacteria > Chloroflexota > Anaerolineae > Promineifilales > Promineifilaceae > WTJY01. Next base: position 10,497 of record JASJCR010000069.1, on the reverse strand, counting down.
CAACCCCGGTGAACCGATCGGTGTCGCCTGGGCGATCTTTGTCCTGACGGTCGCCGCTGCTGAAGCGGCCGTAGGGTTGGCGCTCATCATTTCAATTTATCGCCAGCGCGATTCGGTTGTGGCCGAAGAGCTGGATATCCTCAAATATTAACAGGGAAGAGGTCTTTCTATGGACGTAATGGAAATTCTAACCTGGCTCATTCCCGCAGGCCCCCTCTTGGCGTTTGCCGTCATTTTGCTCCTTACCAAGCAAAATCGCACGCTTAGCTTTCTGATCGCCTGGGCCGGTATCATCACCGCTCTGGTTTTAAGCTGGATCGTCTCCTTTAGCGTTTTTGGCGACTTCCTGGCCGATCTTCACGAGGTGGAAGAACACCCCGTGCGGGTCTCCAGCTCAATCGCCTGGCTGCCGATCGGAGATTATTACGGTGAACCGGTCGGCGCTTCGTTTGTCGAAGGGATGGCTGAGGAAGCCCACGGTGCGGAGGAAGAAAGTCACGGGGAAGAAGCTGAAGAAGATAGCCACGGCGCGGCCGAAGGAGAGCACGGCGAAAAGGCCGTCCCCGACGAAACCAAATCCGGGACGTGGTTCCGCATTGGGGTATCGGCCGATCCGCTGACGGCCGTGATGCTCTTTATGGTCCCCTTCGCGGTCTTTATGATCTTTGTCTACAGCGTCGGGTACCATAACTACGGCAACCCGCGCGGTAAATTCCTAGGGATACCTAATCACGGCATGGAAGAGCCGATGTTCTCGCGTTTCTTCGCCATGATGAGCCTCTTTGCCGGGGCGATGCTGATCCTCGTGGTTTCCGATAATTTGCTCACCCTTTTTGTGGGATGGGAAATTATGGGCTTCTGCTCGTACTCGCTGATCGGCTTCTGGTACGCCCGCAAATACGACGACCCCAAGAAAACCCCGCCCCGCGAGGCGGCCATCAAGGCGTTTATGACCACCCGCATCGCCGACGTGGTCATGCTGATGGGGATCGTGTTCTTTTATCGCACGTTTGGGACGCTCAATTTTGAAACCGCCCTCAGCGCTGAAAGCTTGCAAAATGCGATTCAGCTGTCCTCTTTTGGCGCGGTGGGTCTGGGCATCATGGCCCTGATGATTTTTACCGGGACAGTGGGCAAATCAGCCCAGTTCCCGTTTCACGTCTGGCTGCCGGACGCCATGGAAGGCCCTACTCCGGTTAGCGCCGTCATCCACGCCGCGGCCATGGTCTCGGCCGGTATCTATCTGATCTTACGCATCTTTCCTTTGATTGCGGTTGCCCTCAAAGCGGCTCCGGCCTTTGGCTGGACGATCGCCTTTATTGGTGCCTTTACCGCCCTGATGTCGGCCACCATCGCCGTGGCTCAAAACGACGTCAAGGGGGTGCTGGCGTATTCGACGATTTCGCAGCTGGGCTTTATGGTGGCAGCCATTGGTGTCGGTGGCTACATCGCGGCCGCTTTTCATTTAATTACGCATGCGTTCTTTAAGGCGCTGCTCTTCCTCTGCTCCGGCTCGGTCATTCACGGCATGGAGCACGGGGCGGAACACGTTCACGACCATCACAGCGACCCGCAGGATATGCGCCTGATGGGGGGGCTGGCCCAAAAGATGCCCACCACGTTCTGGGCGTTTTTGATCGGCGGGATGGCCCTTTCCGGCTTTCCGCTGGTGACGGCCGGTTTCTGGTCAAAGGACGAGATCTTTGCCGAGGCGTGGTACAACTGGTCAAATGATGCCAATCCTATTGGTTTATTTGTCTTTGCCATGCTGGCCCTGGCCGCCTTCCTGACCGCCTTTTACACCATGCGGCAGCTGGCGCTGACCTTTGCCGGCAAGCCGCGCAGCCCGCTGGCCGAGCACGCCCACGAAAGCAACGGCTTTATGACCACCCCGCTGGTCCTGCTGTCGTTCTTCGCCATCACCGCTGGCTGGGTCGGCATCCCGGATAATTTCCTGGGCACCGCCAAAGGGTCAATTTTCTACAATTACTTCCATCACTTTGTGGGGGCGACGATCTATGTGCCGCTGGAGGTCCTCTATAATGCCGAACCAGAGAAACTGGTCCTGCACGAGATCTTTACCCTACCGTGGAGCTGGATTCCGCTGACCACCTCAGTCGTGGTGGCCCTCGGCGGTCTCGGGCTGGGCTACCTGGTGTACTGGCGCAAACCGCTGGAAGAAGGGCAGCCGGATCCGATGATCGCTTTCCTAACCCCGGCGCTGCACAATTTCTTGCACAACAAGTGGTATTGGGACGAGCTGTACCGCGCGGTCTTTGTCAAGCCGGCCGTTTACTTTAGCGAAGTCGTTGTTTATCAGTGGATCGACCGCGGCGGGATCGACGGCCTGCTCCATTTGATCGCCCGCGTCTTTTACACCATTGGCGAATGGTTCCGCCGAGCTGAAATTGCTGTCTTTAACGACGCCGTTGACTGGCTGACCTTCCGCTTCCGTGATCTGGGCAAGGAGTTCCGCGCCTTCCAGACCGGCAAAGTGCAGGAATACGCCCTGGCTTCGGTTTTGGTGGCCGTGATCTTCACCGCCTTTATTTATGGAGCCAGCCAAGGCTGGTTTGACGGCGTTTTGTTCTTTCTAGCTTTTGGCAACTAGTGATTGGTTATAAGTTATTATGGATTGGTTACTAAACAATATCGTTACATTGACCATCTTCACCCCGGTAATCGGCGGGTTGATCGTCTTTTTACTCCCTGATGATGAAAAATGGATCATCCGGCGGGTGACTTTCTTCCTCAGCATGGTGCCGCTGGCCCTGGCCCTGACCATGTGGTTTATCTGGGTGGATCAATTCCGCGGCGACCCGACCTTTCAGTTTGTGCAAAAGGTTGAGTGGTTCCCGCTGCTTGGCTCCAGCTATCACGTGGGGGTTGACGGGATCAGCCTGCCGCTGATTTTGCTCTCGGCCGTGCTGACGCCTTTGGCCATCCTGGCTTCGTTTGGCATCGAAGAAAAGGTCAAAATGTTTATGTCCCTTCTGCTCGTTATGGAAGGGGCGATGATCGGCCTGTTTGGGGCGCTCGACCTGATGATCTTCTTTATCTTCTGGGAGATCGGGCTGGTGCCGATTTACTTCCTGATCCGCATCTGGGGGGGCAAAGACAAGGTCTACGCCTCGTTTAAATTCTTTATTTACACCATGGCCGGCAGTCTGGGGCTGCTGCTGTCGATCCAGATTATGGGTTTATCAACCGGGACGTTTGACATTCCCACGCTGATGACCGCCTGGGTCAACATCGATCAGAGTACTTTGGCCAATACGGCCGGGATTTTCTCGATCACGACGTTAAAATGGCTCGCTTACGCCGCCTTTTTTGTGGCTTTTGCCATCAAGGTGCCAATCTGGCCGTTTCACACCTGGCTGCCCGATGCCCATACGCAGGCACCCACGGCCGGCTCGATGATTTTGGCCGGCGTGCTGCTCAAGCTTGGCGCGTATGGCTTTATTCGCCTGGTGATTCCCCTCTTCCCAGAGCTGGCCAGCACCACCGCCTTTATACTGGCGTGGCTGGGCGCTCTGAGCATCGTCTTGGGTGGATTTGCCGCCTTTGGCCAGTGGGATTTCAAGCGTCTGGTCGCCTATTCTTCGGTCAACCACATGGGGTTTGTCGTTTTGGGCATCGCCATGATGGCGTATGTTTACGGCATTAACCTCAACAATCAGGTGGATGGGGTGCTGGCCGCTGATGCGATTATGGCCACCAACGGGGCCGTGCTGCAGATGATCAATCACGGGTTATCGGCCGCCGGGATGTTCTTCCTGGTGGGGGTGATTTACGAGCGTACCCACACCCGCGATCTCAAACAGTACGGCGGCATCTGGTCGGTGCTGCCGGTTTACGGGGGCATCCTGATCTTTACCAGCATGGCGTCGCTGGGTCTGCCCGGCCTCAACGGCTTTGTTGGAGAATTTATGATCACCAGCTCCGCCTGGAATATTTTTTACGCCCAGGTGGCCCTGTCGATGATCGGTCTGCTGATGACCGGCGCTTACATTTTGAAAGGAATTGGCGAAACCCTGCACGGTGAAACAAAGCCGGAGTGGGTAGGTTTGCCCAAGATGACGTTGACCGAGCACGTGGTCATCTGGCCGCTGATGATTATGATGTTGGCCCTCGGTATCTGGCCGCAGCTTATGCTGTCAGTGATTAACGATACAGTAACCCGTCTGTTTGGCTAACCGCCAAACGATTTGAGAGAGTTAAATTATGGAAGCAGGATTTCCGTTTTTAAGTGTGATTACGCTGTCACCCATCGTGGCGGCCGTACTCATTTTGCTGCTGCCCAAGGAGCGGGGAGAGAACGCGCGCATGCTGGCGCTGGGTACGATGGCCATCGGCCTGATTTTGTCCAGCTACGTGTATGTCTTCTATTTGTTTAATTTACCCGATCCCGGCACGCCCTGGACAGATACCCTCTACTTTGTCGAAGAGTTCCCGTGGATTGAAAGCGTGGGGATCGGCTATATTTTGGGGGTTGACGGCATGAGCGCCACCCTGGTGCTGCTGACCGCCCTGGTAGGGGTGGGCGGCACCTTGATTTCGTGGAGCATTGACGACCGGCCGCGTGAATTCTATGCCTTTTTTATGCTGCTGGTAGCCGGCGTACAGGGGGTGTTTGTCTCCGTTGACGGCGTTTTGCTTTTCTTCTTTTACGAGCTGGCCGTGCTGCCCATGTACGTCATGATCGTGATCTGGGGTTGGAAAGAGCGGCGCGAATACGCAGCCATGAAGCTGACCCTTTATCTGCTCATCGGCAGCTTTATCTCAATTATCGGTTTTCTGGTTCTTTACTTTCAGCTGCCTTCGCTGGGGATCGAACAAACCTTTGACCTGCGCGTGTGGTCTGAAGTGCAGTTCCCATTTGATTTGCAGGTGACGTGGTTTATGCCGGTTTTCCTGGGCTTTATCGTCCTGGCCGGTATGTTCCCCTTCCACAACTGGTCACCGGATGGTCACGTGGCTGCGCCCACGGCCGTGTCGATGATTCACGCCGGGGTGTTGATGAAGCTGGGCGCATACGCCGCCATGCGCGTTGGCATCCAGCTTCTGCCGGAAGGGGCGGTGTACTGGATGCCCTTCCTGATCATCCTGACGACGATCAACGTGGTCTACGGGGCCCTGATCGCCATGCGCCAGCGCGATATGAAATACATGATCGGCTACTCATCGGTCTCCCACATGGGGCTGGTGGCCATGGGTTTTGCCACCATGACCCTCAACGGGTTTGTGGGGGCAGGGATCCAGATGGTCAGCCACGGGATCATGACCGCCCTCTTCTTTACGATTGTGGGGATCATCTACGATCGGGCGCACAGCCGGAATATGGATGAGCTGCAGGGGATGATGAAGCCCCTGCCTTGGGCGATGGTGGCTTTTATTATCAGTTCCCTGGTCTCGATGGGGATGCCTGGCCTGTCCGGCTTTATTGCCGAATTTCCGATCTTTATGGGGATTTGGGAAGGGAAGTCGCTCAACTTTGGGGCCACGCCCAACACCTTCCTCGGTTTAAACCCGGCCGCTTACTACAACGTCGTGGCCTTGCTGTCGGTTCTCGGTATCGTTTTTACGGCCGCTTATTTGCTGCGCGCCCTGTCGTCCGTTTTCTTTGGCGAGTACGATGAGCACGCCTGGCACGATATGAAACCGATTTTGCCCATCGACAAAGTGGTGATGGTGCTCTTCTGCGCCACCATGATCGCCATCGGGTTCTTCCCCTCGGTCATCGCCCCGATCGTTCAAGCTGGGATGGAGCCGGTGGTTGCCCGGGTCAACGATGCCATCGTGGCCACACAGGATGTGACGGTGGTCGATACAGCTCAAAACGCGGTTGCTGGATTTATCCGCGCGCTTGGAGGTTCTTAATGATTACGTCGTATCTCGCGATTCTGCCTGAGATCTTATTAATTATCCTGGCGGCGATCGTTCTCGTATACGGCCGTCACCCGAAAGGGGATCGGAAGCGCGGGGTTGGCCTGCTTTCCTCCTGGGGGGTGTTTGTCGTTCTGCTGGTCACCGCCGGCCTCTCGTTTGCCGGTGTTCCCGGAGAGGTACCCCAGGAGATATGGGGCGGTATGTTCCGCAACGACGCCTTTACGCTGGTCTTTCGAACGATGTTTGTGATGGCCGCCCTGGTAACCTGTATGTTGACGGTTGATGTACCTCGCCTGCAGCATGGGGAATGGTACGCCCTGGTCATGTTGGCCACCGTTGGCTTTAACCTGATGGCCGCGGCCGGCGATATGATTATCCTTTATCTGGCTTTGGAAACCGCCAGTATTTCGTTTTATGTGCTGTCCGGGTATGCTACCGACGGCCGCCGGTCACCGGAAGCCGGGATCAAATATTTTGTGTACGGGGCGTTCGCCTCGGCCGTGATGTTGTACGGCTTGAGCTTTTTGTACGGCATTACCGGCGAAACCAATATTTCCCTGTTGACCCAAGCGGTTTTGGGGAATATTAGCCAACCGATGCTCCTGCTGTCGACGATCTTGGTGGTGGCCGGGTTTGGCTTCAAAGTGTCGGCCGTGCCGTTTCATTTTTGGTCACCCGACGTTTACGAAGGGGCTCCAACCTCGACCACGGCGATCCTGTCAACCGCTTCCAAAGCGGCCGGTTTTGCCGTATTTTTGCGCCTCTTCATGTCCGGTGCGGTTGGCAACCCCAGCAATCAAAATTGGTGGGTCATGGTGGTGGTCATGTCGATCCTCTCGATGGTTTTAGGCAACATGGCCGCTCTTTGGCAAACCAACATCAAGCGCCTGCTGGCGTATTCCGGGATCGCTCAGGCCGGTTATCTGTTAATCGGTCTGGTGACCTATTCAGTTGACGGAACGGGCAGCATTCTCTTTTATCTTTACATGTATGTTTTCACCAATATCGCCGCTTTTGGGGTGGTGATTTTGTTGAGCCGCGTTACCGGCTCCGATGAAATTGAAGATTTGAACGGTTTGAGCCGCCGCAGTCCGTATTTGGCGATCGTCATGCTGTTGGCCCTCCTTTCATTGGGAGGCATTCCGCCGGCGGCCGGATTTTTTGGCAAGCTTTTTATCTTTCGAGCGGCGGTTGAGGCCGGTTTCTGGTGGCTGGCTCTAATCGGCCTGATCAACGCCTTTATCGCCCTGTTCTACTATTTGAGCGTGGCCAAACACATGTATTTGTACCGTTCAGATGACGAAGAGCAGCCGATTCCGGTTTCACGGGCGGCCGCCCTGGCTCTGGGTATCTGCACCCTGGGTATTCTCTATCTGGGTATTGTACCTTCGGCCGTATTTGATTGGACACGTCTGGCGGCCCAGGTGTTTTTCTAAATTTGTAAAAATTCAAGAAGCCCCGCATTTTAATGTGGGGTTCTCTATTTTAACTCTAACGGGGGAATTATTGCCCCCCCTAGCGATTGTGATATAATTCTCAATCGACCCTTCAATGTATTAAAGTGTCCCAAAATTCGAACGTTCAACAAACAGCACACCTTGTCAATACCGTCAGCCAAATCGGCTGTATCGTCGGTGTTGTCGCCATCGTAATTATCGGTGTCTCGTTTGGCGTTGGCTGGTACATAGACGGCCTGCTGGGCAACGATGATCGGAAATGGGTGACCATCATCTTGATGTTAGGCAGTTTCCCGGTATCGCTTTATGCGATGATTCAGATCAGCCTGCGTACGCTGGCCCGGGCAAACGCCAGAGCTGAAGCGTTGGAAGCGTCAAAAGAAAAATCCGAAGCGCAAAGCGAGGAAAAGAACGACATATCATGAGAAGAGTACTTATATACGGTTTCATTATCCTGCTCGTATTAATGAGCTGTGGCCTGATTCCATTAATCTCTCCCGTACGGCCGTTTATTCAGCTGCCTGGAGAAGTTTATCCAGGAACGGAGGGGCTTCCTCTCCTCAACGGATGGACCAACACCTTTTCGGCCACCCTGCTGGCGTGGACCGTTGTCCTGATCATCGCTTTCTCCCTGAGGGCCCGGTCACGCACGGCGGATGAAGTCCCCACCGGTTTTTATAACTTTTTCGAAATGATTGTTGAAGGGGCCTATAATTTCGCCGAAAATATTGCCGGCCCAAAAAAGATCAAAGATTTTTTCCCCTTCTTCATGACCTACATTCTCATCATTCTTGTTTCCAATTTGCTTGGATTGATGCCTGGCTTTGACAGCGTGGGTATTTGGGAACATAAGCCCCATTTTGAAGAGCTTAAGGCGATTGCCGCGGCCGAGGATGAAGGGTTGAGTCAGGAAGAGGCCGAGGAGATTGGTCACGACGTCTTTGATAAGGTTGATGAAGAAAATAAGGGCGACCTGCGCGTTAGCCCCTTGGGTATACCTTTTATTGACATTTTGGTGCGTAAAGATCGCGAGGCCGATCCCGAGGCACCCATCGTCGAAGACCATAACGAGAAAGTTGGGTTTAACCCGGAGGCGGCCGATTGGACCATTGTGCCGTTTTTCCGGCCGGCGGCCACCGACCTCAATATGACCCTGGCCTTTGCTCTGATTGCCATGGTCATGGTTCAGTTTTATGGCTTTAAATATCTGGGTGTCCGTGGCTATCTGGCCAAATTCTTCCCCTTTATTGCCCCGGGCTTTGGGGCGGAGGTTGGCAAAAACCCGATCCGGGCGATCGACGTGGCCGTCGGGGCGTTGGAGCTGGTGTCCGAGATTTCAAAAGTTCTATCGTTTGCCTTCCGGCTTCTCGGTAACATCTTTGCCGGTATGGTCCTGCTTTTTGTGATGGCCTTCCTGCTCCCGGCCGCCAACCTGGTCTTCTTTGGCCTGGAATTTTTTGTCGGCATCATTCAGGCGCTGGTCTTTGCCCTGCTGATGTTAATCTTTATGGTTGGCGCGACGGAAAGCCATCATGGGGATGATCACGACGATCATCATTAAATTGTTGTTTACAAGATCGGTCTACCCGATTTAAGTTAGAAGTAAAAAGTTTAAAGTTAAAAGAAATCTTACTCATTGGAGGATAAACGCTCATGGATGCAGCAGCAGCAGCGGAACTCGCTACAGGTTTGAAAGCACTCGGCGCCGGTTTGGCGATGTTGGGTGCCATTGGTGCCGGTGCCGGTATCGGTATTTTGGTCGGTGGTGCGGTTCAGGGTATCGCCCGGAATCCGGACGCCAGCGGTAACATTCAGACCAACATGATCTTGGGTATTGCGTTTGCGGAAGCGATCGCGATTTACGCCCTGGTTGTAGCCTTGATTATCCTGTTCGTATTCTAATTTGACCAACAGAGAAAGCGATTTAAAAGCGGTCTGCTATTTAAATTGATGGAGTAAAAGAGAACCATGGAAGCATTAGGTATTAACATAGGCTACTTGTTGATGCAGATTGCCGGGATCACCGTGCTGTATTTTGTCCTGAAAGGGCTGACCTACGAGCCAATCTTGAATGTCCTGGAGCAGCGCAAGGAGCGCATCGCCAAAGGGTTGGAAGATGCCCGCCAGGCGGCCATCGCCCGCGACAACGCTGAGGCCGAAGCCAACAAAATTCGGGAAGATGCCCGAGCGGAAGCGGCCAAAATCCGTTCAGATGCGGTTACCGCTGCTGAAGCAAGCGCCAAGAACATTACGGTTGAAGCCAATGACGAAGCGCGCAATATTTTAGCTGCTGCTCGTGAAGATGCTGAAGAAGAGCGCAATCGCGTTCTGGCCGGTTTGCGCAGTCAGGTTGCGGCGATTTCGATGGCGGCCGCCAATAAAATTGTCGGTGCCTCGCTCAGCGAAGCCCGTCAGCGCGAGTTGATCGGTGAATTCTTTGCCAAAGTGCCGGCCTCGGTTTCCGGTGTGTCCGGGGCCAAAGCCACCGTGACCAGCGCCCTGCCGTTGACTGACGAAGAAGTAGCTCAAGTCAAAAAAGCGATCAGCGCATCTGAAGTTGAATTTAAAGTCGATCCGGATATCCTGGGTGGCCTGGTGATTCGAGTTGGCGATCAGGTGATCGACAACAGCGTCGCCGCTCAAATGTCTGAGATGGCCGGCAATTTGAAGTAATCAACTGCCGAAAGATTAAACTGATTTAAAAAAGGCCGGTGTAACCCGGCCTTTTTTTATTGATGAGTTACTTAAATTTAACTCAAGTTGCGACCTTTTAACGCGACCGAATAAATCCGGTCGCGAACCACCTGTCATTCTGAACGAAGCGCAGCGGCGTGAAGAATCTCGCCAAGCTCCGGTCAAAAGAGGACAGACACAAAAACTATTGGGGTCTATAGAACCGATTTTAGGAATCGGTTGGGTCTTCAAAAAAAAGAGCGGATCCATGCGCTGTAGGGCCGCAGCATGCTGCGGCCTTACAATGTCCGTCAAAAGCTGTTTGTCAAAGTAGTAACTTATTTTTGCGATTTACCCAAAAGGAGGACAATAGGCACGAAATAATTGGAGGCGCTATGATTCACCAAATGCGTTGGACCGCAAAAAAAATCGCCCAGCGGCTGGGCCTGGTTGAGCCGCTTGTCCACCGTCAGAAACG
>JASJCR010000014.1 GCA_030065875.1 Ardenticatenaceae bacterium | reverse complement strand
CGCGCTATACGCCTCCACGATATGACGACGAATCGCCGGGGCTGGCCCGGCCCGGCCGCCCAAAACCGCGTAGTTGGGGGAGCCGTCATCGAGGGTGGTTGCCGTTGTTTCCAGCTGGTTGATAGCGGTCACGAAGTTGGGGTTCTCATCCCAGAACGTCTGCAGATCGGCATTGCTGCTGATGTCGGTGCGCACCGGGAAGTAGCCGGTGCCGGTATGCCAGGTTACCTGCTGCCCTTCCTCAGCCATAAACTTCATAAACTGCCATGAAGCATCGTTGAGCGCCTGATCTTCTGAGTCGATGAGCCACAGGGCGGCCCCACCGATGATGACGCCGTTGCGATCGCCGGCGCTGTCGGCGTAGGGGATAAACATCGTTCCCACTTCAAATTCCGAGCCATCCTGGAAGCCGCGGGCGCCGGCCGTTGAGTCAAAGACGATGGCCGCTTCCTGGGCAAAGAAAACCGCATCGGTATCGGTCCAGGTGTTGCCGAGATTGGGGGAGTAACCATTGGCGATCAGGCCGGTGAGGAAATCAAAGACCTCAACGCCGGTACCTTGGTTAAAGACCACTTCTTGGGCGCGGCCGGTGCGGCCGTTGTTGTTGTCGTAGTAGAGGCCGCCGCTGTTGGCCAGGATCTGCTCGAAGTACCAGCCGACCTGTCCCAAAGCGATGCAGTACTCGACGCCGCTGGCCTGGATGGCTTCACAGGCGGCGTTAAATTCGCTAAACGACCAGCTTTCTCCTTCGGCGGGTGGTTCAACCCCGGCCGCTTCCATCAGTTCGACGTTGTAGTAGGCGATGGGGGTGGAGCTGTTGAAGGCCATGGCCACCATGCCGTTGGCGTCCGAATAGTAGTCGCGTACGGCCGGGACAAAGATCCCCGAGTCATAATTATCCGCTTCCATCAGCTGATAGGCAGGGATGAGGCGGCCGGTGTCGATCATCGTCTGGGAAGCGAGATCGAAATTTTGGACGATATTTGGCTCGGTGCCGGTTTCAAAAGCGGCCAGCAGCGCGTTATAGGTATCGTCGTAGGTGCCTTGATAGGTGGAGTTCACCACAATATCACTTTGGCTGTCGTTGAACCGGGCTACGAGGTCATCGACAACTTCACCCAGCTCGCCACCCATGGCGTGCCAAAATTCAATGGCGATAACGTCACCCGCGCTTTCTTCCGTGGTTTCTTCCTCTGTAGTTTCTTCTTCAGGAACCTCTTCTTCACTCTCGGTTTCAGTCGTGGTGTCCACTTCTTCTTCAACAGGATCGGGGGTTTCTGTCGCACCGCCGCCACAGGCGACGAGCAGGGCCAGGATTGCGCTCAAGGCGATCCAGCGAAATAAATTACTCTTCATACAAAATCCTCCTAAGATTTTCTGCCCCGAGAAATTCGGGTCTGGTAGGGTAGTCTGCTAGAGCAGCTCAAAATTATCCGATCGGAAGTGTTTATCCGCGATCGGGATAATAACAAAATTATCCTTTAAGACCGGTCATGGCGATGCCCTTGACGAGCTGTCGCTGAGCAACGAGGAAAATAATGAGGGTGGGGAGCATCACGATGACCGCCCCGGCCATCAACGGCCCCCATTCAACCCCGCGCTCCTGGTCAAAGAGAAAGAAGCGAATCCCGATTTGGATGGTGCGCATACTTTGCTCATTGGTAATGATTAAAGGCCACAAATATTGGCTCCAGGCGCTCAGAAAAGCAAAAATGCCAAAGGCACTTATTGAGCCCTTGCTAAGCGGGACCACGATCTGCCATAAAAAGCGGAAGTTGCCGGCCCCGTCGATGCGGGCCGAATCGTGTAGATCCTTCGGCAGGGTTAAGAAAAATTGCCGCAATAAAAAGACCCCAAACGCACTGGCCAAAAAGGGTACCGTTAATCCGAAATAAGTGTTGGCCCCCAAAGAGTTGCAGATGGTGGCGGATTCCCCGATTAAGGCCATGCATTGGTCTGGCAGTTCACTAACGGTGATGAAGTTTGGAATAAAGGTGAGCTGGAAGGGGACCATCAGGCTGCCCAAGATCAAATAGAATATTTTGTCACGGCCGGGAAATTCCAAGAATGAGAAGGCGAAAGCGGCCATGATGCTAAAAGCGATCTGAAAAAAAACGATAACGCTCGATTGAATGGCGCTGTTTACTAAGTAACGGCCGAAAGGTACCGAATTCCAGGCGGTGCGATAATTTTCCAGGGTCCACTCCGTGGGTAAAATCGAGTAAGGATTGGCGTTGATATCGGTGACCGATTTGAAGCTGGTAAAGATGGCGATAATGATCGGCAAAGCGATGATCAGACCAACCGTTAGCAAAAATACCTGAAGGCTGATATCTGACCAGCGGAGATTGGCCCACGCTGATCTGGTTTGACTTTCGCTGACTTCCTGCTGGTTTTTTGTGTCGGTAATTGTGCTCATGAGTAATGTACCCTGCTGCCAAGCCCTCGAAATTGGACGAGTGACATGAATAAAATGAGAAGCGCCAAAATATACGCCTGAGCGGAGGCATACCCTCGCAGCGGCGTCCCCACAAAAGCGTCGACATATATCGCATAAACCATGGTGTTGGTCGCTTGTCCAGGGCCGCCATCGGTTAAAATATTTATTTCACCAAACGTTTGTAAGCTGTTTATCACGTTGATGATCATTAAAAAAAACAGGGTCGGGGAGAGAAGCGGCAGGGTGATATGGCGAATCCGATGCCACAGATTTGCCCCATCGACTTTAGCCGCTTCATAATAGGTGCTGTCAATATTTTGCACCCCGGCCAGGGCGATAATGACGTTAAAGCCCAGCTGTCGCCAGACCACCGCTAAAACAACGGCCGTTAACGCCCAATCTTTGGAAGAGAGCCAGTTGGGTCCGGGATCAACCCCCACATAAGTCAGCCAGTGGTTGATGTAGCCCACGGCCGGATTGTAAAGCCAGCGAAAAAGAACGCCGGTCACCGCGCTGCTGATGACGATGGGCACAAAAATTAAAAGACGATGGAACCACGATAGCCTTTTTAATGGGTAAGAGAGGGCGATGGCCAGGAGAACCGAAATGCCGATTCCGGTTGGCACGGTACCCAGCATAAACAGGAAAGACACCCTGAGGCTGTTCCAATATTCCCCCCCTTCAATAATTTCGGTAAACAGGCGCTGATAATTTTCCAGCCCCACATATCGAATCGCTCCTCCAAAGGGGGCCACGCGCGTGAGGCTCAAATTGAACGAGCTGATAATCGGGTAAAAAACAAAAACCCCGAGAATAATCAGCGTCGGTGCAAGATATATATACCCTTCGATGGCCGAAAAGATTCGACGGCCGATGGGAGTGGTGTTTGTGGTTGTGTTCAATTTCCTCTCCTTCCTCACCTTGGATAAATCCAAGTTTATGATTATGGTGCACGATTGTTATCAATTATTTAATGTCCGGATAACATTTTGTTAAAATTTGCCGCTTATGACCAACCCAACCGATTTGAAAAGGAGCGGTAGCGAAGCTGCAAGGGTTTGTTGGGTGTTGGCAGGAAAAAATCCTCTTCCAGATTATTCCAGTCGTGATTTGGCTTTCCTGCCAGCCAGGCGATTCCGCGAGAGGTAGATTGTCGTTCTTCAGAACGGATCACCAATCTTTGGGAAATGTCGGCCAGCAGCTGGCAAACCCCATCGATTTCCGCCAGACCGCCGCTTATGCGGATTCGTTTGACGTCTTGACCGGTATGGGTCATGGTTTCCAGGTTGATTTGGATTAAGAAAATGATACTTTCTACCACGGCTACCGCTTTTTCAGCCAGCGTACCGTCGGCCGGGTAAAATGCCGGTGGTGGTCCTTCCTCCCACAGCGGTGAGCCAAGACCGCCAATGGTGTTGACAAAAATGGGAGGATTTTCAACTTTTTGGAGCCACCCTTCGAGCTGTCGTGATAAATCGGGTTCACCCCATTGATCGGCCGCCCACTTGATGGCGGCCCCGGCCCCGTTTACCGTTCCCTCGAGCACATAGGTGGCGCTGTCATTTTTGCTGTTGGCGATACTGGCCAGGAGCCTTGGGTGATGGATCGGGTGATTGCCCGTAGGCAAAAGAATAAATGCCCCCGTACCGATATTGATAATAAAGGTTTCCGTGTCCAGCGGACCGAGCCCGTGGATTGCGGCATTTTGATCCCCGTTGACCGCCATCAGCGGAATTGTCGTGTCCTTGATCAGACCGTAATCAAATTGAGTGGGTTGGCAGTTCGGCAGCCGATCCCCAGTCAGGTTGAATATTTCGAGCAAATCCGGCGACCAGGTTCGCTGTTCAAGATCAAAGAGCTGGGTGCGTGAGGCGTTGACGTGATCGACGGTATGGGGATTTTTTTGCAGCAAATGATAAAGGATAAAGCTGGCCAGCGGTCCAAAGACGTAGGGGCTGGTTGATGGGTTTCCGTTTGAAGAAGGTTGAAGCTCCGGATAATGGTCGATGCACCAGCGTAATTTGCTGGCCCCATAGTGGGGAGACAAAAATAACCCGCTTTGATTTTTAATTTTTGAAGCGTGTTTAGCCAGGGGGCGTAAATATTCGGCGGCGCGCCGATCTTGCCAGCTGAGAACCGGCGTAAGCGGCTGGCCGGTTTCTTTGTCCCAGGCGACAATGCTGGATCGTTGGGTTGACAGGCCTGCGGCGCCAAGGCCTGCTTCCTGAATGTGAGGTTCTCTCAAAACAGCCGTCATCACTTCGAAAAGGGAATCGATAATTTCCAGCGGATCCTGCTCAATCTGTACCTCGCTCAGCTGATGCAGCTGCACCGGTTTTGAGGCTGAGCCGTGAACCCGGCCAAATTGATCATATACAAAGGCACGGGTGCTGAGTGTGCCAACATCCAAAGCCAAAATAAAAGGTGAGTGAGGAGACCCTTTTTGAGCCATATGGTCAGTTAATTTTAGGATTAGCTGGTATTGAAAAAGTCGATATGAAGCAATTGAGACAATTTGCTCTAAGCATACTATAATTGCAAAAACTGTCAATTTGACTGCATAGATTTGCATGCGGCCCCGATCTTTCTCTTTTTCAAAACGCAAGTCGAGCGATTTGCGTGGTTTCCGGATTAAATAAAATTTTCGGATTAAAAGCGGCTTTGGCCGGCCGATATTTAACAAACCTGGTCATTGATGAGCCGACAGCAGCCAAGTTAATTGAATCGTTTACGGCTGAGTCTGCCCCGACCAAGACATAAAAATCAAAAAAGCAGGAGCGTGTTGATGTTAATATTTGGTCATCGAGGAGCGATGGGCCATGCGCCGGAGAATACTCTGGAAGCGATGCGAGTGGCTTTAGAAATGGGAGTGGATTGGGTTGAATTAGACGTACATGTTGTAGAAGGAGAGCTGGTTGTCATTCACGACGGTCAGGTGGATCGAACCACCAACGGAAAGGGTGATCTGGCCGACTATTCACTGGCGGATTTGCGCGAATTAGATGCGGGCAATGGAGAAAAAATCCCACTGCTGGCGGAGGTGTTTGATTTTATCGATCGGCGTGTGGGCATTAACGTAGAGCTGAAAGGGGCGCACACGGCCGGACCCGCTGTGTCATTCCTCGAAAAACAGATCGAAAAGGGATGGCCTGTAGATAAAATTCTCCTTTCATCATTTGATCACCAGCTTCTTTTAGAAGCGAAGAACCTCAACCCTGTTTTTCGTCGCGCTGCGCTTTATTTTGGACAAAAACCGGATTACGGTTTCCTGCTTGATGAATTACAAGCTTATGCGGTCCATCCATTTGTGTTTTTTGTCGATCAGGAACTGGTAGATTCAGCCCACACGAGGGGATTAAAGGTGTTTGTGTACACCGTTAATGAACCGGATGATATATTGCGAATGCGCGACCTTAAGGTTGACGGCATTTTTACCAATTTTCCGGATCGTGTTTAGGTGGTTCATTTCTCTTTTAGCAAAGGCTACCTTCACTGGAAATTGACGGGATCCTTCGCTCCGCTCAGGATGACAGGTAGACTGCGGACGGAAAATCATCAAAGTGAATCAAATGTCAACAAAACCTAAATAATTGCGAAATTGTGTTACTTTGACAGTGTCTGCGGACAAATTAATTAAGAGAAAATTTGCTATTTGCTAGAGAGCCGTGTACCTCTCAATCTAAATGGGGCTTGTGGATCAACTTGAGAACATCATTCGCCTATTTACCCCTACCGGCCGCGGCAGGCAGCGTTGTGATCGGGAACGGATTCCGTGTGTATCTCGTTTAAGTTGCGACATTCAAACAAATTCAGGTTATGGCAAGATATAGATGTGGCATGATGGATTGGGCTGCCCTGTATTTCTCGATATTGAATTAAGGGAATAGGTCTCTCTCTGAAAGATCGGTATGCCAACAATATGTTGGAGGTTTAAAGGATGAATGGAAAGTTTTGGGGATGGATCATCTTGGTGATCATCATGATTGGCCTGTTGGGCGGCTGTTCACGGCCGATTGTCGTTGAAGATACCCCAACACCGCCGCCAGCTGTTGAACCCGCTTTCCAACTGCCAGACCCTGTGACCGAACGCCCCCTGGCTGAAGATGATCAAGATGCCGACGATCCCTTCCCCGAGCTTGAGGATTTTCCCCTGTTGTGGGCCGGAAACGATGATCCAACTGATGAGCCAGTCGAATCAGTTGAGCCGGTTTGCACGGTACGAGACGACTGGGAGCAATATACCGTCGTTCGAGGGGATACGCTGTCTCAGATAGCCAGCAGGATTCAAACCCCAATGAGGGAAATTATCGAGGGGAACTGCCTCCAAAATCCCGGCCAGTTAACGACCGGGCAAAAGCTGTTTTTACCTATATTGCCGGCGCTGCGTTCCTCACCTGTTGCTTTTCCTGAACCTGCTTACACTCTGGACAATAACTACATTGGTTACCCGGCTAGCGCCTGTTTTGACGCGCCCTTTTCAACCAGCCGGCCGGTGGCTCAGGGTGATGAGGCGATTATTGAGCGCGCTCAAGCCCTCATCAAAGAAAATGAATATGATGATTCTCGAGGCACGATCGTACAGGAAGGTGATGTGGTGTGGGTCATTTCCGGCCCGTTTTGCTACAGTCGTGAGGGAGATTCACCGCAGCGAGCGTATCGCCAATGGTATGTGCAAACCTCATCGGGTGCTGGTTATTTAGATGAATATGCGTTTTCGACTGATGGCCAACCGCAGAGTAATTTAGAGCGTTTGCCCGATCAACCCCTCCTGGAATTGTTTTCTGTGACCCCCACGACCATCGACCTTGATGAAACGTTTGAGATCGAGTGGAGGGCAAATCACGTACAGCAGGTTATTTTTTATATTAATGGGGAACCGTATCAACTTGGCCCGCGAGGATCCCTGACGCTTTCCCCTCAGGATCTTACATTATTGGATCAAACCATAGATATTGTTGTTGCTGGACAATCTTTTTATGGATTTGAGCATTATTTCGATGAGCAGCAGGTGGTCATCTCATCGATGCCTTCGCTGACGATCCAATCTTTTTCCGTATCGCCCAATCCCGCCCCGAGCAACGGGCGCGTTTCACTTTCATGGGAGATCGCTGGTGAAGGATCTGGCAATTTGCGGTGGTTCCCCTTTGAAGAGCCAGTTAACCTGATTGAAGTAGGTCCTGGAATAGGTTCAATTGCGGTAGATTTGCCCGATATTTACAAGTCGTATCTTTTTACGCTTGATTTAAGAACCGAAACCGGGTTAACCGTAGAAGAGTCATTAACTTTAGTGACAACCTGCCCGTACACCTTTTTTGTGGTTGACCCTGAACATCAATCCGGCAACTGCCCAGCCAGTGAGCCAAAAGCTGCATCGGCCGCCTACCAGCAATTTGAAGGTGGATTTATGATTTGGGAACCGATCGAAGAAGATGGCTACGCCAAGATTCTGGTTTTTTATCCGGATGGTACCCTTTCGGTATTTAGCGATTCATTTTTTGATGATTCCGACCCGGTGATTGATGAAGAGCCACCGGAAGGGAAAGTGGCCCCGGTACGCGGCTTTGGCAAAGTTTGGTCTGAATTTCCTACCGTTCGCGAAAAATTGGGATGGGGAGTGGCCGCGGAAGAATCTTACTCGATGATCCGGCAGCGCATTGATGTCCGTTCCCTATATGCCGTCCTGATCGGGGATACGTATATCACAGATCACAACGGCCGAATCATCTGGTATGATGGGTCATCTCAAGGTTTAATCCCCTGGAGCTATATTGAATAAGAATTTTAAAGGTGAACTTGGGCAAACTATTGAGCGCATGAGAAGTGAGGAGCTCGTATTCCGAGCTGATACACCTCTTCTGATGGTTCGACACGGCCGGTGGCTGTTTGTCACCCTGGGTCTTTTTTTTGATGGCCTCGTAGAGTACCGGGGTATACGCGCTCTCAATTTCATGTCCAAACAGCGGGCCCATAAAACAATTGCTGACTGGCTGCCCTTTTGCCGTCTTGAACCGTTTGAGGCGGTATCGGATATATTCCGCCAGGAAGTAGAAAGCAAAATTTTGCCTGAAGCGGCCGATTACCGAGCCTGGCTAGAGACCGGCGGCCTCAAACTGGTCGGCGGGTTTACCACGGATACCTTACAGGTCATTGAAGATGATGGTCCGAATAAATGGGGCAAACAGATTGCCCGAATTCAGACAATGATGGATCGGGGAATGGCTGGCCCTTTTCTTTCTTTTCGCCGGCGGTCTGACTTTCTTGAGGGTGGCCAGCCCAATGAGTAAATACGACGCCATTGTTATTGGATCCGGTCCTAACGGCTTATCAGCCGCGGTGGAGCTGGCCCGCCAGGGAGCCGGTGTTCTGGTCGTTGAAGCAGCCGCAGAGATCGGCGGCGGCACGCGCACCGCGGCGTTGATCCTGTCTGGGTTTCAGCACGACTTCTGTTCGGCCGTTCATCCGATGGGGGTTTTGTCACCCTTCTGGCAAAAACTCCCGTTAGATCAGCACGGCCTGCAGTGGATTTACCCGGAAGCATCGGTGGCCCATCCCCTGGATGATGAACCGGCCGTTTTATTAACGAAAGATTTGGCGGAGACGGCCGGCAATTTGGGTCTTGATGGACGTTCGTGGAAAAGAATGATTCGGCCGCTGCTTCGTCACGGTCAGGGATTGGTAAATGATGCCCTGGGTCCTTTGGGCATTCCTCGTCATCCGTTAATATTTTTATGGTTTGGCCTGCAGGGGATGCTTCCTGCCACTTCTTATGCCCGAATAAAATTTCGCAGACGACGCGGTCGGGCGGTTTTTGGCGGCTGTGCCGCACACAGCGCTCTCCCGCTTGAAAAACCGTTTAGCGGAGCCGTGGGTTTAATTTTTGCTCTGACGGCCCATCTGGTCAACTGGCCGGTAGCGGCCGGAGGATCTCAAGCGATTACCAAAGCCCTGGCCGGGTACCTGCGCCAATTAGGAGGGGAAATTCAGACCGATTTCAAAGTCACCCAACTAAATCAGCTGCCGGAATCTCGCGTTGTATTATTTGACACCGATCCCCTGCAGCTGGCTGCTATCGCTGGTGAAGCACTACCGACTTCTTATCGCCGACGGCTCCAAAAGTACAATTTTGGCCCTGGTGTTTTTAAGCTGGATTGGGCGCTCGATCAGCCGATCTCCTGGGCTGACCCACGCTGTTTGCAGGCCTCCACCGTTCATATTGGCGGCACGCTGGAAGAGATCGCTCTCAGCGAGCGTGATGCCTGGTACGGCCGCCACGCGCAGCGGCCGTTTCTCATTTTGTGCCAGCAAAGTCAATTTGATCCCGACCGGGCCCCCGATGGGCAGCACACCGGTTATGCATACTGTCACGTTCCGGGCGGATCAACGGTTGACATGACCGAGGCAATCGAAAACCAGGTTGAGCGCTTTGCACCTGGTTTCAAAGAAACGATTTTAGCCCGACACAAAACCAACACCCAAGACTTCTTCCACTACAACCCCAACTACGTTGGCGGAGCGATTACCGGCGGAGCGGCCGACATGACCCAGCTTTTTACCCGTCCAGTTGCCCGTCTCGATCCGTACAGTACACCAAACCCCCGTCTCTTTCTTTGCTCCCACTCCACCCCTCCTGGCGGTGGCGTACACGGCATGTGCGGTTATCACGCCGCCCGCAGCGCACTGCGACGATTTTGACTGCTTATCCTTCAACCTTGTGGCGGCGGCTGGCCAGGTGATCGATCAATTCCGTGTCAATCTCAACACCCAGCCCCGGTCCGGTGGGCACGGTCATGGTGCTATCTTCCCGGTTGAGCACAAAGGGTGGGTTGGCAATATCCCGGGCATAATAACGTTCGGTGGCCGAGATGTCGCCCGGTAACACAAAGTTTGGTAGAGTGGCCAGATGAACATTTCCGGCTCGGCCGATGCCGGTTTCGAGCATCCCCCCACACCACATCTGAATCCCGGCTGCCTGGGCCATATCGTGGATTTTGAGGGCGTTGGTGAAGCCGCCTACGCGGCCGACCTTCAGGTTGATGATCCGACCTGCTTTGAGGTCGATCATCGCCTGGGCGTCGGCCGGACCGTGAATACTTTCATCCAGGCAAACAGGCGTATCGATTTGCGCCTGCAGCCGGGCATGATCGGCGATATCGTCATAGCTCAACGGCTGTTCGAGCATCAGCAGCCCGTACGGATCAACCTCTTTGAGTAAGGCCACATCGTCGAGCGTAAAGGCCGAATTGGCATCCCCCATGAGCCGCACTTCGGGAAATTTGGTCCGAATACGCTCAATCGGCTCGATCAGCCAGCCCGGCTCAATTTTCATTTTGATTCGCCGGTAGCCGGCTTCGACAAAACCGCTTACCCGATCTACCAGCTGCTCAATCGAAGGCTGGATGCCGATGCTGACCCCCACCTCGACCCGCTCGCGCACCCCGCCGAGCAGGACTGAAAGCGGTTTGTTTTCCGCCTCGGCAAACCAGGTCCACACCGCGTTTTCCAGAGCCGCCTTGGCCATGACGTGGCCGCGAACCGGCTTCATCAGTTTGGGCATGTCTGCTGGTGCACTAATGTCCTGACCGATTACCAGCGGGAGCAAAAATTCGGTCATCACGTGCCAGGCGGTGCCGATCGTTTCTGACGAATACCACGGTCCTGCGCTGGCCACGCACTCCCCCCAGACGATCAGGCCATCGCCCTGCAGCTTAACCACGATAACGTCGCGCTTAACCTGAGTGCCAAAGCTGGTGCGAAACGGATGAACAAGGGGAAGCTGAATTTCAAAGAGCTCGATTTTTTCGATTTTCATAAGTACTCCAATAAGCTCGACTTCTTCTAAGTAATAACTCAAGTTGCTACCTTATCTTCCCGATGAATAAATCTATCGGTCAAAGAGACCGCAACTTGAGTTAGGTAAGTTACAAAATATTTTCTGAAATAAGGTATCCGCAGATTTTCGCAGATTAGAGAGAGAAATCTGTGAAAATCCGTGTTAATTCGTGTCATCCTGTTTTCCAGAATTTTAACCAGGTTTGATCTTTCAAATTCTAAAATGTTTTTCAAGGATATAGTAACAGAGATCATCATCGGCAACGAGATCGATGACCGTCAGGCCTAAGGAAAACGCCTTTTGAAAAAGCTCTCGGGTTTGGAAGCGCCAGGTCAGAGCCAGTTCCGGATTTTCTCCTTTGATTTTTTGAAAGTGGCGGGGAACACTCACAAAACAGATCGGTTCGGCTTCGTCAGTCAGAGGATCAAATCTCAGTGAAATGACCTCGGGCAAACCTTCAGTAGAAGTGGGATTTAGGCAGAGATGGGGATGTTCGTTGACAAACTCCATCGTATAGTTCGTGTATTTTCCGCTTTTGTGAATGGCCACCCAATAGGAAGTGACCCACCAATCGACGCGAAAGCGGTCGGTGGGAAATCCCTTGTTTAAATCATCATCCAAATCACCGTAAAGGTTTGGAAAATATTCAGAGCAAACCGCGCCCAGCTTGCGAATATTGAGGGTGCCGTTTAGCGTCTCCAGCGGATCATAGGTCCAGGTGATTTGGTCAAATCCTGCTCGGCTGGCGTACTCCTGCTGCGCCCATTTAATCTTTTCCCCGATGCCGCGACCTTTGTATTCGGGGATCACCGCCGCCATGTGTGAGGCGCATTTCCACCGTCCTGCTTCGGCGACATATGCCCAGAATCCCCAGCAAAAGCCGATCGGCCGATCGCCATCAAACGCGATCAGGACCACCCCGCCGTTTTCCTTGGCCACAGTAAAACTCAAATGAAAGGGGATGACATCCTTTGAGTCGCTTCCCCAGGCGGCCATGGTAATTTCTTCAATGGCCCGGCCGTCTTCCGGGGTTTTTAGGGGTCGAACGATTAATTTCATTTTGATTCACCACAAAAACACAGAAATTAATTACACAACTTAGCTCACCGCAGAGAACAGGAGAGCGCTGAGAACCTCTCAACACGGAGCTTTCTCTGCGTTCTCCGTGCTCTTCGCGGTGATTTCTGAAAATTGACGGTCATATTTACAGCGACCCCTTTACAGAGCTTATAAAGCGCTGCAGCTGCCGGAGGGCCGCGGCCGTTTGTGGATGATGATCTTCCATAAACGCTTCAGGATTTTTGGACCCGTGCCAGGCATCTAAAATCCTATCGGCCGCTTCAGTGGTTTCCATATCGATAAAGCTGGTGGCCAGGCGCAGCGACAGATCGGCCGGATCCGTTCCAAACGCCGTGCCGGGCAGGAAGGCGAGCTGGTATTTATCGAGCAGATGGCCAGCTAAATCTTCTGAGGTGTGAACGCCAATTTCTGCCAGCGGTTCCCGCCAGCGGTTAAAGTTGGGCATCATGTAAAATCCACCCTGCGGTTGGGCCACCTGAATGCCTATTTCATCGAGCCAGCTCCAGATGTGCTGGGTCCGGGCAGCGTGAATGGCCGTACATTTTTCGACATACGCCTGCACCTCCGAATCACCTACATACGCCGTGAGGGCCGCGTATTGGATGGGGGCGCTAGGAGAGGACCAGATTTCGCTGGCGATGCTGAGAAGAGCCGGCATCAACTTCTCTGACAGCGCCTCCGGAATGATCGCCCGGCCGAGCCGCCATCCTCCGAGCGAGAGGTGCTTGCTCATCCCCCCAACCACGATCGTCCCTTCAGGGTAAAAGCGAGAAGGTGAGAGATGAGGTTGAAGACCGTGCGGCACCTCCCCATAAATTTCGTCGCTGATGATAAAAACCTGATGGGCACGGCAGTAATCTGCCAACTCGATTAAAAGTTCTGCGGTGAGCATCTGCCCGGTTGGATTGCTTGGTGTATTCAGAATGAGCAGTTTTTGACCGGTTGAAATACCCTGAACGACGGCGTCAAGGTTCTCTATTGTCATCTGATAACCGTCTTCGGCAGCAGCCGACACAAAATGGACAGGTTTGCCCAATAGATTGGCCTGTGGCGCATAAGAGACCCATGATGGAATGGGCAGGATCAAATCACCGGCCAGGGCCATCTGCAGAATGTAAATTAATGATTTACTGCCCGGCCCCACGATGATTTGCTCGGCTGCGCAGGAAATTCCCAGCCAGCGACTGTCGTGCGCGGCGATCGCCTCCCGCAACTCAGGAACCCCCTGCACCGGCGGGTACGCTTTGCGATGGGCATTTGCCGCCAGGGCTGCCTGCAGCCTGGGGTGCACCGAAAAGCGGGATTCCCCAAAACCGAAGTGATAGACGGTTTCCCCGGCCGCCCACCGGGCGCGAACCTGCTCGTTGATGTGCAGGGTTGGCGAGGGAGTGAGATGATGGGCGATTGATGGATTAAGATTCATGATTTTTTTCGCGGAAGTCAGAGCTCTTACCCTCCAACCCAGAACGCCTTTTCCAGGTTGGTAAATTCAGAAGCAGGGCCTTCGTATTTGTTGCGGCCGAGTTCGAGCACGTAAACGTAATCGGTAATCTTAAGCGCCTGCCGAATTTCCTGATCGACCAGCAAAATTGTCTGCCCATCGCGATCGCGCAGGTCAACCAGCATCTGGTAAACCTCTTCAGAGAGCATTTTGGATAATCCTGCCGTGGGTTCATCTACCAAAATCATGATCGGATCGGTCATGAGCGTGCGGCCGATTTCAACCATGCGCTGCTGCCCCCCGGATAATTCTCCGGCGTTTTGCTTTCTTTTGTCGCGTAAAATCGGAAACCGCTCGTAATTTTCTTCCAGCTTGCGCTTGATGCGCGCTTTATCCCGTTTAAAGGTCCACGCCCCAACCTCGAGGTTTTCTTCCACCGACATGTGTCGAAAAACGCCCGGCTGCTGGGGAATGTACGCCAACCCCAGCCGAATCCGTTCGTGTATGGGAATGCCCAACACGCTTTTTCCATCGAGCAGGATTTCGCCGTCATTCGGTTTTAGGAAGCCATAAACCGCCTTCAATGTCGTTGATTTTCCAACACCATTGGCCCCTAAAATGGTGGTGATTTTTCCCTTTTCAACCGTGATGTTGAGATTTTGCAGGATATTCAGATCTCGATAATAACCGACATACAGGTCTTTCATTTCCAGCATGATCTGTCCTTTCTGACTCATGCTTCACTCCCATTTGAGCTGACCAGCTTGTCGGCAAAATCTTCGTCATCATGGCCGAGATACGCTTCGATCACGGCCGGATCGTTTTTCACCACCTCGGGATCCCCATCGGCGATTAAATCTCCGTAATTGAGCACCAGCAGCCGCTTGCTGAGGGTAAAAATGGTGTCCATGTCGTGACTGATAATAATGATCGCCTTGCCGTCTTCATTGACCCGGTAAATATACTGGTAGATGATCTCCATCAATTTGGGATGCACCCCCGCAAACGGCTCATCCAGAATGATGATGTCCGGGTCGAGCATAAGCAGCCGGCCGAGCTCAAGCAGCTTTTGCTGCCCGCCGGATAGCGCCCGGCCAAACTCGTTGCGCAGATGATCGATGGTCAAAAATTTAAGAACCTCCATCGCCTGTTCGACGCAGTCCGCCTGTTTGCGAGAGCCATCCATGGCCATCGCCGGGACATAGAGATTTTCCAAAACCGTCATGCGGCGAAAAGAGCGGGTGACCTGAAAGGTGCGACCGAGCCCAGCATGGGCCACTTCATAAGGAGGGAGAGGATCAACCCGCTGACCGTTGAGATAAACGGTGCCGCTTGATGGCTTGATCGCCCCATCCAAAATATTGGTCATCGTCGTTTTGCCGGCCCCGTTGGGTCCGATTAAGCCGATGAGCTCCGGTCCATTTACCTCGAACGAGACCCCATTTAAGACCTGTAAACCACCGAAGTTTTTAAAAATATTGTTGACCTGTAGATGGATCACGCTTCACCTCCCCCTGGTTCGCCGATTGACTCCTGCTGGCGGATAGCCACCGTTTCAGCCGCGACGTCCGATCTGGAAAACCAGTCGAGAAGCGGCTGGATCAACCCGTTGCGCTGAAATCTGAGGGTCAACATGAGAATCAGTCCGAAGACCACCAGGCGCCAGATCGACATGTCGATCACAAACGGCCCGATATCAAAGCTGTTGCGCAAAAATTCAAGGACAAACTGGATGATGATCGCCCCGATGGCGGCCGCATAGATATTCTCGACCCCACCAATCACCGCCATGGCGATGACCAGCGACATCTGCAAAATTATTAGGATGTTTGGGGTAATGATGCCGATATAGTGCCCCTGCAGCGCACCGGCCGCGGCGGCAATCGTCGAAGTGATGACAAATACCCGCACCTTGTATTTGACGACGTTCACTCCCAGGGCCGCGGCTGCTTCCTCATCTTCCCGAATTGAGCGCACAAAAAGACCAAATCGGGAATTGACCAGCCAGGTCATGATGCCCATCGACGCGATAAAGACAAGCAGCATCACGTAATAGGTTGGCAGCTTGTCGGTCGGCGCATAGCCAAAGATGCCCACCGGAAAAAGGGGCGGCAGTTCCAGACCGGCCTGCCCCTGGGTGATATCGATTTCGGCGCTGATCGCCGCCCGCAAAATTTCGGAAAATCCGATGGTAAACAGGGCCAGATAGGTGGCGCGCAGACGCAACACCAGCCGGCCGATCAGAAAGCCAAACAGCGCCCCCAGCAGCACCCCGATCAAGATGCCCGTCCACACCGATGGCTGGGTGATCACCGTGCCTCGAGGCAGCGTCTCCCGGGCGATATCGAGGCAGGAGTTGCTGGCTGACGTCACCCCCTGGGCGTCGAGAATGATCAGATACTGGCCAAAAAACGGAATCTCCGTGCAGGTGCCGGTTGGATTGGTGACAAAGCGGATGTAGTTGGAGTAAAGCGCCGCGCCGTAAGCACCAATCGCCATAAAGGCCATGTGGCCAAACGAAAATTGACCGGCGTAACCGGCCAGCAGCGACCAGCTCGAAGCCAGGATGGCGTAATAGAAGGCGGTAATCCACAGGTGCATGATGAAATCGTAATCCGCCCGACTGTACACAAAAGGAAAGGCCAGCAGGAAGGCGGTGGCCAGATACCCCAGGTAGGTTGGAATCTTTTTCCGTTCCAGGCTCATAACTCCCTCCCAAAGAGACCGGTTGGCTTCAGGAGCAGGACGAGGGTCAGGATGATCATGCCGTAAGCGGGAATATAGCCGGCCGCGCGAGTGGGATCGGGGATACACCCGGCTCCGGCCGCCTCAAACAAGCCGACCATTAAACCGCCAACAAACGCTCCCGGCAGCGAACCCATCCCACCTAAAACGATGATCACAAACGACCTGGCCGAAGCCACCACCCCAACCTGTGGCAGCCAGGAAAAAACCTGTACCAGGGTGGCTCCGGATAATCCGGCCAGCATGCCGCCCAGACCAAAGGCCAGCGTATTCATGGTGGCCGGGTTAATACCGGCTACCGCCGCCGCCTGCCGATCTTCGCTGACCGCTCGCAGGCCGCGGCCGACCCAGGTGCGATATAAAAATATCAGCAGCAGAATAAGCATCAGAATGGCGATCAGGGCGGCCGTGAAGCGCGGATTGGGAATGGAAACCGCGTCGAACAACGATAAATTCCCCCGCGTGGTCGTAATAATTTCAGCCCCCGAGCTGGAGGTCAGCTCGTATTGGGGGAAGTCAAAAAAGCGCTGCGCCTTGACCGGGTTGGCTCCGGCCGTGGCCTGCACCAGATACTGCAGGAAAAAAGCGAGACCAAAGGTGACCAGGATGGCGTATTCCCCCGGTCGTTCTACCTCTCCGGAGTGCATCGGTGCCAGAAAAATTCTTTCAAAAATGACCCCGATGGCGAACGTCACCAGGCAGGCGGCTAAAATCGCCATAATGGGGCTACTCCCCTCAAACCAGACGTTTAAAAAGTAGTAAACAACCATTCCCCCGATCATGTAAAATTCGCCGTGGGCGAAGCTCACCACCCCTAAAATTGAAAAAATGAGGGTCAAGCCAAGAGCCATCAGCCCGTAAATAATGCCGATGACAATGCCGTTTGACAGCTGCGAATAAATAAAGCTGCTGCTGGCCACGCACAAATTGTCCGGATCAGCCTGGGCGAAGGCAAAAGCCAGGATGACGATCACCAGCAAACCCGGTATGACCGACCAGCGGGCGCTTAGTTGAGGGGTTCGCAGCCACAGCGGGATCAAGCCCACCGGCCCAGTGGCCGCTCCCACGCTGGCTCCCACCAGACCGGCCTGTGACACATCCAGGTCTCTGCGCAAATAGATTCGGGGAGTAACGATATTGCCAATGATGCCCCAGCCGATGACCCAGAGGAGGGTCCACCAAAAAATATAGCCAAATTCCATGCGTTTATCTTTGAGCCGCGGATTGCCTGGATCAAATGTCCAGACAATCCGCGGCCGTTATGCTACAAAGTGGTGGCGTTACTGATTGACGAGAATCGGCTCGGCCGTCTGGAACGTTTCGGGGAAGACGACGGCCGCATTGGTGCTGTCCTGCCCTTCTTCCTGATACTGCACGATGGTAATCGCCGGATCCGGGAACTGATGCCAGAATTTTGGATCAACACCGGCATCTTCCGGCGTGTTTTCACTGCCGTAAGGGAAGGTAATGGTGCCCAACGTTCCTTCAAAGGTAATCCCTTCCAGGGCGGCGATGATCGCATCCGGCTCAAGCGAGCCGGCTTCAGTAATCGCCTGGGCGATGATCATAATGGAGTCATACGCTTCGAGGGCGTAGGATTCGGCCGCTTCTTTGCCGGTGCGCTCGGTGTACTTGGCCACAAACGCCTTGGCCACGTCGTTGTAGAGTGACTCCGGCAGGCCGACGCGCCGCACAAAGCACAGGTTACCGTCCGGCACGTTGGTCCAGAACGCTTCCGACTCCAGCGAAACCTGGTTGCACATCATCGGCACATCCTGCGGACCAATCCCAGCGTCGGCCGCCTGCTGCGTAAAGTTGTACGCCGCTTCCCCGGTGGCCAGAACCATGATCATGTCCGGATCTTCCGCTTTGACCCGCTCCACGATCCCGGCAAAATCCTGGGTGCCGATGTCGACTCCAAACGTGACCGCTTCGATACCGGATTCGGCCAGTCCGTTGGTTGTGTCTTCAGCGGCCGGAATGCCGTAGTCGGTGTTTTCAGTGACGATGACCACTTTCCCAATGTCCGGCAGCGAGGTAACAAAGCGCACGTCAACGGCCGACACTTCGGAGCTCAGCGGGGCGATGCGGAAAATCTGATCGTATTGGGAGCTGGTAATCGTATCGTTCCACGTTTCGGCAAAAACAACCGGGGTGTTGTTATCGCGAGCCACTTCCTTGGCCGCCACCCCCACAGAAGAATGATAGCCACCGCCAACGGCCACGACATTATCCTGATTGATCAATTTTTCCATGACGGCCGTGCCGCGCTCCGGCAGACCCTCGGTGTCCACGATGATCAGCTCTACCTCACAGCCCAGGATGCCGCCGGCCTCGTTGAGTTCTTCCGCAGCGATATTCATCGCTTCACGCATGGCCTCGCCACCTACGACCGCTCCTGGAGCAGAAAGAGGAGCCAGACCGCCGAGGCGAATCGGACCGTCACACTCCAGCATCATCTCTTCCTCTTCACCCACATCGGCGATTGTGCCGGAGACGTCAACCTCACCCAGCTCGATAAAATCACCGGCGCTGGAAAGATAAGGCTGGCCGGTTTGATAGGTGGCCGGGAAGACAACCGGAGCCACAGTGCTGTCCTGTCCGGATTCCTGATACTGCACGATGGTGATCGCCGGATCCGGGAACTGGTGCCAGAATTTATCATCAACGCCCGCATCAGCCGGATCGTTGTTTCGTCCATATGGGAAGGTGATCGTACCCAGCGTCCCTTCAAAGGTAATATTTTCCAGAGCGGTGATAACGGCATCCGAGTCGGTGCTGCCGGCATCTTCAATCGCCTGGGCGATAATCATAATGGAGTCGTACGCTTCAAGGGCGTATGATTCGGCCGCTTCTTTGCCGGTACGCTCGGTGTACTTGGCCACAAACGCCTTGGCCACGTCGTTGTAGAGTGACTCCGGTAGGCCGACGCGCCGCACAAAGCAGAAATTGCCGTCGGGGACGTTGGTCCAGTACGCTTCCGATTCGAGGGAGACCTGGTTGCACATCATCGGCACATCCTGTGGACCAATCCCGGCGTCGGCTGCCTGCTGCTGGAAATTATACGCCGCTTCGCCGGTGGCCAGCACCATGATCATGTCCGGATCTTCCGCTTTGACCCGCTCGACGATCCCGGCAAAATCCTGGGTGCCGATGTCTACTCCAAAAGTGACCGCTTCAATGCCGGATTCAGCGAGGCCGTTGGTTGTGTCTTCGGCAGCCGGAATGCCGTAGTCGGTGTTTTCAGTGACGATGACCACTTTCTCGATGCCGGGTAGGGCGGAAACAAAGCGCACATCCACGGCCGACACTTCTGAGCTCAGCGGAGCGATGCGGAAAATTTGATCATATTTGGTGCTGGTAATCGTGTCGTTCCACGTTTCGGCAAAAACAACCGGGGTGTTGTTGTCTCTAGCCACTTCTTTGGCGGCCACCCCCACGGAGGAGTGATATCCACCACCAACGGCCACGACATTATCCTGGTTGATCAATTTTTCCATGACGGCCGTGCCGCGCTCCGGCAGACCCTCGGTGTCCACGATGACCAGCTCCACCGGCCGGCCTAAAATCCCGCCGGCTTCATTGAGCTCTTCGACGGCGATGACCATTGCCTCGCGCATCGCTTCACCACCCACGACCGCTCCAGGAGCAGAGAGAGGGGCCAGGCCACCCAATACGATGGGATCGCCTTCTAGTGCGGCTGACTCTTCTTCCATCTCCTCATCTTCCATTTCTTCTTCAGCTTCTTCCTCTGGGGCTTCTTCTTCAACCGCCTCCTCAGCCGTTTCCGGCTCAGGATCTTCACCGATAACTTCCTGTTGGGCCCCGCCACAGGCAGCCAACAGCAAAGTCACGGCCAAAATCAATGAAAGCAGCCAAAACCAATTTCCTTTTTTCATCTTTCTTCTCCTTCTATCCAATTAATGAAAAACATTGCACCGGAAACCCGTTGCGCCAGGCTAAATTGCTAGCTGCAGTAGGTTTATTTTTGTTGCTGAGATTGAGTTGAATGTGTGGGCGGTTGGTTGGCGACGAGAATGAAAATCTGCACGTCATTGGGCAATGATGGATTCAAAAACACAGATCTCACCTTCTCTTTTTGCAATGTCAACGGGTTCGCTCATGTTTGATGGTGGGTTATTATAACAAGGCGACCTTCTCTGTCAATTTAATTGTTGCAAAAAAATATACGATTTGGCTCCGTCAAATTATCCTTCTCTGTGACGGTCCAAGGGCGGACAGGCATCCAATCTAACTGAAAAACTTATCGACTCGTGGCCGTTCAGGGGCTGTTTTTACGCGACATCGCCAATTGGTAGGGCCGCAGCATGCTGCTGCCGATCCATCTTCCCCGACAGGGTAATTGGCGGTTAAACATTCAATCATTCAACATGGAGCGAAAGGTATGTAAGACAATCCCACGGCCGCAGCATGCTGCGGCCCTACATGAGCTTGCGCATCCCACAATACCGACCGTCCTTGCCGCGTTCAAACTGTGGACAGTGGGCCAGGGTGAAACCGGTGCAGGGGCTTGGCCTGTAGGGGTTTGGCTAGCCAAACCCTTACACATATTACCCCTCCCCGACGCGGGGAGGGACGCTTGTTGGGCTGTATGAGAACGGTATTTTTACCGGCTCGTAGATTGGACCAATCTCCAAGATTGGTCCAATCTAGAAGCGAGGTGCTGTTGATTGTCTTAAGGGCCGCAGCTGATTTCCTCCGCAATCGACCGGTAAATCGCTTCAAGCTCGTTGCCGTTTGGAGCCGGAAAGTAATTGCCCGGCGAAGAGGCGATTTGCTCCATAAGCGAGGTGTTTACCCCGGTTCCCAGACCGATCGTGAAGATGGTTAACCCGGCCGCTTTGGCCTGGGCGGCCTGGTTTAGAACCTCCGCCTCAGTTGTGCCGTTGGGCACGCCGTCAGTCAGAAGAATGATCACCCCCTTGCTGCCAGGGGAGCGATTTGGTCCGGCCAATTCAACCTGCGAAAACTGCAGTCCAAGATCCATTCGCGTTTCGCCACCAACCGGTAACGACGCCAGCGCAGCTTCCAGGCTGCCCTGTGAAGTTGTCAACGGCGCGACCAGATTACCGGCACTGTCAAACGTCACAATACCGCCTTTGTCTTTGCTGTAATCCAGCAGCCCCACAAAGGTCTGGGCCGCATTGAGGGCCGCATCGATGCGGGTTTGCCCACCAGCGGCCGTTTCCAGGGCCATGCTGCCCGAGGTGTCCAGGGCCAGCATGACGTTAACCGGGAAGGTTGTGGTCGTACACGGGCGCACGACAATTGGCAGATACACTTCTTCAATCCCGTCATCAACCGTGATTTCCAGCGTATCCAGGCCGACACCGCCATCATCGTCGGTGATGGTTAAAGTAACTTCGTAAGTACCTTCGTCCTGGAAGACGTGCTGCGGGGTAAGCGAGCCGCTGTCGCTGCCGCCATCCCCAAAGGTCCAGCTGACCGAATGGGTATCCGCCGTGCCCGGATCGGTAAAGCTGCCGCTGAAGTCGACCGTTTCACCCGGAGCGACCGTTTGATCAGTACCGGCATCGACTACCGGATCGGCATTGGTGACGGTCACGACGGTTGTGTCGCTGTCATCCAACCCGCGCGAGTCGGAAACTACCAGAGTCACGGTATAGGTGCCGTTGTCCGGGTAAGCGTGGACCGGGGTGAGCGAGCCACCGGCCGCGGCGCCGTCCCCAAATGTCCAGCTGTAGGTTAACGGATCATTATTGGGATCGGAAGCCGACCCGGCAAACTGAAGCGGTGTGCCTTCTTCGATTGTGGCCGGTAAACCGGCGTCGGCCGTGGGGGCCAGGTTGACCGATTCCACCACGGTCAGCTCGCCAGAAGCTGAATCATTGGCCCCGACGGTATCGGCCTGCCCGTCAAAGGTAAATACCCCGACCCCCGGTGCTTCAAGCACCACTTCAACCAGGGCGGTCATGTGCGGCGGAATCGAGGTTTGGCTCGCTTCCGGTGCGCCAACCAGCTCCAGAGAGGTGGTCGACAGGTCAAACTCGGCCGTGGTGCTGCCAGTGTTGGTCACTGCCAGCATAAAGGTGGCCGAAGTCGTATCGGTAATCGTTTGCTCGGGCGGATAAATAGCCACTTCGACATCGAGATGCGGGGTAATGGTTAACGAGGTGGACGCCTCATCCTGGACTCGGCTGTCGCCCTGCGACACGGCGGTAAACGACAGCGGGTAGCTGCCCGGCAGGGCAAACCCGTAGCCGCTGGCAGAGACCGTAACAATTTGGTTGGCTCCGGCCGCCAGCGAGACCGGGTTGGCGCTAAACGACGCCGCTCCGGCGATCAGGCCGCTCATCGACAGGTCATAGGTGTCAGCCACCGAGCCGGTGTTGGTCACCCGCACCTGCCAGCTGGCGGTGCCGCTGGGGGCGCTGCTCGTTGTGCCGGACAGGATTTCAACGGTAACGCCTCGATCGAGGACCACCACGTCGGCTCCGGCCGTGACGCTGATCGCCGGCTGGAGCTGTGAGGTCGCCGTCATCGAAATCGGGTAAGTGCCTGGTGCAGCGCCTGGGTCCGGAGAGATCAGCAGTTTCAGATCGGCGCTGTTTAGCGGTGCCGTCTTGAGGGTATGGGTAATGATCCACACCCCGTTGGCCTGTACACCACCCTGCCATCCAACCGGCAACTCAAGGGTTAGATCGTAGGTATCGATGGTGCCGCCAAGATTGGTCAGCGTGGGGGTCAACACGGCCGTGGAGCCCGGTCCGGCAAAAGCTGTGGCCGGATCAATGGTTAGGTCAACTGCCGCGCTTCCTTCGCCGGTCACGCTGGCCGCATCTGAGGCGCTGGTGCCATTTTCCTGGGCGGTGGCCGTCACCAGGAACGGTTGCGGACCGGTCGCAGTGGGAGCAGCCGCCAACGTCAGGTCGATCGTTTCACCTCCGTTGAGGGCCACGCTGGGCGGCAAACCACTCACAACAGCGGCGCTGGAAACCGACAGATCGTACGTGCGGCCGACTATTTCGTCGTTGGTGACCGTCACCGTGTAGTTAATGCCCTGGCCGATTTGAGCGATGGTCTCGGCCGGGCTGGTGATCACCAGCGTGACCCCGCCGGTGACCGTCAGCTCACCAGCCAGCTGCTCGGCAGCCCCATTGCCGTTGGTGACCGTGACCACAAACGGGTAGGGGATTTGATCGGCGCTCACCGGTACATCGATGACCAGATCGGCCGTGTCGCTGCCGTTACCCGGCAGGAAGACCGTGCCCGGCAGGGTTGCCCAACCGGCCGGCAAACCGCTCACGGTTAGTGAATACGTGTCCGCGATCGCCACCGGGTTGGTCATTGAGACCGTAAAGGTCACCGTCGTACCGGCCGCGGCCGCTTGGCTGGCCGGCTGCAGGCTGGCGATATGCGGCGCGGTGACAAATAGCGGCGGCAGGGTCACCAAATTGCTGCCGCTGGGCAGAGTATAGGAAATCTCGGTCCCGCTGCTCACCTCACGCACCTCACCCGGCTGCAGATTGGTCACGGCGCTGTCAAAGGTGGTGGTAATGACCGGCTGGTAATAAGGCTGTTCATAGCCGAAGGTCACCAGCGGTGGCGTGACCGACACCGGCCGCGAGGCGGTCAGCGGCTCAACCGTCACGCCGTTGGTTCCGTGGGTGTAGGTCACACCCACCTGGTAGATCGGCGTGGGATTTGTCAGAATTGTCTGGGTACGGTAGGTGTTGTGCACCTGCCAGCTCGGCGGTTCGTTGGCCGGGATGCTCCAGTCGTTGTTGATATTGGTGATGTGATAGTCGTGACTGTTCCACAACGGCCGGGCCGGTCCCCACCGCTCGTCGTGTCCAACGACAAAGATGCCGTTGACGCCGCCGAGCACGATTTCGGCGTGATCGTCACCGTCCACATCGGCCACGACCGGGTAATCGATGATCGTGCCGGAGCCGGTAAAGGGCTCGTTAAAGAGCGGATCGCCGTCGGGGCCGTTTAAAATCAAAAGACCGTCCTGTGATCCGTTCCAGATCACTTCCCATATCCCGTCACCGTCGAGGTCGTGGGTGGCCACGCCAGAGGCGGAGGCGGATCGATCACGCACCAGCGTTTTCCATTTAAGGGTGCCGTTTGCTTCGAGCACGAAGAGGGTGTGATTAAAGACGATAAATCCGGAGCTATTGGCCTGGGCGGTAATTACCTCTAGCTCACCATCGCCGTCGACATCGCTGACGGTGACGTGACTCGGTCGATAGTTGGCCGGTTCACCGGTGCCGTATTTCCAGTGCACGGTGCCGTCGTGGTTGAAGGCGTAAATCCACTCTTCATAGTTGATGATAACCTCTGGTTCGGGGTCACCGCCCGGCTGTTTGGCATCGAGATTGGCCACGGCCGGGGCGCCAAAGAGCTGGTCTCCGGCGTTGGCGGTGATCGTGTCGGTAAAGGTGTGGGACCACAGGACAACGTTGTTGGCGATGTCGTACACAGTCGCCGTCTCATCATCCAGCGAGATGATATCCAGGATACCGTCACCCCCCAAATCGGCCAGGGCCGGGGCGGAGGGGAAGCGGGTCAGACCACCCTGCTCCCATACGAGCGTGCCGTCCGCATCAAAGACGGCCAGCGTGGCGCCAACGCCGCCGCTGGAAGAGGAGGTGGCAATGACAATCTCCGGCTCCGGATCGTTGTCGACGTTGCCGATGGCCGGTGCGCCCCAGGCAAATCCGTCGACCGGACTGCCGTCATAGGAGCGATATTTATTGGTATCGGTAAACCACTTGGTGGCTCCGGTATCTTCTAGAACGTAAAGACCGGGTTCACCAAGCAGAACGATTTCGGCCAGTCCGTCACCGTCGAGATCGCCCAGCGCCGGTTCGGAAAACTGGCCGGTGAAGCGCCACAGCTCGGGGGTGCCGCCACCGGTATCGACCCCGTCGCCGCGGTAGACGTATACCTGCCCGTTGTTGGAGGGCGAGACGATCTCCACAATGCCGTCGTTGTTGATGTCGCCTACGGCCACAGTACTTAGCAAACCGGAACCGGTGTAGCCGGTGGTGGTGTACACCGTGCCCGGATCGAGATCGTACCATTCAAAGTCCGGCGTGTACGGGGCGAGATCTGCTGGGTCCGCTTCAAAGGCGTCGAGGCGAATGCGGGTGTTTAGCGTGTCGATATGGACCACGTGTGGTCCGTCAGTCAGACCCGAGAAGTGGATCGTGGCCGGCTGTTCCGTATTGCTCGGTCCCTGGGTCGACAGGTCGTAAACCCCCTGGCTGACCCCATCGATAAAGACCTCGATTTGAGTGCCATCTCGTTCCGTATAAAGGAAGCTAAATGCTTCGCCGGTGAAGTTAAACCACATGCGCGGATTGGTATTGACGAGGCTAAACACAAGATAGTCGTCATCAAAGGCATAGGGATTATTTTCCGAGCGAGACCAGTTGTTGCTCAGCCAGTAGCGGCCGTTGGTTTCGATCACATCCGCATCGTGCCAGCCGTCGGTTAATTCAGTGCCATCCCACACGTCGATGAAGTCGACGTAGATACTGCCCTGGGCCTCGATCGTGATCGTATGGCTGCCGGTGCTCAACCCGTCGAAGTAGGTGGCCACCGCCTTGTTGTTGGTGGCCGTGGTGGTAGTGATTACCCCTTGGCTGAGACCGTCAATAAAGATTTCGGCGCTGCCGGAGTTGGTGCGGCCCATAAAACCGACGCCTACCCAGGTCCCGTCGAAGGTCAGGCTGACGGTGTTACCCGAGGTGCTGGTCTGCACGTGGCCGCCCCCGCTGTATTGGGTTGAATTGCCGGAGAAGTACCACGACTGCGGCATTTGGGTAAAGGAATCGCTGCCGTTGAACACCAGGGCCGGATCATCTTCTTCGTAGCGAACGATGCCGGTCGGTGTCGTTTCGGTGTAGATCGGGCTGACCGCCACCTGGGCAAAGGCGTCAACAGCCAGGCTGGCCCGAAACGGCCGGATCTCCATGACGTGCGGGCCGGGGCCAAAGCCGTCAAACGAGTAGGTATAGCTGATCGGATTTAGGGCAAAGCGGCTGACTTCGGTGAGTCGCTGGCCGTCTACGCACACGTCGAGCGCCCGGCCGCTAAATTCGGCATAGGTCAACATGCTGACGCTGTCCCCGGTGAAGGGGAACCAGACGGTGCTTTCATTTGACAGCCCATCGCTCAGGTAGCTGCCGCCGCTGGCCACGGCGCTGTTCGACAGGAACAAGTCGCCGCTGAGGAACCAACGGCCGCTGTCTTCTTCAAACAGCCCATCAGCCAGGGTCGAGCCGTCCCATGTATCAAAGAAGTCGAGGTTGAGCCGCGTGCCGGATGAGTTGGGATGAGCCGTGCCCAGGTTAGTCAGGGTCACGGTGTGCGACCCGGCCCCCAGGCTGTCGAAATAGTAGCTGGCCGTGTTGTCGTAGCGGGTGTACAGATCGACCGTTTGCACCGGCGTGCCGTCAATGGCGATTTCGACCAGGCCGCCAAAGCGGTCGGTAGTGAAGCCAATCCCCAGCCAGGTGCCGTCAAAGGCAAATTCAACGGTGTCGCTGATTTCACTGGTGCGCGCCACCTGGCCGTTGCTGGCCTCATTCATTTGGGAATTGACGCGTGACCAGGTTGTCGTGGTGTTGGTTAATGGCAGCCCGTTATACAGGACGGCCACATCATCTTCTTCAGTGCGGATGATGCCGGTTTGCACCGATGGTATATAGAACGGGGCACTGCCCGGCTGGGCGAAGGCATCGACCGCCAGGGTGCTGCGATACCGCTTAAGCTGCAGGATATGCGCCCCGCTGC
This sequence comes from Ardenticatenaceae bacterium, assembly GCA_030065875.1. Classification (GTDB taxonomy): domain Bacteria; phylum Chloroflexota; class Anaerolineae; order Promineifilales; family Promineifilaceae; genus WTJY01. The sequence continues at coordinate 54,016 of JASJCR010000014.1, read as the reverse complement.
CAAAGCCGTCAAAGGAGAACGTGCCAATCGAATCGATGTAGCTAAACACATCAAGCGTGGCCACAAATTGACCGTCGACAAAGACGCGGATTTCATCGGTTTGGTTGTAGCTGCGCGTGGTAAACGTCACGCTGTCCCCGGTGAATGGGAACCACAAACCGGCGTTTCCACCTGAACTGGTGATTTGCCAGTAGTCGCCGTTGGTCGTGCCGCTGCCGCCGGTGGTTATCGAGCCGGAACCGCTGTGGTAGACGCGGCCCTCATCCTGTGCTTCGACGGTTTCGTCGGGCAAATTGGTGCCGTTCCAAACATCGATAAAGTCAAAATAGACGTAGCTGTTGTTCGCCCGGCCGTTGTTGGTGCCCAGCACGTTGATGACCACCGTGTGTGGTCCGTTGGTTAACCCATCGTAGACAAAGCTGGCCGAATCATTTTCAACGGTGTACAGATCGATGATGCCCTGCGAGATTCCGTCGATCAAAACCTCGGCCTGACCGCCGGATTTGGAGGTGACAAAGCCCAGATGGATCCACTCGCCGGTGACGGTGGCGCTGATGGTCGTACCGGCCGTGTTGGAGCGGGCCACATACGATTCGCTGGCCCGATTGTCGGCGATGTAATCCCATTGCCGAACGGCCGTGTTAAAGGTCACGCCATCGTATGAGATGGTCGGGTCGCTTTCTTCATAACGATGGTAATCTCCGACGGGCTCCGGCGTAAAGAACGGAGCGCTGCCCGGCTGGGTAAAGGTATCAAACGAGGCCCAGCCGCGGAAATGCGTCAGCTGCAGGAGGTGAATGCCCGGTCCAAAGCTGTCAAACGAAACGGTTTCGGTAATCGTTGTGGGACTGTACTGGTCGAGGTAGGTAATAAAGTTGCCGTCAACAAAGACCTTGACCTTGTCCGCATTGGGGCGGCGGACCATGTCGAGCGAGAAGCTGTCGCCGGTAAATGGTACCCAGGCGCTGGAGTTTGCCAGGCCGGTGTAGAGATAGCTGCCGCCGCTGGCGTCCGGAAAGTCGGTGCGCGGCCCCCAGCTGCCAGATGCCAGGAAGCGAGTTTCATCTGTTTCGATGGTTTCGTCGTTCAAGGCGGTTCCGTCCCAGGTATCGATAAAGTCGAGCCGGATGCGGCTGGCCTGCGAATTGGGGTTGCTGGTTCCAGGAACGTCGATGAGAAGGGTATGGGAACCGCTGCTCAGGCCGTCAAAAATAAAAACGCGCGGTTCGATTTCATTGCTGTAGGTGTCAAACACCCCTTGCGAAAGGCCGTCTATAAAAAGTTCGACCTGTCCGGCATCATTCTGGCCTAAAAAGCCCACGGCCACCCACTCCCCATTAAAGGTAAGCGAGGCGCTGCGGCCACCGCCACCGGCATACTGTACCGAACCACCGCTGGCCTGACCGGGACTTTGCAGGGTCCAGGTGTCGGTATAGACGATGGCCGGGTCATCATTTTCGTAGCGGGTAAAGCCGCCGATGCTGGTGGCCGTTAGCGCCTGAACATCGAAGGGAGCGTCCAGTGCTTCCACCGCCGTATTTAAATCGTTATTTTCAGAGGGCACTTCCTCTTCTGTGTACTGAACTGGGGTAAACGGAATCGGTTCCGCCAATTCAACTTCCGAGGCTGTTTCGCTTTCAATCTGGCTGATCGGTTCCGCTGCGGGTGGGGGTGGTTCATCGGCCAGCGAATTGATCTGTACCGCCTTGATTTCGGTGGTCAAAATGGTGGTGACGGTTACGTTTCCAGGGGCGGTCAGCTCTGGCGAGACGGCCGCTGAAGCCAGCAGCCCTTCACCCACGGTCAGGAATCCGTAATTGCTGCCGTCCGGGATGAGGTTATCCGATCCGTCGACCAGGTCGACCGTCATTGTGTAGAGGCCGCTGGCCCAACCGGAGGTATTGACGACGGCCAGCTCGTATTCGCGGGGGCTGCCGGCCAAAATTGAAACCGGGATATCCTGATCGTAAAGCAGCGCCCCGTTTGGCCCTTCGATGGTGGTTTGGGCGGTGGCTGAGCGGGGTACGTTGGCGATATTGGCCACCTCAATGCTTACCGTGGTTGAGCTGGTTCCGGTTTCCACAAAATCGGGGGTGGCAAAAACGCGGGTGAGCTGGATATAGCGATCGACGACGTTGAGGCGGGCGAATTTGGTGGCTTCGATATCAAAGGTCACGTCTGGAGAAACCGCCGTAGCCGTGGCTTGAACGGTATAGAGGCCAAAATCGGCCGGTGTTGTATTGAGAACGGTCGAGAAGGTGTTGCCGGTCGGAATTGTGGGATTGAGCGTCTGGTCTCCATCCGGCAGGGTGACGGTCACCGCATAGGTTGTGTCAACCGTTCCCAGATTGGTTAGTTCAAGGGTAAAGTCGGCCGTTTGCCCACCCAGGATCGCATTGTTGAACGGGGTCAGCGAAAGATCGAGCCGGTGTTCGGCAAATTCACACACCTGCCCTTCCAGGGTGGAAACGGCGGCCACGATATCGTCCAGACCGGCTTCGATATCGACATTGGTGGTCGCTGCAGCCAGGGTGGACGAGGCCGTGTCGAGGTCGTTGGCCCCGGTGAAATCGAGTGACGTCAGGCGGGCGCTGCTGGCCAGCAGCGAGGTCGCTGCGGCCACATCATCCCGCAAGGGGAGCGGGCAGTCGCCAATGGCGCACCACTGTTCCAGTTCAGCCATGGCCAGGGCCAGCGCTTCGGCCGCGTCGCCCATCTGCCCATTGTCAACCAGGCAGGCGTTGTTTAGATTGCGGGCGGTGGTGATAATCGGGCCGCTCTTGGGACCCATCACGTAGACAAAGGTGGCCGAGGTGGGCGTGTACGGCAGCGTGGGGGCCACCGCGCCAATCGACACCGAGTGCCCCCGGCCGATTTCACCGGTGGTCACCGTGGCCGTGACCGTTTGGGTCGATGATTCGCCCGGATTGAGGGCTACGGGAGAAGTTAAACCGGAGACCGACCAGTCGGGCATAAAGGTGTCGCTGACCAGGTCAAACGAGCCGGCAGCGTTGCCGACGTTGGTGACGGTGACGTCAAATGGCACCACGGTATTTTCTGACGTGTTGATAAATTCCGGATCGACCGTCACGAAGGGGAAAGGAATACCGGGCACGGTAAAGGTCGCACTGTCGCTGGCGTTGACCGTGCCGTTGTCGTTGGCCGTGGCGGTCACGTTGAAGGGATACGAGGAACCAATTGGCGGCAGGGAGGTGCCGGTTGGTTTGACGTAGAGGCCAAGCTGGGCGCTGCCGCCGGCCGGTAGGGTCAGCTGGAGGGCGGCAATGCCGTGCTGCGCGCCAAAAATCGCCCAGCCGGCCGGTAGGCCGCTGACGGTGACGTCGAACGTTCTTTCAATCGAAGAGGTATTGGTCATCCAAACGGTATAAGCGGCACCGGGGAGCTGCAGCCGGCCGTCGTTGACCTGGTAGGTGTATTCGCCGGTGGCTTCTTCACCCCAGGGGACGGTCAGCAGCGGGTCGCTGACGATGTCGATGGCCACCCCGTCCACGGCGGTCACCGTGACCGTGTGTTCGGCCGCGGCGAAGAGAGTGGGATCCGCCTGCGATTGGGCGGTCACCAAAATTTTGTAAGTGCCGGCGGTTGTGCCGGGTGCCGGAGCGGCCGTGACCCCGCCAGAGCCGTCAACGGAGACGGTCCAGCCGTCGGGAGCGGTGACGGTCAGGGTGTAGCTGTCGGTGTAGTTGGTAACGACGTCGGCGTCAAACGCGGTGGCCGTATCGGCCGGGGTGACGCTGGTGGGGTTAGTGAGGGCCACGGCAAAGAAATCGGCCGTGCCGTTAAAGTCAAAGGTATCGGTGGCGCCGTTGGGGGTGATGGTGCTGCTGCCGCTGGCGTTGCCCAAGGCAAAACCGTTGGCTACGGCCGGGGTATCACTGCCGACAGTGAGGGATCCGCTGGCGTTGGCGATCATCAGGCCGCTGTTCGTTGTCGTTAGATTGGCGTCCGCAGAGAAGTTGGCGGCCGCAGTGGCGCCGCTGCCGCTGACGTTAAGGGCGCTGCTGGTGACCAGCTCAAAATTTCCGGTGTAGGTGGTGCCGTTTAGGGTCACCTCGGCATTTTTGAGATCGAGCGTCACGGAGCCGCCGGGCGTGAGGGCCAGGGTATAGCTGTCAAAATCGGTGCCCTGGCCCAGCGGGGTTAACGCGCCGCTGTAAAAGGCGGCCGGGCCGCTCTGACTGCCGCCGACGGGCATGAGGGAACCATCGGTCGACAGGGTGGCCGGAGAACCGGCCGCTTCTGCTAAGAAGGGGCCGCTGTCCAGCAGAGCGGCGTTTTGGTAAAGGGCGCCATCACCCGAAAGGGCGTCAAAAATAAAATTATTGATGGCTGTGGCGTCATAACTGGTGGTAGCTGAGCCGGTTTGGGCGACCATGGCCGTCTCCACAGATGCTGCGATGGTGCTGCCGGACAGGGAACTGCTGCCGGTGATGTTCGCCGTCGCTTGTGATTGATCGAGCGCAGCGGCCGGGGGCAAATTGAGAATCGCTTCCGGCACCGGGGGATCGTTGTAGCGCAGCAGTGCTTCCATCATGGCGATGGACAGGCCAAAACCGAGCTCGCGGGCGTCGTCGTCGCCAATGCCGTCGGTGGCTTCCTGGGCCCTTTCCGCGTTTTCGCTTGCTGCTTCATAGGCGCTGGCCTTGATGGCTGCGGGGTCGGAATTCGGTGAGGCTTGCAGCGCTCCGGCGGCAAAACCCACCCCGTAAGAGAATACGCCACCGGCAAACGCACCGACCAGCGAGCCCCAATCTTTGTTTTCGGAGGTCAGGAAGCCGTAGGCGGCGGCCACCATATGCTGGCCGTTTTCCATGACGTCGATGGTGCGGCCGGTTTCGTGATCGATTTCCAGCCAGCCAATGGTTGGCTCGGCGGCCCCGTCGAGGGTGACCATCTCGGTAGGCACGATTACTTCAAGATTGGGGTTGTCAAGCACGGCAGTCGTGATGCGCGCCTTGGCCTCGTCAGAGATAAGCATCGTTTCAAAAAAGTCCAGGTTGCGGCTGTTGATGCGGGTGAAGGGGATGTTGTTTTCGCCGGCCGTTTTAAACACCTCACCGACGCTGGTCAGCGGCTTGACGGCGATCTCGCGCACCAGCTCCGCCTCAATTGACATGTCGGTGTAACCCTGGGTCAGCAAAAAGAGCTGCGATCCCAGATCGGTCTGGCCGGGGTAGGGGATGGTGCGCAGCTCGTTGCGGCCCAGATCGAAGGTCACCATGTCGGTTGCTTCGATGTCGTTGCGTTCCCAACCGACGGTAAAAATGCGTGGGGAAGCAGGGTAGGCGGCCACCTGAGTTGACTCAGCCAGCCAGTCGTGGCTGACGTCCGACACGTGGGTGAATTTGAGCAGGTGCATCTTCTGGATGGCGCGGGCGGCTAGACCGCTCTGGACCACCGTTTCCTGAATTAGGGCGAGCTCTTCGGGTGTATACGGCAGCCCGTCGATGGCGGCGACCTGCTCTTGGAGGGCGTTGGCGGCCAGGGTGTTTTCCAGCACCGGCTGCACGAGATCATCCACCGCTTCGGCGGGGATTTCAGAGGGAGCAAAGAGGGTCGTCCAGGAAGAGATCGAGCTGATACGGGCGGTTTCACCGCGTTCGAGCTGGTCGACCACGCCGCCAATCGTGCGCACATCGTAGCCGATGTCGTCAAACAGCTCCCGCTCGTAGGTGGTGGTGTTCCCAGAGGGATCGGTGGTGGTTAGGATCAGCCATTCGGCCGTCAGAAAATCCTGCCCAAAGGGAAAGTTGCTGAGCAGGTCGAGCATCGGTTCCCCTTCGATGACAATTTCCTTATCCCCAACGATGAAATAGGGAATATAAGTGTGTTCAAACGAGCTGAAGGCCAGTCCGCCGAGGGCGTTTGATTCGACGAGGTGGGCGAAAACCACCGGCTCACCGATCAGTTCTACGGTGCTAAATGTGGCTTCCAGGGGGAAGGTTTCGTAAATGTTACTGCCGCCGACCGGGAACGCGCCGTACCGTTCTGCTTTGAGCTGGAGGGTCACTTTGTGGCGCAAATTATCGTCGAGTTCGGCGATCCGGCCGCCAACCGGGGCGGTAAAGGTATCCCCAGCGTTGGCGGTGGCGAAAGTTGGATCAAAGGCGGTCCAGCCGCTGCCGGGCAGGTACGCCTCGACCCAGGCATGTTCCTGGGCCTGGGCGATCAGGGCCGGATCATTGAGCGGATCGGCCGTGGGGGTACCGGCCGGCACAAAGCCGCCGAGGGCTGGATTATTGGGAAACATACCGCTCAGAACGGTTTGGGCGTTGGTAGTGTTCAGGGTGCCCTGGCGATAGGCGGCCGGAATCCCGGACGCGCGCAGAAGGGCAACGAGCAGGCTAGCCTGGTCAGTGGCGTTGCCGGCTGCGCTCCACAGCGTACCGCGTGCGCCGCGCAGGGAGCCTTCGTATAGCTCAAAGTTTAGGCCCTGAACAAAGGCGAACAGGGCGGCCGGATCACCACCCAACTCGGCCGCTTTTTGGATGATGTAGCGGTCGCCGCAGTTGGCGTCAATCGTACAGACGAGGTATTGGTCAAAACCATCAGGCGCGAGAGCGATTTGGGGGGCATTAGCTGAGATGGCGCGCCCCTGGTGCTGCCCGTAGGCCACCGCGCCGGTGTCCAGAACCGCAAAATCCCCACTGCTGGCAGGGGTGGTGAGGGTCATGACGGCTGTGGCGGTCCCCAGGGGAGGAATGTTTCCCAGGTTGAGGGCCAAAAAATCGCCGCTGCTGTCAGCCAGAGGATCGGCGGTGTTGAGTGATGTTTGGGCGTTGGTTAACTCATTGGTAATCAGCACGCTGTAAATGGTGTTGGGGTCACTGTCAAAATCAATGGAGGTCAAGGCTGCAACCTGAGCGGTGATGGTGGTGGCGCTGCTGATATCGGGATGAACCATAGGTTTCAGGTTGTTGCGGACGGTATAGGTGACGACCATGGAGCCGGCTGCGGAGTAGGTTGATTGTTCTTTGGAAATGGAGAGGGGAGATGAAATTTCCGGGGGTTCACTGGTGGAGGCGGCCAGGAGCTGTGAAAGGTCGGTCGCGGCATTCAAATCGACGGCAGCAGCCGTGTTTGAGGATGCCGAAGAGGAATTGACCTGAGCCGCAAATGTATTTTGACCAAAAATGATGGGCGTAACCATTTGCAAAACCAGGGTCAAAGACAGAATGACGCCGAGTGATTGATGGGTGCGTGTCTGGTGATATGGTTTCATCTCGTTGACCTCCGATCGTGATTGAGATATTCGATTTTGATTCTGTGGTTTGCAAATGGATAGATCACCCGCTGATGATTTAGGCAGGCATAGCCGGCCGGTACAGCGGATCATCAATTAAATTGAAGAGGGTATAGATTTCACGACAGACACAAGCTGAAATCTGTTGTTGTGCGCTTCGCGTTATTGTGGTTGGAATTAATCCTGCATCGCTCCTGCCACAATTTGCATAAGGAATCCTCACCCATTTCTTCAGGTAACGCCAAAAAGGATATTTTCTTGGTGGCAATATACGGTTTGGGTGTTAGGCAACTGTTTGGCAGGTTTCTGGTGATCCATTTAGACCACAAAAGTTTTCAAAACTTTTGTGGTCTTCCCTGATTGACCGGCTACCGGCCGCAGCATGCTGCGGCCCTACAAAAGGGCATCCTTCAGGTTGGAAAATTACTGTGATTGAATCATCTCATCCCATTCGGCCGCAAAGCGTGGGGGTACTTTGGGCTGCGGATCCCCTTGCAAATAGGCGGCCGTGGCTCGCAGAAAAGCGGCCAGCTCCAGACCGGTTGCCCCCAGCAGCTCATCGGTGGCCAGCTGCTGGGCCACCTGCTCCATCTGCTGCAGCAGCACGAGGACATTGCCTTGGGGGATCGACTCGTCGCCAATCACCCGCACCGCCTCACGGGCCTGGGCCAGCCAGTGATCGATGATGTTTTGCCGCTGCAGCTGCGCCTTTTCTTTCAGGGTCAGCTTATCGAGCTCGGTCTGGATTTGGGCCGCCTGCGTGAGCAGCTCCCTTTTTTCTGTGGTGCTCATGGCGGCCGGATCGAGGCGCATGATTTCAGCCAGGGCGGCGATTTGCGCTTCTTCCCGAGCGGAGAGCGGTGCTTCCTGAGTATGAGGGTCAACCGGTCGGGTGCGAATTGATTTTCCCTGCGGTAGGAAACCTTTCCTTGTGAAGCGTTTCTCTAAATCAGCTAAAAATTTGCCGATTTGATCGGCCTCAAGTGAATCATTCACCAGCACAGCGGCTGGAACCCCTTCGGCGATCAGCTGGTCGAGGGCAAAATCGGCCGCTTCATCGTCCAGCCGATCAAAAAGCACCAGCAAATCGATGTGTGCGCCGGTCATGGCTGCCAGGTCACGGGCGAAGAGTTTTGCCTCCGAACCCTGATCGTTATGCAGGTGAAGAATTGTTTCCCGCCGGCCGTCGATTGGGGATATGTTAATGGGGCAGTCGAGGGCCAGGATTACCGGCCGCTGCGCCTGACGGACGGCGGTGAGAACGGCGCGCAAGGTGGGCCGAAGGGGGAGCTGGTGGCGGGTGGAAGTATAGATTAAAGGCATGAGACATCAGACCACAGACTTCAGACAACAGAGGTTAAAGGAAAGACTTGAATTTATTATAGGACCTGGGGTGGGAGTTTCGCAAAATTATGGTTTGAAGTGGAGATTAAGTACAGTACCGCTCTGCCCGGCACCCCCCTCCCCGACACGGTTCAGGAGCAGACATGTTGGCTGCAAACCACCTGTCATTCTGAACGGAGCGCAGCGACGTGAAGAATCTCGGCAAGCTGTCTTTCAGAAGGGCTGATTGGAAGCCATAAACGCCCGAATGGCCACCTTCGCCTTCAAGTGAGTGGACGGGATCCTTCACTACGCTCAGGATGACAGGGGGGCCGCAAACGATGATTTGGGTTATTGAAGACCTGTCCGCCCTTGAACCTGACGCAGGGAGGTGAAATCGCCATTCGTATCGCCCGAACGGCAGCAGAACTCGATCTGCCAACCGTAATAATCCGCACAAGACAAAACCATCATAAACCTTCGTTGACCAGGTCGGCAATGAGGGCCGCGATGGCCGGGGCCTGATCTTCCTGTAGGAAGTGTTTGGAGGGAAGCGAAAAAAAGCGCTCGACGCCGGTGGCCTGGGCGGCCGGGCGGCCATCTTTTTCGACGGTCAGGAACGGATCGTCTTCCCCCCACACAAACTGCACCGGGACGTTGAGGTTTTTAACGGCACTGATGTAAAGTTCCTGTTTGGCCACGGTAGTTTCAAAAGAGCGCATGATTTTGAGAAAGGCGCGGCCGTTGTCCTGTCGTTTGAGCAGCTTGACGTAGACCGCTCCTTCGGCCGGGGGCAGGCTGCTTTTGTCGTTGACCCCCAGCATGACCATCAGGCGGGTAAAGAGAGCGGGCTGCATGGTGGCCAGGTACAGCTCGCCGACGACCGGCCACTCAAACGGGCGCATCGGCCACGGTTTTTTGAAGGTGCCCACATTGGCCAGCAGGGTATTGAGGATGGTCAGGGATTGGATTTGGTGCGGACGGGCGGCCACCAGCTCCAGGCCAACCGGCCCGCCGACGTCGTGGATGACGAGGTGAAATTGATCGAGCTCCAGGGCGTCGATCAGCTGTGCGGCCCAGCGGCCGAGACCGGTGAACGAGTAGTCGAAGTTGAGCGGCCGGTCGGAGAGCCCCATACCGGGGAAGTCGGGGGCAATGCCGCGCAGGCCTCGGGTGGCCAGCTCGGGCAGGACTTTGCGGTAGAGGTAGCTGGAGGTGGGGACCCCGTGGAGACAGACGACCGGCGGGCCGCTGCCTTCTTCACGGATGAAGGTTTGCACGCCGCCGACGTCGATCAGGCGGCCGGCCTGTTGGTGGGCTTTGAGGTGTTCTTGGGGGGTCATAATTGGCGCTGAATTTTAGCATCAATGTCGACAGCTTGAAAGACGAATCATGGTGTGAGCATGCGGCATGGCTGGAAGCTGGCCTCCTGATCAGGCAAGGTCTTCTCCTTGTGCTGTGGCCGGCCTCCGGCCGGGCCACTCGCCTCACCATTCAATGGCGGTTAAGATCACATCGTTTTCTTCCTCACTCATCCAATACCGGGCGGATGAAAAACGCCAGTCGGCCGGTCCTCTTACCAACCCCTTACGGCACGGATTATTGTGCAAATAGTTGAATTTGCTCACCCAAAATGGTCGGGACCAAATGGCGATTGGATGTTTACTTTGTTGCCAAAATTGCCGACCTCGGTCTGAGCGATTGGGTGTTTGTATCACTTGGGAAAACACGGCCGGCATCTTCTTCTCACAAAACTCTATAAGTTGACGCCCGGTGTATTGCCGCATGGCCGTGATCGTTTTTTGCAGGCGGTTTTGATCAAAATCGGCATCAAACAGGATAAAATGTCCGTGGGTTGGCATAATTACATAAGCATTGATCCGCAAGTGTTTGTTTGCGTGACAAAAATTCAGGCTCTCAGTTAAGAGGAGGCATGCTTCGGCCGAAATGAAAACCGGGAGCCAGTGAATGATAGAGAAGGTGAAGTAGTAAACTCCATAGCCCTCATGAATTTTTGTAGTCTCCATAAGCAAATTTTACCCTCAATTTTCATGGAGAGAAAGGGAGATTTGGATGGGTACCAGGCGGCACGGCCGGAGGCCGGCCGCAGCGCGCATTAGGAAGACCTCACCAGAGCAAGGCAAGGTCTTTTTCATGTGCTGTGGCCGGCCTCTGGCCGTGCCATTTGCTTCCACCACGATTAATTGACCATGCGATTTCTGAGTAGCATTCTTCCCTCGCAAACATGCTGAGTTTGTGAAAGCAATCGAAATTCCCGGAAAATTCTACCGCCATCGACTTCATGAAAAACTGCGGCGCGGTCTGGAGACCGGCCGCAGCGCGTCGGGAAGACCTTGCCGGAGCAGAGGTCACCCCGCATATGCTGCGGCACACGTTTACCACCCAGCTGGTGAATGCCGGGGCGAAAATCACGACGATTCAATCGTTGTTGGGCCACCAGCGGCTCAACACCACCATGACCTACGCCAGGGTGCATCACAAGGTGGTGATACAGGACTTTTTTCGAGCGATGGAGCAGATTGAGGGTAAACAGGACGCCATTTTAGAACCAAAACCAAGCACCAAAAAAGCGATTGCTCTGCTGGACAAGCTGGGTCACGATGGCCTGAATGACGAACAGCAACAGATTCTAGCCGAACTGCGCCGCTGTTTGGTGCAACCAGCCACTACAAACCAAAGCTAGCCACTAAAACAGTTGCTAACGAACGAATGAGCAGCACCTGAACCAAGAAAAGGCTGGGCGTGGGAGCCTAGCCTTTTCCTTGATTTTTTCTTTTGGCATTGCCCAAAGAAAGAACAGGTAAGTGCCAAATAGCAGACTTACTACGGGCGAGGCAAGCGGCGCGGCGAGACGCCATGCCACAGCCCACTGTGAAGACCGCTCCGTAACAGGGGACAGAAATGATTTATGGATACGCTCTAATACTATTAATAATATTTTGACCTTCGTCGTTCAAATCAGGATTGATAGTACTTTTTCGAAAAATGATCACTATAAATCTATCACCTGCATCCAGCACCATAACATCCATAGGCTGGAAAGTACTTGAATTATTCTTTCTCTCCTCATTTTGAGACTGTACAGGAGCTTCAATCGTGACCTTGGCGACTTCGAAACCATTTAGGGTACTTTCTTCGATAGGCTTAACAAAAGCAATTTCATCTAATGACCACCGATCTTTCAGATGGTTTACTTCTTCTTCTAATGCGTTACTAAGGTCTCTCTCAACGTTCGAGTTTTGAAATATATTTATGGAAACAAAGTCTTTATTTTCACTACTTGATGGGCTTATCATTAAGGACAAAAATCGGTCAGTTTCTTCAAAGTCCCAATCAGATGGGATTACTAACTGCAACCCCAACAAATCACTTGAATAGGTCTCGTGGGTCGTAGATTTGCAGCTTACAAGACACACAAAGAAGAGAAGAAAAAGAAAAAGAAAAGTGTTTTTTTTCATAGCTTCTTTCTTATTCCTCCTGTTGTTGAATCCATTCAATGTACCAATTATAGCCATATTCCGTCCAATATAATTTACCCGGTGAGGCATCTTGACCATAGGATAATTCATTCCACGCCTCAGTCTGATCTAGTGCGTCATCTAAACTATAACCCCCTGCCGCAGCCCACATACCTTGGGCAATGTAATTAACTTCTGATCGGCCAAAACATCCTTGATCTAAACATATTTGCTGATTGCTGTCATAGCCTTCACCGGGGGGCAGTCCTCCACGTCCCTCTCCATTGTAAAATGGGGTATCATAAGCTCCACGCCCGGCTACCCATTGTCCACCTAAATTAGTAGGTATATCATGGGCGTAAAGATCTTCAGCAACGGTGTCTAACAAATTATTAAACTCCTCTTGGTCAATCTGTTCATAGTCTTCGAATTGTCTTAGACTTCTTGCCTGAAAACAATCTGCTAAAGTATCCGTACATCCCAGCGAAAGGGTAGTGTGGTTTGGGTAATTGTCAGGAACGGGTGGCTGCTCCGAATCACCTGTTAACGTGAGGGCTAACAGCGCAATACAGACAGCAGTATCGAACGGAGGTACATAAACACAGTGCCCACTTGGATCCGTGTATTTAACAGGATTATTTAAGGCGTAACTATATCTGTTAAAGCTTTGCGGGTCTTTGGCATCTGGTACAATGGTGTCGGGAGAAACCATGCGGTTCGTGTTTGGCACATAATAGCGCGCGTTCATGTAGATTAAGCCCAAATTGTCATTATGCTGGTGCCCGGTAAAGCCCCGGTCGGTCACGCTGGAGCCGCTGCCGCTGCGATACTCCCCAAAGGGGTAGAAGCGCGATTCATCTTTGACCGATCCGTCACTGCCGTTTACAATCGTGCTGGCGCTGCCCAGATGGTCGGTGTAGATATAGAAAAGGCCGTTCTCGTCCGTATGGAGACTACCAGAAACATCGATGGCGATCGGCTGACCGGCCGCCAGGTACGTCTTGCGGGTGATGGTTACCGCCTGCCCACCACTCTGGTTCTGAGCCGTGGCCACCACGTGATGCGGCTTTAACCCCACATTCTGGCCGCGCACCATCTTCATATCGCTGAGCGTCGTCTCCTTGTCTACCGGCTCAGCCCAGCTGGCCAGCACCTTGGAAGAGCCCGTTGACGCCCCACTGGCGACCTGTTCAATATGGATAAACTGGATCTTGGCGTTGTTGCCGCCCGCGGCTTGCGCGATGGTCATCTGTCCATTGGTGACCGTCACGGTCACCTGATATTCATCGTAATTGTCCTGGCCGTCCGGGTCGGTGTAAGTCACGCCGTTGATCTCCACGCTGTTGTTCTGGTTGGTGTACGAGGGATCACCCAGGTAGAGATCGACATCGTAATCACCGTTGGCCAGATCAATCGTCCAGGTCCGGTCTCCCCCGTTCTCAAAATGATTGAGGGTATCGTACCGCTGGTCGCTGTGCGCTCCACGATCACGGGTCTTGTCGTTGAGTTGATCCCATCCATAGGTATACCCGTTGCCCCGATTGCCGTGCGCCTCCCCGGAATCCACCAAATACCCGGCCGGTACACTGGAAGACCCCGGTTGGAAATTGATCTGGATGACGCTCCCCGAACCAGGCGTCGGCGAAGGGGTGGGGGTTGAACTCGGCCCACCACTTCCCGTGATCTCAATAAAGGCCAATAAATTGCTAATCGACCCACTGAGATTGCTTACCGTTAAGCGCCCATCGGTCACGGAGACATTGACCGTTTCATCGTACTGTTGACCGTTCACCCAATTGCCACCTGTGTCCACCACAGTGGTGCCTTCCACCTGGATGCCGTATATGGCCCAATCGTCCGGATGGAGTGAGCCCACCACCAGGCGCACCTGGTAAGTGTCATTGGGCACGGCGATTTCCCAGACGCCATCGGGATTTTGCCAGTTGTCGGTCACGATATTGGTATCAAATCGTTCGTCGGCATGACCACTGTAATTGACATCGTTGGTGCCATCATCAATCAGGGCATTCCAACCATAGCTGTACCCATTCCCCCGATCGCCATATACCAGACCGGAATCGGCCAGATACCCAGCGGGTACAGGTACGGAATCCGGCTGAAAATTGATTTTGATTGTTGAAGGAGTACCTGTTGGTTCAGGTGTAAGAGTCACTGTTGGTGTGCTGGTTGGTGTTGAAGTCGCTGTCGGCGTATTTGTTGGCAGCGGGGTTGCCGTGGGCGTGTTGGTTGGCACTGGCGTGTTAGTAGGTGTAGGGGTTGGCGCTTCAATCTGCACAATCACCGTCGCCGCAGTTGGCCCAAACGGGTTGTCGCAGGTCAGGGTGTGCGTGCGACTGCCGGAGGCAAAACCGCCAAACCCTTCACTGCCGGAGAACGCTTTGCTCCCCGACCAGCTGCCGCTGGCTTCACAACCATCCGCACCGGAACTGGTCCAGTTGAGGGTATAGGATGTGTTGGCCGGAATGACCACGGTGCCGCTGCCGGACCCCTGCCCCCACTGGGCGGAGATGTCTACCACCGGCGTATTGCCCACCGATTCTTCATAGTTGGGGAAGGGGTAGTAAGTCGTGGAGCCATCTGGTTCCACCGTCATCGTGCGCTGACCACTGGGATCGTAATAGAAATTTGTTACGCTGTCCGCTTCGGCAAAAACTTCTACTTCAGCCAAGGAGAGTATACCTGTCCCATTCAGCTGAACTCGCACGACTTGACCTGGCTGACCGCCGACATCGATATCAACGATCTCCCCGGCCGGCCCAGAATGAACGTATTGCCAGCTGTGCGGCCCGGATGACACGGTAACGGTGAAATCTGTTAGCCGATCTGAGCAGCAGTCGGTCCGGTTCCAGATGCGAATGTGGCTAATTTGATGTTCTTCAAAGAAATCGACCACCCAAAATGGCTGCGCTTGATCGTTTGTATGGGTGACGGAATTGTGCGCATAATAGTCCCCATTTGTGATGCCATCAACCGCTTTTCCAGCCCCTCCCACAGTTGAATAGGTTGTTGATTGAAGAGCGATATTCCCTTCAGCCACATTGACAGCCACGCTGGACAGGCGATTTTCGCTGTCAAATTCCTGCCAGTAGGACCCATCACCATCATTGCGATAGATCATATTGCCATTGTTATCATAGCGATAGACATCGTTGCCGACCTCGTCGACAGCATGCGGCTGATCGTTATCATAGCTGTAGGTTTGTCCATTTTTGCTGGTCAAATTGCCGATTTCATCATAAGCGTAGGTGTTTGAGAAGGCCGTCAAACTCGCGGAAACCGGCGCGGAAGCGGATGTCAACCGATATAAATGATCATAGACAAACGTTTGGGTTTGATTGATCAACCCATTTTGGGTTGAATTGACCTCTTCCTGCAGCTCGAGAATATTGCCAACCTTGTCGTACACAAAGGAGTAATTTGGATAGGCATCCGTGCTGGGAATTCCATGCTGAATCGTTTTTAAGCGGAAATTGCTGTTGCCATTGGTTCCGGTTGATCCGTAATAATCGTATGTGGTATCAGCGATCGTGCCACCCCGATCGAGCAAGGTCATCTGACCGCGCTCGTTGTATTGAATATCATTGACGAGTAAGGTAGTGCCGTCGTCGATCCACAGCTGGTTTTCCCCCTGTCGATCATAGGTCTTGGTTATCTGCTCGCCATCGGGGTATTGAATGACCAGCGGCCGATCAAGAGGATCAAACGATACGGTTTCCATGGTGAACGGCCGGCTGTTGATGACCCGCGTATGTTTGGTGGGTCGCCCTTCACCGTCATATTGAAACAGCTCAAAATTGGTGGTTCCATCGGGAGCCCAGGAAACTCGGGAGAGAGCCCCTTTAAAATTCCCATACGTCTCACCGCCGTAAGAAACCGCCTGATCATATTCATAGGTAGCCAACCAGTTGGGGCCACTTTTGGGGGCATTGGCGTAGGATTCACAGGTTGCACCGCTTGTTTTACTTTTGAGAATCATTCGATCGAGATTATCGTAATAAAAACAGAGGTGGTTCCCATTGGCATCGGTTTGAGAAATCAGATTACCGGCACCATCATACGCGTATTCCCAGCTGCCCATATCGGGGTCATCCATGCCAATTTTTTGGCCAAAGTTGTTGTAAGTTATGGTCGAGACGTTCCCTTTGGCGTCAGTTACCTCGGTCAGGTTGCCCAGTAGATCATATTCATAATGGGTTTTGGCATAGACCGGCCGGGCAGAGGCCCCGCTGGGCAGTGGGAGGTATTCAATCACGTAGCTCAACTGCCCTCGGCTGTTGGTGGCGGTGCTTTTGGCGTAATCGTTGGCATCCACCGTCGAAATTACGGAATAAAAGTTGCCGGAAGGATCGATTTGGGTTCCATCACCAACATTGGGACGTATGGCGCCATACGTTTCGGTTGTTGTCCCATCCGCATAAGTTGTTGTACTGCGGCTGATATCCTGGGTATCGATAGATGAAAACGTGTGTGGTCGATCGGTACAAATTTCATTGTGATAACCGGTACTATGCGGAATGTGATACGGAGCGGTTTCACAAACGAGATTCCCCATGGCATCATATGCTTTGGTGACGATGATGCGCTGATTGGGGCCGCTGCCGTTGACATCCACTTTACGTTGCTGGCTTTGAATCTCCCGACCGTATCCATCAAGATATGTCACCGTGCGGAATTCAAATCCGGGCTCGTCGGGGCGGATTAGGTTCGCGATAACAAATGTCTTTCCATTAACGGTTGGAAGATGAATGCCATCCCAACTGTTGTCATAGTAATTGGTTCGACTAAGCGGATTACCGTTTGTTTTATCGCTGTCGCCAAAGCCGATGGTATCGTGCCCTTCATACACCTCATAGAGGCGGCCAAACGGATCGTATTCGTATAGGGTACTGATGTTGTTGTTGGAAACATCGGTTACCCGACGCAGTAGCCCGGTTTGGGTTTGAAATCCGCTAAGCGGCACGTTGTTAAATCCCCAAATTTCGAACGAGGTGGTTTGTGCTGCCGGGTTGGTTACCGAGAGAGGATACAAGTTGTATTTACTGTCATAGTTAATTGTCGTTGTGCGCGCCTGGGTGGGCATGACGTCCAAATGCTGCCAAGAGGCATCCGTAGTCAAATATCCGTAATCGGCATAGCTAATTTGATTTATGACGTTGCCGTATAGATCGTATGTATATTGTTGATCGATGGTCTGAAATCCATTTGCGCAATTGGCAATAACAGGACCAACCACATTGCTACATCCAACAGGGATGCTAACGCGTTCTCGGCGCAGCAAACCATCGGTGAGCTGTGCTGCAGCAGAGTTTTGGAAATTGGTATTCTGATCGTAATAATACCAATTCGCCTGAATCAGCTCGTTAACAGTTGCTCCACCCCCTTCATAAATGCCTTGACTTTTATTGCGAATTATCCAGTGTCCGTTGTCTGTACGCCCAAATGTATATCGTCTGGTTGTGCGATATGGCGTTGTGGCGGTGGCGCTATCATATTCCAAAATGCGGGTAATTTGCCCGAATTGTCGATTATTTCCAGCCTCATCAATTTGATAACTCCCGGTGTTGGAATACTCGTAAATCACTTTGCTCGAAATGTTGCCTTGCGGGGCATTCCAACCGTAGTCGGTATGATAGGTTTTGATTTCAAATTGATGGGTGAACGGAACATTGTAGCTCGAAAAAGAGGTGGTAATGTAAGATGTTTCTACCCGATCTTCTTTGCCAGGAACCAATTCGCGTGAATCGCTTAGATTGGGTGGGCCGGAGCGCTGGATAAACGGCCGCCCAAAACGATTGATATCGGTATGGTACTCGGTGATAGTTCTGTGCAGAGGCGTCGTCATATCAAAATCATGCAGGGTCACAATTACTTTGGCATGCCCACCAATGTTGCCGTACATCGCGGTTGTATCCGGCTGTTGACAATGGGGGTCGTTGGGAGATTCCTGATCGTAACACACGCCAATATATTCATACGTCGTGCGGGTTTGTTCAGTCGGCGCATTTAAGTCATTGTGCCAATCCCCACTGCGAATATCAAACACGCGATAGTTGTAGCCCACACTGGGGAATTCCTCTACACAGGGTGGATCACCCTCCTCCCATCCTTTACAGTTGGTGTAATCCGGACCTCTACCGCGGCCGTCACTGCCGTAGATAAAATCAGAATACCCACCATACCCATTAGATACGCGCTGCAAATATTTGTAAATAAAGCACCCCTGACCCTGATGGTGAATGTGTGGTTGATCGACATAGGTGAAGGTGGTAGCCGGCAAAGCATACCAGGTGCCGGCCACGTCCTTTGTCCACGCCTGGATTTGGGTTATCACTCGAGTGTAGATGAGGCGGGTTTCATAAGAGCCGTCGACATTTCGCTTGTCACAGACCGATGGATTGGGCACAGATGGGTTGAGCGCTGTTACTGAATATTGGCGAGTGAGCGTCAACGTATTGGTATTGGCTGCGGCATGCCCATGATACACGTCAATCGAAGCCAAACGGGTTTCGTCGCCGTAGTTAAAGACAATTTTCGACCCGGCCGTCACGCCGGTGGTCACGTTGAGTCGGCCGATGTCAGATGGAACCGGGTTGTTGGGGGTAGCAGTGGAGGTGAAGTTATAGAGAATTTCGGATACTTGAGCGGTGTTGTTCCAAATTTTAAAGATGCAACCCCCTCCCCATGGGCACCCGTAGGCTATTGATTCATGTCTTGAAACGCGAATGTATTGATACAAAATCTGGTTGCCGAGTGGGTCGGTTATGGTGTCAACGTGCCAGGCAGTTGCTTCATAGCGAATGGAGCCTTCATTTAACTGCGTCTTTTGGTATGTTACCGAAGGATTGGTATATGGACCATGGGGGTGATTATTGGTAAATCCAAGCCGATAAGTCAGCCCATCACCGGTTTTAACAATCCAGTAATTATGATGATTTACATCATCATTCCACCGCAGCCCCCCGTAATTTTCCACCCGAATATTTGGGGCATTTTCAGCGTAGAATGTAATGACTCCATTGGTGGTGGATCCCTGGATCAGGCGATGCCCCTGGCCGTTAATGACCAGTCGAAATTCATTGGCATAATCGATGCCACCAGGCTGCTGCTCTGATTTGACTCGCGTGATGTTGATATCCGAGATCGACCAACCAGTGGCAACGGTTCCCATTGATACCCTTCTGACGGCACCATTTAAGGATGATGATGAGTAATTCAAAGCCACCTGAGGCTGTAGGCCTGCCCGGCCAGGTGGGACGTCGATGGGGTAGCTGTAGGTAGCCGCCCCGGTAAACTCTGCCACAGTTGGGGGCTGCCACTCTAAAGACCAGGACTCCGGCCGCCATCCAGAAATCCAGTTGGAAAAATGATCGGTTTCGCCGCTGATAAGACCGTCTTCTTGATGAACCGTTGTTGGAATGTCGATAAAGGTGCCTGGACTTTCCGGATCTTCATAGGCGATAAAGAAATAGCCACCATCCTGTTTCAGATCATACCCGTACCCTCGCAGGTCAATCGCCATGCGCACCGGCTTCTCAAATTTTGTGATGACTTGCCCCGAACTTAAGCTAATTGTTTCCAGAGAGATTTTGAATAAGCTGGTTGATTCCGGAATTATGACCAGATCATTTGGTCTATCGGCCACCGGGATATCACTTTTTTCAGCGAGTTGGGTCAACTGATCGTGCTTCTTTATGGGGGAGGTGCCCACGGTAAGATAATCGATTTTTAATTCCACCTGTTCCCCAAAGGTATCCTGCTCAATGAGAAGCGAAAACTCTTCTCCAGAGGCAAAGACGGTATCCCGTCTGGGATTGAAGGTCTTACTTACATTTTCAATCCCTACAGCTGTGGCCCTATCTACAACGGCTGCTTCGTCAAGAGGGTTAACGTCAGACGATCCCGTGTTTATTTGCTTGACCTCCACGCGTTGAGAACCGCGGGGAGAAAAATCCGCCAGCGAATCGGCATCGGCCGGAGGTTGAAAATCCATCGTTGGCCGATCCGGTTCGCCCGGCTGCGGCTGCTGCTGCGCATCTTCAGCCACCACCAAGGTAGGGGATAGCAGCTGGGTGCCAACGAGAAGCAATATAAACAAACCGGTTTTGGCCAGCAGGTTACGGGGTGTGAAGGTCATCTTAAAGCTCCTGAGATCATGAGTGGAATCATCGCATAGGCAAACAGATAGATCGCCAAATACGCTTCATCAATATGTATAAATTGTTGTTTTTTGTTGTTGTGCGTAGGTTATTCCCCTAAATCCTCACCCGATTTAGAGAGTCGCACGCCACGTGCCAGTACTTTATTCCTATTAACAAAAATTGTCAAGAATTACACAACCTCAAGCTATTATAAATACACTTCCGGCCGGCGATGATGCAGCGCCGGCAGCTGCCGGCGAACCTCATCCTGCGCGGCAAAATCGATGTCGGCCCAAACCACGCACTCCCGCTCGGGGGCACGGGCGATCACCGTGCCCCACGGATCAACAATCATGGTGCTGCCAAACGAGTGCTGGCCCCGGCCGTGAACCCCGATTTGAGCCGGGGAAATCATGTACACCTGATTTTCGATCGCCCGAGCGCGAATCAGGGTTTCCCAATGATCTTTGCCGGTATAGAGGGTGAAGGCACTGGGGTGAAAAATAACCCGCGCCCCGTTTAAGGTTAAGGCGCGATAAAGTTCGGGAAAACGAATGTCGTAACAGATGGTTAAACCAAAGCTGCCCTGCTCCGTTTCAAAGTTGACCGGCCGCTCCCCAAACACAAACTGATCGGATTCGCGACGGCTGACCTGCCCCTCAACCTCGATGTCAAAGAGGTGAATCTTGCGATATTTGGCGATCTGGTTCCCATGAGGATCAAAAACCAGGGTGGTGTTACCCACCTTGTTTTCCCCGATCATTAGCTCGGGGATGCTGCCCCCGTGCAGATAAATGCCGTGCTGTTTCGCCTTGCGGCTTAAAAATTCGGAGGTCCGGCCGGGGATTTCCTCCGCCCCGTTTCCCAGATAATTTTTTGGCCCCAAAATGTTGAACATCTCCGGCAAGCCAACCATCTGCGCTCCCAAAGCGGCCGCCTCATCAATCAGCCGCTCGGCCGTGGCCAAATTCTGCTCTTTGTCCTCCTGGGTGTTCATCTGAATCGCCGCTATGCGCATGCCGTAAACCTCTGTGCTTTTCTAATTGGTGGTCGTGGGGAAAATAAACCACAAAAACACAAAAAACACAAAACATACGTTTTGTGTTTTTGGATGAGAGGGGATGATGCCCCGATGTGGATGATAATATTTAGCTGTAAGAAAGGCTTTCGCGGACGCTGATCTTGGCTGCGCCCCGAGCCGGGAAAACGCTGGCTACGATCGCCAAAACGGTGATGATGGCCAGCCAAATCAGGGGGCCGGAGAAGGAGAAGCGGTACGCCAGATTGGTGTTGAGGGCAAACGCCAGACCGCGCGTGGCCAAATACCAGGCGGCCGGAATGCTGAGGGGGATGGCGACAATCCAGCTCAGCCAACCCAAAAGGATCCCTTCCTGAATAAATAGGCGGATTACCTGCCCGGATGAGGCTCCAATCGCCCGCATCACGCCAATCTCCCGCCGCCGCTCAAGAACGCTCAGAGAGAGGACGCCGCTGAGGCCAACCCCGCCGACGAGGGCAATAACCACGGCCATCACGGCCAGCAGGGTGATGATAATGTCGAGCCCGTCTGAAAGGGTGGCCGAAATTTCAGCGATGGTATTTTCACCAAAGGGGCTGCTCGGCCGTACGCCTACATTTTGGCTTTCCAGGGCCGTTTCGACCTGTGAAGCAATTGCCGTTTGAAATTCCGCGTCGGTTTGGGTGGTTTTCACAAATACGGCGTTGGCGGTCTGGAATTGACCCCACTCACGCTGCAAAACCGCCAGCGGCAGGTGAAGTGAGGTTCCTCCAGCGGCCGGATCAAAGTGAATGCCCACGATTTCGACCGTCATTTCACGACCGGAGTTTTCCGTCAGGACGATTTGATCCCCCACCTGCCATCCCTTTTCAGAGCTGACCTGGCTGCCGGCTACAACCGCATAGGTGTCGCTGCTGTTGAGCCAGCGCCCTTCAAAGATTTCCGGTTTATAAAAGGTTGTTTCTGGCGGCTGGCCAAAAATCGAAATGCGGGCGTCGGTTACCTCTTTTTCTGGTTGAGAAATCGGCCGGGCGCTGCCGCCGGTGACCTGCCAACTCTCAACATCGGTCACCCCGTCAACGCTTAAGGCCGCGCGCTCCAGAATTTCGACGCGCGTCAGCTGATCGGTTGAAAAGGCCACCTGATAAGTGTGCACCTCTTTGAGCTTGCCATCATAGGTAAACTGACTGGCGTCGTTGACGCCAAGAACCATCATAAAAATCGTGCCGGCCACAATGAGGGCGATTTGAATAATAATGACCCGCTTTTGATTGCGGAAGGTGTTGGCGATCGTTAGCAAGATGGTGTAAGAAAGATTGGTAAATCTGGCCACCAGCCGGTTGACTAAACCCAGGGCGCCGGTCAACCCGTATGAGCCGATCGCTTCACGAACCGAGATGCGCATACCGTTTAGCAAGGGAATTAAAGCGGCCAGCAAGGGAGCGATCAGACAAATTAAAATTTGGATGCCGACCGCCACGGGGTCGACGCGAATTGGATTGCTTTCCAGGTTGAGAAAATTACCGAAGAAAGTTTGTAGTCCCAGGGCCGCTGCTCCGCCAATCGGGAGGGACACAAACATGGCCAGAACGCCATATCCCATTACCAGAACGAGATAGCTCCAGGCCACCTGCAGGGAACTGGCCCCAATCGCTTTCATTACGCCGATCTGGCTGGTCTGCTGGGAGACGATGGCGCTGACGCTGTTGTACACCAGGAAAATCCCCAGGATAACCACGACGACGCCGATAATCCCCAAAATCAGAAACAGGGCATTTAAAATGGCGCTGGCCGGGTTGACATCCGGGGGAACAATTCGATCCTGGAAGGGAAAAGAGACCCCGACTGAATCGACATTAATTTCTTCAAAGTAATCTTGAATAAGAAGATCGGTGCGCTCCGCATTGGCCGGATCCCAAAAGGAATCTCTGAGCTGAATGAGGTTGTAGGCGTCGCGGCCGGTGATGCGGGTAAAGGTTTTTTGATCCACATAAATGGTTTCCCCAAACACCGGCTCCGGTCCAATCGGGTCGAGCAGCCCTACAACTTCATAAGTGGCCTGGCGGTCGCCGGAGCGAATTTCGATGGTGTCGCCCACAAAAATTTGGGGAGAGCCTACCGAGATTTGACCGATCCCAATGGTGTTGCGGCCGGGAAAAATCCCTTCAAGTATCCCTTCCGGCCCCATGAGTTGCTCTTGATAGCTGTCTCGCCCTTTGATGCGAGCGGTTTGCCACTCTTCTTCACCGGGGAAACGCCATTCGATACTGCCGCTGAGCAGCCCTTCAACCTCGGCCACTCCTTCTATTTTGGCTACCCGCTCGATTTGCTCCCGCGTTAAAGGCGGGTTGACGCTGAGTTTGATGTGTGATGGTTCCGCATTGGCATAGCTGGTGGTGACCGCTTCGGAAATTAGATTCCGGCCGCCGATGACCAAACCGATGGCAATGGACCCCAGGGCGATCACCAGAACGACCTGGAGGGTGCGGGACTTATTACCCCACAAATCAAACCATACTTTCTGCAGGAGCGTAATCATCAGGTGTATGCTAATTCTCTTTGAGGGCCAAGCGCCGGGGTTAACTGCGGCAACGGGACCCGTTTTGGCTGTGCTTGAGGGGTGACCACTTTTGAATCTGAGGCGATATTGCCGTTGACGATTTCGATTTTACGAGGAATACGATCGGCCAGCTCACTGTCGTGGGTGACCATCAGCAGCGTTTTGCCCTGTTCTTCCACCAGCTCCATAAACAGGTCAAACACCAGTCCGGCCGTTTTGGCATCGAGGTTGCCGGTTGGTTCATCAGCCACCAGAAGCGGGGGGTCATTGGCCAGGGCGCGGGCGATGGCTGCGCGCTGCTGCTGACCGCCGGATACCATGCTGGGTAATTTTTGTGCCTGGTCGGCTAACCCAACCATTTCTAACAGGCCATACGCCCGCTCTTTTCGCTCTTTTCGCGAGTAAAGACCGGCAAATTCCATGGGGAGGGTAATATTTTGCAGGAGGCTCAGAGAGGGAAGCATTTGAAAAAATTGGAAGATAATGCCCACCTGCTGGCCGCGCCATTTGGCCAGCTGATTTTCGCTCATCTCGTGGACCGGCTTGTCGGTTACCACCACTTCACCCTCTGAAGGGCGGTCGATACCGGTCACCATATTTAAGAGTGTTGATTTTCCGTTTCCGGACGGGCCAACGATGGAAACAAACTCGCCGGCCGTTACCTCAAAAGAGAGACCGTGCAAAATCGTGACTTCATCATTGCCAACCGGAAAACGCTTGACCACATTTCGTATATCGATGATGGGCTTGGCTGAAAGTGAGCTGGTCATAATTTACCTCGTTGCTTAAATATAGGCTTATTTGGCCTCAACGTGAGGTATCATAACACAGTTGCACATATATTGTCCAGTATTTTGAGGGGAATTTTAAGGCAATTTATCAAAATATGATGACTTGTACAGGTTTTGCACCGATTAAGATCAGGTAAGGGCAAAAATAAACTCGACGATCTCTTGCTGACGTGCGTTGGCAAACCCTCGATCCTCTCCGGTTTTTTGGAAGCCGCATTTTTGCAAGACTTTGATCGAACCGCTGTTGTCGTGAGCTACCCGGGCAAACAGCGGCCGGGTGTTGTAAATTTCGAGAAATTGATGCAGTCCTGCGGTAGCCACTCCCTTGCCCCAAAACTCTCGGCCGATCCAGTAGGTGATTTCCGGCTCGCCAAACCAGCTGTGGGATAAAACGTAACCGGCAATCTGTCCCTTATTTACGATGGTTTTGATCACGATCGATTGATCGGCCATGATCTTGTTCCAGTGTTCCTGGAAAGCGGTCCAATTGTGAGGCTCCTTTGCCGTAAAAGCGGCCATAGAGAGGGCTTCCTGATCCTGTTGATGGTCAAAAAAGATTTGCAGGTCTTCCTGCTGAATATTTCGCAGCTGAATATTGGATTTAGTAGACATAGCGGGTGATTTTGTAGCACATTTGTGCTATCATGGCAAGGAAGTTTTTCCATCTTTGAGGTTGAATGGGTTCCCATCCACTTAACTTAGCGGTCCGATTTTTGCTTGAAATTGCTGCCCTGGTTGGGGCCGGTATTTATGGCTGGCGCTTTGACCCCCCACAGCGATTTATTTTAGCGGCTTTGCTGCCTTTGCTGATGGCGGCCGCCTGGGGCATTTTCGCCGTGCCAGATGATCTCAGCCGCTCAGGTCGGGCTCCCATACCGGTACCTGGGTGGCTGCGCCTGATGATCGAATTGGCCGTTTTAGGATTTGGGGTATGGGCCGTGGCCCAATCCGGCTATCAAACGGTGGCAGCGGTGATGGGGCTCGTCGTTATAATTCATTATGCACTGTCTTATGACCGCTTAAAATGGTTGTTGAGTCGATAAATCTGGAGGGATTTAATGATTAAAGATCACGCTGTTGTTTCTCGAGAAGCGTGGCTGGATGCCCGGCGCATGCTGCTGCAAAAAGAAAAAGAGTTTACCACGCTGCGGGATGAATTGAGCCGCCAGCGGCGCGAGCTGCCGTGGGTCAAAGTAGAAAAGGATTATCTATTTGAGACCCCTGCGGGTACGCAAACGCTGGCTGAGTTGTTTGACGGC
This sequence comes from Ardenticatenaceae bacterium, assembly GCA_030065875.1. Classification (GTDB taxonomy): domain Bacteria; phylum Chloroflexota; class Anaerolineae; order Promineifilales; family Promineifilaceae; genus WTJY01. The sequence goes on along the minus strand of JASJCR010000014.1, from coordinate 28,163 downwards.
CGCAACCAGCTGCTGGTTTACCATTTTATGTACGGGACAGATTGGGAGGAAGGGTGCCCCAGCTGCTCGTTTTGGGCCGATAATTACAGCGGCACTGAAGTTCATCTCAATCACCGCGATATTACCCTGCGCGTGGTTTCAACCGCACCACTAGACGTTTTAGAAGCGTACAAAAAACGAATGGGTTGGGATTTTACCTGGGTCTCGTCGGGAGGCACCGACTTCAACCGCGATTATCAGGTCACTTCAACCCCAGATGAAATTGCGGCCGGCGATGTCGTTTACAATTTTGAAAAAATTCAGGGTGGTGGAGAAGAACGGCCGGGAATCAGCGTTTTTTATAAAAATGAAGCCGGAGAGATTTTTCACACCTATTCCACCTATGCCCGCGGCCTTGATATGCTCAATGGGGCATACCATCATATGGATTTGATGCCCAAGGGACGGGACGAGGATAATCTGCCGTGGACGATGGCCTGGCTCCGTCGTCGCGATCAATACGAAGATTGAGTAAATAATAGTTCAAAGTATAAAGTCAAAAGTTCAAAGATTTCCCTTATCTCATTTAACTATTAAACGGTTCATTTCTCAGGTTCTTAAATAAATATAGCCGCGGATTACACCAAAAATCTGTGTAATCTGCGGCCGGGATTTAAATTAATTGGCCAGGGCCATTTCGCGCAGCAGTATCAGCCTTAGGGGAGCCATTTAATATTTTGGAAATTGGGTTTCCGCTTTTCTAAAAAGGCGTTACGCCCCTCTTTCGCCTCATCGGTCATGTAAGCCAGTCGAGTGGCCTCTCCGGCAAATACCTGCTGCCCAACCATCCCATCATCGGTTAGGTTAAAGGCGAATTTGAGCATCTTGATCGACGTGGGCGATTTACCCAGCACCTCTTTTGCCCACTGATAGGCGGTATCCTCGAGTTCATCGTGAGGAATAACGGCGTTGACCATGCCCATTTCGTATGCCTCCTGGGCGGAGTAGTTGCGCCCCAAAAAGAAAATTTCCCGGGCGCGTTTTTGCCCCACCATTTTGGCCAGGTAAGCTGAGCCATATCCGCCGTCAAAGCTGGTGACATCCGCGTCGGTTTGCTTAAAAATCGCGTGCTCTTTGCTGGCCAGAGTCATGTCACACACTACATGAAGGCTGTGACCGCCACCAACCGCCCATCCGGGCACCACGGCAATGACCACTTTGGGCATAAATCGAATCAGCCGCTGCACTTCCAAAATGTTGAGGCGGGGCATGCCGTCTTCCCCAACATAACCTTGATCGCCGCGAACGCGCTGATCACCGCCGCTGCAAAATGCGTAGCCGCCGTCTTTAGGGGATGGGCCCTCACCGGAAAATAGCACCACACCGATTGAAGTGTCTTCCCGGGCGTCTAAAAATGCTTCATATAATTCACCTACCGTTTTGGGTCGAAAGGCGTTGCGCACTTCCGGCCGGTTAAAGGCGATGCGGGCCACGCCATCTGATTTCTTGTAGGTAATGTCTTCGTACTCTTTGACGATTTTCCAATTTGGTTTGTTCATGAGGTTTTTTACCTGTGAAATAGGTTTTTAGCGGATTAGCTCGGGCCTGCGGCCCTGTTAGCAATTTAGCGCGGCCCTTCAGGCCTCTCAGCTCGAGGCTTCGCCTCTTTTAGCATTAAGCTAAAAGGCGCAGGGCGCCGTGCTGAAGAGGTGCGCAGCACCGAGCTAATCCGCTAACAGCCCCGTACGGCCGTGCTTCCCTGCGCATTTTACAGGAATTAGGTTAGCTGCCAAACTGTATTTACCTGAATCTTTCCCTTCCCTTGACTCTCCTATTGGGGGAGAGTATACAGTAGGAAGAGATGGATATTTTTCAACAAACGTTTCGCATCGGTGAATTTGCCCGTTTTGCCCGGGTAACCATCAAAATGCTGCGCTATTATGATCGGCTGGGTCTGCTGCGGCCGGTAGCCGTCGATCCGGAGACCAACTACCGTTACTACTCGGCAGAACAGCTGCCGCGCCTGAACCGGATAATCGCACTCAAGGATCTTGGATTTTCCCTCGATCAGGTGGCTGAAATCCTCGAAGAAGGGTTCACCAATGAAGAATTAAAGGGAATGCTCAAATTCAAGCGCCAGGAAATTGTGAAACAAATTGCGACCGAACAGGAGCGCCTCAATTTGCTTGAGGCCCATTTAAAGCAGCTGGATGGAAAGGCGGAACCCCTGCGCTATGATGTGGTTGTTCGACCGGTTGCCGAGCAGCTGATCGCTTCTGTACGGCGGGTTATCTCGGATCATTCAAACGAGGTTGGCAGCCTGTTTGATACGGTTGAAACATTTGTGGCTAAATTTAACGCCAGAGCCAAGCTGCCCCCCTTGGCGATTGCCCATCATCGGGCAGAAGATCGGGTTGATGCGGAGGTGATGGTACCCGTGGATCGCGCCATCACCCCTGAGCCGCCCATTCAGATTTATCGTTTACCGGCCGTTGACCAGATGGCCTGCGTCGTTCATCATGGCTCATATTGTGATCTGAAAAGAGCGTATGAAGCGTTTTTTGAATGGGCTGCGGCCAGCGAGGTTCAAACGGCCGGACACACCCGCGTTGTTTACCTGCGCTTCGGGGCGACGGAAGTTGGGTATCATCTTCCGGCCAGTTTTGTCACGGATAACTCCGAAAAATACGTAACCGAACTGCAGTTTCCCATCAAAAAAGTGCCTAAAAACGATCATTCCTTAACTTAACCATTTGAATAACAGGAGAATATAATGAACTTTAAACTGCTCGGCCGCAGCGGCCTGCGGGTCTCTGAACTGTGCCTGGGAACCATGACATTTGGAGACGATTGGGGATGGGGGGCCAGCAAAGATGAAAGCCGTAAGGTTTTTGACATGTTTGTAAATAGAGGGGGTAACTTCATCGATACCGCCTGTAATTACACCGAGGGAACGAGCGAAAAATTTGTGGGGGAATTTGTCGCCTCCGATCGCGATTATTTCGTGGTGGCCACGAAATACACCCTGATGGGGGATACGTGGAATCGCAAGGATCCCAATTTGGGAGGCAACAGCCGCAAAAATTTGCGTCGTTCCGTTGAAGCAAGCCTGCGCCGCATGAATACCGATCATATTGATCTGCTGTACTTGCACATGTGGGATTTCACCACGCCGGTATTGGAGGTGATGCGCGGTGTGGATGACCTAGTCCGGGCAGGAAAGGTACTTTATTTTGGATTTTCTGATACCCCGGCCTGGATTGTTTCTTACGCCATTGGCTTGGCAGAGCAGTATGGACTGACCCGGCCGGTCGCGATCCAGCTTCCGTACAGCGTGGCCAGCCGTGATGGAGAGCGAGCGTTAATTCCGATGGCCAAACAGTTTGACCTGGCGGTGACCAGCTGGGGGATGCTAGCCGGGGGCGTTTTAACTGGAAAATACAGCGTAGATAGCGATCAGCCAAAGCGCTATAACTCGGCTTCTGAGCGTGGGATGGCCCTGGCCAAAAAAGTGGCTGAAATTGCTCAGGAGATCGGCCGATCGCCAGCACAGGTGGCCATACGTTGGGTTCACCAGCAGGCTCGCCACCTGATTCCCATTATTGGGGCGCGAACGGCCGCCCAGCTTGAAGACAATTTAGGGGTGCTTGATTTTGAGCTGAGTCACGAAGATTTGACTGTCCTCAACGGGATATCTGAATTTAAGCGCGGCTTTCCCCTCGACTTTTTGAGCGATGATCACGTGCGCGGCCTCATTTTTGGGGAGACGTTTGCCCAGATCGATAACCATCGTGCATAAAAAGAAAGCCACAGGTGAACACCGAATTTTACCCAAAGAGAGTAATTGGTGTTAACCCGTGGCTAAATTAAACGGTTAAGCTCTGGCTTGACGGGCCAGCTCGCGCTGCTGCTGCTTCTCCATCGTCATTAACTCTTCGCGCATTTGGCGGACCCATTTAAGCTCCAGCTCAAAATGAGCGATCCAATTTTTATGGATCATCTCCCACAGATACGTTTCGCGTGGGGTGCGCTCAGGCATGTTGGGCTTTTCGTCCGCCTGCACGCGCAGGAAAAACAGCTTTTCACCTACGGCTTCTATATAAGCCTCGAGCAGCTGATCCATTTCGGCCGCGTCGAGGCAGTCCGCCCACATCAGCTGGTCCAGAAACGGCTTCTTTGACTGTGGGGGATCGGGCGTGGTCACTACCCAATCTTTTAGGGCCTCCAAGCCGGCTGGGGTGACGGCATAAACGTGACGATCCGGCGCGCCAACCTGATTTTCGATGGTTTTTGTGACCCATCCATCTTGATGTAGTTTAATCAGGGCCCGGTAAATTTGATTGTTGTTGGCCGACCAGGGAAGCGTTTCCGCATCAGCGATAATTTTCTTAATATCGTAGCCGGTCATCGGCCGCCAGCTCAAATAGCCTAGAATGACGTAATTGATAGACATGGGAACCTCCCTTACAAAATATGTTACACAAACCATATGTTACATGTAACATATGGTTTTGTCAACCCTATAAGGACGTGATTTTTTCATTCCAACGGTAATTTAATGGCGGACAGCAAAATTTCCTTTTCCATATCGTTAAACACCCTCGCCTCTCCAATTCGGGTTCAGAGGCGGACAGGTTCAAGCCTATGGTCAAACAGAACGAGGTGGATCCTTCTTGCGCCGTAGGGCCGCAGCATGCTGCGGCCCTACAAAGTGGCAATGTAGACTAAAAACAACCCCTAAACCGATTTGGAGAGGGGCAGTTGACCATATTAAGATCTTAAAGCCTGGGCGAGATCCTCAATCAGGTCATCCGCATGTTCCAGGCCAACCGAGATGCGCAAAAGATCCCAAGGCGTTTTGGTGTTCTCATCTTCGACCGGCGCCCGATGTTCAATTAAACTTTCGACTCCTCCCAAGCTTGTGGCCTGGGCAAAAATTTTGGTGCTGGCGGCCACCCGCGCCGCTTTTTCAGATCCCCCCACCACCTGAATAGACATCATGCCCCCGAAATCGCTCATTTGTTTCTGAGCCACAGCATGACCGGGGTGGCTTTCTAATCCTGGATAGTGAACGGTATGAACCTGGGGATGATCTGCTAAAAACTGAGCGATTTTGAGCGCATTGTGGCAGTGAGCTCGCATGCGATAAGGTAAAGTGCGGATACCGCGCAGTAAAAGCCAGCTGTCAAAACCGCTGGGAGCCGCACCCCCAATGTGCTGCACTTTACGGATCCGCTCCAAAAAGTCGTTGTCTTCTTTGGCCACGACAATCCCGCCCAGCAGATCGCTGTGTCCCCCTAAATATTTAGTCGTCGAATGAGCGACCAAATCAGCCCCCAGGTCCAGACAGCGCTGCAGAAGAGGGGTGGCCCAGGTGCCGTCTACCGCACACAGCGCCCCCGCTGCGTGAGCGATCTCGGCCACGGCCGCCACATCGGTGATTTTTAACATCGGATTGGATGGGGTCTCGATCCATATTAATTTGGTATTGTTCTGTACCGCCTGATCCACGGCGTTCAAGTCGGTCATATCGACCATCGAGTAAGTCAACCCCCAGTCAACCAACATGGTAGTGACCAGCTCGCGTACGCCAAAGTAGGTATCGTCCGGCAAAATGACGTGATCTCCCTGTTTCAGCGCCTGAAAAATGCTGGCCATCGCCGCCATCCCCGACGAAAAAGCGATCGCCCCGGCCCCCCCTTCGAGAGCGGTCAGACAATCTTCGAGGGCGTCGCGATTGGGGTTACCGGTCCGAGAATAGACATACTCACCTTCGTTGCCGCGAATAAAGGTGGTTGACAGATGAATGGGGGGCATCACCGCCCCGATTTGGCGATCCGGATTGCGTCCGGCCTGAATGGCGATGGTTTCGATTTTCATAAATCCTCTCTTCTGATTTTCCCCATCCCCCAACCCCCTTCCCCAGGGAAGGGGGCTTTTAGTTTTTGAAATGAGTTGTGGCGCAGCGCGCCACAACTCATTTCAGGATAGTTATCTTCCCCATCATTTGGGAAAAGGATGAGGGTATTAATAAAGTTTTCAAAAGCAGTTTTTTAATTATATGAGCAACCCCCTCGTACTTAAAATTTGCCCTTTAATGGCAAATCACCAAAAATACATTATGCGCATCATTTTTTGGAATATTCGCGCCGGAGGCGGTAGACGTGCTGACGGCATTTTCTCCCAACTGTTGACCTGGCGGCCGGACATCATCGGCTTATCAGAGTTCCGGGGCACCCCATCCAGCCAAAAATTGGCGGCCGATCTCCACCAGGACGGCTATGCCCATCAGCTTTCTACCATTAATCCTCAATCAAAGGCGAAAAACGCCCTTTTGCTGGCCAGCCGCTGGCCTCTGCGGCCGCTGCAGCTAAAAAACACGCCGCAAAATCGTGAACGATGGCTGCTGGCTTCCATTCAAGCGCCGCGGCCGTTTACTTTGGGGTTGATGCACGTTCCGAATTACACCCATCCGGAATTAAAATATCCGTATTTGGACGCTGTCTTAAAAATGATCGATCAATGGGATTCAGGACCGGCCATTTTGGGGGGCGACACCAACTGCGGCAAGCGGGGTATTGATGAGGAAAAAGCCACATCCCCTCCTATTTTTAAGCGGGAGCATGCGTGGCTGGAAGAAATGGAAAAACGCCAGTGGGTTGATGGGTTTCGCCATTTGCACGGAAATCGACGGGAGTTCACCTGGTATTCTCACCGCAACAACGGGTTTCGGCTCGATTATGCGTTTCTCAATCCGGAATTTCGCTCTGCTCTAAAAGGGGCCCGTCACGAATGGGGAGATGACCCGCAGCAACCGGAGCGGCGTGAGGCGCTTAGCGATCACGCCGCGTTGATTATTGATCTTGATCCTCAAACGGGAAAAACATAAAGAGTGGCGAAATAAAGGTCCGCAGATTGCGCAGATTTTCGCAGATAAAAGTAGACTCACAACCGGACAGGCATTTGTGCAAAATGCCCAAAAACCGGAGGGGTAAAAAAGACATGGAGTAGTTGATCTTTGTAATGATTCAATGAGTAAAAATTAGATAGAAGACACTCCTCCTATTTTGTGAAGCTAGTCAGAAATATCCGTGGATTTTCATTTTTCGTCAGAACCTGCTCTACCGTCACATTATCATACCAACCCAACCAGATTTCGTAATGGCCAGCCGCAAGAGAATCAATCGCAATCGCAATCTCATCACGAACAATCTCCCTCGGCTCCCAAATATTGGTCGGATATGTCCAGTTGCGAGGCACTACATCGCTTTGAGCAACCACTTCTCCTGATTGTGGATCCACTAGATGCACAAATAATTTATAAGAAGCAGAAAGCGGCCTGCTCCCCTGCCAATAAGGGACAAACAGGAGTGTTTCGGTCGAAGACGAAAGCTCATAACCGAGCAAGCTAATGTCATTTTGCCAGGCAATTTCGACTGTCTGTTCGGGAGGATAAGGGTGAACGATCGCAGAGCCCAGAGCGATCGTTTGGCCAACCGGCTGGCGACCGACATCATCCTTGACCATGCCCAAAACCACCTCATAATCTCCTGCGGGTAAATCGATAGGGACCGGAAGTCGGTGAGAGCCACGGTTTACATCATGAGACAACCATTCACCAGTATCATAATCAGGAATAATCGATTCGCAATTAGCCCACGGGCTGGGGAATGATTGACTTCTGATCAACTCGGCATGCCAAAAATCGAGACAAACCAGGTAATCATCGACCGGAACATCGGTTGTTGCCCAACGCGCATCCACCTTGATTAACCCTCCCTGGCTGACTATCGTGGGGGCAAAATGGGTTCGAATCAACCCAATTGAAGGAGTCAGTTGGACGTCGGTTGAAAATTGTGAGCCGGTGGAGAGGTCAGTCTGGTAAACGATAACCTGATCATCTTCAAAATAGGGCTCAATTGTCAACCAATCTCGCCACAATTCCTGCAAACCGGAATCTAGAAACTCTTTGTGTAAAACTAGATAGCGGAAGTTGTCATTGTGCAGGTTGCGTAATTCTCGACCCACCGCAACCTGGTTAAAATCCGGCTCCACATTTTTAGTCCAAGGATAGTGGGCCAACGCCTGCCACGCCTCATTTGGCATGCGGGATACATGACCAGAGAAAATCGGCTTGCCATGCTGAGTCTGGTAGAACATGTATGTTTTGTCATAAACGCGATCGTGGACAGGAATCTCGAGTAGTCCAAAATTTTCAGGATCTTCAGCTAGGTTACTATGCCAGGAAGTTGATATTAGGGCGGTTGTCTCGTAAGGAACGCTCAAGCGAGTCTCCGTCACCATAACGATCCCGAGCACTCCGATGATGCCGGCCTTCGCCAGGCGGTTTTGCGTCAGAAGCTTCCGTTCGATGATGGATGCTACCCCCCAACCGGCTAATAACGCGACCGGAATTGACAAAATGATATTTAAGCGATGTGGCCGGCGAATAAAATCACCAATCACATTCCCTTCCAACATCACCCCATAAGGCGTCCATCCCTCTAGAAAAAGCTGCTTATTGAGACCGAATTCCGGGCCCGCAGCAAATATTATGTAAAGCAAAGACAGTCCAAACCACAACTTGGTCTGTCTCCAGTAAGCTACCGTGCCCAAAATAAGCAAAAACAGCGTTAAATACCCTAAAAATGGTACATAATAAATACTGGCAGCAATATGCTCGTATGCTTCTTCGTACAGTGGGTTCTCAATCATGATTTGCTCACCCCACACCCGGTTGTATAAATCAGGTGGAACAATATAAGCAAGCAAATCAGTACGGCCGTTATCCGGTTCGTAAATCGCAACCTGCGCGGCATTGTCGCCCAGCTGACTTTGAATCAGAGGAATAGCCAGGGGAACCATCAAGAATCCAGAGAAGATGGCTGCGGCCGATAGGCGGAATATCCCGGCTTTGGTGCGTGCGCTGGGATAACGAGCCAGCCAGAAAAGGCCGCAGCCCACCAGCAAAGGCAGCCCCATCAAAAGCAACTGCCAGCGGCCGATGCCTAACAAAGCCACAAAGAAGCCAGTCAATAGAGCATCTCGCCACTTCAACCTCAAAATGGTCCTTCGCAGAAAGATCAGCGCTAGGGGCATCGGAAAAAGCAGGATGATATTGGGATGATCATAATGGGAAAGGGTATAGGGCCAGGCGCAAACCACCAACCCGGCAAGGAAAGCTGGCGAGGGATCCAGTTCTATTTCCCGAGCCAGGAAATAGACTGTCACTCCATTTAAGGTATAAATCGCCAAAAGCATCAGGTTGTAGGCCACGATCACGCCGGTCAATGCTTGCATCGGAAGCCAAAAAGCGATATTCAACCAGGCGATGTTGTGTGAGAGTAAAGGTACTCCTTCGGGAAAATATAAATGGTTTGTAAAAAAGGGGTTCTGACCTTGAGCTAAGGCCTCTTTCACCCACCAAAAGGTCCATTGATGAACGAGGAGGTCACTCCGGCCGCCACCAAAATCTGTAGAGAATCTGGCTGCAAGGGGCCAAGTAAGAATTAAAACCACTCCCAAGTAGAGCAGGCTTACCCAAAATTTTGAAAAAAGCGCGCGCATACGATCGTATCAGCTTCTAGCAAAATTGATCAATCGCTTTGGCCAGCGTTTCGACCGTTCGATCCACGTTGTGCAGTTTGTCCAGCCCAAATAAGCCGAGGCGAAAAGTGCGAAAATCGGCCGGTTCATCGCATTTCAGAGGTACCCCAGCCGCAATTTGAATCCCAGCCTGCTTAAATTTTTTCCCGTTGTGGATCTCTGGATCATCCGTGTAGCTCACAACCACCCCAGGGGCTTTGTACCCTTCAGCAGCAACGCTTTTAAACCCTTTGCTTTCCAGTAAGGCCCGGATTTTCTCCCCAAGCTCCTGCTGCTCCATACAGACCTTGTCAAAACCATACGCTTCCGCCTCTTTCATGACGTCGCGGAAATTCGTTAAAGCATCGGTCGGCATGGTGGCGTGATATGCGTGCCCGCCATTTTCATACGTTTCCATGATTTGCAGCCATTTGCGCAAATCACAGGCAAAGCTGGAGCTTGTTGTTTCATCGATCCTTTCCCGCGCCAGCTCGCTCATCATCACCAGACCGCTCGATGGAGAACCGCTCCACCCTTTTTGAGGGGCGCTAATTAACACATCGACACCACAGGCCTTCATGTCTACCCAGATGGTTCCCGAAGCGATACAGTCGAGGACAAACATCCCGCCCACGCTGTGCACCGCTTCCGAGACCGCCTTGAGATATTCATCAGGCAAGATCATCCCGGCAGAGGTTTCCACGTGCGGAGCAAAAACAACATCCGGCTTTTCTTTTTTTATCGTTTCCACAACCTCTGCGATTGCCGGTGGGGCAAAAGGAGCATGATGCTCTTCTTTGACGCGCCGAGCTTTGAGCACAACCGACGCGGCCGGAATGTTTCCCATGTCAAAGATTTGGGTCCAGCGGTAGCTAAACCAGCCGTTGCGAATGACCAGGCATTTGCGATTTGAGGCGAATTGACGGGCCACCGCTTCCATACCAAAGGTGCCGCTGCCGGGCACAACGGCCACGGCATGTGCGTTGTACACTTTTTTCAGCGTGGCTGAAATATCATTCATCACCTGCTGAAATGAGAGGGACATGTGGTTTAGGGCCCGATCGGTGTAAACAACTGAATATTCAAGCAGACCATCAGGGTCAATATGGGGGAGTAATCCTGGCATCTCTATCTCCTTAAACTTTTAGGGATTTTCTCGCAGAATGGCCGTGGAGGCAATCAAAATTTATCTTCCCGATAGCCGTTTGAGGAAGAAAGAGGACGGACAACATTATGATTGTAATCTTAAAATCCAATCGTAAAACGCGGCCATTTGCACTCCGATAAATTCCTTCGTTTTTTCATCGATAAGGTGGCCGTCTTCAATTTTTTTATTAAAGTGCGGCACGGCAACCGTGGGCGAAGGCAGCAAATACATGCCGCGATGGAGGCAGACAGAGCGCAAATGTTCTTGCGCTTTGGTCCCGCCAAGCGAGCCGGGAGAGCCACCCATGGTCACCACCGGCCGTTTGGCCAGACGGCTGCTTCCCCTGGAGGCCCAGTCGATCGCATTTTTAATGACTCCCGAGTAGGAGCCGTTATATTCAGGAGTCGCCAGGATCATCGCATCTGTAGCGTCGATCGCCTGATGAAACTCAACCACCTCTTGGGGCATCCCTTCCTGCTCGAGGTCCCAATCGTACATCGGGAGGTCGTTCAGCGGATAAATGAGGATGTCCATTTCTGCCGGAGCCACTTCGGCCGCGGTTTCCACCAACACTCGATTTAATGAATCTTTGCGCAGGCTGCCAACAATCGCCAGAACTTTAACTGTTTTGCTCATCTTTTTGCTCAATTTGCTATTTCAAAAACGTGTTTGGTAGCTATTCTAGCGAACGAGAAACCTTTCAGGCAGGAACGCTTGTGTATTGTTTAGATTTTTTTGGTGCGGGTTTCTTTGCGGGCTTCACTTAAAAACGGCACAAAACTGGTGCCCCCTGTGCCCAATCCGCCTTTTTCGCCCTCTTTGCTTTGATGAAGGATATAGCGTACGGCAATTTCCATATGTTTTTGCCGAAATTGATCGAGCAAATCGATACAGTGGTTAAATCGATCACGCACTGCCGGCTGGTCGTTTTGATGTTGTTTGGCATAGGCAAAAAGGGAAGGTCCTTTGGCTAAATCTTCAACAAAGCGGCGATGGGCCGGCGGCATGTAGCGACGCATTAAATTTAGAAACGGCCGGGTTTCCGGATGTAAATGCTCGATACCCAAACCGGCGTCAAACGCCTGAATTAACGAGCTTTGGGCAGCACTACCCCCGTGAAGCTTAAATGGCTCATCGCTAACCCCCTCAAAAATGAGCCCATCTTTGTCCCAGCCGGCTAGAAAAGGGCGGACCCGCACGTAAAAAATGTGGGGATCACAACGCTCGTAAACCCGCTCTAAAGCGGCAATGACTTTTTCAAAAACTCCGGCGATAAACGTGAGCTGTTCAACGATAAATGAATGACTTTTCGCTTCAATCGCTTTTTTGACCTCGACTAGCGGCTTGAGCGCGGCCGCGCCAATCACTTCTAGGGCCGTGGTTGAGGTAAAAAACCACTGTTCATCCATACCACCTAAAAAATGCTGGGTACACGCCAGATTATCAGCGGATATTGGTCCATTCGGATCGACCCGTCGCCAATTGTTGAGCACGGCCGAGGCGTGCGCGATGATTGGCGGGCGGCCGACCTTTTCGCTTATGGCGAACCAGGGGACGGCGATCGGGGCCGGTAGACGAGTGATCGGGGTGGGGCCACCCCACACGTAGGCCATCCCCAAAGCAGAGATGATTAACATCGCCCGCTCAAGCTCCGCCGGGCTTTGCAGCAAATTTAGATCCGGCGCCTGCAGATCTTTAAGTCTGGATCTGACCTGACCGGTGAGCAGCAGGTAGGGCAGCTCAGCTGATAGGCGATCCCATTCGGCAAACGGCTCAGGCAGCCGGATCAAAGGGTCTTCGGCCGGTACAAATCCACGGTTTGGGTCGATGTTGTAGGTGGAGAGATTCATTGACAATTGGTTATTGGTATATTGGTTTAATGGTATATTATTTCTTGTCTCTTGTCTCTTGTCTCTCTTCTCTTTTCTTATTTCCCGTTTGCGTAATCCAGCAGATATTGGGGTGGTGAGATTCCTTTGTTGAGAAGGGGATCAGCCTCTAATTCGCCAAAAACCGTGCGAATGGGGAGGATACCAGCCCAAACATCAAGCTCGTAATCCTCATCATCGTCTCCTGGGGGGCCGGTGCGGACCTTGGCGGAGGCCAGGTCGATCGGGATGGAGACGATTTTTGTGGCTTTTAACTCGTTTGTGGCCGGCTGTCGGGCGTCATCCCAACGGCCGGGAATGAGTTTCTCGGTAAATATTTCCAGGGCCTTCATTTTTTCATCTTTATCTTCGATGAGATGACCGCTGCCGAAAATCACGGCCGAGCGGTAGTTCATCGAATGGTGAAAAACGCTGCGGGCCAAGACCAACCCGTCAACGTGGGTGACCGTGATGCAAACTTCGTGGCCGGCCGCCACGTGCTGGATCATGCGGCTTTTGCTGGAGCCATGGAGCAAAATGTTCTCACCATCACGAGCATGGATCGTGGGAATAACGACGGCCCGGCCGTGGTCCACAAAGCCTACATGACAGGTTAGGGAGTCATCAACGATGGAGAAAATGCTTTGGGCATCATAAGCGCCCCGTTTGGGGAGCCTTTTGATACGATTGAGGGGGGTTTTTTCATACTCGTGTGTGGTCATGTTTCACCTTTTTGATTCGTACTGGTTACTAAAAAGTTAACTCACCGCAGAGAAACGGATGGCGCAGAGATTTCTCCGTGTTCTCCGCCATCAAAATCCTAGGCTGCGATTGTGAACTGCCATCATTTTAATTCAGATTGGTTTTCCTTCAAGATCCAATTTTGGCAAAAACGAGCATACCAATATATCCTTGTCCTATGCAGAATAAAAACAAACCGGTTACCTTGTCGGGTTTAAAACTTGACCGCCAGGCGGATCAGCCGCTGCACCGCCAGCTGTATCATGAAGTCAGGCGTTATATTTTGTCCGGACAGCTGCCACCAGGATCTCAACTGCCCGCCACGCGAATTCTAAGCGGTGAACTTGGTTTGTCGCGCAGCACCGTTGTCGAAGCGATCGCTCAACTAAAGGCGGAAGGGTATGTGAGCGGCCAAACCGGCCGGGGGACGTTTGTCAGTGACATGCTGCCAGAGTTGATGCTCACGGTCTCAAATGAAGACAAAATCCGCAAGGAAGCCCCCCAAACGAGGTCGTTTCAGCTCTCAAACCGCGGCCGTTTGCTGAGCAAATACCGCTACCGTGAAGATTTCCGGCCGATACCGTTTCGCCCCGGTTTGCCGGATATGGCCGCTTTTCCAATGGAAATTTGGCGAAAATTATGGCAGCGCCATCTGAAAAACCCACCCACAGATTATTTGGGATATTATGACCCGGCCGGTTATTTCCCGCTGCGCGAGGCGATTGCCGACCACGTGCGCCTCTCGCGCGGGGTGCGGTGCACGGCCGAGCAAGTTGTCATGACCGCCGGGTCTCAGCAGGCGCTTTACTTAAGCGCTCAGCTCCTTACTCAACCTGGAGAGGAAGTGTGGTTGGAAAACCCAGGCTACGTGGGGGCACGAAGCGCGTTTGAGGCGGCCGGGCTGGAACTGGTGCCGGTTCCGGTGGATGGTGATGGGGTTGATGTGGAGGCAGGGATACGGCTGTGCCCCAAGCCGCGGCTGATTTACGTGACTCCCTCACATCAATATCCGGTTGGGGGCACGCTGGCGTTGAGCCGCCGCATACAGCTTCTGGAATGGGCGCAGCACGTTGATGCAATCATTTTGGAGGATGATTATGACAGCGAGTATCGTTATACCGGCCGGCCGCTGGCTTCTTTGCAGGGTTTAGATACACACGGCCGGGTGATTTATATTGGCACGTTTAGCAAAGTGATGTTTCCGGGATTGCGGCTGGGGTATCAAATTCTGCCGGCCGGATTGAGCAGGCTGTGGGCGGCCGCGCGCAACAGCATCGATCGCGGATCAGAAATGATGGTGCAGCTGGTGTTGAACGATTTTATTCGCGAAGGACACTTTTTGCGCCACATCCGCCGTATGCGCCAGCTATACGCCGCCCGTCAGCAGGCGTTAATCGATGCGATTGGGAAATCCTGTGATCATTTTCTCGAGGTGTCTCCTTCACCGGCCGGTCTGCACTTGTTGGGTTGGCTGCCTCCAGGTGTGGATGATGGTGAAATTTCGGCTGTGCTAAAAGAAAATGGCCTAGATGCTCCACCTCTCTCTGATTACAGCTTGACCCCTCTCGATCGTGGGGGGCTGGTGTTGGGATACGCGGCCGTGCCTGAACCGATCATCCGATCCGCGGTGGCCAAAATCGGCCGAATTCTGAGTGCCGTGAAGAATTCTGTTAATTAATATGAAGGTAAGGTTGTTTGCCTGGGTTTGCCCCTACTCAAAGGACCTCTTTTTCACTGAAGCTTGGGGAGATTCTTCGCTTCGCTCAGAATGACAGGTGATTGGCAACTTGCGATTTGCCGCAGCTCAGGAAGCCATGACCAAGTAAATTTTAAAACTTCATCATTTATCGGCAGATCAAGATAGCAGCCAGGGTTATTCATTTGAGAGTGTGGTGATGGTATAGAAGTCTGATGGCCCCTCCGGCTGATCATCAAAAACCGGCAGCCGTTCCCCAGTCGGCCAGTAATAGAAGCCCACGGCGATAACATAATTTTCCGTCTGGCCAGGGGGGGGAGGCAGCTGAATCTGATGCGTATCGATTACCGTTTCGCCAGGAAACCACAGCGAGGTTGGGAACCGCCCTTGACCCGGCACCTTGTCGCTCTGGGCCACCAGCTCACCCGCTTCGTTGAGCACGTGGACAAAGGCGGTGTAATCGAGGGGAACCCCATCTGGGGTGTGCCAATGGAGCTGCAAAGCGAAAATTCCTTCTTCGGCCAAACGGGTTTTGTCCAGGGTAAACCCGGATAATTCAATTAGCTTTGGCTCACCGAATGAGACGGCCGCCGCTTTCTCCGGAGGTTGATCAGCCAACGAGAGATCGGGCACCGTCAGCGCCCCGATCACCGCGTGATCGAGTTCAAGGGGGGCGCCGTTTTCAAACAGCGGGAGGCGTTGACCGGTGGCGATGTTTAACCAACCGATATCAAACCGGTATTTACCCGGCGGCACATCGGCCGGAATGGGAAAATAGTAGGCGTCGAAAAACCGTTCGCCTGCCTGCCAGGTGCTGGTTGGAAAAGCACCGGCCAGCGGATAACGATCTTCTTGGGCGATTTTTCCCCCGTCAACAGAAATCAGGTGCACAAAGAGCAGATAATCATCGCTTAACCTGGCCAGACTTTGCCATTCGAGGACCAATTTCGCCGTGCTTTTTCCCGGTTGAAGATAGTGAGGGGTTAGATGGTAGCCGGTCAGAGCGATCTGGTTGCCAAAGTTTTTCTCTGCCGCCTGAAAAGGTTGATTAAAGGGATGGAGGACTTGATTAAATGAATCGATTTCATAAGCACCGGTATCAATTAGGTTTGCCGCGGCTGCTTCATCTAAAAGCTGGGGAACATAAATTTGACCGGTTTCTCCATCATTGCCTGACAGGATAACCACGGCCGGGTCCATAAATTCACTTTGGACACCGATAAGGGCAGCCGGCTTTTCCACCTGCCTGTTATCTACCAGCGCCACCTTGTCAAATTCCGGAAAGACAAAATATTGAAAGGTTGGATGAGCCAGCAGCCGCAAAGGGACCGCCACATCTTTTTCTTCGATCAAAGTTAACGCCCTTTGGGCTAATTCAACTTCTCCCAGGCTAAAAGACTCGTTGAGGTCCGCGACCTGCGGCCAGCGATGAAAGTAATCGTTGTAGGAAATAATAAATGTCAGTAGACAATACGCGCCAATCAGAATGGCGGCCGACAGGCTCCATCTTTCTCCGACCCAAATCTTTAAGCGGTCGATCAAAAATATCATCCCGCTTGTTAGAAGCAGGAGAATGGGGGGCAGCGCCCCAACCGCCCTTAAGAAATGGGGGGCTTCGGTGCTCAACAAAGTGGGGGTTAACATGACCGCCAGCCACAGAAGAATAAATTGATGGCGGGGTTTTTTGATGCCGGTCAGGGCCACCAGCAGCCCAATGAAGAAGAGGATGGAGGAAACAAAATCAAAAACCGGCCGGCCGGGCAGGTTGTGGCGGCCGTTCAAATCGCCCTGGAAAGAGAACATGGCCAGCACCTTACGGGCGTTTCCATCAAAAATGGTGGTCATGGCGGCTGCAGCCGGCTCATTCTCCTGCCCGATGGTTGCCGAACTGACGCGCTGCAGAAAAAAGTTTGGATGATTGGTAAAGTAAATGGCGAGTGGAGCAAAAAGAAGAAATGAGACCCCACCGACGATTAACAGCCCGTAAATTTGCGGCCGTTGCAGCAGGCTTTTAAAGGGCAATTTTTTCTTGCGCCATTCAACCAGTGATTGGATGGCGGCAAATAGAATCAGCGGAAGCGGCAGCAGCCGAGCGGGTAGATAGGTGTATTGGCTTAGCCCAAGGGCAATACCTGAACCGACAAAGAGCCACGGTCTGTTTTGCCGCCAACCGCGCCAGAACAGCAGGTAAGCGGCGATCATCAGGGGCAGAAGAAAAATCGCTCGCAAGACCACTCGACTCAAGCTGAGATGCCAATACAGAAAGGCCATACCAGCCATCGCTGTTACCCCAGCAGCATGGGCCAGAGTTTTGCCTTTTTCCTGAAAAAGATCGCCTGCAAAACGATAAAAAAGCGGTATGGACAAAATGCCAATTAAAGCGGATGCCAGCCTTAGACTCCACGGACGATTGCCCCACAGTAGCAGGGCCAGTGCCTCAAAATAGATGTGCAGCGGTTCCCGGCCGTTGTTGCCGGGATAAAATATCGCGAAATTACCATCGTTGATCAAGCGCAGCGCATCAAGAGCGTTTACAGCTTCATCGGCGTATAAGCCTGGCGGCAGCTGGTCCAGTTGATCGACGCGTAAGAATACAGCCAGAGTCATCAGGACGATAAGCGGCAGAAAATAGATTAGCCGCGATGAGCTGCTGGTAGGCCTCAAGGCAGGATAACCTCACGGAGTAAAATTTGGTCGTTTTGTAACCGCTGACCGTCCGCAGCAAATAACGGCAGGCGCAGACCGTCTGCCGGATTGTAAAAACCGACCAACAGCTGGTATGAGCCGGCCGGTGCCGTATGAGCCACAGTTAATTCAACCTCATCCACAACAATCTCATCATTGACCCAGGTGGAGGTCGGATTAATGCCGTTTTGCGGGTTGGTGTCCATTTGAGCGATGATGCCGTGCTCCGGACTATACAGCTGAACAAAGCGAATGTAATCCAGGGGAGCTGGCCCCAGGCTGGCGTAGTTAAGGGTCAGGGTAAAGGGGTTTCCGGCTTCTAAAGTTGACGGCAGTGACAAATCATATCCGGTAAGAGCCGCAAAATCTCCCATTTTTACATCGATATCGACCGACTGCTGCGGATTTGGCGCATTGACCACTTTTATCGGTGACAGGGTGTGGGAGCCACCTAGTGGATTTCCGGCCGTATCAAACACTTCCAGGTTATTGATTTCACCTTGATCAGATGTATAAACTCCTAAACGAGGCCAGTACAGACCGCTGGGGGCATCTTTCGGGATTTGCAGACGGTACGAATCAGGCTGGAGCGAATCGGGATGCCAGAGTCGGGGGAGATTGTAAAGTCGACCCAGATGTTGATCGCGCTGGGCTACCGGCCGCCAGTTACTATCGGTGAGAGTAACCGTGCCGTGGAAATTTCCCGACGGGGGCTGGATCGCCTGCCAGTAAAGCGTGTATTCCAGTCGATCACCAGCCCGAACAATCGGAAGGGGCTCAGCGGAAACTTCACGATGATTCACCTCTAAATCAAATCCGGTCACCGATATTTCATTCCCAAAAACCGCTTCTGATGAGGCGGCGATGGCGTGAATGTCTGGCGATGTTTCTTCCAGCTCAATCACGCCAATCGGCAAAATAGAAGCATCCGTCGAGAGCCTGACCTCCAGGTTGTAAGTGCCCGCGGATAACCTGGCCGGTAAAGGAAGCAAATAGGCATCGTCAACTATGGTACCCGAAGGCCAGGTCAGGTTTGTGCCGGTGGCATAGTATGGATCATGCTGCAGCGAAGTCACGATGGTGTCGTCGGCCGCCCGAAGCTGCCACAGTGGTTGAAAGGAGTCGATTTTCTGGTGCACATACCAATAAGGAAAAATCTCCAGCAAGGTATCCTGCTGAACGATTTGGTAGCCTAGCAGCTCGATTTTGTTGGTTCGAACTTCATTTGATGGAAAGGCGATTTCTGCAGATGAGGCTTGGGTCCTGACGATAAAAAATCCGCCGATTAGCAGCAGCCCGATTACCCCCCACCGCCAGTTTGATCTCAACCGATACCCTGCAAACCCCAGCAAGACTGCGGCCGAAATCACGGTGAATCCCAGCGAGATATTTTGCCAAGGCGTGCGTGAAACGGACAGAGAAATGACGTTTTCCCCGGCAGGGACATCGACTGTTAACAGCCCGGCTGTCGTGGTGGGGGAAGTTGATAAGATTGTGCCGTCCGCCAAAGTAACCTGCTTCCCTGGAAAATAGAAATCGGTCCAGCGCAGGGGGGTGTTTTCATCGCCGGACACGTTGACGATCATTGCCTGCGGGGAAACCTCAAGCAGTTTGACTGAGCGGCGCGGCAAATCGGGATCGATCATGCTGCTGATATCCATTTGTTCGACCCAGCGGGGCATAAATTCTTGGGAAGAGCTGGTTCCCAACGCCCCAAACTCTTTTTCAAACTGGGCTACTGTTCCAGCATGAACCTTGATGTCGCCGGTAGACATGCTTCCGGACCAGGAAATAGAGGGCCAATTGGCCAGCAAGATGACCAACGTCAATACGCTGGCAGAGGGTATGAAAAGATTCGGCTTCTTTAATGGGGATAAGATACCGGCCGTAAAGAGTGCCGCTCCCGGCGTGACGAGTATTAGTAAACGCCAGGGAAATTGGGCCGCCAGAAGCATATTATTGGATTGCCAGATGGGAGCGGCCAGCTGGCTGATCCCTAACCCGCCGAGAATTGTTAAAAAGAGCCAGTAGAACCACTCGCGATCGGTTCGACGGGCCAGCAGAAAGCCGCCCACAGCCAGAAGCAGTTGGACAACGCCCAGACGAAAGGGGGGAATGGAACTGTATTGAAATTGCCATGCCCAATCAAGCACTGTTTCTAAATTCCACGAATGATCCAGGATAAAACCTCGGGCCTGCTGGTAGGCGATATCAGATAAATAACCCCTCTCCATCATGACGGGAAGCCAGAAAAACGCGGAAAGCCCCAGCGCCGTCAAACCGGCCGGAACCACCCAGCGCAGACGGTACCAGCGGCCGCGACTCATTAAAACGGCCAGATAAACGAGTAAGGCGATGGGAATAAAAAGCAGGGAAATATTATGGGTGAGCGCCAGGAGGGCTAAAAAAATCGTGGCCGGTAAAAAATACCTTTCGGGCTGCTCGTGAACAATCAGACGGCGGAAGCTCCAGAATATCCAGGGCAGAAGGGCCTGCGCGCCGACCTCGGCAATCGCCCCTCGGACATATATATTGGTCAGCAGGTAGGGGGCAAATAGATATGCGGCCGCGGCGATAAACCCTTGCCAGCGACGGCGGGTCTCAGGGCGTGAGGCGAATAAATCAAGGGCCAGGGCGCGCATTCCCAAACCGGCCGCTGCCGCCAGAAAAATAAAGGTCCCCAAGATCGCCTGCGCGTCATTTAAGCCAACTCCCTTTAGCAAGATGCCCACATAATAGGTGGCCGGTCCATAAAAATGAAAAAGGGGGTAGCCGAACCCCAACACCAGCTGGGGTGTCCAGCGAGGATAGAGGATTCCCTCCTGAATAGAATCTTCTAAAAGGGCCAAGCGGAACAGGTGCAGCGGCCCATCAGCCGTATGCGGCCATCCGTGAACCAAAATTGGCCAGGAAGCTCCCAGGACGCTCACTAACAAAAGCGGAATATCCCAATTTGAGCGCAGCCAATTGAATAGGGATAATTTACGAGTTACCTGGTGAGCCGACATTCATACCGTACAGTAAAAGCTTCGTTGGTGAAGAGTTGTCATCTGGATATTGTTTCTTGAGATTTAACCCTCTAAAATAAGCAAGGAAGCGCCATCGCGTGCAAAATATGGGTTATCAAAATAATAAAAATCGCGGGGGGACGTTTCCCAAGACATAGAATAAGAGAATTTGCTTTTCGAGGCAATTTCTTCCAGGAAACACACATAGATGATTGTATCGGCCGAAAAAATATTGCTCGTCCTTGTCGGCCTGACGTCGCTTGCCTTGCTCCTTTTATTACCGAATGAGATATCAGGTATATTTCCTTGGCAGGTGGATCGCCTGCAAATTCTGCTTGGAGCCGCTCTTCTCTGGGCGCTTCTCGCTCTAGGTCTTTTGATTTGGGGAAGAGAAAAGACCGTCATTCAACTGAGTAAAAAACAGGCGATTGCCATTCTCGGAACGGCCGTCCTTCTCTATATTGTGGCCTATGGATATCTGGCTGTGACTCGTCATCAGACCTTCAATTCAACCGGGTACGATTTGGCCATTAACGAGCAAATTGTTTGGAATACGTTGAACGGCCGCTTTTTTGCCAGCTCCCTGGAGGTCGACAACTCCTTTGCCGATCACTTTCGCCCCTTTTTGGCGATTTTGCTGCCCGTTTACGCAATTTTTCAAACCCCCAACACGCTGCTCATTGCCCAAACGATCGCCCTCAGTTTAGGGGCAATTCCTCTTTATCAATATGCCCGGATAAAAGATCTTTCCCCTGTTGCGGCCGCGGCCCTGGGGCTGGTTTACCTGCTTTATCCGGCGGTGGGATTTATCAATCGCTTTGATTTTCACATTGA
Source organism: Ardenticatenaceae bacterium (assembly GCA_030065875.1). GTDB lineage: Bacteria > Chloroflexota > Anaerolineae > Promineifilales > Promineifilaceae > WTJY01. The sequence continues at coordinate 6,620 of JASJCR010000014.1, read as the reverse complement.
AGCGTTTGCCGTGGCCGCTTTTCTGGCTGCCTTTGTGGCGGTGGAACGCAAACGGTGGCGGTGGGCTACATTCTGGCTAATTGTTCCCCTGCTTTGCAAAGAAAATTTGGGCCTTACGGTGGCCATGATCGGTTTATATGTGTTGATCTTTAAGCGAGAGCGAAAGTATGGGAGCGGCTGGATCATAGTTGGCATTGCCACCTTTTTATTAACGTCTTTTTGGCTGATTCCCACCGTGCGAGGGGAAGCGGCCGATACGCTCAGCCGCTATGCATGGTTGGGTGATTCACCTCAGACGATGATTTCCACCCTGTTTTTTGATTTTGGCCGCATATTCGCTCACCTTACCCAGCCCGCACGCCTTCTTTCCCTTTTGCAGCAATTTTTGCCCCTCGGGTTTATTTCGTTATTGGGATGGCCGCTTCTGCTGCCGGCCCTGCCCGGGCTGGCCATCAATTTATTGGCGGAGCACCACTGCCAGGCGTTTATCTACTGCCAGTATGCCGTGCCGGTGCTGCCGTTTCTCTTTTTGGCGGCCGCGGCCGGTGTGGCCCGCATCAAGCAGCCGGTCGCCCAGGATTGGTTTGCTCTGTTGCTCGTGCCGCTGACATTGGTTGCCTTGTTTGTCGATAATCCGTTCACGGAAGAAGAAGCGCTTCCCTCTGCCACGACGCGAATCGGTAACGAAGAGACGGTTCGGCAAGCGCTGGCGGTTGTCCCGGAGGATGGGGTCTTGGTGACCACCAATGATTATGCCCCGCATCTTGCCCGTCGAGCGGGTCTGTTTATCATTGGCCGGCCGACACAGCGGGTAGCCCCCACGGATCCGGATATTGTGTTTATCAATCTGTACGATCAGCAGTTTATTGTGTGTGATGAAGTTCGGGCGTATGTGTCTCAACTCGATCCGACGCAGTATGGAACGACCTTTCGCACCGGTGGGTTGATTGTTATCGAGCGGGGAAAGGGTTCTACAGAGACCTTTCAGGATTTTGTCGACAATTGGAATAACTGCGCTGGTTAATCGATTACTCTCAAATTTTTGGGTGAATGCGGTTGGAAAAGCGTATCCACCCGATTGATTGATCTTCTTTGCGAATGATTTGCCCCTGATAATTGTTTAGCGGTCCCCCAACGGCGATAAAGGTATCGTTTGGCAAAAACTCGATTTGAAACCAAGGGGTCGGTGGGCGGACCGGATCATCGGCCGTAGGGAACCCCTGTTTGGGGATCAGCTGCATCCACAGCTGATCATCTCGAAGTTCGATTTCCAGGTCGACCATCGGCCGGGAATAGCGACCCAGGGTTTCATTGATTTGTTTTTCGGTGGAAGCTATCGGCTGTGGGTCCGGCCGTTTGATTTGACAAAGCTCCTCTAGCAAAAACGTTTCGAGTTCAGCATTGAATAAATTTCCCGAACTGCCGTTGGTCATTGAAATATAGGCGAACCGCCTGGCTGGAATAATCTTAAATGAAGAGAGCTGGCCAACCGTCTGCCCACCGTGACGATAGCTGATCAATCCGCCATCCTGATCGACAAACCAGCTGTGGGCCACGGCCGGTCCGGCCGCGGCATCATCCGCCGTCGAGCCATCAAAATAAAATTGAGGGGTCCACAACATGCGCATCCCCTCAGGTGAAATGAGCGTTTCCCCTGAATCGGTACTCCCCTGGTTTAAGTAAAAGCGAGCGTACGTCAACATATCAACGGCCGATGAGGCCACCGCCCCCACCGCATGCATGGCCCGGGGCAGCGGCCAAGGTGAATCAACCGTTACCGGCTCATCCGGCATGACCAGATGACCCACGGCAAAGCGACGCAGCATCACGTCGGCCATATCGATAAAGCTGTCATTCATGCCCAATGGTCCAAACAGCATCGCCTCGATCGCCTTTTCGTACGGCTGACCGGTCAATTTTTCAATGAGATGCCCGGCCACGGCAAAGGCGCTGTTGTTGTACGAATAGGTGAACCCCGGCGGTGCTAACTGTGGTAACCCTTTCATGGAGTGTACGTATTTGGCTGCCGCATCGGCCCCTTTTCCGGTTTCAATGAAGTGATCCCCAACCCACCCGGTGGAATGGGTTACCAGCTGCCGAATGGTGGCTGCGGCCGAAACCGCTTCATCCTCAACGCGAAAATCGGGCAATACGGTACGAATGGGAGCATCGAGATCGAGCTGCCCCCGTTCTGCCAGCATCATCATTATGGTGGCGGTCATTGTTTTGGTGTTCGAGCCGATCTGGAAGAGGGTATCCGCCGTAACGGGCAGCGGATGATCGACATTGGTTACCCCAAAGGTCAAGATTTCGCTTTGATCATCTAGCAGGATGCCCAGACTCACCCCTGGAAGGCGATGCTCGGCCATTTTTTCGGTTACAAATTGAGAGATGTGTTGGAAACTCATCTTTTTATTTCACCACAAATACTGAAAAGACACAAAACTTGTTGATTTGTGCCTTTTCTGTTCCTTGTGTTTATGTAGTTTACAGAATGTTTTATGAAATAAATATCCGCAGATTACGCAGATTTTCGCAGATTATAGAAGAAAATTCAGAGTCAATCCATGAAATCCGCTGCTGGTTGAAAATTCCCCTCCTGCAAAATCACTTTATCGCTGTTCCCAGCTTAGATCGCCGCGCAGCGACCATTTTTCGCTCACCGGCTGCCCCTCGAGGTTAAAACGCTGGATGGCCGTGGGAGAGCCATCTTCATTGATAAACCGGAGTTCTCCATGAACCACTTCTCCACTCATTGAAAAGGAAACGATGTCAAAACGGCACTCCGTCGTGCATCCATCTGGCACAGCCTGCAGCGTTTCATCCAGACTGATGATCGGGGGGCCGGTCAGCCGATCGCTTAGCCAAAATAGCGGCTGTCTGGCGGCCGACGCATCACATCGATCTTGCCCGCTTGTGGTAAAAATCACGTCGTTTCTTGTTTCTCCGCACGTCGAAGCGTGAGTCATCTGATAGTAATCTGGGAACCCGGCATCGGGAAAATCACCAGCCGGCACATACAGTTCGCTGCCGTTGATCACCTTCAGAATATCGGCCCAGAAAAACGGCAAATCGGACCCGTTATAGTAAGTTTCCAACACCTGAAGCCCTTCGGCCGGCCGGCCGGTGTAGAGATAAATGAGCGATAATCCCAAAACTTCACATTTGTTGGTGTTATCCCAACCAAACGGTTCGCCCTCGCTTTGGTCGAGCCAAGTGGTCATCTGCTCGATCTGCTCGGTATAGAGCGACAGATCGTTGGGAGCGGCCGCCTGATAGCGCCCATCTAAGAAGGTCAGATAGCTGGCCACAGCGGGTGAACCGGCATAAGCGCAGTAGCGATAGGCAAAGGAATCATCGCAGGTGGCGATTTCGTAAATCCCGTCGTCATCCAGATCAACCGGGTTGGCGCCGCAATTTCCCGAGTCCAAAGAGAGTACGTTAACGGCCGTGGTGCCTAAATCAAAAATGTCGAGGGAAAAACAGCAGTGGGCGCCGCCTGTGTACCCTTCAAAGAGGATATCGGGGGTGCCGGTGCCGTTGATATCGGTGCCGGACAGGGGGTCGAATGACTTCGCATAATCAACTTGAGCCACAACCGTTTCCCCCTGTTTGAGCAGGCCGATGCTTTCACCAATGAACAGGGCGCCTTCATTATCGGTTTTGGCCCATATTTCAGCTTGATAATCACCAATAACCTGGGTTTCCATCAGGCGGTACCCGCTGCTGGCCATGTCTGAGGGATCAGCAAGGGTTTTAATTTCAACGCGCAGTTCATAATCAGCGGCATCAACCGTCGAATAAATCTCGATTAGGTACTCTCCGCTTTCCGGCAAAACCCCCTCGAAATTCGTGGGGAGAAAACCGGCGTCGGCGTACACTAGGGGGGCACCACCGCTGGGAGCAATCAGGGTAAAGGTGGCATTCGGATTGGTGGAGACGAGCTCGACCGTCATCAGCTGTTCAGCCTGGGCCACCAATCTGTATTTGTCAAAAACACCGGGAATGACCCCGCCGGTGATGACGGCTCCGGTTGTGCCCGGCTGAAACTGCACGGCCGTATCGACACCCGCAGGAGCGGTGGATGGTGTTGGTGGTATTTCAGTCGGTGCCGGGGTGATGGTGGGCTGCTCAACCGGCGTTTGGGTGACGGTTTCACCGCCTGCGGAAGTGGTCGGCGGAACGGCCGAGGGCTGCTCAACCGGTGTCTGGGTGGCCAGTTCAACGGTTGGATCCGGCTCTACGGTAACCGTATCTGCCAAGCCCGGGGCCGTCGTGGGAACCACGACGATCGGGTCAGGCTCCGGTTGGCAGGCCACCAGCAAAAAGAGGGCTGCCAGCAAGCACGCAGCCGCCCATATTCTGTTTTTTCCTTTTTTCGCGTCCATAAGACATTTCTCCAATCGATAAATAAGATATATCGACTATAAACCAAAACAACCCCCTGAGTTCCGACTCATCACGCCGTTTTTATGACGCCGTGGCCTGGTCGTAGGGTATGAGAAGGGGAGGCGACAGCTTGAAGGGAACGGGGGAGGTTGATGGGGGAAAGCTAGAGATGGGTGATTGGTTGGGACGCTTCAAACATGCCGCTTGACTTGGAAATATAAAAGGACCCGGTTTGGCGAATTTCTTTGCTGATCTGCTCGATGATTTGGGACTGTCTTTCTGAAGTTAACGCCTCTTGGCCATCGATTGTGGAACCCAAATAATTGAGAATGGGATCGATTTCAGACACGGCCAGATGGCTGTTGTACAGGTGCAGCTGAATTTGCTTAAAAAACGGCTCTAACTGCCCTCGGCCGTTTTCCAGCGAAAAGCGCAGCCTGCTGACGGTTTGTGGTGTTGGGGCAGGTGGGAATAGATTAACACCCAGTTCCAGAAGCTCTTTTAAATGATTTTTCCCGTTGGTGGCGGTAAAAAAGCGGCCGGTCGGCCTAAGCACTCGAGTAATTTCCGCCAGCGCTTGCGCCCGATCGGGCACGTGATACAGCATGTGGTTGGCAACCACGACATCAAAAGAGTGATCGGGGAACGGCAAATCCATCACGTCTGCGGTTTGAAAAGAAAACTCAAAACCGGATTCAGCCAGAGCGCTCTGCGCTTCCGCAATCATCCCCGCTGAAAGATCGGTAAAGGTTATCTGGCAGCCGGCCGGTATGCGGCCGATGTTTTTTCGCCACAGGAGCCCGGAACCACCGCCACACTCGAGAATTTGCTCGCCCGATTTGAGTTTGAGATGGTCAAAAACCCAGGGGGACCAATCCTGTTTGGCTACCGTATACCGGCTGTGAAGGGCGATGCGGGCCTTGAGGTTTTGAGCATCTTTGTACTGATTTGTCTTTAAGAACTCGGGATTTTCGAATTTGTTTTGTTGATTCACAATACCTCATGGCTAAGAGTGGGTTTCATGACTCTCCAAAGACGATGCCTGAGCTTGTCGAAGGCTGAGTCAGTGCTAATTAAAACTCATAAAATAGATTTACCCAACAGCGAGGCCACGAGCTCCACGGCCACTTCGCTGGTTTGGTTGCGATCATCCAAAATCGGGTTGATTTCCACCACGTCTATCGACCCAACATGGGATTCTCGCGAGATGATTTCCATGAGCAAATGGGCCTCTCGATAGTTAAAGCCCCCTTTTACCGGGGTGCCTACTCCGGGTGCCGGTCGGGGGTCCATACTGTCCATATCGAGGCTGACGTGCAGCCGAGAAAAGCGGCTGAGGCGCGTTAACGCTTCCTTGGCGATCGTCGCGATCCCCCGTTCGTCGATTTCGTGCATGGTGTAGACCCCCATGCGACTATCTCTCACAAACTGTTTTTCTTGCTGGTCGAGGTCGCGGATGCCGATCAAAATAACCTGTGAGGGGTCAATTTTGGGGCCGGCCCGGCCAACGTTAACCAGTTCGTCCGCCCCGTGGCCCAGGAGCGCCGCCAGGGGCATGCCGTGAAGATTGCCGCTCGGCGATGTTTCCGGCGTGTTGCAATCACCATGGGCGTCAATCCACAAAACCCCGCACGGCTCGTCGTGGGTGACCCCACCCACGGTTCCGGCCGACAGGGAGTGATCCCCTCCGAGAAAGACGGGCACACACCCGTCTGCAATCGCCTTCCGGCCGAATTCATATGCCTGCTCGCAGGCGGCCACCACAGACGGTAGATAACTCAATCCGCCAGCTTCCGGTAGGGTGTCGCGCACCGGAGTTTCGATATTGCCGATATCTTCCACGTCGTGACCCAGAGCGCGCAGGTTGGTGTCTAACTCCGCGTAGCGGAGGGCGCTGGGCCCCATGTCTACCCCTCGACGAGCTTGACCCAAATCGAGAGGAATACCGATAATTCTAATTTTTTTGGTCATAGTTTATCATGATCACTAATGTTTTCTACTCTAAAAGAAGAGTCCGCAGATTACGCAGATTTTCGCAGATTAGAAGAAAAACTCTGGGCTAATCCGGGCTATCCGCGGCTGTTTTCTTAAGTAATAACCCAAGTTGCTGCCCTAACCCCTGTCATTCCGAGCGCAGCGAGGAATCTCGTCCAGTGGCATTCAGGAATTCATCGGGAAAGTATGGTCCCAACTTGAGTTAAGAAATAATTATGTTAATTTCATTAAGCCGC
>JASJCR010000179.1 GCA_030065875.1 Ardenticatenaceae bacterium | reverse complement strand
TGTTGGGTGTTGGGTGTTGGGTGTTGGGTGTTGGGTGTTGGGTGTTGGGTGTTGGGTGTTGGGTGTTGGGTGTTGGGTGTTGGCCAGGATAAACAATGTTTCACTTTATGTCAATCCCTCCATCACCTATCACCCATCACCTATCACCCATCACCTATCACCCATCACCTATCACGAGTCCCAAATCGCGCCATACGCGGGAATCCCGCGGTTTTCCATCCCGTACACCACCTGCCAAGTCAGTTTTTTGTTTGATATGCAAATCACCGCTTCCGCGTCGAATTCCTGAACCGCCTCATAGGCCAGCTGGACCAAATCCGGCCGGCCAAGTTCAGAGGTGTCCCAAATCAAAGCTTCCGGCTGGACGGCCAAAATCTCGTCAACCAGCTGATCCCCATAGGTTTTCCGGGGTGAGCGGGTTGACCACACCAGCCTGGCCGGCACTTCCTGCGAAAGCAGATGGGGCAGGGTTGGGCCAATTCCGCTGCCGGTGGCGATCCACACCACCCGCTTAAACAATTTGTCGATATTGCCAACTCCGGCCGTGGGGATTCCTTTCACCCACACTTTCTCAGGCAAATCATCAATAAACGACCCGGTCCAGTCGCCCGCCCGGGAAATCGTTAGCCTAAATCCCTCTTCACCTGGGGCGGGAACATTGGCAAACGAATGCCACTCGGTTAACGGGCTGCGGCTTACGGCCGTGGATGAGCCGGCAAAAGGAGTCACCCCATGGTCAAAACGCACCAGGGCCACATGAGAGGACGGGTTTTCGATTTCGACCGCCACTTTCCTGAGGCGCAGCCACGGCAGGACCACGCTGAAGGTCACCAAACACAGGAGCCAAAATCCGAGTGAGTTAAACAAATCTGCGGCCAGAGAAAGGTCCCCCGGCCGGGCAGCTGTAAACATGATTGTTTGCACCCAAAATAAAATTAACGCCGCCCAGCCTCCAAAACGATGGGCCAGCTCGAAATAATCGTGATAGCGGGCTCGAAATTGCGGTAAAGCCAAAGCGATGATGAGAAGCAGGAGCACCAACAAGCTGTACGTGATCGTCAGCAGGCCAATCGACACGGCCGCAGATCCGTTTAGAAATTGAGCGGTCATCGCCCCCACGAGAACGGCAAACCACACAGTTCCCATGATCGACCCGCCAACGTGAATTCCACCAAAGTGGTAAACCTTACCCAATATTCGCCGAATCGACAGCGGCCAGCTGGTCGGTGCACTTGTGGCCGCCCAGAACAAGAAGTTGATCACGTACTGCTGGCGAATCAGGATAGCCAGCGAAATATTAATGACAACGAGATTGGAAAGGGCGGCCAGAGAAAAGCCGTCGGCCGTTAACCAATTCCCTTCAACAAAGCCGTACCAGCCGACCAGAGCATTGACCAACACAACAACCGCAATCAGCCGATGGTAATGCATCAGCAGCCGGTGTTTAAAGACCCGGCGCAGCAGCGCTTGCTGCTGCGGCAGCGAAGAGGTTTCGGCCGGGACAGATTGGTGTTGGCCAACCTGTCGCCCGGCACCCTCGATAGTTACTGTGGTTTTTATCATGATGCTGCCTCCTCCACAGCCGGCAGTTGTTCCATTTGCGCCTGATGATTGATCGCCATTTTCATCAAGGTTCGCTTGTCGACTTTGCCACGGCTGGTCATCGGGAAGCTGTCCATAGGCAGAATAAATAAGGGCATACAGTAATAAGGAAGATTTTTTTCGATGGCCTTCTTTGCGGCTTCCACATCCACCGCGGCCGGGTTGGCAAACGCCACCAGGTGACGGCTGTCAAGTTTGAGCGTCACTGCTTTTGTGCATGACGGGGTTGATTCAATCACCCGGGAAACAGAATCCAGTTCGACCCGGAAACCGCGCACCTTAACCTGATCATCGGTCCGGCCGTAATGTTCCAAATCCCCATCGGGGGTCCACCGGCCGAGATCGCGCGTGCGGAACATTTTGCGGCCGCCGCCCAAAAATGGATCGTCGACATACCGCTCTGCATTTAAATCTGGGTTTTTAAGGTAGCCAGCCGTGACGCAATCTCCGCCGGCCCACATCTCACCAATTTCTCCAATCGGCAGCGGCTGCCGATTTTCATCCAGCACATAGACACTGTTGTTGGGTGTTGGTTTACCGATTGTCAGCCGCTCCATGATCGGGTGATAATGCTGAGCGGTGTTGATAATCGTCGTTTCGGTCGGTCCGCAAGAATTATAAAATCGGCAAAATGAAGACCACTTGTCAGCCAGCGGTCGAGGACATGGCTCTCCGGCCACAGCCACCGTTTTTACCTGGTGGCAGCGGTCCGCATCAAGCGAGCCCAAAATCGTCGGGGTGGCGATAATCACATCGACACTTTCTACAATTGGCTGAAACGCTTTTCCACGAATCACCAAAGTGGACCCGTGCGCCAGCGCACCTAAAATCTCCCACGCGGCCATGTCAAACGAGATGCTCAAAATTTGAGCGACCCGCAAACCGGGCCGCATCCCCAGATTGCCCGGCTTCGTCAACAAAATGTTGCCCACGTTGCCATGGGTGACCTGCACTCCGTTGGGGTTTCCGGTTGTGCCAGAGGTGAAGAGGATAAAGCAGCGGTCATCTTTTTCAACCTCGCGATCCGCTAAAAATGGGCCGTCATAAGCGGCCGGTTTTTCCAGAGGCTCATCCATGATCTCATCAATCGCCAGGCACTCGTGCCCAGCCGGAACCGGAACCCGGTCCCTGAACGCCGACAGAGTCAGAATAACCTGGCTGTCGGCCGCCTCAATGATGTGCTGCAGCTGTTTTTTGGGCACAACCCCAACATCTTGAGGCACGTAGGCCGCCCCTACTTTTAACGAGGCCAGCAAACCAATCAGCATGGGGATCGACCGCTGGACAAATAAGGCCACCGTATCTCCATTGGTAACGCCCAGCTCAGCTAAACGCCGCGCCAGACGGTTGGCCTGCCGGTTTAACTCCCGATAGGAAATCGATTCTTCCAGATGATGGGCCGCGGTGCCCTCCGGCTGGGCGGCCGCCTGCATTTCAAACGGATGATGAATGGCCGCATATGGCACCGCCATCTGCGGACCCTGACCAAATTGCTCAAACAAAATCTGATCGGCCAGCGATAAACCGGCTAAGGCTTCTTTGTTAAATATCCACGTTGATTTTTGCTTGAAAGAATCTGACTGAGGGGGTTGAGGGGGATAAGGAAAAATGAGTTCTTTACGACCAGATGGCATAGGTGGGGAATAATGGGAAAATTCAATTTGCGTCATTATTTTCTCCTGTGAGATTTAAGCGAATGGTTATCCAGTAAAAATCGGATTAAGGGGTCACTGAACAACCATAGGCATAAACCCTTACAGGAATCTTATGAGAATATTACGCAACTATTACTAAACTCCTATGCCAATCAGAACAGCCATAACATAGATGATATCTATTGTAAGTATCAAAATTATTGTCTTGAATGATGATACTCCCTCCATTAAACTCTCATCAGAAGTTGAACAAGATATGGAGGCCCCCCATGACATCATTTGTTACCCATTTGGAAAGCGCAATTGACGGCACGAAGCTGCCGGCCGGTACGGTGCAGACGCTGCACAATGGTCGCCCTTTGTGGGTCAGATACGATCTCGACGCGGTAAAAGCTCACATGAGCAAAGAAATGCTGTGTCGGCGGCCGGCCACCATGTGGCGCTATCGAGAGCTTCTCCCCCCCCAACACGATGAATCCATTGTCTCTTTAGGTGAAGGGATGTCGGCCGTGATGCATTTGCCCCGCCTGGGGCAGGCACTTGGCCTGCATAATTTTTGGGTAAAAGATGAATCACAGCTGCCAACCGGCAGTTTTAAATCGCGCGGACTTTCAGCAGCCGTAACCATGGCCAATGAATTTGGCATCCAGCGAGTGGCCATCCCCACGGCCGGGAACGCTGGTGGCGCGATGGCCAGCTACGCCGCTCGTGCCGGAATGGAGGCGTATGTCTTTATGCCGGCCGACACTCCGGATATCAACAAGTATGAATGCGCCATGGCCGGGGCCAGGGTTTTTCTCGTTGACGGGTTGATAACCGACTGCGGCAAAATTGTGCAGGCCGGCAAAGAAGTGATGGGATGGTTTGACTTCTCGACATTAAAAGAACCCTATCGCATCGAGGGGAAGAAAACAATGGGGCTGGAGCTGGCGGAGCAGTTTCAGTGGGAGCTGCCGGACGTCATTCTCTATCCAACCGGTGGCGGTACCGGCTTAATCGGCATGTGGAAAGCATTCCATGAGCTCAAAGAGATGGGTTGGCTAAAATCTGACAAAATGCCGCGTATGGTTGCCGTTCAATCTGAAGGATGCAGCCCCATCGTCAATGCGTATGAAAGCGGCCAGCGGTTTGCCGACTTCTTTGACGGGGCGGCGACGGTGGCCAGCGGTTTACGCGTGCCAGCCGCCGTGGGCGACTTCATGATCCTCGATGCGGTACGGGCCAGTCACGGCCGGGCGGTAGCCGTTGAAGAAGATCGGATTCAGGAGTTTATGCGTCTGGCCGCCTCAAACGAAGGCATATCTGTCGGTCCGGAAGCGGCCGCCTGTGTGGGGGCCGCCGAAATGCTGGCGGCTGAAGGGTGGATTCAACCCCACGAGCAGGTTGTCTTTTATAATTGCGGCGCTTCGCAAAAATATCCCCATCTGCTGCGCACCGATTTGCCCCTTTTGAGCAAAGAAAGTGAAATAGACTGGGGCTTTATTGCCACCGGCGTGCAGGAATGGCCGGTTGAAGCGGTCTACGCCTGAAATCATCCAGATAAGCCCCCTTCCTTGAAGAAGTTGGGTCATAAACGCTCCCCCTATCCCCCACCTCAATCCTCCCCCAAGAGGGGAGGATGCCTGCTTCCCCTCCCAATGGGAGGGGATTGAGGGGAGGGATAAGAGATGGGGAGGTTTAGGCCATAAACGCCTGAATTCCCGTTTGAGCCCGGCCGAGAATCAGCGCGTGAATGTCGTGAGTCCCTTCATAGGTATTGACCGCCTCCAAATTCATGACGTGGCGAATCACGTGAAACTCATCTGAGATGCCGTTACCGCCGTGCATATCTCGCGACATCCGGGCGATATCCAGTGCCTTGCCGCAGGAGTTGCGTTTCACGAGAGAGATCATCTCCGGGGTGGCCTTGCCTTCATCCAACAGCCGGCCGACGCGCAGAACCGCCTGCAGTCCGATGGAAATTTCCGTCATCATATTGGCCAGCTTTAGCTGGATGAGCTGTGTCGCCGCCAGCGGCCGGCCAAACTGAATGCGATCGAGGGTGTATTGGCGGGCGGCATGCCAGCAATACTCAGCGGCACCCAAAGCCCCCCAGGAAATGCCGTACCGAGCCTTGTTCAAACAGCCAAAGGGTCCTTTGAGCCCCTTGACGTTGGGCATCAATTGTTCATCCGGCACAAACACCTCATCCATCACAATTTCGCCTGTCACGGAAGCCCGTAGGCTAAATTTCCCTTCGGTTTTGGGGGCGCTTAACCCTTTCATCCCTTTATCCAGGATAAAACCACGAATGGTCCCGTCCGCTTCTTCCGGCCAGTCAAACACTTTGGCCCAAACGATAAACACATCAGCTATCGGTGAATTGGTGATCCACATTTTATTGCCGTGTAGAATCCAACCCCCATCCACTTTTTTGGCACGCGTTTCCATACTGCCCGGATCGCTGCCGTGGTTCGGTTCCGTTAATCCAAAGCACCCCACCCATTCACCGCTGGCCAGGCGGGGCAGGTACTTCTGCCGCTGGGCTTCGGTGCCATAAGTGAAGATCGGATACATCACCAGCGAGCTCTGCACGCTCATGGTGCTGCGATAGCCGCTGTCGACCCGCTCCACCTCGCGCCCGATCAAGCCATAACAGACGTGATTTAAGCCGGCCGCGCCGTACGCTTCGGGAATGGTTGAACCGAGAAGACCCATTTCCCCCATTTCGTTAAAAATAGCCCGGTCAAACGTTTCGTGCCGGTTTGCTTCAAGAACGCGGGTCATTAAGCGATCCTGGCAAAATTCGCGGGTTGAATCGCGAATCATGCGTTCTTCACTCGTCAACTGATCGTCGAGCAAAAAGGGATCGGCCCATTTAAATGTTGGTTTTGACATATTTGCCTCACATTTTAATTTAGGAAGGTCATACAATTATATCGTTTTAAATTTGAACGTCATTGACGACTATAATAGTGGTTAGTCAAACAAAAAAGACAACGCTTTGACCGGAACATTATGATGCCTAACCCTCCCCTCATTTCCCTCCCATTGGGAGGAGAGGCCCTCCCCCGCTGGGGGAGGATTGAGGTGGGGGAATTTATAAAGAATAGGAGAAACAGATGCCCGCCCGAACCGCCCAGCAAGTGATTGACCGTTTAAAAAACCGGCCGCCCACGCTTTATCATCGCGGCCAAAAAGTAGAAGACATCACCACCGAACCTGGTATTTGCCGCGTGGTAAAAAGCCTGGCCTCTCTGTATGATCATCAGTGGGTGCACAAAGAAAGCTCACTATACGAATCTCCAACGACGGGAGATCCCGTCAATCGCACCTTTATGGTCCCCCAAACCCGGACACAGCTGCAGCAAATCGGCGATACGATGCTCAAACGGGCAAAATTCACCGCCGGCATGATGGGGCGCATGCCGGATTACCTCAATCGCGCCATCGCCGGCTATGGCGGCAGCGCTGACTTTTTGGCAATCCAGGGGCCTCATTTTGCGGAAAATATGAAGAATTATCTGGCCTATCTCCGCGAAAATGATTTGTCGCTGACCCACACCCTCATCAACCCCCAAATCAACCGCGCCGTTGGGGCAGCCCAACAAAAAAACCCTTTTTTGGCTGCGCGGATCAAAAAGGAAACCGATGCCGGGATTGTGATTCACGGTGCGCGGATGTTGGCCACGCTGCCGATCTCCGATGAAATTATGGTGTTTCCATCAACCCTGCTGCGCAGCACCGCTGAAGATGCTCCGTATGCCTTCGGGTTCGCCCTCCCCAATGACGCGCCTGGTTTAAAATTCCAGTGCCGGGAAACCCTCGATTACGGCCGCTCTCACTACGACCATCCCCTCAGCTCTCGCTATGAAGAAATGGATGCGGTGGTCTTTTTTGACAACGTATTTGTACCCTGGGAACGGGTTTTTCTCTATCGTGATGTCGACATCTGCAATCAGGCCTATGCCGCCACCGGCACCATCTGGCATATGGCTCACCAGGTGGTGTGCAAAAACATCGCCAAAACAGAGTATTTGCTCGGTCTAGCCTCGCTGCTGGTGGATTCGATCGGCATCGAAAAGTTTCAGCACGTGCAGGAAAAAATCTCAAAAATATGGATTAACCTGGAAACGATGAAGGCGTTTCGCTTTGCGGCCGAAATGCAGGCGGAGCCAAACGATTATGGGGTAATGACCCCCGCTAAAAATCCGCTCGATGCGGCCCGCAATCTATACCCGCACCTCTACTCGGATATGATCGACATCATTAAGAAGTTGGGGGCCAGCGGGCTGGTGGCGATGCCCACGGCGGCCGATGTTAGCGGCCCCCTGTCCGAAGAAATTAATCGCTACTACCAAAGCGCCAGGCAGGAGGCGGTCGACCGCATTCCCCTCTTTCGTCTTGCCTGGGATACCGCCCTTTCCGCATTTGCCGCACGGCAAACCCATTATGAGTATTACTTCTTTGGTGATCCGGTGCGCATGTCGATGGCTCTTTTCAAAAATCACGATCGCACCCAATATATGGATGAAGTGCGCGAATTTTTGCAGCGCTCGACGGCCGAATAACGTCCTCTGGCAGAAAAAAGCCGCAATTGCGGGGTAAAGATTAAGCGAGCTAGAAAAAGAAATGTCCGCAGATTACGCAGATAAACAAGATATGCCAAAATCACGCACAAAAGTCATTTTACTCGGCACCGGCAGCCCCTCCTGTCTGCCGCACAAATACCAATCGTCGGCGGCTGTGATTGTCGATGATCAGCCCTATATCATCGACTGTGGTGGGGGC
>JASJCR010000073.1 GCA_030065875.1 Ardenticatenaceae bacterium | reverse complement strand
AGGGCGGCTCGTAAACGCCCAAACCACTGTTTATGGTGTAGATGGATATCCTGTTTCATTGACGATTGACCATTGATAATTGACCATTGATTATTGATAATTGACCAATGGTTATTGGTTATTGGTTATTGATTGAGTTCGGTTTAACACATCCAGCCCCTGCTGTTTTAGCCAATACACCAGGTCGATAAGCACCCAGTTTTCGGCCAGCAAATCCCCTTCTCGCCGATAAACGTCAACCACCTGCATTTCCGCATTGACGCTGCTGCCGGGCAGCCCCAGGAAGCCGCCGATCGGCCGGTTGGATAAATTTGGCCACCCAAAAAAACAGGCAAAATGTCCCTCGGCAAAGCGGCAAACATGGCCGTGGAATTTTTTATCATCGAGATTTTCCCGAAACGGCAGCTGATGCTGCTCCTGATAGCGGGGGATGGTATAGGTGGCCCCGATCCCGGCCGGACCGTACCACAACATGTCCGGTGACCAGGTGCGTTCCAGCACTTCCGGGGGGCAGCCCATCGAGCCGCTGCGGTTGAGTTTATCGAGATCGCCAACCATTTTGTTGACCAGGTTCAGCGTTTTAATCCCTTCTTCTGCGGGCGCATCTTCGTATAGGAGGCCATCATGCGTGCGGGGTCCCGGATAGTTAAAGTAGACGCCGGTCGACGGCGGCAGGGGATACGTCCCAGCCTGGACCATCAGCCCGATCAGATCGACAAAGAGACCGGTTTGGGTGATTTTCCCTTCTTCGACACAGCTAAATTCAGCGTAGCGCAGGTTGGCGATTTTGCGGGTGTGGGGAATGCCGAGCCAGCCGGCGTCAAAAAGCCCCATAAAGTTACCCATCGACATCACCCAGATTTCGCCGCTGATTTCGTTGGTGCCGGCGATAAAAATATCCTGTCGCCGCTGCATGCGCCGGAGCGATTGTTTGAGCGGTTTCCAAAATACATTGGCGACCGCGTCCGCCCCAAACTGTTCGCGAAAGGGGTAAACGCCGCGCCAGAGGTAATGATCGCTGGTGTATTTTTTCAAAACGGCCGCAGCTTCATCTGCTGATGCCTTCTCCAGCTCTGTAAAGTATTTCCGCACCAGTGCTTTGGCCTGTTGATAGCTGCTCACTTTGATCGCGCTCTACCCTTTAACGGCCCCGGCCGCCAGACCCTTGACCAGATTTTTCTGGAAAAACAGGATGACCAGCATAATCGGGATGGTTGCTGAAACTGAAGCGGCCGCGGCCAGCGTCAGGTGACGCGGGTCTTCACCTCCGGTAAAGCGGGAGATGGCCACGGGCAGGGTCCAGTTGGTTTGGGTTAAAAGCCGCACGAGCAAAAACTCGTTATACGCCAGGAGCAGCGAAAACAGCGCCGTGGAAATAATTCCCGGCCACATAATGGGAATAATAACTTTCCGAAAGGCGGTTAAACGATTGGCCCCGTCAACCTGGGCCGATTCCTCCAGCTCTTTGGGGATCTCCATAAAGAAGCTGCGCAGCATCCAGATCGTAAACGGTTGATTGACGGCCACCAGGGTCAAAATGACCAGGAAGCGCGTGTCGAGTAAATTGGTGGCGGCCCCAATCCAGTAGTACGGCAAGATAAAAGCCAGGCGCGGCAGGGCACGAAAGGCCAGAGCCGCTATAAGAATAACCACGCTGGCAAACCCGGTATAGCGGGCCAGCGAATACCCGGCCAGGCTCCCGATGGTAATCGATACGATAATGGTTCCCACCGTGACGATGATGGTATTGATAAAATAATCGTAGAATTTGGCGGTGTCCACCAGCTGGGGAATCATCCACAATAAGGCCACAAATCCCAGACCGGAAATCGTGTAAACAACGCTGTTTGGGAGCACCATGTATTCTGCAAACAGCAGCAGGCAGACGAGAATAACCACGGCGACAAGCAAAAAATAAGCGATCGCGGCCCCGTTTTCCGGCACCGATCGCAGCCATAATTCCTGATAATTTTCCCAGGTAGGCGTAAAAAATATTTTGGGCGTTCGTGAATTGGCGTCTTTTAATGTTTTAAACGATTGCAGGGTTGTCCAGAAAAAGGGAATCGCGCTAAAAATGGCGAATAAAATCAAGGAGGCGTGTATAAAAACGCGGCCAAGTGGATTGTTAATTTTTTCCATGGTTAACGCTCCTCTATTTGCTCTCGATAAGATTGAATGAGATTGGGAATTAAAACAATCATGATGCCAATAACGGTCAAGATCGACATGGCATTGGCTTTACCCAACCGCTGCACGGTAATTGCGGTTTGGAAGTTGTAGGTCATGATCGTATCAGCCTTGTAAATCGGATTGAGCTCCGTTAAGACAAAAACGCTGTCAAAAATGCGATAGGTATCCATGATGGAGATAAGCAAAATCAGAATTGTCAGGGAGCGCACGTGGGGGATTACGATGTTGCGAATCTTTTGTAAGCGGCTGGCCCCGTCAATCGAAGCGGCTTCCAAAAGATCCTGAGGGAGGGTTTGCAAACCGGCAAAATAGGTGACGAGAGCAAAGGGGGTACCCAGCCAGATCCCGTGAATAATGATGAGCGACTTAACGGTTAACTCGTTGTAGCGAAAACGGGTTTCGAGCAAGGTTTGATAAAGGTAGGTTATTAAGCCGGAAGGTTCAAACAGCTGTTTAAACATCAGGGTGCCGACCACGGGCACGATGATAAACGGCAGTAAAAAAATTGAGAGATAAATGCCTCGCGTAAATTTTGAAACCTGATCCAGCATGAGGGCAAAAAAGAAGCCAAGAACGAGGCGAGCGGGCACCACCAGGCTGATAAATAAGGCGGTGAAGCGGAAAGATTGCCAAAATCGAGCATCGCTCAAGACGTCGATATAATTTTGCAGGCCAACAAACTGGGGCGTATTAATGTTGGTAAACGTCATGAACTGCATCCCCAGCCAGATGGCCATGACGAGCGGAATGACCATGAGCAGCACCATGATAATGATGCTGGGGGCAGCAAATTGAAAAAAGGTAATTCGTCTCATGATCGATCTGTCTCCTTGCTTCGTCTCGACAATCAATCTGGCTGCTGCCGAGCAGTCATGAAAAAAGGGAGTGCCAGGTCTCCTTAATGAGACCCGGCACCAGAATAATGCTAGCCGTCAATATAACCTTGTGCTGTGGCTTCTTCGATGTACGCCTCAGCGGCCGCGTCCAGGGCTTCTTGAGCGGTTAATTCCCCGGTACCGACCAGCGGCAGAAATTCACCCAGCTTGGCGCGCACAATGGCCACGGCCGGTTTCTTGTCGTAAATACCGATTCCTTCGGCTACCGTTTGACCGGCGGCCGCCAGGTAAGGGCCGCCAAATTCGGCCACGGACAGGCGGGTGGCCATGCCAACCTCGGCCGCGTCCCGCTGACTGCGCTCATCGGCCGCTTCCATGATAATGCGGAAAATAAGGTCGGGGTCGTTGGTGGTGTTGGCCGGGATCATGTAGTAATCGTTCCAGGCGGAACCGGCACGCGGACCGTCGGCCGTAGCGCGCGGAGCAGGAGCGTAGGCGATCACATCGCCCAGGTCGGTGCGCTCGGGGTCGCTCATATTGGCCGCCCGGCTGGCCCACATGTTGGTGGCCGGAAGCGTTCCGATTTGGACGGCTACTTCCTGATCGTTCAGGCTAAATGTATAGCCATCCACGCCCATGCACGCATCGGCAACCTCTAGCAGCAGGTTAACCGCGTCGACACCGGTCTGATCGTTAAACGTGGGCATGTTATTTTCATCCAAAAATTGGCCGCCAAACGCCCGCTGCATCTGGAAAAATTCAATCTCCCACGCCCAACCGGCCGACAGGTTGACCGTAAACGGCATGTCGTAATCCGGATTGTCCAGACCAATCGCATTGCAGACCTCGATGACGTCCGCATAAGTTTCAGGTGGTTCCAGACCCAGCTCGTCAAAGATATCCTGACGATAAATCAGATGGAGCGTGTTGCCCACGATGGGTACGCCGTAAATGTTTCCCTCAAACGTGACCCCTTCCCACGCTTTTTCCGGAATGTCCTGCAGGTTGTATTCATCCCAATATTGTTCAACCAGATCGTTTAGCGGAAGCAGCCAGCCGGGTCCACCCCATTCAGCGACCTGACCGTTGGCCCCGTGAACGATATCAAAGGGAGAATCGCCACCGGCCGACAGCGCCAGCCGCACCTGCTCCTGGGCATCAGCGGAGGCCAGCAGGCTGGTGTTGACGGTCAGATTGTCGATGCGATTGCATTTTTCCAGCTCTTCAGCATAAAAATCGGTAATCGGGAACGACCAGCCGATCATGTTGATTACGGCCGCTTCAGCTGGCCCTTCGAGGTTACATTCGGTGGGGTCAACGATGATGACGACTTCTTCGACGACAGTTTCCCCTTCAACCTCGACTACGCGAGTGACTTCAATCTCTTCCGTGATCGTTTCCGTCACGGTTTCTGTTTCGGTGACCACGCGGGTGACCTCCACGGTTTCCGTTACAACCTGCGGCTGGCACGCAGCCAGTATCGCCAACAGGGCTAGAGCTCCTAACACAAAGACGGCACGATTTTTCATGTCATTCTTCTCCTTATGAATGAAGTTTCAAATTTCAGCACAAAAATAATCAACGCGGCCGCAAATTCTGCCGATTTGTGGCCACGAGATTTAAAGATTGGGCTCGCCGCCCGGCGGGAGGGCGAGCTGTTTGAGCACGGCAAACTCATCAAAAAGGGTCCATTCCCGAATAATTTTTCCATTTTCGATCAGATGGTGGGTGACCCCCATGGTGTGCATGGGGCGGCCGGTCGGGGAGCCGTAAACCCCCGGTCCGGTATGGGTGCCACTTAAGTACCAGCGGGTGGCGGTGCGATAGGTGTGGTCGTCCTGCTGCAGGGCACAAACGTGGTCAACCTGCAAAGCCAAATCAGGGAAAGGGGACAGCAGGGAGAGAACGTAATTGATCACTTGATTGTGGCCGTAGAAGCGGCGGCCGCTGGCCGAATCGCAGATGATCTGGGAGGCGTACACATCGCGAATTTTATTAAGCAATCGCCAATTCCAGATCTCGTGCAGCCCCTGACGCACAAACCGCTCAACGTCAAATTCAGCGGAGTCCCAGGGGGGTAGGGAAGCGGGAGGCAGCTGCCCCCGCAGCCGCTCCTTCTCAGAGGGAACGGAAAATGTGAGCCCCAACTCATTTTCAACGGCCGCAAATACGTTGGCCGTTTCAAATACATCCAGCCCCAGCTGATGAATCAAGGTGAGTTCATCGCGCACCAGCCACTCTTCTACAATGACGCCTTCAACGATGGCGCATTCAGCAATGGCGCGATATGAAACGCGCTGACCGGTGGGCGGCCCATAAACGGAATGGCCCCAGTTGGTGCCTTCGTGGGTCAGGCGGTGAGATGAAAAGTAGCCGTCCTCATCGTTCCCGTGCCAGATTACCTCATCGCCGTACAGACGGCGGTCGGGGAAGGCCGCCATCGCCTGAATTGAGGCCTCAATGACCTTTTCCCGCCCGTAAATATCTCCGGAGGCGGTGTGAATGATCATGTTGGTTCCGTAATACTCATACAGCTTGCCAATCGCCCGCTCTTCCCAGATTTCGTGGGTGATTTTGATAATATAATCAACCAGGTCGCGAAATTTGGGATCAAACCCCTTCATGGCCGGTTTATCCGGCAGATGGTTGCTGGACAGGATTTGACCCAAATCCCCTTTGTTTTGGAGGGTGACCTTTGTAGACGAGCCGTCGCTTTGAGTGGGGGATGATTGGGGTGGTTGAGCCATTGTTCTTCCTTTATGTCAACCGAAATCGTTTTCGATCACGGGAAAATAAATTATCCGGCCGTTGACTGTCTGACCTGCAGTTTAACCGGCAGGGTTTGCTGAATGGGCGCGTGGTTTCCCTGCCGCATGAGGGTCAGCAGGGCCGAAATCGAAGCCCGGCCGATTTCCACCAGCGGCTGACGGACGGTGGTAATGGGCGGCGACGTGATCAGCGACGTTCGCAGCCCGTCAAAACCGGCCAGGGCCACATCGTGCGGGATGCGCAGCCCCCGATCCAAAATCGCCTGATGGGCGTCAATGGCCACATAATCGTGAAAGGCGAAAATCGCCGTTGGCGGGTCTGGCAGATCGAGAAGCCGGTTGGCGGCCTGATAGCCGCTGCGCGGTTCAATTTTGGTTTCGATGATTAAATCCGGATCGACAGGAATATCGACCTGGGTCAGGAAATCTTTGTAAGCGTTAAATCGATCTTCGTTGGTATAGGCCATCGACGGCCGGGTTGTAAAACCGATGCGGCGATGGCCAAGATTGTAAAGGTGCTGCATTAATTGAAGCGCACCCTGGTAGTTGTCGGGGGCGATAAATGAGGCGGCGGGGTGAGAAACCCGCCGGCCGAGAATGACAAAGGGAACGCTCTCGGCGAGCAGCATGTCGATGATGGGGGCGGGGACGTGATTCCAAACCAGAACAAATCCGTCCACCTCGCGAGTGCGCACGAGTTTTTGCAAACTGGCGGGTGAATCCCCTTCGTTGGTATAGAGAACGATATTGTTGCCCTGTGACTCTGCTTCGCTGGTGGCGCCCACAATTATTTCGGCAAAGTAATCGCCGATGTACATCAGGGAGTTGTTGAAGACAAAACCGATTTTGTCGGTACGCTGGCGACGGAGATTTCGCGCGGCCGCACTGGGTTGATAACCCAGCTCCCGAGCAGCCATGGCTACCCGCTCTTTGGTTTTAGAAGAGACGTCCGTATATCCATTGAGCGCTTTGGATACGGTGGAGACAGATATGTTCAGATGTTTTGAAATATCTTCGATTGTAATGGACATGAGTTGTGGGCAGTGCTAATGAAACGCTTACGAAAACGATTTCGCCATCATATAATGAAATTGAATTTGTGTCAAACTTCGGTACTGGTTTGCGGTGGTGTAGGGGATGGTTTCTCTAGACCCGTAAACTTCGCAGAATAGGTTGACTCATGCTAGACTGCTGATAAGTGGCATTTAGTTTCCCCCTCCCGATTCGGGAGGGGGTTAGGGGGTGGGTCTTTTGGGATCATCTTACCCCTCCCCCAGCCCCTCCCCGACGCAGGGAGGGGAGGTTGTTAGACGATATGAGAACAAAAATGAGTGATCAAACAACTGTTCCCGGAGCCCGCAATTTTATGGGGCTAACCAATTTGCGCCGCATCCGCGATGTCGGTTTTCTGGATTTTTTAATGGCCTCATGGAAAACGTATGGTGATCTTTTTTTCATCCAGTTTGGCCAAAGAGGGATGCATGTCGCCGTTCATCCGGAGATGGTCCGCCAGGTGAGTATGAACCCCGCGTACAGCAAAGCAGAAAGCTACGAGGGGGTTAGACAGTACGTCATGGGTGATGGGCTGGTGACCAGCGTGGGTGAAAGCTGGCGCATGCAGCGAAAGCTGTTCGCCCCGTTTTTTACACCGCGTGGCATCGCCCAGTATGCCGGGATGATTCGCGATGAAAGCGAAATCGTCCTGCGCAAGTGGGATCGGTTTGCCGATAAAGAAGAATATGTCGACGTGAGTGAAGACATGCTCCGTTTTGCTGCTCGAGTCATTATAAAGACGGTGTTCTCGGTTGAGAGTGATGAACATATTTTGAGTCTCTCCAATGATGTAGAGACCGCTCTAGCTTTTTCGGGCGTGCAGCGCCGCGCACTGTTTAAAAAACCCCTTTGGTGGCCGTCACCCGTCGTTCAAAATTACAATCGGGCGTATGAGCGGCTGCGGCGGTTTGTGGCCGATTTAATTTCGCAGCGGCGAGCGATGCCTGAAGAAAAATGGCCCGCTGATATTTTGAGCAAAATGTTGCTCGCTCGTGATGAACAATCCGGCCGCGTGTTGTCTGACGCCCTTATTTTTGACAACTGCATGACCCTTTTTGTGGCCGGTCACGAAACAACCGCCCGAAGCCTGGCGTTTTCTCTCTATTTGCTATCCCAGTACCCCGAGGTAGAGGAGAAATTAACTGAAGAGGTTGACCGCGTCCTGGGCGAAAAACCGGTTGATGTGGCTGTGCTCAAGCAGATGCCCTACACCCTCCAGGTGATCAAAGAGACGCTGCGTCTTTATCCCGTAGCCGCATTCTATCCCCGTGATTTAATTAAAGGCGATGTCCTCCATGAATATCCCCTGACCGCTGGTCAGACAGTGATGCTGTTTCCATACGCAACCCACCGCCATCCGGAGTATTGGGAAAATCCGGATCGTTTTGATCCCGACCGTTTTACACCGGAGGCGGAAGCCGCTCGTCATCCGTATGCATACGCCCCCTTTGCGGCCGGCCGGCGGGTGTGCATCGGCAACAATTTTTCCCTGCTGGAGTCGCAAATTTTTCTGGCTTCTCTATACCGGCGCTTTCGGGTGCAGCTGCGCCCTGATCATGATCCCCGTATTCGAGCGGTAGCGACCATCATGCCAACGGCCGGGGTGCCCATGCGGATCAAACGTCGCTAGACAAAAATATTGATTTAAGGGATTGTTTCTGGTGAAAAAAAGTAGAGGTGAACAATTAACGGGCGTTAATTATCCACCTCAGAGGGAGCCTACACATTTGTTAGGGTACTAGAGATTGTCTGATGTGTCAATCTCAAAACTCACTCATTTAAAAAACAAAAAGAAGCGTTGGGCTTGAGTGGTGGTTGTAAAAGAGGAAGCTGACTGATTTACGGCGAAAAACTCAGCCGGTTTGTGTTTAAAAACATGCGGCCGCAATTTTTTGTGTTAAATTGATTTGCAAAAGGAAAGATTAAAACCCAGCCGCGAATGGCACAGATTGTCGCAGAGCTCTGGAAGAGCCAGAGAGAAATCTGTGAAAATCCGTGGCTTTTTGTAACTCACTTATAACGCCTTTGTCCTACCATTTCACAGAGGTACATCCAAGAAAATGGGTCACGATTCAAAATTAGAGGAAAATCCTCCCCATCAGACACTTTTGCTGCTTGGGCCGTTTTTGCTTGAGAGAGACGGTCATCCGGTAAAATTGAGCCGAAAAACGCGGGCGCTGTTGGCCTGGCTGACTGTGACTGAAGAACCGGTTGCGCGCCAGCGGTTACTGGATATTTTCTGTGAAGGATCGCAGGATCCAGGGCGGACCCTGCGGTGGCATCTAAGCGCCCTACGGCGAGCGCTGGGATCGGATGCGTTGGTGAGCCGCGGCTCAGCTGTAGCTATCGATCGGGACTATATAACCGTTGACTGCTGGCAGTTTGACGATTCTTCAGCCGCTGATGAGACGCTCAGCCTTTACCGGGGAGAGTTTCTGGAAGGCATTTCACTACCCGATTCTCCAGCGTTTGAACTGTGGCTGATCGGGATACGCTCCCACTATCGGCAGCGCTTTCAGCGGCTTGGGGAAGAAGCGCTAGAGCGGCTGATCGAACGAGGGGACCTGGGCGCGGCCGTTCACCTGTGCCAACAGCTGCTGGCTGTCGATTCGCTATTTGAATCATTTCATGGCCGGTTGATGTGGCTGTATGCAGCCAGCGGTCAAACGGCGGCCGCCCTGGCCCAATTTGAACACTGCTGCCAGCTTTTGCAGGATGAGCTGGGGATAAATCCTTCGGCTGAGATTGAGGCCCTGGCAGACGCCATTCGCCGCGGTGAGGTGACACCTCAACCGGTTTATACAGCGCCGCCGGCTGTCGATTTGTCAACCGCAAATCTCATCGGCCGGTCAGCTGACCTGGAGGCACTTCATGCTTCCTGGCAGCGGTCCAGACCTGGCGTGCCAGGGCTAGTTTTGATCTCCGCGGAAGCCGGCTGCGGCAAAACCGCCCTAGTAGAGGCGTTCCTAGCCCAAACGAGTAATGCGGCCGTTTTGCGGGCTACCTGTTATGAGTCAACCCGGGATTTGCCCTACCAGCCGTGGCTGCAGATCGTTGGTCGTCGCTGGACCGCTCTGACTGGGGGTACGCAGCGGGTCGAACAGCTATTGCTGGCCGTTGCGGACGATTTGCTGGATCGCGAATCGCTCGTTCTTTTTCTCGATGACCTGCATCAGGCGGACGAGGACAGCCTGCGCCTCTTCAACTATATTTTACTGCGTGCGGCTGCCCTGCCGATCCGCCTAATGGCCATCGGCACCTTTCGCCCGGAAGAAGTGGCGGAAAACCGGGCTTTAAATAAGATACTGCCCGACCTGGCCGGCCGGCCGCACAGTCAAACGATCCACCTGGACGGTTTTTCACCGGCTGAAATTGGGCTGTTGGTTGGACAAACGGGCACGGATGCAGATGCCAAACGAATCGAGCAGCTTCATCAGGCCACCGGTGGAAATCCGCTGTTTTTGACGGAAATCCTGCGCGAGCTGCCGGCCGATGGCACCCTCCCTCTGCCCCCTGGTTTACAGATATTGGTCCGCCGCCGGCTGGAAAAACTGCCCGATCAGCGGCGCCGACCGCTCGAATTCCTGGCCGTGTTTGATTCAAAATTATCGTTGGCTACGCTGCAGCGTATTGCTGAAGAGAAGGCCGGTCCGGTGGCTGCAGCTCTCGAGTGGGGAATGCGGTACGGCTTGGTGATCCTAAATGAAAGCGATACGCCCTCCACGGTTGATATTCGTCACGATCTGCTGCGCGAGGCGATTTTACAGACGCTGTCCCCTTTGCGCCGGCGCAGCCATCATGCCCAAATCGCCCAAATTTTAGCTCGTCAGGATGTGGGTAAAGACGCGCTTCTAATTATGCATCATGCCCAGAAGGGTGAGGCATATTACCTCGTCCTTGATATCGCTTTAATCGCGGCTCGCCAGGCGGAAGCACGGCATTCACTGCCGCAGGCGGCCGCGGCTCTCGAAGCGTATGGTCAGGCGTATGAGATGCTGGATGCGGATCAGCGAAGAGAGCGGGAGGCGGAACATCTGGACGTACTGCTGGAATATGCCCGCATTTTGGGCGTCACCGGCTTGTTCCACGCTTCTCACGAAGGGTTATTGGGGGAGATTGCCAATTTGCTGATCCAGCATTCGACCGACGATCGGAAGACCAATTATCTGATCGCACTGGCCCAGTGGCAGAGCGCCCAGGGGCGTCTCGATGCCGCTTTGGGGGCCATTGAACAGGCGTTTCAGCTCAATCACCAGCGGGGTCATCAGAAAGAAGCCGCTCGCGTTTTGCTGACCCGCAGCGCCATTGAGACCGCCCACGGCCGCAACCGTTCCGGTTTAGCATCGGCTTTAACGGCTGAAAAGCGGTTTGGCGCGCTGCACGATCAGGAAGGGCTGTGGCACGCTCGGCAGGCGCTGGCCGTGGCCCGCATGAACCTCGGGCACATCAGCGACATGATCGATCTGCTGGAAATCAACCTGGTTGAAGCACGAGCCCAAAATGATCTGATTGGTCTGGGTAACACCCACATGCGGCTGGCGATCGGCTGGCTTTATTTCTACGCCGGTCGCAAAGCCCTTGAGCACGCGAACAGCGCTCGTCGTCTACATGCCGAAACCGGCCGTACGGCAGGGTACGCCGTGAGCACGCTCATGCTGGCCCATTCGCATGAGATGTTGGAGGAACAAAATCGAGCGACGGAACTGGCCCACGAGGCGCTGCATCTGGCCAGGCGGATTGAGGACCGATGGTGCGAGGCGTGGGCAGAGCGGGCGTTAATGCGGTATGCCTACAGGGCGGGGGAATTTGATGAGGCCGAGGCGATCTTGCGTCGCTTACTGCCCGCTTCTCGGCAGACGCTTACTCAAAACCACGTGCTCGACCTGGCCTGGCTCGGTCGGGTCTGTCTGCGACAGGGAAAGTTGGGCAAAGCCTTTGAATATTCTAAGCGGGCGTTTGATCTGCTGGAAGACAAAACCGACGATTATTACGTCTTTGCCCAGCCACACATCGTGTTTATGCACGGTGAGATTTTGCTGGCCAGCGGCGATCGTCAGGGAGCTAATCAAGCGATTCATCGTGCCTATGCCGAGATGCAGCACTTCGCCGGGCAAATTCACGACCCGGAAACCCGCGTCGAATTTCTGGCTGCCTCCCAGCAGCAGGAGATTATCCAGGCTTACGCCAACATCAGCAACACGAAGGGTTAGGTAAATTACAAAAAAATTTCTTAAAGAAATAGGCACGGATTTTCCCAGAACCTGTCCTGAGCGCAGCCGAATATTGTAGCTTTGACAAATAAACAACGATATCGCTTCGTCATTCCCGCGAAAGCGGGAATCCATTGGACTGCCACCGATGGATCCCCGCCTGCGCGGGGATGACGGGCCGTTTTTGAAAGACGATTCTTTCCACTTATTCCCTAACCCCTTACACCTTACACCTATCACCCATCACCCAACACCCATCACCCATCACCCATCACCCAACACCCATCACCCATCACCCATCACCCAACACCCATCACCCAACACCCATCACCCATCACCCAACACCCATCACCTAACACCCAACCCCCACTCAAACGCTTTCTCAAACGCCAGGTGTCTAACCTCATCTCATTTGGTCGTAGAGAGCTACCCGATCAACAGGATGGACAAATGACAACCTCAACCCAATGGCAGCTGGCGCGCGAGTCGGCTGAACGGTATCAAAATATTTTGACCCCCTCGATTTTAGGCCCTTTTGCCCGGGCGTTGGTCGACTTTGCTGACCTGCAAAAAGGTGAGCAGGTCATTGACGTCGGGTGCGGCACCGGTGCGGCCGCTCGCTTTGCGGCGGCGGCTGTCGGTGGTAGTGGAGCGGTCCAGGGCCTAGACAAAAATGGCAGTATGCTGGCGGTTGCCCGGGAGCAGCCGCCGGTTTCCGGGGCGTCAATTACCTGGCGCGAAGCGGATGCCGCCCAGCTGCCCCTTAATGATGGGAGTGTCGATGTGGTTTTGTGTGCCCAGACGCTCCAGTTTTTGCCCGAAAAAGAAAAGGGGCTGGCGGAAATGCGTCGAGTCGTTAGTGAGCGCGGCCGGGTGGCGCTCAGCCTGTGGTGCGCCATTGAAGAAAATCCGTATTTTGACGCGCTGGTGAGCACGATTGACCATCACATTGGTTCGGAGACGGCGGCCGGACTCCGGTCCGCCTTCGGGCTGACCAATTCCCAAGAAATTGAGGATTTGCTGCGAGATGCTGCCTTTGGAGAGATCAACATGAGCGTTTCCCAGCTCGATTTGCCTCTGCCTCTGCTTGAGTCGTTTGTCCCACGCCACATCAGCGCTACGCCGATGGCGGCCGGGTTCAATCAGGCCGATGAAAATACACAGCAGGGGGTCGTGCACTCCATGGCCGCTCGGTTTGAAACGCATGTGGTAGAGAATCAAACGATTATCCCGTTTCGGTCCCACATGATCCTGGTTAGCAAATAATGAAAGGTGATGTGACATGACGGCATATTGTTTTTTTGACGTACGTGAAGTGCTCGATTCGCAGAAACTTGAACAATACAAAAATGGCGTGCTGGCCACGGTGCAGCAGTACGGCGGCCGCTACCTGGTTTTGGGCGGCACGTGTGAGGGGGTAGAAGGGAAATGGCGGCCGGTCACCCCGGTCTTAATTGCCTTCCCCAACCTCGAGCGGGCGTATCAATGGTACAACTCGGATGAATATGCGCCGTTGAAAGAACTGCGGCAGGCAGCGACGCGTGGCGATGCGGTGCTGCTGGAGAGCCCGCCTAACGAGTTTGTTGCAGACGCTTGATCTCCGACTTTTTTTCTTGGACTCGATATTTTTAACCCAAGCTGCAGACTTCTCGCGCAGCCGAATAAATTCGACTGCTAAGGTGACCAAAACCGGATTTTAATTTTTGCCAAATTAACACCCATACAGCTGCGTCATTCCCGCGAAAGTGGGAATCCATTGGATTGTCACCGGTGGATCCCCGCCGTAGTCTACCCCCGTGAAGACGGGGGCCAGGATGACGGGCTTGTTTTTGAAGATGGTTCGTATACGTATTTATTTGTAATTCTTCAATATCCGGTTTTTAGCTCGATTTTTCGCGTTTCGGTCTTTTTGGCCGATGAGTTTTTCATGGGGTTAGAGGTTCACAGATGAAACAAGTTACATTTATCATTTTTATTATTTTGCTGACGATTGCAGCGGCCGATCGTACGACCAGCGCCCAAAGCACATTGATTTTTATCGACAGCGGTCAGGTTCTGGGCAGCCGCTTTAGTTATGACGTCGCCCTGGGTGATGTTGATGGGGACAATGATCTCGATGCGGTTGTGGCCAATTTTGGCCTGGCCAGCAGCGGAGAAGCGAATGCGGTCTGGCTCAACAGCGGCAGTGGGGTCTTCTCAGACTCTGGACAGACCTTGGGAAGCGCCGCCAGCTATGTCGTTGTTTTGGGAGATCTCGACAACGATCAGGATCTTGACGCCTTTGTGGGCAATTTTGGGGCCAACGCCGTGTGGCTCAACGACGGAACCGGTACCTTTTCTCACAGCGGCCAAAATTTAGGGAGCAGCAGTTCGGCCGATGTGGCTTTAGGTGACATAGATGGGGACAACGACCTCGATGCTGTCGTGGCTAACAACGGTAACGGCGAAAGCAATGCCATCTGGCTCAACCAGGGTGGCCTCCAAGGCGGCACGATTGGAGAGTTTGCGGCCGGGCCGCAGGATCTTGGTTCGACTGAAGGATGGGGAATCGCCCTGGGCGACCTGGATGGGGACGGTGATCTCGATGCCGTCACCACTAGAACATTTGGGTCCCCGCGCCACAACAATATTTGGTGGAATGACGGTAGCGGCAGCTTTACGGAGGCCGGCCAGATTTTCGGCACGGGTGAAACGCAGGAAGTTGCCTTAGGCGATCTGGATGGCGACCTGGACCTCGATATTTTTTTCGCCAATGGATCTTCATCATCTAGCACTGTGTGGCTCAATCGCGGTGGCGCACAGGGAGGCCCGGAAGGGGCGTTTATCAGCAATGGGCAAAGCGATTTAACCGGGTCGACGCTCGATATCCAGCTTGGTGATCTGGATGGAGATGGCAACCTGGATGCCTTTTTGGCCAACTATTTTAATGGCGCGGCCAACGGCGTTTTCCTCAACGACGGAACCGGGCAATTTTTGCCTGACAACCAGCTGGGCAGCAGTTTTAGCTACGGTGCAGCGTTGGGAGATGTCAACGGCGATGGATTTCCGGACGCCTTTGTGGCCAACTACGGCGGTAATGGGATCGCCCAGGGCAATAGAGTGTGGCTGAATCAAAGCTCGGCCGCGCCGCCACCCATCGAAAATCCCGAAGGATGGCGGGTTCAGCGGGTAGACAGCCGGGGGATATGGGGCACCGGCAGCTTAAATGCGATCGCCTTGGACAGCCATAACCGGCCACACCTGGTGTATCTCCGAAAATTGCGTGATGGGGAGATGAACCTGACTGAACAGGTTGTTTACGCTCGCTGGACGGGTGTCGCCTGGAAGCGAACCGTTCTGCTTTCAGAGCAGGTGGGTGAAGACGAGATCACCGTGGATGATTTGGAGATTGTAATTGATGGCAGCGACAATCCGCAGGTTGTGATTGTTCAGCGTGTTCAGATACCCGGCGTGCCTCTCCGGCTGCATCATTTTTGGCACGATGGGAATCGCTGGCAGCAAAGAGCCCCGTTTGACCTTCCAGGTCCGGGAACGCCAAGGGCGTCTTACCGGCTCGAGCTGGTGCTGGATGATGGCGAGAACCTCATCGTGGCTCTCAGCAAACACAACAAAATTCTGCTGGCCACGCCCAGCGGCAGCGGCTGGTTTGTGCTGGATACCACACTAAATGTTGAGCGCCTGCTTGGTTTCGCGGTTGATGATGCGGGGTTAAGTCATTTTCTTTATCATGATTCAGCAGATCTGCTGTATGCGGTTCAGACGGACGCCTTTACCTGGCAAACTGAAGTAATTGATTCAACCTTTCGCGATGATCTGGACGGAGCACTGGTATTAAAGGACGATGGTGATCCGCTCGTTGCCTATACAACTCGAGACGATCGGTTGACGCTGGCCAGGCGATTCAACCAAACCTGGCAGTCTGAAACTTTGAGTACATCGGTAGCTATAAGCAGCTCTGGTGTTGACCTCAAGCTGGATGCATCAGGGAATGTCCATCTTGTTTATGCTGAAGATCATATTGATGATGATGATCGAATTGTTTATATCGAGCAAAACAATGGCAGCTCGGAATTTACGTGGACGCGAACTTTAGCGGACGTAGATCAGGTATCCCTGGCGATGGATGGCAGCGGCCGGCCTCAATTGGTGACCGCCAAAGACAACGATATTTTCTATGCCACAATCGCTCCTCGCTGGCAGCATCATGATGTCGGCACAACTGCCAATCATCTGAAACCGGCCCTATTTTACGGTGTCAGCAATCACCCCCAAATCTCCGTGATTAACCCAACCTCCGGTCAGCTTGAGGTTTACGCTTACCGGTCCACCGGATCGTGGCTGTTGGAAACAAGTGGTAATGGGATAGACGGGATGAGCGATTATTTCCGATTTGGAGATCAAGAGCGGCTCAGCTATCGTGATCCGGTTTCCAGGGGGCTGTTTCTCACCTGGAACGATGGAAATGGGTGGCAATCAAGGCTAATTGACGCCACGGCCGATGTCGGCCGCTTCCAGCAGCTGCTGGTCAATCCGTCGGATCCCAACGACGTCAGCATCATTTACTGGGATACCACCAACAGCCAGATCAAGCTGGCACGCTATCGCATTGGGGTCGATTTTGCCCCGCGGCTGTTCACGCACAGCGGTGCACCTACATTGGATGGGTTGAGTGGCTCACTCGCCGCCGTGCACCTTCACGATGGGGACATCGGCGTGGCATATTACGATCACCCCGACCGGGCGCTGCGCTATGCCGTGTGGGAAGAAGCAGCCGAGTCATGGACGGATGAGCTGTTGGTTGACCAGCTGGGCAGCTCGGGGCCAGTGGCGTTTGATCTCAAATTTGACTTCAACCAGGGTTACCCGGTTACAGCTTATGAACATCCCGGCCAGGATGCGATTGTCTACAGCTATCGCACCACCAGCTGGCAGCCGCAGCCGGCCGTTTCCAATGCGGGGTCGATTGACAGCCTGGCCCTAGACATGCGCTTTGACAGCTTTCAATATCCTCGCCTCTCTTTTATCGCCGGTCCGCTGCAAACGGTGCGGGCGGCCATCCTGCACGAAGGCACCTGGATTTTGGAAGATGTCGGCCGCGGGGCGTCTCTGGCTCCAAATGGGCTGAGCATGACCGTTCGGGATCGGCCGACCCTGAGCTATGTCGACGCGGCCGCCGGGCTGCAATATCATTATCGCAGCGAAACCATCAACCTGCAGTGGGGTCCCGACCCGGATGCTTACATCCCCGAACCTGAATATAACGTTGTGGCTATCTGTTTGGAATTATTTTCTGAATCTGGCCTTTCCGCCAGAGATGAGCAGCAGGGACAAGCGGCTACAACACGATCGTTATTTCGATTTATACCGAATGGGGAAGTGGCTGACGAAGAGATTTTCGCCGCTTTGACCGATCTGTTTGCCGGATCGCAGGAGGGGCAGCGCTACATTGATTTGTATGGCCGGCACGGGCTAGAGTTGTCCCGTATCGCCCTGAGTGACCTGACGCTGATGGCCGATACTTACAATGTTGTGCAGGATTTTATGCCTGGCCTCGAAGGGTTGGTCACCGGCCGAGGGGATCAATTTGGCATCTCGCCAGAAATGACCGCGGCCGCCCTCGATATCTGGCAGCGTTACGAACAGGAGGCCGGCCCGGAGCTGGCGGCGGCGATCAACACCGAACTGGCGGCCAGCAATGATCTGCAAGATTTTAACGGGCTGACGTTTAACGAATGGGCTGAAGCGATCGGGGTCGACGTGCCCCACGTCGTCTATTTGCCCGTTGTGCAAGAATAGCCGCGGATTATCACAGATTGCTCTCTGTAATTTGCGGTCCTGCGCACCGCGATCTGAGGGCAAATTAATTTGGACAATCCGGTAATGACTGGACGACGTAACGGCCGCAGCATGCTGCGGCCCTACAACTATTCTTCAATCACGATTTGAGTTGACATACAAAATTATGGAGGTTTGAATGAGCAATCACGAAACGGGACAGGTGGCTAGCTCGGCCGCTGAGGTGTATGAAGAATTTTTTGTACCCGCTCTTTTTGCGGAGTGGCCATCTCATGTGCTCGATCTGGCCGGGGTCCAGGCTGAGGAGAAGGTCCTGGACGTAGCCTGCGGTACGGGAGTTTTGGCCCGTGAGGCCTTCAGGCGGGTGGGGCCGGCCGGTGAGGTGGTCGGTGTTGATATCAACGAAGGGATGCTGGCCGTGGCAAAGCGAAAAAATCCTGATATTACTTGGAAAGTTGGCCCGGCCGAATCCCTGCCGTTTGAAGCCAGCTCCTTTGACCGGGTAGTCAGTCAGTTTGGGCTAATGTTTTTTAACGATCCGGTTCAGGCAATCAGGGAGATGATGCGCACCGCCCGGCCGGGTAGCAAAATCGCCGTCGCCGTTTGGGATGTGTTGGAAAAAATACCCGGCTATGCGGCCGTGGCCGAACTGCTTGATGAGATCTTCGGTGCCCAAGCTGCCCAGTCAATCCATGCGCCTTTTTCCCTTGGAGATAAGCAAAAACTGCGCGCGCTCTTTTCTGCTGCCGGCGAAAATGAAATCGATATTAAAACGAGGTCCGGCCGTATCCGCTTCTCTTCGCTTGATAGCTGGATTTACACCGATATCAGGGGGTGGACCCTGGCCGATCAGATTGATGATGCAGGGTATGAGCGGTTTAGACAGGCGGCCGTGACCCGTCTGGATAGATTTGTCCAGGCTGATGGCTCAGTCGTTTTTGATGCGCCAGCTCATATTGTCACACTGTCCGTTGCTTAAGCAGGCTTTAAAGACCACAAAAGTTTTCAAAACTTTTGTGGTCTGCTGGGGCCAAAACTGCCGGTGTTGCTTTGGTTTTACACCCGCGTGCCAGGTTCGATATTGACACAACTCTGTTTTTGTTTTATATTTAGCCATATAGCTAATTAGCGAATTGGCTAAATTACAAACCAGCCCACTACAGCATCGCCTCAGCGGTGCTGTTTGTTTCACGCGAGAAAATGGAGCAGGATCATGGCTGAAAAATTGGACCTCAAGCGTATTGGAATATATTTATTGATCACCTTTGGTTTTACCTGGGGGGGTCACCTGATAATCTATTTAAACGGTGGTCTTACGGATAGTCCGGAAATCATTGAAGGATTGGGCCTTCGCCTCAGTTTGGTGCTGCTGATCGTGTCGATGTTTGGTCCGATGCTGGGCCACATCGGCACCCGCCTGATTACCCGGGAGGGATGGCAAAATGTCTGGCTATGGCCCAAACTGCGTCAGGGTTGGAAATATTGGCTGATCGCCTGGCTGTCGATCCCCGTATTGATTGGGGTTGGCGCGGCCGTCTACTATTTGTTTTTCCCGCAGCACTTTGATCCCAATTCAACCCTGCTGAAAGAGCAACTGGCCGCGGCCGCCCCGGGCGCGGAAAACCAGATCGGCCTGATACTTATCGCTCAGGTAGCGGCCGGTATCTTGCTGGCCCCGGTCCTAAACGCCCTTCCGATTTTTGGCGAAGAGTTTGGCTGGCGGGCGTACCTGCAGCCCAAGCTGCTGCCGCTGGGTGAGCGGTGGATGATGATTGTCTCCGGTATTATCTGGGGGTTGTGGCACGCGCCAATTATCGCTATGGGTTACAACTATGGCTTTGATTACCCAGGTGCACCCTGGGCCGGCATCCTGTTATTCTGCTGGTTTACCTTCATCGTCGGCGTCATTCTGGGATGGACGACGCTGCGGGCCGGTTCAGTCTGGCCGGCCGTCATCGGCCACGGCATTGTCAATGGGTTTGCCGGAATTGTAGCTTTCTTCACCCAGGGTGAACCGCTCAGTTTACTAGGGCCGGCCGCTGTCGGCGTGATCGGCAGCAGCGGTTTGGCCGTGTTTGCCCTGTGGCTCTTTTTCTTCCGCCTGCGAGGGGAATTTGTCGGAGAGCGGGAAGACTTACCCACCGAATTATCACCGACCGGCTGATTTCAACAGATCGTTATTGGCAATTAAGTAGGTCAAAGTACAAAATCTTAAAACAAGATTTCACGAATGACACGAATTTCCCAGCTTAAACCGGAATATCCTTTTAATTCGTGTCATACTGATTTTAAACATTCAACTGTGATGCACTTAACCCCTTTCTACTGGGCCGCAGTATGCTGCGGCCCTTGTAGTACCAGGCCACGGTTGCTGATAAAGGGTAAGATTCCAGGCTGCAGCGTTTGCCCTGGTGGCCGGCGTCACAAACAAAACTGCGGTTCAACCTGCTGCATATCATCTGGTTGGTGGCATTAATACTCGAACTGATGCCCTTCGACATCCCGGATCGCATTCTGGACCATTTGGATAAAATGTTTTATAGGTTGGCTTTGACTGGACCGTTAATTCGTTGTCTGCCCAGTAAACAGAAATGGTTACCTCTTCTGGCGTGTAGCCCACCAATGATATATCCTGACCAAACCGGCCAGAACATCCGGAACTATTGATGGAGACTGTTTCTAAAAGTTGCTCGTCGCATATGACAATCACTTGCTCAAGATAACCGTCAATCAAATAAGAAAATAAGGCTTCGCCGGTTGTGGTTGACCCACAATAGTCGACGGCCGGTGAGAGGTTGCGGATTTCTGCCAAATCCTCGGGGCGCTCGAGATTGAAATCGTCGTGATTCCCATACAAGGCGTATTCTCGCTCTCCAAGGGGAAAACAGTGAACGACAATTTCGGGTTCATTTGATCGGCCGACTGTGACAATGAAATCCTCTTCTATTTCTCTTAGCAGTGAAATTTCAAGTTCATCGCTGCATCCCAATAACGTGCACATGATAATTTCCTCAGGCATATCATTTTCCTCAAGGAGTTGTGGGGTAATGATTTCTTTCGTAGGGCGAATTTCTTGGGTTGTCAGGTTTGGGTCGGGTTTTTGCTGAGCACATTGAACGACAAATAAGAGGGAGCATACACCTATAGACAGAGCTGGTGATATTTTACGCAACATTAGGGTCCTCCATATGGGTTTGGATCTTATTTGTTTAACGCATGTTGTGACTCAAATGTTCCTTATGAAGTTATCGAGGGATTTGTGGATGACTGCTGTGAGAGGATCCATTGGATTGCCACCGCTTTTGTTTTGCAGGGAGAAGCGTTATGATTTGGTGCCTGGATATTTGCATCACGACATTATTTGATTTATGAATAGATGAATGACCAGATATTGGCGACCAAGCTTCAATTCCCTCTACCGCGGCCGAACCTTGTCTTCCGCAAACGACTAATTGATCGGTTAAATGAGGGAATAACGCGTAAATTGACCCTTATTTCAGCCCCGGCGGGCTTTGGCAAAACCACCTTGATCGGTGACTGGCTCCGACAAACCGATTTTTCGGCCGCCTGGCTCTCACTTGATGAGAATGATAACGACCCCGTTCGTTTTATCATTTACCTGACGGCCGCCTTACAAAAAATAGTCCCGGAATTTGGCAGGGACTTGCTTGAACCAAACGGTCCACCTCCCTTCAAATCGTATATTTCGGCACTTATCAACCATTTCGCTCATCACCCTCAACAAAATATCGCCCTCATTTTAGATGATTATCATATGATCGAGTTTGAACCCATCCATGACGGATTGGTTTATCTTCTCGATCATCTGCCACCTTGTCTTCATCTTGTTATCGCATCACGCACAGACCCTTTCTCGGGGCTTTCCCGCCTGCGAGCGCGCGGCCAGTTAACCGAACTGCGGGCGAAAGATTTGCGGTTTAACCTGGAGGAAACCGAGTCATTTTTGACCCGTACGATGCATTTGCAAATTGAGAAAGAGGACGTGTTAAAGTTGGAGGCTCGTACGGAAGGTTGGGTCTCGGGACTGCAGCTATTTGCCCTGTCGGCCGACCACCATGGGTCAAAACCGTGGTCAACCGTGCTGTCCGGCCGTCATCGAGATATTGCTGATTATCTGGCGGAAGAAGTACTGCCCGGGCAGCCGGAAAAGGTTCAGACCTTTTTACTGCAGACGGCCTTTCTCGATCAGCTAAATGGGGAGTTGTGTACAGCGGTGACCGGCCATATGGATTCCCAAAACATGTTAACGACGCTTGAGCGGCAAAATCTTTTTATTTATCCGCTGGATAACGAGCGGTACTGGTATCGTTATCACCATTTATTTAGAGATTTCCTGCGTTTTTTTGCCCAGACAAAGTTTGGTCAGGAGCAGATCAACCGGCTTCATCAGCAGGCCGCCCGCTGGTACGAAGCTCAAGGGCTTCTGCTTGAAGCGGTGCAGCATGGTTTAAAGGGGATGGATTGGGCGTATGCGGCCGAGCTGATCGAGAGGGTTGCACCTACGTTTGCGGCCAATGGTCAGCTGACGACCTTGCTCCACTGGTTTGAAAAGTTGCCTAAACCGGCTGTCCTTGACCGGCCGCAGCTGTGCCTCGAATATGCCTGGGCGTTATTAATTACCGGGCAATTTAGCGCGCCGCTACCCTATTTACAGGCTGCGGAAGAAGCTTATTTTTCCGGGAGAGCTGACGCCGCATTATGGGGATCTTTAAACGCCATTCGAGCGGCAGTGGCCAGCGTGACCGGTGAGGTGGATGAGGCCATTACCAATGCCCAGCGGGCGCTGCAATATTTGCCGGAAGATCATCTAAAATGGCGCGCGACAGCGACGACCAGTCTAGGATTGGCTCACCAGGTCAGGGGGAGTTTGCTGGCGGCCGATCAGGCGTTGATGGAGGCCACGCGGTTGAGCCTGATAATAGGAGATATTCAAAACGCGCTGCTGGCGATGGGCAAACGAGGGCAGGTCCTGACTGCTCGTGGAGAACTGAAACTCGCTGCTGCGGTTTATCAGGAGGCCATTGACTTGACCTCAAAATTAAGCGGCCATCTGGCAGCGATGGGTGGGATGTCCTATGTTGGGTTGGGTGAAATCAATTATCAGTGGAACAACCTGGAGAAAGCGGCCGATCTTCTTTCCGAGGGCATTCAATTAGGTCAGCAGTGGGAGCCGGATGGGATCCCGGATATCCTGATGAACGGTTGTTTGGTGATGACCAAGATTCATATCGCGCAGGGTAACTTTGTTGAAGCTGATTATTGGCTTGACCAGGCCCAAATAAAGGGGCGGGCGATATTGTTGCCGGGCATGTCAGCCGAACTGACCGCTCTGCAGGTTCGGCTATGGTTGGCCCGCGGAGATCTCCATGCGGCTAAGCAATGGATCGATCAACTCGACCGATCAACCGCCAAAGCGTTGAACATTGAGGTTCAGGACGATACGCTGCAAAGATCTATGATACGGGTTATTTTGGCCGTGCAGCAAAATATCAATTATCAGCGTCTAACAAATCAACTGTCCCGCTTGCAGCAGCAGGCGGAAGCGGCCGGCCGCATGGGCCGAGTATTGGAAACAGCGATTTTGCAGGCCACTGTCGAATTTATCTCTGGCGATAAAAAGCGGGCGGAGCAGCTTCTAAAGGCAGCCCTTAAGCTGGCCGAACCATCCGGAACCATTCGCCATTTTGCTGATGAAGGGCCGATTATTGGTCAGCTGCTGCTGCGCATATTTAAAAAGCAGAAACAGCGACCGCCGGACGCGGTCTCCACGATTTATCTGCACCGGGTCATGACCGGTTCGGGCATTGAACTGGAACGGACGGTCCGCTCCCGGCAGGAGTCCGGAGCTAAATTAAAATTTGAGCCGTTAACCGATCGCGAACTGGAGATTCTTTCCCTCGTTGCGGCCGGATTATCAAACCGTGAAATTGCCGAACAGTGCGTTATCTCACTGGGGACCGTCAAACGCCATATCAGCAATATTTTTGGCAAGCTTCAGGTCAAAACCCGCGCGGAGGCCGCCACCGCCGCCCGCGAAAGCCGTCTCATATAAAAAATCAACCCCCGTCTACAACTATTACCGCATGACAATCATCTGTGCTGGCCGCTATAGTGATGGTAGATCCACTTTTGGCCATCTGGACCTGAATACGGCTTGACGAGATTCCTCGCTTCGCTGCTCATTCTAAGCAATGACAGGGGTTTCTTTATACCCTATTTAATCTCTTAATTTTCGTCATTGATCGGCGGGGCAAAGTCGCAACTTGGATTATTTCATAGGATATTTTGTTACTCACCTAAGAGATCAGCAATAAGTTT
Source organism: Ardenticatenaceae bacterium (assembly GCA_030065875.1). Taxonomy (GTDB): domain Bacteria; phylum Chloroflexota; class Anaerolineae; order Promineifilales; family Promineifilaceae; genus WTJY01. Next base: position 20,218 of record JASJCR010000073.1, on the reverse strand, counting down.
TCAAAATTTAACTGTCCGCAGATTACGCAGATGGCCGCAGATTTTCGCAGAGCTCCGCAGGAGCAAGAGAGAAATCTGTGGAAATCCGTGTTAATCCGTGGCTTTTTTTAACAATTCTTTTTGTAAACCACTTAAAAGGAGCAAAGATGATTATTCCTGTATTTCCGGTACAAGATGTTGAAGAGGCGCTGAATTACTATGTTGACGTGCTGGGTTTTAAGGAAAACATGCGCATGCCTGGCCCCAATGGTCAGCTGGTCACCGGCCGGGTGCAGCGGGGGGACGTGCAGTTTATGTTTAACCTGAATCCCGACATGGCCGATCAGGCGGCCGGGGCGGTTTGGTTTTGGATTTATATCGATGAGATCGATCTCGATGCGTATTATGACGATTTAACGGGCAAGGGTCTGGAAGTGATTGAGCCGATCAAGGATCAATTTTGGGGAGATCGTTCGTTTACGGTGCGCGACAAATTTGGGTATTTTTTGGTATTTACCAAGGTGATCGACGCTGATACAAAGGCGCAGTCCTATGCGGTTTAGTGTGCGGCCGACTACAAAAATCTTCAAGATTTTTGTAGTCGACTGTCGGTGAGTAGGCCATGAAGGCACATGAGTGAGAAACGGCTAAGGTGGAGATATATTTTGCAGAAAAAGGACCAAATCGTTCAACTCAGCGGCCGATAGAGCAACCTGATGGGTGCCGTTATCCCCCGGGTTTTGCAGCGCATCAGTTAGCGTTGCCGACCGGCCGTCGTGAAAGTAGGGGGCCGAGTCGTTTAGCCCCAGCAGTGAGGGCGTATTAAACGCCGGGCCTATTCGTTCATCGGCCGTGGCCGTGCCGATATCGTGCAACAGGTTATCGGTATAGAGTGGGGGGGCATGGCAGCTGGTGCACCCCAGGTTTTCAAAGAGCTGAGCGCCCCGATTGATAGCCGTCGCTGTTTCAGGATCGGCCGGCGGTGGCTCAAGCCATCCCAAAGAATTGAGAAAGGCGGCCAGCGCATCGAGATCGGCCGAAGTTCCGGCATGGGGTGGGTGATTGACGCAGTCTGGTGGGGAGAGATCGCAGTGCATCGCGCCGCTGACCAGACCGGTACCAAAGCTGTCCATGCGGATGGCAAATTCAGCGTCGGCCGCTTCATCCCACTCACCCGACCAGCGTAGGGGAAGGGTTGCGTTCATCCCTCGCAGGCTGGGCGTGTTGCGCGGCCCGGCAAATCCCAGCTGCCACGTGCGGCCGTCGTGCTCCCCATCAAAATGGCAGCTTTGGCAGCTCATCCACTGATCCTGCCCCAGGCGCGGATCATCGCTCGAATAAAACAGCTTCTTCCCCTGCAGAATCAGCGGGTCGAGCGGGATGGTGGTGGTCGATATTTCTCCGGTAACCGTATACGCTGCGGTCGAAATGATGGCTATCTTGCCGTCCAGCACATTATTGACATAAAGTTTTTGACCGTCTGGATTGATGGCGATTCCCCGGGGATTGGCCCCCACCTCAATATGAGCTGTCAGCTGCCGGGAATATAGATTGATGACCGTGATATCGTTGCTGGCTGCGTTGAGCACCCACAACTCCCGGCCGTCAGGGGTGACCACCCCATCGAAAGGAAGCCCCACGGCCGGGGGATCGATGGTGGCCAGGTCAAACTGTTCGCCGGTTAGATGGTGCACCTCACCTAGATTGATCTGGGAGACCAGCGGGAAGAGGGTGGAGTCTACGGTTAAAGCCCGATTGCCGTCGTTGGCTCGGGTGTGGGGAATAAAAGCGGTTTGACCGTCAGGAGACAAAACGATCGCCTGCACCAGGTTGCTGTTGGGAAACAGGCGGACGGTGCTTGTGGGGAGTGCGGTCGCTTCAGCGGTGCTCAAAAAAGGCAAAAACGAGCGCTGCGGCTGAACGGTAATGACGCTAAGCTGATTGACAAAGAGGTGGGTCACCCACAGCTTACTGCCGGTCAGGGCCAGGCCGCTGGGTCGGTCGAGGGTGGCCATGTGCCACAAGCGCTGCCCGGTGATCCGATTGTATTTGGAAACCGTGTCGGCACCCTGCTCGGCCACAAAAACCGACTCACCATCTGGCGTCAAAACCACCCCATACGGCCGTTTTCCGGTTGAAATCGTTTGCGCAACCTGCTTCAGATAGAGATCAATGATTGAAACGGTATCGCTGCCGTAGCTGGCCACGGCCGCCCAACGGCTGCTGCCATCGACGGACACCGTGCGCGGGTCGCGTCCCACCGGGATTTCCTGCGTGCCCATCGTGTCCAGATCAACGACCGTCACCGAATCAGAATCCGGATTAACGGCGATTAGCGTGCGGCCGTCGCCGGTGATCGCCAGGGCGCTGCTGCTCTGCCAGGGGAGCGGTTCGGCCCGGCCGATCCACCAGCCGTTGAGGAGCAGCAAGCCGGTTAGAAAGATCAATATGAGCGGGATTCTTATTTTGGACATTTTTTTATAAAGTGGATCACTATTAAATAACAGCCGCGGATTTCACGGATTGACTCTGATTTTTCTCTTCTAATCTGTGTTTATTTGTGGCTCGTTTTTTACAATTCTTCTTGTAAATCACTCGGTTGTGTTGACATTTGGGGTATATCTTCACCCCCGCATTTTAATGCGGGGCTAAAGGGGCTGACCTGATTGGTAACCAACCCTTGAGCCGTCGGTTTTAATCGACGGCTATCGGTTTTAATCGGCGGATGTAGAAAATATCGCAAATTTGAGGATGGATCATCCCATTGAATCAAATGTCAACAAAACCTAAATACACCGTTACAAAAATATTCTTAACTTCTTATTTTAGATACGCCTCTTTGCCGCAGCCAAATAAATTCGGCCGCTACGGAAACCGAAACGCGATAAATCGCGTTAAAAACGATCCGGTTTCGGTCTCCATGGCCGATGGATTTATTCATCGGTCAAGAAAGGGGGCAACAAGTTTAAAGTTAGGAAAACATTTGTTACACAGTACTAAAGCACTTTGCAAATCTCTTTAACTCCAAATCGTTGTTAAAAAAATAGGTTGATATTCATACTTTTAGCGAACGACGGTCGGCAAAAATACCCCGTGCGCGGCCGGGACGCCGGCGGCAAACACGCGATCTCCCTGAACGGTGATCGTATTGGCTCGATAGCTGTCGCCATCCTCGTCATGCCCTTTGTAAAGCAGGGTGATGGCAAAGGTATCGCTTAGGCCAGGATGGGTATCATCGCGCCGATTGAGGTCGATGTTAGGGAAGTCCGCCTGTAGCGCAACCGGATCAAAATTAAAAGAGAACGAATTGCCAGAGAGCGCAGCTCGGCCGGTTTCGAGAATCACCCCCGGCATGGAAATCGTATAGTCAACATAATCGGCGGTAAAACCTTTCGGCAGAACCCCTCTGACCGCAATCGGGCTGACCGCATGGCGAAAATAGAGAATGCCGGACGAGGGAGCCGTCAAGAAGAGGCGTGGTGCCCCTGGATAAACGACGTAGAACACATATTGGCCCCCACTAGAACCCAGCACGTTTCCCGATGGGCAGGGTCGGGTCGGGTCAAACGGCGCGGCCGGGTCGCAGTCAACTGAGTCTCCGTTGCCGATTGTCCCATCATGCCAAACCTTCACATCAACTTGCCACAGACCGGGCTGATTGACTTCAAAGTCGTCTTTGGGGTTATAAAAATAGCCGATTGAATTGGCCCGGCCGCTTACTTCACGGATTGTGCCGTCAGGGGCGGTGATCGTTGCCTGAACCTGGCTGTCGAGAGTGGGCATCAGATGTCCGGCAAAGCGGAACAGGTCCCCGGTTTCCAACACGCTGCCCGGCCGGACTCCGGTGGGCATGATAAACATATGGATATCCTGACCTTTGAGCCTCAGTAAAGGACCACCATCGGTTGGCCAGCCGCCGTTTCCGGGGCCGGAGAAGGGCGGCATCGCCCGGGAGCGATGGGTGCCGCCTTCCGGGAGATGGATCCAGCTGCTGCCGTGACCCAGATATTCGCTGTAGCCCGACTCAACATCCCGGTAAACGATACCGACGTATTGAAATTTAAAATCATTGGGAAGATCGCCATTAATCCCAACCCCCAGCTGATCGTCGTAGAGGGTATCGAGCCGCCAGTAGCCGCTGAGATGCTCCGGTCCTTCTTCGGCGATTACTTCGCGCACGCGAACCCCCGGCCGTTGGGAGTAAAGGTAGGCGTAGGCGAGCTGTTCGACATCGGCCGGTTCAACCATCGTCAGCGGCCGGTTGGTGTAGCTGCTGGAGAAAACCGGCAGTTCATCACCGGCGTAGCGATCGGCCAAAGACACTTCATAGAGCGGGTCAAGCGACATACCGGCCGCCCGCGCTTCGATGGCCGGCTGATGAATCCCGGTTGGGTCCTGCAGGCTGGCCACCATGCGCAGCGCCCCCCCATCACAGGAAAGGCCCCAGGGGGTTCCCCAGGTGTCTTCTTCTTCCCGGCTCCAGACGACGTCGCCATTAAAGTAGGGATTAAACATGTGGGCGGTGAGGCTGGTCGGTGCAGCGGGCAGGGTGTTGCAGTTGATAAACCAGGCGTTGGGCGGCACATTCAGCAAGCTGTCCATTCCCCGCCGGCCGTGGGCCACCATATCGGGATTGGGAGACATGACCACACCACCAAAAGCGGCCGACGCCATAAACAGTTTGTCGCTGTCCGGCTGCTGGTACGTTGCCAGGATGTCTACTCGATATTCCCCTGGAGTTTCAAATTGAAAATTATCTTTAGGCGAAAAAAGGCCAAATTCATTGGCCAATCCGCTAAACGTTTTGGTGACGGCCAGGGCCGGGTTGGAGTTGGGGTAGTGGGTGATCGTTAAATCGACCTCGGCCGGGACCTCCGGCTGAAATTGCAGGGCCGGGTTAAAGTAATCGCCAACCGCCAGCGGCGTGCCGGGCAGGGTGCCAAAAATCATGTCCAGGGTATCCGCCACATAGAGCTCATAAGTTCCGCCACCGTGATAGGTGCTACCCCAGATATCCTGCACTTCACCGGTCAATGAAATTTCATAACGCCCATACTCTTCAAATTGATGGAGAAAGGTGTCGGAGTCGATGCGCAGCTCGTAGTAATCTTTGACCTGCTCCGTGCCGGTGTTGATATCATCGCCGTGGCGCGTGGTTGGGGTGCGATGGGCCGACTGCACCAACTCATGACAGTCAAAATCCTCGGTTTGGCCGCTGGGTGTGGTAATCACCAGACACGCTTCGCCGCCCGGCAAATCAAACGGAATTTGCGGGGGCGTTGGTGCTTCCCGGTCGGAGAAGCTGATCATGGGCAAAAACGGTTCCAGCCGGTAGGTGATTGGTGCGCCGGACAGCGGATCGACGGCCGGAATGATATAGGGGGCGGACTGCTGGATGATAAACGAAGACGGCCGGAAAAAATCAGCGGTCTCGCGCGGGCTGGTTCCCCGCTGCCCCTGGGACAAATCATTCATGAGAATGTTCCACACCACCTGCCGTTCCGGAATCGGCTCCCCATCTTCGGCGATGAGCAGCGGTGGCAGCACCCCGTGCTCCTGATGATAGGTCAGATAGCTGACGGTAGCTCGCTCCCAATCCTTGGTCACCGGAATGTTGTTGACGAACATGTAGAGCACCGGCCGGTAGGTACCTGGTGGCAAATCGGCCGGGATCGGCAGTGAAAATTTTAATTCGCCGGTTAGCTGATTGATCCCCTTGTAGGCTAAATTGGTCACAGAAATTTCTCGTATGTACTCTTGCGGAACCCGCTCATCGATGATCGGGAAGCCGGTAGGGGTCTGCCGCGAAGATCCAGGATAGTTACGAGCCAGCACCGGTGTCCCGTCCTTTTTGTGGGTCATCATCAGATAAACATAGCCGTGAATATTAATTGGTTTAAGGTCGGTTTCGGCGTCAATATCGTGGCCGTAGACGGTTATTATTGAGTCGACATCAACGGTGTAGCCAGGGTAGAGGGGATCGGCTACGTTTTTCACCAGGCCTTCGATTTGCCAGGCGGCACCAACCGAGTTAGGTTCGGTTTGCCACGGTTCAATCGCCCCGACCGTGGCAAACGGCAGCTCATTTTGACCACCGCTGTGCTCGTGCGGCCGGTGAATGATCGTGCCCGGATATGGATTTAACCCTTCGTCGGCACCAAAAGCCGCCACCCGATCCCAGCGCCAGTGCGGGGTGCCGTAGCGAACGTCGATGTCTGACCCTGGTGGAGCAAACAGCGAGCCTGAGAAGCTGCCGTCTGCCTCGGCCTGAATAAACGCCGAGTGACTGGTTTTTAAGTTGACTAGAAGCACGTTGGTCAGCGGCATGACGCTGCCGGGTGCACCGGACACAACCGTTTCTCCCAGGCTGTTTAACGGACCAAAGGTGATTTTGCTGGCGTCGGGTGGGTCGGCAGGAACCGGTGACACATAGGTGGTGTTGAGCGACATAGTCAGGCTGGCATCCCCGCTGCGGGCATCGATGAGGCCCGTTGTTCTAAAATAGCCGGGAGGCTCGGAAAAGGTTGAAATGTTATACACGTCAGCCGGCAGGACCCCACGAAAACGGCCGGTTAAGCCATCATATTCCATTTCATACCATTCTGTGGGACCTAGTGTCCAGTTTCTGGGATACACTTCCAGCCACATTGCCCCATCATATTCAGGAATTTCTACCTCTAGCAGATGGCCGGCCTCCACGCTGAAATCTTGGGTTAAAGCGCCTCCCCCCCAGCTATCGAGCCAATAATTGGCTTGCGAAAGCCGATCGGCAAGGGCCGGCCGGACGGCAAAACTGATCGACTCACCGGCCGTGTGGTCAATGTTAACTGAGTAGCTGCCGCTGCTGTTGGTGGTGGTCGACCATTCTCCCTGGCCGCTGTAGAGGCGAATGGTGACGTTGGGCACCCCGCCGGACGGTCCGGTTATTGTGCCGGAAACGTTGATTGTCACGCCTGGGGTGCCGCTGACCGGCTGGATAACGACCAGCAGCGCCAAAATCGCAACGAGTAAAATTGATAACCAGCTGCAGGTAATGCGAGTGTTCATGCCAACCTTTTTCCTTTTGTATTGTATCCGCCATTCGTTGCTCAGAAGACTACAAAAGTTTTAAAAACTTTTGTAGTCTAGATGACGCGAAAGTGCACACCCTACTTACCGGGGACGGATGAGAGAAGGCTGACCTTTCCGGAAAAAAATACGGCCGCAGCGCGCTGCGGCCGTAGAGTGAGATTGACTGTCGGTTGATTTGTTACCGCACAACCAAAGGCAAATGGATGTGATTGGTCAACTCAAACGCCTCAACAAACCAGATTTCCGAGCCCGTGCTGGTGGTCGAGGCCTGGAAGTACACCTGGTTGCGGAACAGGACAAACATACTGGGCGGATCGGTTCCCGGATCCGGGATGGCGGTCAGGCGGTGGGTGCCGCCGGTTGTGCCGTCGCTGCGCCACACCTGATACCCATTTTGTCCATCGTCGGCCGCAAAGTAAAGCATACCGAGGAGATTGGCGATGTGCTTGATATTAGCGTCCCCCCCGGGGTTAATATCAGTCACACGTTCGGTGCCGGCCGCTGTGCCATCGCTGACCCACAGCTCGCTGCCGTGGACCCCATCATCGGCTACAAAGTAAACCAGACCGTCTTTTTCCGTGGCCCAGCTGGGGAAGGAAGAATCGGTTGGGTGGATATCGGCGACCCGATAGGTCCCGGCCGAGGTGCCATCACTGGCCCACAACTCACGCCCGGTTACCCCGTCATCGGCCGAGAAGAAAATGAGATCGCCTACGTTGAGCAAAAAGTTCGGGAACGAACCGCTGCCCAGGCGGATATCAGCCAGCATATAGGTGCCGGCCTCTGACCCGTCTGTGCGCCACAGCTCGCGGCCGTTCACCCCATCATCCGCACTAAACAGCACAACGGAGCCCAGCTGGGCTATAAACGATGGGCTGCTCGAATCGGGACCCGGATGAATGTCGGCCACGCGAAATGTGCTGCTGGTGCTGCCGCCGCTGATCCACAGTTCTCGCCCCGATGAGGGCTCTTCGGCGGCAAAGACAACCGTGTCGTACACCGTGGTAATCCAGCCTGGTCTTGATGATCCGCTCGGATGAATATCGCGTACCATGCGCGTGCCGCTTTCGCTGCCATCGCTGACCCACAGCTCTTCTCCGTGTAGATCATCTTCTGCGGTGAAGTAGAGCAGATCCCCGGCCGGGGTTAGGTTGTTGGGGTTGCTGGCCGAATAGGGATGGATATCACGCACCAGACGGGTACCAGCGGTTGTGCCATCGCTGACCCAGAGTTCGCGGCCGTGGATGCGGTCATCTGTGGCAAAGAAGAGTTGACCCCCGGCTGCTCGAAGGAAGTTGACATAAGTATACTCATCGGGATTGCTGTCAAACACGCGCGTCGTGCCGCCTGGCGTGCCGTCACTGCGCCACAGATCGTGATCAAACTCGTCGCTGGCTGTGAAGTAAAGTGCGCCATTAAAGATCATCAGATCTTCAGGATAGGCGCTGATCCCCACCTGGTTAATATCTTTTACCAGCTGGGTTCCTTCTTCGGTGCCATCACTAAACCACAATTCACCGCCATACAAAATGTGAGTGGCGGAAAAGAAAAAACCGCCTGGTGCTGGGGTAAACCAGCCGGGAATGCTGCTGCCCTGCGGATTGATATCTTTTACCAGCTGGGTGCCGGCCGTTGTGCCATCACTCTGCCAAAGCTCGGAATCGGTATCCGGCCCGTAGGCACTGAAGTAAAGGGTGTCTGAAATGACGGTCAGCCCAGAGGGAAAGCTGCTGCCGGTAGGGGCGATATCCTTGACTGTCACAGTACCCCCGGCCGTACCGTCACTGCGCCAAAGCTCTCGGTTTAGAGTTGGTGTGCTGCTGTCTGATGCAACAAAGTAAAGCGTGTCGTTCAGAGCAACCAGGTCGGAAGGATTTGAATCACCGTTGGGGTTGATGTCTTTGACCCGATAGGTACCAGGGCCTGTACCGTCGGATGCCCAAAGCTCCACCCCGCCGCTGCCAATCGCCCGAAAGAAAAGGGTGTCGTTGACCGGTGTCAGGTCAGACGGATAGCTGCCTTCGCTTAAATTAATATTGGCCACGCGATAGGTGCCTGGGGCGGTGCGATCACTGCGCCACAGTTCAAAATCGTTGTTTTGATCGATACCTGAGAAGTACAGGACATCGTTCATCATTGCGGCTCGGCCGCCGACGTAATAGACTTGATCGGAAACCCGATAGGTGCCAGCTTCCGTGCCATTGCTAAACCATAAAAACGCACCGCCGGGCGTGCCGTCGCTGGCTGCAAAGAAAAAGCCATCGGAGGCCACCACAAAACCAAATGGATAGCTGCCTGACGCCCCAGGGTTCAGGTCTACGACGCGAACCGTCCCGGCATTGGTGCCGTCGCTGCGCCAAAGCTCAAATCCGCTTTGACCGTCGTTGGCTGAGAAGTAGAGCGTGTCGTCATAGGCAAATAGATAGAGTGGTTCACTTCCATCAGTACCGGCATCTATATCTTTTATCATGTATGTACCCAATTCAGACCCATCACTGCGCCACAGTTCACGTCCGTTGGCCTCGCTGATCGCTGTGAAGTACAAAATATCATCGATCATTGTTAGATAGTGTGGATTTGAATCGATTTTTCCCGGGAAAATATCGCGCACCACTTTGGTCCCGACCTCTGACCCATCGCTGCGCCACAACTCCCGGCCGTATTCTCGGGTAACAGCTACAAAGTACAGCAGGTCGTTGCCATAGACAAGATCCAAAGGGGTGCTGCCGTAGGTTGCCGGATTAATTTCTTTAAGCAGCGTGGGTACCTCGGGCGCAGTCGGGCTGCTTTGTACGGTTGATGTGTCGGTGAGCCAACTAAATCCCCCCAATAAAATCAAAACAAGGACAACAAAAAACGGTTGTTTTTTCATGATGATCTCCTACTTTCCGCTGCCGATTTCCGTCCCGAACCTAGGGGGGCTGGTTGAAAAATCAGGCAATGACAATAGAGCAGTGCAACACTGTTATTAGGTTATGATTGATGGAACAGGATATGCGGGGTAGACGCCCTTCTCTCTTTTTCTATTTAATCTATATTTTAAATGATTTTGGGGTCATTTAAGGGGCGCAAGGGGGACATTTAACCTACTTTAAGCAGACGGGGGCGTGAATTATGCGGGAAATGCTGGCTCCCAACTTCGCGGAAAATATGTCATCCAAACTTCCCGGAAAATAGTTAAATGAAACGACTCATAAAAGCTTTTTCCGGGAAGTTACAGATACATTATTTACCGCTGCACCAGCGGAATATAAACCTGTGTGTCACTGACCTGGTTCCCACCATGCAGCGGGCCGGGCCAAAAACCGCTGTCCATCGTATAGCGCCCGCCTTCAAGGGTTCCGGCATCTATCTGCCCTACGGTAGCGGACAGGGTGTAATTTCCACCTTGACTTGTTCCCCCTCCGGCGTCTGCTGTAAACCAGGTTGTGCCTACAGCGTACGGCCGGGCTATGACTGTGCCGGCCGCCAAAAGCAGCGCACCCACAATCAGGAGAAATAGCCACTGAGCTTTTAACCGCCTGAAAAAGCTCATTCCGCACCTTCCTCACTGGTCAGGGGGGTCACCTGGGGCAACCGCTCGCTTTCCGGGCCGTTGATGGTGGCCACGATGCGGTAATCAAAATTGATGGTGCAGTTGGCCTCGCCCATCGCCCGAACGGTAAATTCAGCCGCGGTTTTGTTGGCCACGAAGAGTGGGCAGTCGCCCAGTGGGGTTAAGTAGACGTGATAGAGGCCATCGGCCGGGATCAGGTTGGCAAAATCGACGGCCAACGGGACGATGGCCGTGCCGTTGGCCAGGGTAGAGCTGCCAAAATCCTCGATCCGGTTTTCGGTCGCTCCCAGCATATACATGCCAACCGATTCTTCCTGATCGTTGACTGCCATGACGCTGTTGGCCGGGGTAATGGTGCCGTCTTCGGTGACGCGGAAGCGGCTGTTGCCGTTGACGTCAAGGATTTCAAAATAGGCACCAGACGTATTGTTGTCGATGTCGAGCTTAATCACAACCTTGTCGTGGGTGGCCAGCACGATATCCGAATGGATGTAATTGGGATCGGAGGTAATCACCCCATCATCCCCAAAGAGGGTGCCGTCATTAGCGCCCAGCACGAGATCGGCCGCTACTCCGTTTGCGCCTCGGGTATAAATGCCAATTCCCCCGCTTCGGCTGGTTGGATTAATTGTTGTGTCCTGATTCAGGAAAAGCCCGGCCGGGAAAGCCGTTGAATTGTTCTCGCCGGCGACTGCTGATTTACCGGCGTTGCTAACCCAAACGCCGGTTTCCGTGGGGTTGATGATGTAGATTCCATCGTCGCCGACGTTTTCGATTTGTATACCGTCATCGCCTGCGTTATCAATTCGTATGCCGTCATCGCCAGCTTCGTTGATGACTAGCCCCGTGCCTTGAAGGCTGGTCAGGTAAAGCGAGGTGCCGGTGCCGCTAATTTCAGCCCCGGCGGTCAGCGTGGTCGCTACCGGAACCGTGGCCAGCTCTTGCCGGGGTGATAAGGTGGTGTAACTACCGCCTGCCGGCCGCACCGCGACTTCCAAGAAGAGCGGAAAAGTCGTGTAGCTGGCTCGGTCAAAATAGACCTGGGTGTTGACCAGACCGTTGACGGCCGTGACCTGCTGCTCGAGGGTCATGCCTACCTGGCTGCCGTCGACCAGCTTGTCATACAGCGTAAAGCGCAAATCCACCTCGCCGTTGAGGGGCTGACCGCCGTCTTCCAAAATGCCCTGGTAGGAAAAGCAGCCGGAACACTGCCGCGAGATAGTTAGCGAGTACGTGTTTTCCGCATTTTGGTAGCCGTAAACATGAATCACGTAACGTCCCCTTTCCGGCGCTCTATAGGTGAATTTTTCGTTGTTCGAAGAGGTGCCTGAAGAGGCAACATCATCCCCGTTTTCATTGAGAAGCTTTATATCCAAATCACCATTGGCATGGATAAAGGTGAGCTCGACGACAGCCTCATAGCCGGCCGGCAGTTCGACCTCAAAGTAATCATCGTCATTTAAGCAGCGGGCCAGAGGGGTGTAGGTGCCCCAGGCAAGGGGTCTTGCGGCAGCCGGTGTGTCGTTATTTTCCAGGTTGTCATCGACACAGGCGGCCCCGACGGACGGGTTGAGGGCGGGATGATTTTCCCCAGTGCCGCGCTCGGCTTGTGCTGCCCCCAGACCGAATAGTACCAGGATGATAAAGATCAGCGGATAAGCGAATTTTTTAGACATTAAGGTCTCCTGTAAACGTTTTTATCCGCATTATCTTTATTATCGTTTACAGATCGTTTGCAAAAAAATTCCCGGAAAACACTTAAAAGAATAGATTCTTAAAAGCATTATCCGGGAAATTGTCGGAGAAGTATTATCAGGAAATTTGGGGAATTAACTTATCTCAATCAATACATCATTGCGCATCACCGTTTGCCCTGGGGTGACGTGAATTTTGTCGATTACTCCGGTGGCGGTGGCGGACACCTCATTTTCCATTTTCATCGCTTCCAACACCAGCACTGAATCACCCACCTCAACCTGGTGACCCGGTTCAACAAGGATGCGGGCGACGAGTCCGGGGATAGGGGCCTTGACCCGCGTGTCGCCGCTCGGCGGCCTGGCTACCTGGGCGTCTAAATCGCGAACGTGAAGGGGAAACATCTGATCGTGATGCCAAAGCCACGCCAAATCGGGGTCAACGACCAACTCCAGCGGCTGATTGTCCGTCAAGAGCCAGGTAATTTCTTCCAGGTCCGGATCTTTACCCGGCACCATCACTTCAACCGGCTCCCCATCAACCTCCACCACGACATTCCCACCTTGCTGTGGGGTCCAGTTTAACTCGATGTAAAACGTTCGATCCCCTAACGTTACGGCTAACCTGCTCATCGTTTTTCTCCTTACTCCGGCAGCCGGCGACTGGCCTGGTGCCACCCTCGCCGGAATTGGTCTGGCTGACTGGGGGCGTGTCGTTGGTTACGATAGGCGTAAAGCACGGCCGCGGCCGCGGCCAGCTGACGCCGTTGTGTTGCGGATAATCGTTCCAAATCGCTATCCTGGGGGGCAAACTCAGTCGTGTAGCGGCCGTTGGTAAAGCGAGGGCTTAGGGCGGCTTGCCTGAGCACAATTAAATTGGTCGCCGTCCCATCGACACGCGTCTCGTTTAAGGCAAGTTGGAAGCGGGAAAGGCATGCCTCACGAGTCATGCCGGAGACGGATATTTTGGCAAACAGCGGATCATACCGGCCGGGGATTCTACTCCCGACCGTGATGTAACTGTCCACCCGAACCCCATGACCACCGGGAAAGCGCAGCCGCTTGATAAGACCGGGAGCCGGTAAAAATCGTTTTCGGGGGTTCTCAGCCCGAATCCGGGCCATCATGGTGTGAGTGCGCAAATCAACCGACCCTTGCTCGATCGTCAGGGGATTACCGGCCGCGATTTCAATTTGCAGCCGAACCAGGTCGAGGTGAGCCCTCAATTCAGTGAGCGGATGTTCCGCCTGCAGGCGAGCTTTAACTTCACTAAAGAAGAAATTCCCTTTTCCATCAACCAAAAATTCAACCGTTCCGATGTTGTCATACTTAAAGAGACGGCCGATTGTCAGGGCTGCCTCATGCATCGCCTGCCGCTGATCATCATCGAGGCAGGGGGCTGGTGACTCTTCAATGATTTTTCGGCTGCCGGTTAAAATTGATCCTTCACGATCTCCCAGATGAATCAAGTTCCCGTGTCGATCTCCGACGATTTGGACCCCAACCAGGTGAACGGGCAAGATCGCCTTTTCTAAATAAAGTTGATCTTCGCTGTAAAAGCGCCTTGATTCCCGTTTGGCGCGATGGAGGGCCGCCATGAGCTGCGGTGGCTTCATGACCAGCCGCTCTCCCGGCCCTCGGCCGCCCACACCTGATTTGATTATTATCGGATAACCCAGTCGATTGGCGGTATACAGGATACCTTCATCTTCTTCTGGGCTGAATGAAAAATCGGAATGGGTGACCGTGGGCACATCAGCAGCCCCAACCCGGTGCAGCGCATGCTGCTTAAAAACAACCTCTTTCATGACTGTTGCGGATGGGCCGATTAAGGTAATGCCGGCGGCCGCACACGCTTCAGCAAAGCCGCAGTTTTCCGCTAGAAATCCATAACCCGGATGGATGGCGTCGCAGCCGGTTTCTCGAGCGATTTTCAGGAGCGCGTCCTGATCAAAAAACGAATGATCTGACTCAAGCAGAATCGATTGGTTGGCCAGCCGTACATGGATGGCGCTGTCGTCGGCCGGCTCATAGACGGCCACGGTTGGTATTTGCATCTCGCGGCAGGTGCGGATGATGCGGACGGCGATTTCCCCGCGATTGGCGATTAATATTTTTTGGAACATACGATTTCTCGCTTCTTTTTCCACAGTTTTTGAGATCAATTAGTCAATCAAGCGGTAAAAAATAGTTAAGCAATTTAACAAACCACCTGTCATTCCGAGCGTTAGCGAGGAATCTCGTCTAGCGGTCTTATGGGTAGATGGCTACAAACAATCTCGCCTGGCAAATATCTCTTTTGACTTGATTACATGGGTGAAATTCCGTGTTTTTTCGGGACGTGACTTTCTCGTTTGGAGAGGGTCAACTCGAGGGAACGAATGAGAATCCGGCGCGAATCGCGCGGTTCAATTACCTCGTCAATCATGCCCCGTGACGCCGCCACATACGGGTTGTTGAACTTGGTTTCATAGTCGTCAACCAACTCTTTGCGGCGGGCCTCCGGATCTTCGGCCGCCTGTACGTCACGACGAAACAGGATGTTGACCGCCCCTTCAGCACCCATCACCGCAATTTCGGCATTGGGCCAGGCGTAAAGCAAATCGCCGCGCAGCCCCTTACTGCTCATGACGCAGTAAGCGCCGCCATAACTTTTGCGCAAAATGATCATCAGCTTGGGAACGGTGGCCTCACTGTAGGCATAAATCATGCGCGCCCCGTTGCGAATGATGCCGCCATATTCCTGATCGCGGCCGGGTAAGAAGCCGGGCACGTCCTGCAGGGTGATGATGGGGATGTTGTACGCATCGCAAATGCGGATGAAATGGGTGGCTTTAATCGAAGCTTTGATGTCGATACAGCCGGCCAACACCTGAGGTTGATTGGCGACCAATCCCACGACATACCCGTTCAGACGAGCAAATCCGACCACCATATTTTGAGCCCACAGCTGATGCACCTCAAAGAACCGGCCGTCGTCAACGATGCTGGTTATCACCTGACGGACATCATAGGGTTTGTGAGGATCGGTCGGGACAATTTGCTCCAATTCCGGACACAACCGGTTGGGATCATCGATCGGCCGTACGTAAGGAGGATCGTCCCGGTTGTTGCCCGGTAGATACCTCAACAGTTCGCGTACCTGGGCCAGGCACTCACGGTCATCCTGGGCTAAGAAGTGGCACACCCCGCTTTCCTGACTGTGCATTAACCCGCCCCCTAAATCGTCGAATGTAACGTTTTCCTGCATAACCGCTTTAACAACCTGTGGCCCGGTGATAAACATGTAGCTTTTTTGGGTCATGAAGACAAAGTCGGTCAAAGCAGGAGAGTAAACAGCCCCACCGGCACACGGCCCCATGATCACCGAGATTTGGGGGATGACCCCTGAAGCCTCACAGTTGGCATCAAAAATTCTGGCGTACCCACCCAGGCTGTCCACCCCTTCCTGAATCCGCGCGCCGCCGGAATCGTTAATGGCGATAAAGGGGCAGCCATATTTTAGGGCCATTCGCATCCCCTTCACGATTTTATTGGCGTGCATTTCACCGAGCGATCCACCCATCACGGCCGCATCCTGGGAGGCCACCATGACGTGACGGCCGTGGACCAGCCCAAACCCGATGACCACCCCATCCCCATAGCGGGAATCTTTGCCGCCCAAATAACTTTCGTAACGCGGCGTGACCAGCGTGTCGATTTCGGTGAATTCCCCCCTGTCAAACAGCAGCGTCAGCCGTTCGCGGGCGGTCAGCCGACCCTTGCCGTGTTGACGATCCACATCTTTTTCGGTGCCCTGGGCAATATTGCGCCGCTCCTGTAAATCGTTGATGTATTCCTGCATTTCGCGCGTCATAGTTCGTCTCTCCCAAAGTTAATTTTCCCACTGGCGGCTGGCCACAACCGTGATAACCAGATCTCCTTCGATACGCCACCAGCCGTGAAGCGATGGCAGCGGTTCGACCAACCGACGTTTGTCAATTTCCACGGAAAATGTCCGCCAGCCATCCGGATTAGGAAGCTGATCAAAGAGGCAGCTTACTGACCGGGTATCCACCGATAAGCCTTTGTGCAGCGCCTTGAGGGCGGCCTCTTTTCCGCTCCAGATAAGATTGATCATCATATCTCGATTGGCCGGGCCGGCTCGATTGACCTGAGCCATCTCTGCCAAAGTAAAATAGTCATTGGCAAACCCCCGGATACGCGGGGTAATTCGTTCCAGGTCGGCACCCAGCCGCACGTCGGCCACTTCAGCCACAGCACACAACGCATGATCGTGGCCGTGGCTGATGGAAATCGTCAGCGGCCGGCTGGCCAACTCCGGTTTTGTGCAGCTCACAAAAGGTTCGCCGGTTTCATGGTTGCCGATAAACAATTCGTCGCCACGAAGCGGCCGGGTAACGTACCGGCCAAGCACCTGCTGCAGGAGCTGTTTGGCGGTCTGCCGGCCCAGCAGCCAATCCCGCCGCCGTTTTTCTGACTTAAAAAGCGCCAGACGGGCTGCTTCTGCGTGGTGGAGAGGCACGTTTGGCCAATTTCCACCTTCATCAACGTGTTTGAGGAGCCAATGGATTTTCATGATGTTCCTCACAAATTTATTAATAGGGCCGAAGATTGCCTGATTAGATGGGTAAATTTCTCAGATCGGCGACCAGGTGAGACAAATCCCGGCCCTATTTAACTCCTATAACGTAACCTGACCAGGCAGTTGAACCGTGCGATAACGCTGCAGGTCGATGTAAACCTGTCCACTTTCGTCAACAACCTGGGCATTAAATGCGGCCTGCCCATCATCTGTGGTGACCGCTTCAACGATTGCAAACAGCGGCCCTGTGGCGGCGGATTCGGGCTGATACGCCTGAACCTGACCAATCGCCATGGGTAGAGCCAGCACCCCGTTGGTTTTGATTTCCCAAACCCCGGCGGTCTGGAAACATAGCTCGATCAAGCGAGGGGCGATTTGTTCGAGTGCCCCAGCAGGATTGATGTTGGGAGGCAGCTCGGTTGCCAGGCGGCCGATCGCCTGCGCGCCGTTTACCGCCACTCCTTCAAGCACCTGATACGCCGGGCCGTGGAAGTAAACGTCGTAAATGGCCGGGGGCTGAATGGGCAGCTCGGCCGGCAGCTTGAACTCAACCGTTGGCGGCTGCAGCCGGTCACCGCTTAAGAGCACCTCTGCCGTGAAGTGCAGCTTCTCCTGCAACCCCGTGGGCAATTCCCGCCGGGAGTACAGGGCGGTGTGAACCCGCACACCCTTCTCACCATCCGGTATGGCCTGCCCGCGCAGGAACAGCGTTTGCGGCTCCATGCGGTAAAATTTGAAGGGGGAGTGAAAGGTTTCATTGCCAATTGTCAGAGACCCTTCGGCCAGCTCCGGCACCATGAAGCGCGCCAGCTCGGCAAACGCCTCGGTGCCCATTACGCCGGGCAAAAGCGGCGTGCCGTCCATGGCGTGGTCGTGCAGGAAGGGCTGCTCGTTGGGATCTAGCGCTGTGGCGATTTCCATGCCACCATACAAAGACCAGCGGGTGAGCTTATCAAGAAGCGGCGTTTGATCCGCTGCTGTTTTCTCCGCAAACTGAGCCAGGTCAACGCCCCCGTGTTCATCAAACTCTTCAGTCAGGATACCCAACGCTCCGCCTACAACGATTTCGCCAGAGAACGGGCTGAGCAGCTCGCGGCGCACGGTAGGCACACCGGCTTCCGGCGGCAGCATGTCGATGCCGGCCGCCTTCATGATGGTTGGTATTGAACCGCGCGTGGCCATGCCAATACCGCCCCAGGCGGTCCAGTCGATGGCGATGCCGCGAGTCTCCGGCCGCCAGCGGCGCAGGCTGCTGCACACCTTGCACAGCAGGTCATTGGCGGCACTGTAATCGGTTTGGCCGCTGTTGCCAAATCGGCCGGCCACTGAGCTAAAAGCCACGATGGCCCCGATTGGCAGGTCTTGCGCAGCATGGAGCAGGCTGTACATCCCGTTTGCTTTAATATCAAAGACCAGGTCAAACTGGGCCGGATCTTTTTTGTCCAACCCTTTGCTGATTTCGATACCGCCGGCATGGATAATCACATCGATCCGGCCGTGGGCCTTGGCAATTTCGTCCACAACCGCAGCCACAGCGTCATGATCCAGCAAATTAACCGAGCGATAGTGAGCGGTCCCGCCAATCGATTCGACCATTTCGATCGATCGCAGGGCCGCCTCCTGACGCTCAACCGCCATCATTTCTTTTTCGATTTGGACCGGTGTTGGCCGTTTACCGGCCGCCTTGGCCTCGTCGATGAGCAGCCGTTTTAGCTGCTCTTTGTCTTCGCGGAAGAGGGCGATTTGCGGGTCGTTTCGATCGGGTTCAGGCGTGAGATCGAGAAGGTAAAACGTTCCGCCACCGGCCGCGGCCAAATCGCCAACGATGGCGCTGGTGATGCCGCCGGCTGCCCCGGTAATCAGCATGACGGTTTTGCTGTTGAGAGTCAAACCGCCGTTCGCTTTGAGCGGCTTTTCGATCAAGGTGATGCCGACTCGCCGCTCATCCACATACCCCACTTCAACCAGACCGGGATCGTGGAGCGTTTCGGCGATGAGCTTGTCGGCCAGGGCTGCGGTTTTGCGGCTGATCGGGAAATCGACCGCTTTAACCAGGGTTTCCGGCCGTTCTCGCTTGTACGCTTTGGTAAAGCCGGTTACCCCACCACCGAGAGGGGCTGTCGCACCGGCAGAGCCGTAGCCGTGCTGCCCGCCCAGGCGGGTGGCGCTAACCAGGAAGGTGCTGCTGGTGTTGAGCGTTTCATAGAGGGCGCGCATCGCGGTGTAAAGTCCTTTGATGCGCCGGCCGGTTTCCGCCTGCCATTCTTCCTGACTCATGGCCGACAATTCCGGTTCGACATCGAGTGCCGGCAGCCAGTAAACGCCCTGGATGGGGCCTTCATTTAGCCAGCCAGTGATTTGTTCGGCAATGGCGTTTGGTTCGAGAATCAGGACCTCTACGCCCAGCTTGTGCAGTCGACCCTGCAGCGCCTGCCCGACACCGCCTTCATCCGGCATGAGGATGACCCGGCTGCCGGCGTTCAGGGTGATTCCGGTTGGCTTGCATAGATCGAGCGCCGGCCGCAAGGTTGGGGTCGGAACCCGCCGCGGCATTTGGTCGGCGTCTTCAACGGCGTACACCGGCAGCACGACAGATGCTGTTTCGTCCTCTACGCTCTCGTCTATGGTCTCTGGTCTTTTCTGGTCTGCGGCCGCAGCATGCTGCGGCCCTACAAGATCGGGTCGCATTTCTTTAACAAAGCCGATGACCTTTTCGAGGGTGGGATAGTCGCGCAGCTGCAGATTTTCCTGGCGGGGAATGTCGAACTGTTCGCGAATGGCCAGGAAGGTCTCGGCCTGTTTGACGGTGTCGACGCCGAGGTCGGCTTCGAGATCGAGGTCGAGATCGAGCATGTCGGTGGGATAGCCGGTTTGATCGGCGACGATGGCCCGCACTTTTTCGGTGATGACATCGACTGCGGGCGCGGCCGGTGACTCGGGCACGGCAAGCCGTGCCCCTACTGGAGTCTGGTCTGTTGTCTGAGGTCTGACGTCTGTGGTCTTCAAATCGGGTCGCATGTCGCGGACAAAGCCGATGACCTTTTCGAGGGTGGGATAGTCGCGCAGCTGCAGGTCATCCTGGCGAGGAATGTCAAACGCTTCGCGAATGGCCAGGAAGGTCTCCGCCTGCTTGACGGTGTCGACGCCGAGATCGGCTTCGAGATCGAGGTCGAGATCGAGCATGTCGGTAGGGTAGCCGGTTTGTTCGGCGACGATGGCCCGCACTTTCTCGGTGATGACATCGACTGCGGGCGCGGCCGGTGACTCGGGCACGGCAAGCCGTGCCCCTACTGGAGTCTGGTCTGTTGTCTGAGGTCTGACGTCTGTGGTCTT
>JASJCR010000178.1 GCA_030065875.1 Ardenticatenaceae bacterium | reverse complement strand
TGCGGCATCACCCATCACCCATCACCCATCACCCATCACCCATCACCCATCACCCATCACCCATCACCCATCACCCATCACCCATCACCCATCACCCATCACCTAGAATTTCATCCTGGCCGCTTTGAGCGTGTTCTCCATTAACATGGCGATCGTCATGCGACCCACACCGCCAGGTACTGGCGTGATCGCCCCAGCAATAGGCAGGCAGGAGTTGAAATCTACATCCCCCACCAGACGATAGCCCCGCTTGGCCGAAGGATCATCTTGCCGGTTAATACCCACATCAATGATGGTCGCTCCCGGTTTAATCATATCCCCTTTGATCAGTTCCGCGATCCCCACGGCAGCCACAATCACATCAGCTCGCCGCAGGTGAGACTCCATATTTCGCGTGCGGCTGTGGACGATGGTCACGGTGGCGTTGGCTTTTTGCAGCAGGAGGGCCACGGGAAGCCCCACAATGTTTGAGCGACCGAGCACCACCGCCTCCGCCCCATTTAAATCCACACCGGTTTCGGCCAGCAGACGCATACACCCGGCCGGGGTACAGGGGATAAAAAGAGGATTGCGCCCCTTCATCGCCAGACGGCCGATGTTGACCGGATGAAACCCATCCACGTCTTTAACCAAATCAATGGTTGAAAGAATTTTTTCCTCATCAATGTGACCGGGAAGGGGCAGCTGCACTAAAATCCCGTCCACATCTGGATCATCATTTAATTCTTTTACAATCGTTTCCAGCTTAGGTTGAGAAATATCAGCCGGCAGCTCGTGGCTAATTGATCGGATCCCCAACGCCTGACAGGCACGGTGTTTGCTGCGCACATACGTCGCTGAGGCGGTGTTGTCTCCAACCAGTACGGTGGCCAGCCCGGGGGCGTAATGGTGGCTGGCCTGCAAATCCGCCACACCAACCTTAACTTCATCTTTCACTTTCTGAGCGATGATCTTGCCATCAATGATTGCAGCACTCATGGGGCTTCTCCTGCGGCGTTACAGAATGGGTAAAAAAAAGAGCTTCTTCATCAGGTGGAGGAAGAAGCCCTGCTTATTTAGAAATGAAATGAGGCCGTGAGAACAGCTAGTGAGGTAAAATTTCAGTGTTCATGAATTTGTCGAGCCAGATACCGACCCCTAAGGCAATAAAAAGGATCGTCAGCGGGTAATAAGCCAGACCGGCCGCGGTTAAATCGGTAAAGGTCAATCCATACTCTTCGCGCGTGGTGCCGATCAAAAACACGGTTAATTCCGTCACACCCAGCCCGATGATGAGACAGATAATAACCAAAGCGATTCTTTTTATGGTCAAAGATGACATATTTATCCTCCAGACAAAACAATAAGCGCGGAGTCGTGCATTATGCGTGCCTTATTTTTGAAATCTTGCCGTTATTATAGCGAAAAAAGCCAGTAGTGAAAAATTTCACGAAGAAATTACCCTGGCGCGCCATTTTGCGTTTTATCCAATACTTCGCGCACGTGCCGCGATAACTCTTCGGGTGAAACCGGCTTGGTTAAATATTTATTGGCTCCAACATCCAATCCTTCGTGTATCCCCACAATATCGCTTTTGGCGCTGAGTAAAATAATTGGTAAGTCGGTCAACTGCAAATCTTGTCGAATAGACGCACAAACCTTTAAACCATCCATGCCGGGCATCATGACATCTAAGATGACGAGATCAGGGGTGCTGCTGCGGATTTTGTCTAGAGCGGCAAAGCCATCTTCCGCTTCAATGACTTCATACCCGGAGCGAACCAGCATCAGGCGAAGCAGCGTGCGGGCCATCGGTTCATCATCGACGATGAGAACCGACTGGATAAATGGCTTACCATCAGGCATGATAATAGACTAAACTTCTCAATCTCACTGAATGCCGCAGATCAGTTAACGGTAACCCACAAAGAGATGTTTACACATCTGTCAAGGGTGACCTATTGTAAACCTTCTTGCATCTTCCGCGCAAGATTCTATTTATCAGTGACGGCTAATAAGGATTGCTATTCTGGGGCCGCATCTTCAATTTTGGCTTCATCTACCTGATGCGAAGAAGAATCGAGAGAAATGGTCAGCCCTTCATACGCCAGAATGGTATTGGGGAAAATTTCTTTGGTTTTTTCCAGCCGCTCCTCCATTTCCTGATCGCTGGCATCTGGCGAGTAATGGAAAAGGGCCAGGCATTTGACCTTGGCTTCGACGGCCGCCTGGGCCGCTTCAAGCCAGCTGCTGTGCCCCCAATCCGGATAAAGATCGCGTTCTTCAAGCGACCAATGGGCATCGTGGACCAGCAAATCCGCATTGTAAGCCAGCTTCAGCACGTTTTCATTCAGGCCGCCGCGATGGCTGGTGTCTGTACAGTAGGCAAAAACATAATCATTGTTTTCGATGCGATATCCCAGGCAGCCCCCGGGATGATCGAGCTGGGCCGCATAAACGAGGGTTTCATCTCCAATGATCATGCACTCATTTTCCTGCATCTCTTTGACGTGGATATCGGCCGTCAGCTGTTTATACTTGAAGGGTAAATACGGCTCCATAATTTGACCGGCCAATACTTCTTCAAGCTGCTGCCCCAGGATTTTTTGACCCACGACGACAAACCGATTTTGCCGGCCGCTGGCGCCCATCAGCGGACCAAAAAAGGGAAACCCCTGGATGTGATCGTAATGGGTATGGCTGATTAACATGGTGCCGATGATGCGGTCGGGGTATTCTTCCTGAAGCGTTTTTCCAAGGCTGCGAATGCCGGTGCCTGCATCGAGGATGATGAGGTTTTGATCTGAGGTGAGAACGTCAAGGCATGACGTATTAGCCCCGAGTCTAATGGTGTCGGGATCAGGGGATGGGATCGTGCCGCGGACTCCCCAGAATCGAATTCTCACAGAATCATTGTCCTTCCGACATGCGCTGAGCGGTAATGTAAAGGATGGCCTTTTGCTTAAACGTTATGATGGCCACACCGGCTATAATTCTAGAACTTTGCGAATACTTTCCAATAATTCTTGTGGGCCAAATGGCTTAGTAATGTAATCATTTACTTTGGCAATGTGGAGACCGAGTACTTTGTCAATACTCTGAGCTTTGGCGGTTACCACAATAACCGGAATGTGACTCATTTCCGGATCGACTCGCATCGTTTGAAACACTTGCCAACCGTCCATTTCGGGCATCATCAAATCGAGCAGCACGAGGTCGGGCTCAACCTGTGAGATTTTATCAAGCCCTTCTTGCCCACCCAATGCGCCATGAACTTCAAAATTGTGGCGGCCGAGAATCAACTTGACTAGTTCAATCATCTCGGGCTCGTCTTCGATGCAGACGATTTTTTTCATTTGATCGGCCATAGAAGGTATATTCCTGGATTATTTTTTTGATGATGGATAAGATTTCTCGAAGTTGCCTGTGGATCATTATACAATAAATTAGGGGCAACACTGTCACAGATTTTAGCGGTTAAGGTTAGCACAAGCCCCAGGGCTTGTCTAATTAATAGAGTAGTACGGTTGTCATATGTCACAGGAGATTGAAAATTACGAAATCACCCTCTTGCGAGGGGGGGCGATTGGACTGATAAGCGGTGTAAAAGGTGGCGCTTTAGCCGGGGCGTTGGGTGGGGCGCTGCTAATGCCTTTGCGGGTGGCGGCCGGCGAACCGTCAATGGTGGTGGCTTTTACAACAATTGTGGGCTTAACCACCGGTTTGATGGCCGGGGCCGTCTTTGGAGGCGTTATCGGGATCGGGATTGGCGGAGTGAGCGGTTCTTTTTGGCCTTCAACGCCGCGTTCGCTTATTTCAGCGGTTTGGTTAATTGTTGCTGTTGGCGTGGCGTTGACGCTCGCTGGTTTGCTGACCGGCCAGTGGCAGCCCGGACCGCTGCTGATGGGGGCATTGTGTGGCCTGCTTGGCGGCTGGTGGAGCGGGAGGGATTTTGTGCGGGTCGCCCAGGCCCAGCATGATGATGAGCAAAATGACCCATAAATCTCAAACCGCTGTTGTTAATGCCCACACGCACCTTGAGGATTCCTGGCTGGAGGGGGTCCGGCCGCAGACATCACAGCCGTTCCCGTTGTGGCTCAAGCGGCATACGCGACGGGGTCGACTGCTGAAAGCGCAGCCGGAAGCTGAACGTAAGCAGCAGGCGCGCATCGAGCAGGAGATCAAAAAGATGCAGGCGGGGGGCACAACCCACGTGGGTGACGTTACCCAAACCGGTTTGAGTATTGAGCCTTTATTGCTCAGTGGTTTGAGCGGGGTTGTTTACATCGAGGTCATCGGGCTGGAAGAAGGGGTGGGAGAATTTATGTTTCAGCGGGCGGTGCAGATGCTGGACACCTTTCGGCCGCATGAACGGCACGGGATGCGCGTTGGCTTAACGGCCCATGCACCTTATTCGCTGCCACCATCCACATTTGAATTGATCCGGGATTTTTGCCTCAAAGAGGACGTGCCGCTGTGCATTCACGTGGCCGAACACCCGGCCGAAAATGAACTGCTGCGTCACGGTCGCGGGGCGTTGTGGGATTTGCCGATACAGCTGGGGGGGCAAACCCGGCCGCATGTGCCGGGCCGCACATCCATTCACTATCTGCACGAGTTGGGGATGTTGGACACCCGGCCGCTCCTGATTCATATGGTTCACGTTTCAGATAAAGAGCTGGATCTGGTTGCTCAGAGCGGGGCAAAAATTGTGCACTGCCCGCGCAGCAACGCGCTGCTGCAGGCCGGCCGTATGCCCCTGGAGAAGATGATCGCTCGCGACATTCCGGTTGCTTTGGGCACCAACAGCCTGTCCTCATCTCCTTCTTTGGACGTGCGCGAAGAGGCCGCCTATGCCCATGAGCTGCATCAAGGGGTTGTGGATGGCTCACACATTGATAAAATGCTGCAGAATAGGGATTTCTTCACCTGAATTTGTAAAGTTGACATACTTTGTCAACTTTGTCTTCTATCATTTTGTTACTGCTGCTCATGATACAATCATAAGCTGAATTTAATCAAAATATGGCCAGAAGATAGGACCATCTGCGGCCGAAGTGTGGATGAAATAACCATGGAACAATTTGAACTTGTTTCTGATTTTAAGCCGATGGGAGATCAGCCCGAGGCGATTGATCAGCTGATAGACGGCCTCAATGAAGGTGAGCGTTTCCAAACGCTGCTGGGGGCAACCGGTACCGGGAAAACCTTTACGGTGGCGAACGTCATCCAGGAAACTCAGAAGCCGACCCTGATTATCGCGCACAACAAAACGCTGGCGGCTCAGCTGTACAGTGAATTTAAAGAGTTTTTCCCGCATAACGCCGTTTCTTACTTTGTGAGCTATTACGATTACTATCAGCCGGAAGCGTATGTGCCCCGTCACGATCTTTTTATTGAAAAAGAAGCACAGATCAACGATGAAATTGATCGGCTGCGGCTCCTGGCGACCAGCAACCTGTTGACCCGCAAAGATGTGATCATCGTTGCTTCCGTATCGTGCATTTACGGAATCGGCAACCCGGTTCGTTGGGGTCAGGTATCGGTCAAAATTGAGCGCGGGGAGATGTATCGCCGAGATAATCTGCTGCGGCGGCTGGTCGATATCCAATATGCGCGCAACGATATGGAACTGCGTCGCGGAACATTCCGGGTGCGAGGTGACACGCTGCAAATTATTCCGGCGTACGCGGAAACCGCTTACTCCGTCGAAATGTGGGGGGATGAGGTTGAACGGATCACCGAGTTTGATCCGCTGACCGGAGAAGTGATTTCCGAGCTCATGAATATAGAAATCTTCCCGGCCAAGCAGTTTATTACCGATGATCAAAACCTGAGCGCGGCGATTAACAATATCGAAAACGAGCTCAACGACCAGATCAAACATTTTAAAGAGCACGATATGTTTTTGGAGGCTCAGCGAATCGAGCAGCGCACGATGTACGATTTAGAGATGCTGCGTGAAGTGGGGTATACCTCCGGAATCGAAAATTACAGCCGTCATCTCGATATGCGACAGAAAGGTGAACCACCGTGGACGCTGCTCGATTACTTCCCGCGTGATTTTTTGCTCGTGGTCGACGAGAGTCATATGACCGTTCCTCAAATTGGGGGGATGTTTGCGGGAGATCGCAGCCGGAAGCAAACTTTGGTTGAGTATGGTTTCCGTTTGCCAAGCGCGATGGACAACCGGCCGCTAAACTTTGATGAGTTTCAAGAGCGCATCAACCAGGTGATATTCACGACGGCCACTCCGTCCGTATTTGAAAAGGAAAACTCCAGCCGGACCGTGCGGCAGGTCATTCGACCCACCGGAGTTGTTGATCCGGTCGTTGAAGTGCGGCCGGTCATGGGCCAGGTTGATGATTTGCTGGGCGAGATCAAACAGCGCACGCGCCGTGGGGAGCGGGTTCTGGTGACCACGCTTACCAAGCGGATGGCTGAAGATTTAAGCGATTATTTACTGGAAAGCGGAATCAAAGTTCATTACTTGCACTCTGAAATTCATACGATCGAGCGCACGGAAATCTTGCGGGACCTGCGGGCCGGGGTCTACGATGTGGTGGTCGGAATTAACCTGCTTCGCGAAGGGTTAGACCTGCCCGAAGTCTCCCTGGTGGCTATCCTCGACGCTGACAAAGAAGGATTTTTGCGCTCAGAAACGTCGTTGATTCAGACGATCGGCCGGGCGGCGCGCCACATTGAAGGGAAAGTGATTATGTACGCCGACAAGGTCACCCGTTCGATGAACCGGGCTCTTGAGGAAACCAACCTGCGGCGCGAGGTTCAGCTCGCTTACAACAGGGAGCACGGCATCACCGCTCAAAGTATCAGCAAACAGATCCGCGATATAACGGACGATATTTCTGATCTGAGAGAGCAGGACGAACGCGAGCGCGCCCTGGCCCTGGCTGAAGAGGGGGGTGGTTATATTGTCAGCAATGAGCTGAGCGATTTGCCTCTCGATGAACTGCGTCATATGGCGAGGGAAATGGAGACGCAGATGCGCAACGCGGCCCAGGAGCTTGAGTTTGAGAAAGCGGCCCAGCTGCGGGATGAGCTGCAGGAGCTCCAGGAAACAATTTCCTTAAAAGAGGCTGGTATCAGCGCCGATACCCCGGCGTGGGAAAAGGTGCGTAAACTGGAGAAGTCCTAAATCCTAAGTCCTGAGTTCTGAGTTTAAAGTGCTAAGTCGGAAATGAATGAGATTCAGATTGCCAGTAAACGACGTAAGATCGCCAATTTGCAGCGGGATTTTCCCGCTGCTGAAATAATCGATTTGACATCCAAGGCGCCTGAGCCGTGGGTTCGGTTCAGCCCTTTTTATCCACACGGCAATATTCCCATTCCCTTTTCCTCCGGCCGGACGGCACAGTCGGTTGAGGGTATTTGGCAGGGTTTAAAGGTGTTTGAAACGGCCGGAATTGACCCCGAAAAATTTCAGGTCACAAATATGAAAGGGTTAAAGCGGACCGTGCGGCGGTTTGGTCCGGTTCTGGGGCACCGGCTGGGGGTTGACGGCCGGGAAATCATCGGCTACCGAGAGGCTCGCCGGCAAATTTACCTGCCGGCTTACCGCTGGGTTTTGGATCACTGTTTGGAGCATGAAGTCGGCAGCCTGAGAGAAATCGCTGAAAAAAAGCCGCTTATTTTGCTCGATTATGAGACAAATTGCGAGGTCGATAACCTGCAAAAACCGCTTTCCCACGCCGGGCTTGTACGCCTTTACCTGCTCGGCCGCTGGCCAAACTAAGAGGTTTTACCCCTCCCCCAGCCGCGCCCCGACGCGGTTCAATGGCGGACAGGTAGGCTGCAAACCACCTGTCATTCAGACCGGAGCGCAGCGTAGTGAAGATATCTTGTGAACAGTCTAGCGACTTCCGCCGCTTGGTACCGTCGGCCCACTCTTCAAGACGCCGTTGCAAAGAGGCCACAGCTTGCACCTCTCCATCATGCATCATGCTGACCGTCCTTGTCGCGTTCAGGCTGTGGACAGGTGGCCAGGATGAAACCAAAGTCTTTGTGTAAGGGCTTGGCTAGCCAAGCCCCTACAAA
>JASJCR010000072.1 GCA_030065875.1 Ardenticatenaceae bacterium | reverse complement strand
GTGATGGGTGATGGGTGATGGGTGATGGGTGATGGGTGATGGGTGATGGGTGATGGGTGATGGGTGATG
Organism: Ardenticatenaceae bacterium; assembly: GCA_030065875.1. Classification (GTDB taxonomy): domain Bacteria; phylum Chloroflexota; class Anaerolineae; order Promineifilales; family Promineifilaceae; genus WTJY01. The sequence continues at coordinate 44,678 of JASJCR010000072.1, read as the reverse complement.
GGTGATGGGTGATGGGTGATGGGTGATGGGTGATGGGTGATGGGTGATGGGTGATACCGAAGCATAAACCCGTCTTTCCTCTTGTCAAGACCCAATTTCAATCGCCAAACTCAGGACTTTCAACTGAGGACTCAGCACTTTCCCCTTAGCACTAGAATTTCTTTTTTGGTATCATTGTGAAAATTTGGACAATGCCCCACCAAAGCAGTTAAAAAATCGATGTCCTGAGGTTCCCAAGCACATTTCTTGGGAGTTTTTAGGGCTGTTTTGATAAGAAAGGTCAATATTTATGGAGTTTCAAGCACCAGCAATCAATATCGCCATCATCTTACCGGTGGTCATCGTGGCCGGATTTGGCCTCGTTTTGATGATCCTGGACATGCTCATGGAAGATGAGCTGCGCGGGCTCGGGCCGTGGATCAGTTTAGGCGGCCTGGTTTTGGCCGGTCTGCAAACAATCGCCCTGTGGCTTGGTGGGTCATACGAAACGTTTATTCCGGTCGGCGGTCATCCAATGGTGGTTGTTGATGGATACGCCCACTTTTTTAACATGCTGTTTATCATCACCGGTATTCTGGCCATTTTGATGTCGATGCCTTATTTGATAAAAGCGGACATCGATGAAAAAGCTGAATATTACATGCTGCTCATGTTTTCGATCAGCGGCATGATGCTGATGGGGATGGCCAACGATCTGCTCCTGATCTTTATCGGGCTGGAACTGCTGTCGATTCCGCTTTATGTGATGTGTGGGATCGCCCGGCCGCGTGAAGCCAGTGAAGAATCAGCGATGAAATATTTTCTGCTGGGGGCCTTTGCATCCGGCTTTCTCGTATTTGGCCTGGCTTTGCTGTATGGGGCGACCGGATCAACCGCGCTGCCGGTCGTTGTTGAAAACTTTACCGCCGGAGGCGTGATCGCCTACACCGGGCTGGCAATGCAGCTGGTGGGGTTGGCCTTCAAGGTGGGGGCGGTCCCCTTCCACATGTGGACGCCTGATGTCTATGAGGGTGCGCCAACGGCCGTGACCGCCTTTATGTCGGTCGGGGCCAAGGTCGGCGGCTTTGCGGCCATGATCCGCATTTTGGCAGAAGCGGTTCCCCAGGAAAGCGCCCCCATCTGGACCACCGCCATAGCGATTATCGCCGCCGCCACCCTAATTCTGGGCAATGTGGTAGCCATCTCCCAAACCAACATCAAGCGGATGCTGGCCTATTCCAGCATCGCTCACGGTGGGTATATCCTGATGGCCGTGGCCGCCCTGCCGTTTAGTGGTGATGCGGTCAGCGCCTCGTTGACCTACATGCTGACCTACATGTTCACTAATTTAGGGGCGTTTGCCGTCATTATGATGGTGGAAAAATCCGGCAACCGTGGGGTGCTGCTAGAAGATTACAAAGGATTGTCAAAGCGCAATTTGGGGATGGCCCTGATTCTCGCCTACTTCATGTTTTCGCTGATTGGCATGCCGCTCACCGGTGGTTTTATCGGCAAATTTGTTGTTTTCCAGGCGGCCATTGACGCCAACCTCATCTGGTTGACGATCATTGGGGTGGTCACGGCGGCCGTTTCAGCCTACTACTACCTGCGGGTGGTATTCTACATGTTTATGTTTGACGGACAGGGAGATCTCGAATTTTCACCGGCGATGATGACGGCCACGACCGTGGCCCTGGTCGCGACCCTGGCAATCGGCTTCTTCCCAGGTCTGTGGTTAAATTTGGCTCGTACCGCTTCGCTGGCTTCGCAGCTGCTCATGGCCGGTGGATAAATAACCCCATCCCCCTTACCCCCTTCCCTAGGAAGGGGGATTTTGTTAAAAAGAGGTGTTTTGAGCGGCGCGGCCGCTCAAAACACCTCTTTTTACGTGAATTTCCGGTAATTTGGTCCTATTGTAAAGATTTATGTTGACATATTTTATGTTTTGTTGTAGAGTTGCAACAGTCGCAATTGTTGTAGTATCCCGCACTTGCGGCCGAGACAAATGTCATGTCAATCAAAGAAAATTTATTGGATCAATACGCAGGGGTCGAAGTCGTCAGCGAGCGGCTGAATATCCATCCGGAATCGGTGCGTCGGCTTATTCGTCAAGGGAAACTACCGGCCATCAAATTCGGCAATAAGTGGCTGGTTGAAAAAGCCACTCTGGAACAGTTCGCCAGTCGCTATGATCCTCGACCGGGCAATAAAGCGACACTACTCTAAGCTTGAAGTGGACGGCGTCATGCCGAAAGCCAAAAGCCTTTCCAGTTGAATAATGGTACTAACGACCCAAGACTTAATTCCTATTTTCGATTCGTGAATTTCAGGTTAATGTGACTAAAGTCTTAGAGTAGTACCGATAACATAAAAAATTGATCCAGCAGAGAGGTTTTTGCTATGCAGCGACCAGATTATGAAAATTTTGCTCGGCTACGCGTTGTTGGCGTCGGCGGCGGTGGAAGTAATGCGGTAAATCGCATGATTGAAGCCGGCGTGGGTGGCGTTGATTTTGTAGCCGTCAACACCGACTCCCAGGCCCTGCTCATGTCGAATGCTCCCACTCGGGTGCGCATTGGGGATAAGTTGACCCGCGGCCTGGGTGCCGGCGGCAACCCCGATTTCGGCGAAAAAGCGGCCAACGAGTCAATTGAAGAGCTGTATCAAATTCTTGAAGGGTCCGATATGGTCTTTATTACGGCCGGTATGGGCGGCGGCACCGGAACCGGGGCATCCCCTATCATTGCCAAAGTAGCCCGCGATTTGGGTTGTTTAACGGTCGGCATTGTCACGCGGCCGTTTATGTTTGAAGGCACCCGCCGCGCCAACTCGGCCGAATCAGGCATCGATCGTCTCCAGGAAAACGTCGATACCCTGATTATCATTCCCAACGATCGCCTGCTCGAACTGACCGACCGGCGCGTCTCGTTAACCGAGTCGTTCCGCATGGCCGATGACGTTCTCCGTCAGGGCATTCAGGGGATCAGCGAGCTGATCACCGTGCCCGGCTTAATTAATCTCGACTTTGCTGACGTGCGCACCATCATGACCGGTGGTGGCGCGGCCCTGATGTCGGTGGGGGTCGGTGAAGGTGAAGACCGTGCTCGTATCGCCGCAGAAGAGGCGATTAACTCTCGCCTGCTCGATGTCTCCATTGACGGGGCCAAAGGGATTCTGTTTAACGTCACCGGTGGCGACGATCTCAGCCTCTACGAGGTCAACCAGGCAGCTGCGATTATCCGCGAAACCGCCCACCCCGATGCCAACATCATCTTTGGGGCCGTGGTGGATGAAACGCTCGGTCAAGGGATGCGCATCACCGTCATCGCTACCGGTTTTGAACGGGAACAGCAGGCCCGCCGTCAAATGCTGCACCAGCAGCTCGGCCGGCGCCCAACCCACTCGCAAGCTAGCCGTCAGGCGCAAAACACCCGGCAAAGCAGCGCGAATCGCGACCAAAGTGAACCGCTTCCGCCACCAAGTGAACAACCGAAGCGGCAGCAAGATACCGTTCAACCACGCTTTTCGCCCAATGATTTAGATATTCCCGCTTTCTTGCGAAAACGGTAATTTCATCGGTAATCTCCTGCTGTGTGAACAACACACAGCCCAACATCCTCTCTGCTTTACCCCCCGGCCTCTTCCAGGCGGGGGGTATTTTTATTTGTCAAAAATGCCCAAATAAAATTGTTACATTTTGTTGACAATTCCCATATCGGCCTATACAATCGTGCCCATCCGTTGTTAATGTACATCTAATTATTAGGAGAAGAAAAGAATGGAACGTCGAGATTTTCTGAGACTAGCCAGTCAAACCTCCCTTGGTGCTGCCGCCGCCACCCTAATCGGCTGCAACACGGCCGCTCCCGCTCCAGCCGCACCGGCAACCCAACCGGTTATGGAAGCTGAAGAGCTTGAAGAAGCGGTTCAGGCGGAACAAAGCTTGCCGGATATCAACTGGGAGATTGCGACCAGCTGGCCGGTGGCCCTGGACACCATTTTTGGTGGCGCAGAAATTTTTGCCGAGCGGGTCACAGCCATGACCGGCGGCAAATTTACCATGACCGCTCGCGCAGCGGGTGAGCTGGCTCCTGGTCTGGAAGTTCTCAACGTCGTTGAACAAGGCGCGGTTCAAATTGGACACACCGCCTCTTATTACTATGTGGGCAAAAGCCCGGTCACCGCGTTTGGTACCGCTCTGCCATTCGGGTTAACCGCCCGCCAGCAAAACGCCTGGCTTTATGAGGGTGGCGGTCTGCAAATGATGCAGGAATTTTACGCTGAAAGATTTGGGGTCATTCAATTCCCGGCCGGTAACACGGGGGCCCAAATGGGCGGCTGGTTTAACAAAGAAATCAATACGCCCTCAGATCTCGAAGGGCTAAAAATCCGCATCCCCGGTCTCGGCGGGCAGGTGATGGACCGTCTGGGAGCCACGGTACAGGTTATCCCCGGTGGTGAAATCTTCCAGTCGCTGCAAACAGGGGCCATCGATGCCGCCGAATGGGTTGGTCCATACGATGATGAGAAACTCGGCTTCCAGAATGTCTCCAGCTTCTATTACTATCCAGGCTGGTGGGAGCCAGGTCCGTCACTTGAGGTTCAAATCAACCTGACGGAGTGGAACCAGCTGCCGGAACAGTATCAGGAAATTGTCAAGACGGCCGCTTATGAGGCCAATATGACGATGTTGTCCCGCTACGATGCCAAAAATGTCGATGCTCTCGGACGCATTATTGCCGATTCTGATGTAGAGCTGCGAGCGTTCCCAGATGAAGTTTTGCAAGCCTCAGAAGAAGCCGCTTTCTCCTTATTTGACGATATCGCCCAGGAAGATGCCGATTACAAGTCAATCTATGATGAGTGGAAAAGGTTCCGTGACGGCATTCAGGGTTGGCACGGCTTGAACGAAACCAGCTATCTGAATTACGTTGGCGGCAGCTAAAATTAAAATCACTCTACTTTAAAAAGAGTTTAAAAAAGCGGCTGTGGAGAGGTTTCCACAGCCGCTTTTTTATATTCTTTTCCGTTTTTTGCTTTGCCAAAGAGTTGCCTAGTACAACCGTGATATTTTCCTTCTGGTATATTGTGCTAATATGTGCAGAGAAAAAACCTTGCATTCAAACATGAGGAGATGTAATGAAAGGCCTGAAATCAATTCAGTATTTATCAATGGTTCTTTGCCTGATTTTGCTGGTCGCCTGTGGCGGTGGCGGAGAAGAACCTGAAGAAGTTGCTGTTGAGCCTGAGGTTGAAACCCAACAGCAAGATCCAACCCCGGAGCCAACAGACCCCCCTCCCCCAACCGAGGAACCTGAGCCAAGCGGTCTGGTTACTTCGCTGGAAGAGGCCCAGAATGCCGTGGTACAAATTGTGGCTGAAGGGACGTTTATGGATTTTGATGGGACCACACAGTTTAACTCGGCCGGCAGCGGCACCGGGTTCATTATCGACCCCGCTGGTATCGCGGTGACCAACAATCACGTTGTGACCGGAGCTGCCCTACTCCGCGTTTACGTTCCCGGTGAAGATTCTCCGCGAAATGCAAAAATCCTTGGTGTTTCAGAATGCTCGGATTTGGCTCTAATCGATATTGATGGGGATGATTTCCCCTACATGAATTGGTATCAGGATGATATTAATGTGGGGCTGGATGTCTATGCGGCCGGGTATCCGCTTGGTGATCCTGAATTTACGTTAACCCGCGGCATTGTTTCCAAAGCAGCGGCCGGTGGCGACACCGACTGGGCCTCAGTTGATGCGGTGCTCGAACACGATGCCACGATCAATCCCGGGAATTCCGGTGGCCCACTGCTCACGGCAGATGGCGAGGTAGTCGGCGTAAATTATGCCGGTTCGTCCCTCTTCTCCCAATATTTTGCCGTTGCTCGTGATGAGGCCCTTGAAGTTATCGAATCCTTGCAGGCCGGCAATGATTACGAATCGATCGGCATCAATGGTGTTGCTGTTAGCGGGGATGAAGGCGGCCTCGGCATTTGGGTCTCCTCTGTAAAATCAGGATCCCCTGCTGATGTATCGGGTATCATTCCCGGCGACATTCTGTATTCCCTTGAAGGGCTGCTTCTGGCACAAGACGGCACGATGTCAGATTACTGCGACATCCTGCGGTCGCGCAATCCAGATGACACGATGAATATCGAAGTGATTCGGACCACAACCGAAGAGTTTCTCGAAGGTCAGCTCAACGGCCGCGAACTGGAATCTTCCTTCTCGTTTGCCGCCACGCTAGATGACACGGTTGAGGACACCGGCAGCACTGAAAGCAGCGCCCCAACCAATTTCAACTATGTCGAAATAGAAGACAATACCGGTCTGCTGCGCATGGAAGTACCTGACTTCTGGAGCGACGTTGATCCACGCGCCCCGGCCGACGACAGCATCTTCACGGCGATCCTCGAAGCCTCCCCCGATCTTGAATCCTACAAGAACACGTGGGGCACTCCCGGCGTCTTTTTCGGCGTGCTGATCAACACCAATTACACCCCGGATTCAGCGCTTGATGAAATCACGTGGGCAGAATCTTGTGAGTACAGCGGTCGTTTTGATTATGAAGATCCACTCTACGTAGGCAAGTATGATCTGTGGACCGATTGCGGTGGTGATGGGGCGGTTGTCATTGAGGTGGCGGTCTTCCCTGAAGGTCAAACCTTCCTGGGGATCGTGGAGATTACGGCCATCACCGAAGCTGACCTGAACGTGGCTGACCGCATTTTGGAAACATTTATTGTTGACAATTAAGTAATCAGCAATAAGGTCTATTTGGGCCTGTCAACAACGGGTTTTAGGGTCGGGCCGAGAAAATTCTCGGCCCGGCTTTTTTCAAAAATCGAGCCTGTAGACGTGTTCCCCATCTTCTACTTCACCGGTCGCTTCAAAGCCAAACGACTCATAAAATCGTATCGCTCCCTGATTTTCGGGCACGACGCTTAACACCAGCGAATCCGCCTGAGGGAGCATCTTAACGCGTTCGATGAGCTGCCGCAAAGCCTCACCGCCATATCCCAACTTCTGGTAGCGATGATCGATCATAAAGCGCCACAAATAGTAAATCGGTTTGTCGGGATTTTCGTACGTCATGAGGAACCCGACCGGCTCCTCACCGGCATAAATGGCCCGAAACCACGCCTTTGGCTCAAAATATGCCTCTGAGATGGAAACCGCATTGGGCGCCACCCAATTTTTTTGATCTTCGCCCACATCGAGTCGCAAAATCGTGCGAACGGTCTTATCGGTTATCTCTCGCAAAGAAATTATTTGGTTATTTGTCACAAAAAACTCCTGCAAAGACTGGAGACAGGAGACTAGAGACGAGTTAGGCTTCTCTCGTCTCTAGTCTCCTGTCTCTTGTCTCTGGTCTTCTAATAACTCATCTAAATCGGTCAGGCTTGTCACAAACCGCAAATCAAGCATAAACTGCCGCAAAGAAGGGGACGACGCGCGAAATTCAAGCACGCGCGGGCCGATGGGGTCAGCACCGGCCGCCCCGGGCTGGTCCGCATACGCGCCGTGAAAAGCAAAGTACGCCTGGTTGAGCACGCGCAAATTAAACCCGTTTTCAACAAATTCTTTCCGACGGGCCTCCATATAGGCTTCCGCGGCCTCGATCTGACCGGCCGCCAGAAGTTCATCCACGCGAATACGCGTATCGCGCATCTCGATTCGGAAATCAAACACCGGCGGTGGGGCCGGGGGAATGGGAGATTGAGCATCCGGATTGACGGAGGCCACTTCGGCAGCGGCCGGGGGCGGAAGCAAATCGGGGTAATAACGCTCCATCACCTGCCGGCCGATCTCCTCACCGATCAAGCTGGCCGCGCTTTCATTGATTGTGCGAATTTCGCCATTGACGGCATAGTTTAATCCAAGAGGATACTGGTTAAACCAGTTATGGGACCATTCATGGGCGATCACTTCAACCAAAAAGTTTAGATTGGTCGTTTCCACAACCATTGTGGGGTAAACCCCAAGCCCGCCAATATCGGTCACAAAAGCGGCCGAATCCAGATCAGAAAGGACGGCCGACTCAAGCCGCTCTCGCTCAGCCGCCAGCAATCCAGCGGTTAGCGGGATAGCGTGTTCCTGACGGATTTGATCGCGAGGAGAAATAACCAGCAGTGTAGGCAGCGGGGTCAGGCGCATACGCACCGGGGGCCAAACCCGGCCGCCGATGCCAAATCCTTCATCAAGCAAAACATCAGCAACCTGATCTTGCAAAATTGATTCAACCAGCGGCTGTATTTCCGCCAGGGAGTTTCGTTGGGCCGTGATACGCTCCTGCAGCTCAATCAGGGTGGGCGTGGTTAAGTCATTGGTCGCCAGGAGAATTTGCAGCTCACGCTCCCACTGCAAAACCTGTCCCAGCTGACCGAGATATCCACGAACCAGCAGATCACGAGCCTCAGGGCTTAAATATGCGTGGCTGTCGGTTAGGTCAGCCGCAATTTTGCTGCCCCATGTCTCCGCTATCCAGGTTGGAAAATCAAAGACGCCTCCCCCAATAATCGTTTCAATCTGATAATTTTCATCCCCAAAGGCGGGCCACTGCGGCCCAATCAGTAGGGCCAACACGATCAGGGCAGCCGCCCCTTTTATTCCGATCCAAATTTTTTGCCACATAAACTCAGTTAAGAGGCGTTTTTGCCTGACACTGCTCACAGACTCCCAGAATTTCCAGCAGGTGACCCAGGATTTGAAAACGATATTGACGGCTAATTTGCTCAGTGGCATCTTGCAGCAGGCACTGGTCGATCTCGATGACCCGATGGCATATGGCGCAAACCAGATGATGGTGATGTCCACCTTCGAGCAAAATGTAGTGGGCTGCCCCACCTCCTTGATAAACAGCCCGCAAAACGCCTAAAGATGAGAGCAAATCAAGGGTGCGGTACACGGTCATACGGCCGATTTCAGGATATTCAATCTGCAATTTTTCGACCAGCTGATCAGCCGAAAGGTGCCCACCACATTCTAGCAGGAGATCACAAATGGCCCGTCGTGGTCGAGTTAAAGTATGCCCATTATCTTTGAGTGATTGCAGAAGAAAGTTTGATTTCATACCTAAAAATGATACCCGGTAATAATAAAAGAGACGAAAAAAGCGTTTTCTTTTTGTAACGGTTTAGGTGCTCCGGCCGGTCTGTGACCGTGCCGGCGGGTGGCTCGGTGAGGACACCGGCCACAGCCTCTCAGGATGATTGACGGCCTGAATCGTTCCTTCTTTTTCAACCAAGCCGCCGATACATATACTCTTCGGCCGGAAGATAGAGCGAATAACGACCGGAATTTAATATCGCGACAGTGCAAACGGCCGCTCCCAAGAGCGCACTATCTGTCCCCGATAACCCGACGTATATGAAGTTCAGCGCAGCGGGCAAGATCGCCACCAGCGCCAGCCAGCGGGCCCATACCCCCAAAACAACCGGAATGAGGGTGACAAGCGCCAAAACCGTTAGCCACACGGACGCTGTCGAGGCTGCGGCGGCCGACCACCCCCATCCCTGAAGCAGCCAGGTCCAGTGAGGGTTAATTTGGCCGGAAACAGGCCATACCCCGGTGGTGACGGCCGTGACGGCAATCGCCACCCGACAGCCCAGCGGCAGCCATCCTGCCCCCCACAAATGGATCTGTTTTCGCCACCGCTGGTATCCTGGGTCATCCGGGTTTAAGCGGCCGCTCACGACTAGCCAATCTCGCCAAAAAATCAGCAGCAACGGGGTAACAAACACGGCCGCTCCAACCGTAACCGCATCCCGCGTTAAAATTGGCCACAGCGCCACCGTCAAAAACCCCATGTTGTACCCGGCAATCAGCCGGCGAAAACGGCTTTCGGTGAGGTCGAATATCGGCCGTGCCTGCCGTTGACGCCACCATATCCCGATCACAAAAAGGTATCGCGCCAGAGCCACCAGCAAAAACCACCAGCCGATTTGCCCATATAAAATCACCAGCAGCACCGCTAGGCCAATCCCCAGACCGTCCAGCTCAAGATCGAGCTTTTCACCCAAACCGGTGACGTGATTGGTCAACCGGGCGGCCAACCCGTCACAAAAATCAAGTACGTCAGCTGTGGTATACAGGATGACCGGCAGCCAGGCCGCGTTCCCGGCCGGTCTGGGAATCAACAAAAAACCGGCCAGCAGCCCCAAAAGCAAACCGCGCGTGAGGGTTATTCCATTGCCTAAACCGAGGGTGGGTAAAACTATTCGCTCATCAGGCCGGTGATTGTGCGGCAGAAAGCGCCAGAGCATCAACAGCTGAAAGATGAGCACCACGGCCGTGCCGGCACCCCAGCGTCGCAGTTGATCGGGCGGCAGGGACAGCCACTGCCCAAATAAAATGGCTCCTGCGGTGTATGCGGCGGCCGTCAGCACAAAACGCAGCCTGAGAGGAAACGGCCGGAGCCGGTTTTGAGGCGGTGTCATTAGCATTCATCTGTAAAAGCCGCGGCTAGTCGGTAAACTCGACGACCTGTCCCAGGTTGCGGGCGGCTGCATTTTTGAGGGCAATTTGGGCGGCTACCAAATCCTGCACGGCGATCCCAACTGACTTAAAAAATGTAATCTGATCGTTGTGAATGCGACCTTCGAGCTGCCCATCAATAATCTCCCCCAACTCACCGTATATATCGTCCTCTGTCATCCACTCCCTCTGCATGGGGATGATCAAATCACCAGCTTCTTCGAGGACGCTGTCAACCGCATCAACTATGATCAGCGAGCGGATAATCGTCTCTTCGTCAACTTCCTGCATTTCAGGAGTAAATGAACCGACCCCGTTTACGTGTGCGCCTCGTTTTAGATCACGGCCGTCAAAAACCGGCGTCTTTGAGGTGGTGGCCGCATAGACAATATCGGCGTCTCGAACGGCTTCCCCCGGCGATGATACAACTGAAATTTGATCCGGAATCGGTCCGCGACCGGCCATTTCTTTTGCAAATCTATCGGCATTTTGCGGGTTGGGGCTAAAGACGCGCACTTCTTTGATTTGACGGATGGTGCAGACCGCTTCCAAACCAGCACGTGCTTGAACGCCGCTGCCCAACATGGCCACAATCTCGGCATCCGGCAGGGCCAGAATATCGGTGGCGGCGCCAGCCCCCGCACCTGTGCGGATGGCGGTTAAGGTATTTCCTTCAAGCAGGGCCATCGTTTGCCCCGTGCGGCCGTTTAAAACCAAAACGGCCGCATTGACGACCGGAATGCCAAAGCCAGCATTCCGGGGAAACACGTTGACCAGCTTAATCGAGAGGGCGTCATCGGCCGCAGCATACGCCGGCATCGACAGCGAAACCGCATCCAATTTATCCACGGTCAGGCGACCGCGCAGGGGGCTTTGCACCCCACCGGTCGCGTGTAGTTGATATGCTTTTTTCATTCCTTCGATGGCGTCTTGCATCGGTAAAGCTTGACGCACATCTTTGGCTGATAAAATTCGAATCGCCCCCATATTAATTATTCCTCATCCATCTCCACATATTCACCGGTCACCATGAAAATCACTCGTTCGCAGATGTTGGTTACCCGATCACCGATACGCTCCAGATGATGAGCCATCCACAATAAATAGGTCGGCGTAATGACCTCGACGCCGCTGTCCAGACCTTTCATTGTTTCAAAAATAATGGTTAAAAACTTGCCGTATTGGCGGTCGACCTTTTCATCACCACGGATCGCTTTATAAGCCAAATCAACATCTCGCGTAATATATGCCTGTAAACTGCGGCGAATCATTTTTTGCACCCGGTTGGTCATTTTAGGCAGCTGATGCAGTTCTTCAACCTCTGGCTCATCCACAATGCGTAATACCAGTTGAGCCACGCCCTTGGCGTGGTCTCCCATGCGCTCTAATTCTGAGGCCAAATGCATGACGGTAATAATGTGGCGCAAATCACCGGCCGCCGGCTGCTGAGTGGCCAGAACACGATACGAACGGCTTTCAATCGCAACCTGGATCTCGTTGATCTGAGCATCGCCAACGATAACTTTGGTGGCCAGGGTTGCATTTCGATCTGACAGGGCGGTCATTGCATCACCAACCGCCTCTTCACACAAGCTTCCCATCTTCAAAATTTCATTGTCTAACCACGATAATTCTTGATCTAACGCAGATCGAATAGTCATGAAATCTCCTTAATAAAGTTGATGAAGGACGCCTGCCTGTTCTTGAACGATAAATGATAATGATTGATGAAACTGTCTTATTTGGATTGGCGTCTAAACCATAGATGAGGTCATGGTCTCACCATGACTACCTGCCAGCCGTATTGCGCTGGATCAAACATCCAAATCACGCTGGCTTGAGCTCTTCGCAACTAACTCAGGATTGAATTGTAACCGTCCCCGTCGCGTATTCAAAGCATCCCCACCAAACAGGCTCCCAATTTTAACGTAAAATTTCAGGGATTTTTACGATTCTTCTAAATCTTCAAGGTCAAAACCGCTTTTCTCCACAGCAACTTGATCAAACGCCACTTGTAATTTCTGAAATGTATCATCGTCCATTACTGGATCTTGCTGGCGCTGTTTCCAAAACCCGGTCAGCTTGGTGAAATGCAGCGCCGGAAAAATCGACTTATTTAAATCGAGATGGCCTCCTCCCTTGGCGGTAAACACGATCATTGCGCCCAAAGGCAGCTCCTGCTCGGCCAAATCAGGGGCGACTCGGCCAATAAAGCCCGCCAGTTGTTTGATGGCATTTTCAGCCTCTAAAGTTGGATTGCCCAAACTTTCCTGGCCAAAAAAACGGCGGAAGAATCCGACACCGGTTTGTTTCCATTTGGCCCCATCAGCGACAATATCCCCACCCTGGTATTTGGCAATCACGGCAATGACCCCTGAGGGAGACAATATCACGTGCGGTACCGGCAGAAAGTAATGATAAACGCGGAGATTGCGGCCGGCTTTCCCCAATTTGTTCATTCCTTCATCAATGCGCTGGTCCGGCCGAGGTGCTCGCACATAGCGGTTGGCCAGATAGAGACCAACCTGGGACAACAGCCATCCCAGCGGCAGCGAAATGAAGGCGATGGTCGTAAAAGTTGTATCTTCCTGGTTAACCAGGGTCAGAACAAACCCACCGATCAAAACCCCCATCCCCACAAAACTGATCGTCACACCCAAACGCCGACGGGTGTTGATTAATTTGTCATTGCGTAAAATAGTCGTCAAAATTTCCTCGCTAAACTTTTAATTTGGCGGTCCATTGTCTTACAAATGTCCATTCATCCGGCCGAGTACCAGGCAGGCGTTTTGCCCTCCCAAACCAAACGAGTTTGATAGGGCATATGACATCTGTTTTGTCCGCGGGGCGTTGGGCACATAATCCAGATCACATTCCGGATCGGGGTTTTCATAATTCCACGTGGGAGGCAGGACGCCCGTTTCCAACGCCTTTGCGGTAAAAATCGCTTCGATTGCCCCGGCTCCACCCATGGCGTGACCGGTTACCGACTTGGTGCTGCTCACAGCAAGATCATACGCATGCTCTCCGAACAGTTTTTTGATGGCAATGGTCTCGGCCGCATCGTTGATGGGCGTCGAGGTTCCGTGGGCATTAATGTAGTCAATTTGATCGGTTTTAATATCACCGTCAGCCAGCGCCCAGCTCATGGCCCGCACCGCTCCCTTGGCATCGGGATCAATCGCCGTAATGTGGTAGGCGTCAGACGATGATGCGTGACCGGCCACTTCCGCATAAATACGGGCTCCTCGAGCGAGCGCATGATCCAGGCGCTCTAACACCAGGACACCGGCTCCCTCACTCAAAATAAAGCCGTTGCGATCGATGTTAAACGGCCGGGAGGCACTCTGCGGATCTTCGTTGTGGGTCACACACAGGGCTCGAATCGCGGCAAATCCAGCAAGGGCCGCTTCGTGAATAATTCCTTCAACGCCGCCGGCCAGCATAAGATCGGCCCGGCCGCGGCGGATTTGCTCGGCCGCTTCGCCTATCGCCTGGACCCCGGTGGCGCAGGCGGCCACCACGGTGCTGATCGGCCCTTTTGTTTGGGCCAGCACGCTGATGTGATAGCTGGGCATGTTGCCCAATGAGCTAATCAAAGAAAACGGGGAGACGCGCGAAAATCCCTTGTTGCGATAAATTTGCAAATGATGATCGGCAAAGTCAAAGCCACCCATCCCGGTGCCAAACACCACCCCCGACCGTTCTGGCTCGGGCACGGTATCGGGAAAACCCGCATCATCGAGGGCTTCGCGAGCGGCCGCCACCGAGAATTGCGAACAGCGCGCCATGCGACGGGCTTCTTTGGCCGGCATAAAATCGGCCGGGTCAAATCCCCTTACTTCTCCGGCAATGCGACAGGGCAGCCCTTCCGGATCAAAACGGGAAATCACATCAATTCCCGATCGGCCGGTTAAGACCCCCTCCCAACTTTCCTTCACGGTGTTTCCGACTGGTGTAATCATGCCCATGCCGGTTATTACAACACGGGGCTCGTTTCGATGGTTTAGGTAGTTCATAAATTAATTGCTAATTGCTAATTGCTAATTGCTAATTGCTAATTGCTAATTGCTAAAAGAGCATATGCTCCACGACTGCATTGTCAATTTCCAATTTCGATCATCCCACTCAGGACTTTCAGCTCAGGACTTAGGACTTCCCAATCCTTCTTTGATAGCGTCAACAATCCCAAACTCTACCGCCCGTCGCGCCTGACCGATCGCGTTTTCAATGGCGCGGCTGTTTGAGCGGCCGTGCCCCACAATGACAACCCCGTTGACCCCCAAGAGTGGCGCACCACCAATTTCATAGGGGTCCATGGCCAGAGAAACGCGCCTTAAGGCTGGGCGAGCCAGAAGCGCCCCAGCCATCGATCGCAGATCAGCTTTGAGCTCTCGCCGCATTGTTTCTCCCAAGAGTTTGGCGGTGGCCTCCGCTGTTTTGATTAAAATATTGCCCACAAACCCGTCAGCCACGGCGACATCCGCGCCGCCAAACATAAAATCTTTGGGCTCGATGTTGCCAATATAGTTCAGGTCGGTTTGAGCGATCTGTTCGGCCGCGAGCTTAATCAGCTCATTCCCTTTGCCCTCTTCTTCTCCATTGGAGATCAGGCCAACCCGCGGCCGCTCGATACCGTTCATGCGGGTCACATAAAGCGCCCCCATCTGCCCAAACTGAACCAGCTGCTCGGGGGTGGCGTCGGCATTGGCCCCGTTGTCAATCAAAAACGGTTTTTCCGGCGTGGGGAAAATGACTCCGAGGGCCGGCCGCTTAACCCCGCGAATTCGACCCAAAGAGGCCAACATCGCCACCGCTAACGCCCCACCGGTATTTCCGGCCGTGACGAAGGCATCCGCTTCCCCTTCCTTAACGAGACGCATGCCCACATGCATCGATGAGTTCGGCTTTCCGCGCACTACAGCCCGCGGCTTGTCGGTCATGGTAATGATTTCTGCGGCGTGGTGGATCGTTAAGTGACATCCGGTCGTGTCGTGCTTTTTTACTTCACGTTCGAGGGTCTGAGCATCTCCCACCAAAATGATCTCATCCCCAAAGCGGCGAGCGGCCGCCACGGCCCCAGCCACATCAGGTTGTGGATAGTCATCACTGCCCATGGCATCGACAACGATTCTCATCGGATTGATCTCCTCCTTTATTTGGTCACGGCCCTTACCGGGCCTTCAGACCTGGCGGACGGCAATTCTACCATCGAACAGGCAGGCACCCAATTATGAAAATAAATGAGGCCACTTGACCAGAGATTGTCTTTGAATAGGCCCTTAATAATTAATCATTCCCGCACCTGCTTGTTTTCCAATCCCTTTTTTGCTACACTTCTCATGCAAATTTTATTTAGGAGGTGCGAATGAACATGCATATTGTCAAAGCTCAACAAGCCGATGTCCATCGGGCGTGTCAGGTTCGCACCTGTGGTTTTTCTCAGTAATTCATTTTACTGTTCAATAAAATTGATTTTGACCACACGTGCCCCGGCCGTGTGGTTTTTTATTTAGCGGCCTCACCCCTACACGCCCACCTCATCAGAGTTTAACCCTCAATATTCATTCCGCAGATGTGTTTGCACCTGCGGCCAACAAAATTAACACAACAACTATTCCCGGATTGACCGGCACTCCCGTAAATTTTTGCCATATTTGCCAACGGCCGCGTCATCCGCTTTAGATAAAAAATCATGTCTTGGATTGATAACGACTCATATGATGAGTGGGAAGACAATTGGCTAGATCACATTCCCCCTCGACACCGGGCTAAATTAACCCGGTCTGCAAACAAACAGAAACGACCCAAAGTCACCATAAACCGCGATTTAGAAGAAATGATCGCCTCTCTAGCCGAGGAAAATGACCTGGTTAGCAGTTTTGAAACAACTTATACGCGAAACATGGATGAAAAACACCATGAACGTCGCTGGCTTCTAGAGGCCCTGAGCGGTTTTTATCACGATCAAATGATCAGCGATGTGCTGCATATCGTCAAAGGTGGTAAAGAGGCCAATGTATACTGCTGTGATGCCCATCCTCTAACCGGTCTGCCTCACATCGCCGCCAAAGTTTATCGGCCGCGCATGCTCCGCCATCTCAAAAACGACTCGCTTTACAAAGAAGGCCGCTTTGTCCTCAATCAGGAGGGGAAGCAGGTGAAAGGAAATCGCTCGGTACGCGCGATGCGCAAGAAAACCGGCTTTGGGCAGAAACTCGACTTCGCCACCTGGATTATGCACGAATACAAAGTACACAATCAGCTGTATCAGGCCGGTGTTGACGTGCCAAAACCGATCGCCAATGGAGTGGACACCATTTTGATGGCCTATATCGGTGAACCGCACTATCCGGCCCGTACGCTCAGTGATACCTCGATTACGCCTGTAGAGGCCCCGCTTCTGTTTGAGCGAATCCTCGAAAATATCCGGTTGATGCTCACTCTCAATCTCATCCACGGCGACCTCTCCGCATACAATATCCTGTACTGGCAAGGGGACATTTTCATCATAGACTTCCCGCAAGTGGTCGACGCGCGGAAAAATCGCAGTGCGTTTACGATTTTTGAGCGGGATGTGGTGCGGGTATGCCAATATTTTCACAATTTTGGGGTTGAAGCTGACGGCCGGACCATCGCCGCTGAAATGTATCAGCGATATTTAGATGCCGAATTATAGGGTGATGGGTGATGGGTGATGGGTGATGGGTGATGGGTGATGGGTGATGCCGCAGCATAAACCCATCTTTCCCCTTGTCAAGTCCCAATTAGACTCAACCCACTCAGCACTTTTGACTCAGGACTCAGGACTTTCTTCTCGCCACTAATAATTTCCCTAATTTCGTGGCTCCAGGTATTTTTTAGCTAAAATACCCCCATGAATTCAAAAAGATTGTTGAGCGTCACCCTGCTGACGCTCTTTTTAAGTTGGCCTCTGCTGGTTATGGCCCAATCCGACGAACCGGCCACACCGACTCCGGTGCCCACGGAACCGGCAGAAACTCCTGACTCATCAACCGGTGTCCCGGTGACCGCCACATTGACGGCTACATCGACACCGGCCGCCCCTCAACGGCCGCCCACCCACACCATTTTGGCCGGAGAAACGCTGGTTACCATTGCCACACAGTACAGCGTGACGGTTGAGGCGCTGCAGCTGGTCAACACAATCACCGATCCCGAGCTGATTTTCGCCGGCCAGGTGTTGATTATTCCTGGAGAGTTGGGAGATGAAGTGCCAACCACCTACGTGGTGCAGCTCGGCGATACGCTTGAGAGCATCGCCCATCGATTTAATACCAGCCCAGACGACGTGGCGGTGGCCAATCGCCTCCCAACCGACAGCTTTCTCTATACGGGGCAGCGTCTCTCGCTGATCAGCTTAACCGGGACCCCCAATCCGCTGGAGGAAACCGGCCGGCCATACATAGTCGCTCCTGGTGAAACCACGTGGGAAATCGCCTTAAAAGCCAACATCACGACCGCCGAACTGAGAATGTCCAATGGTCTGACCAGTGAAGATCGTCTTTATCCCGGTCAGCGGCTGCGGCTCCCTGGCGATGATTCACTCCCATTTGATCGGGGCTTGCCGGGTGAATGGGTACGCCTTGATCTGCAGCCGGCCGCCCCGATTCAGGGGGACACGGTGGTGCTCTCCATCGATCATGCCGCTGACGGGTCCCCAAGCGGCCGGGTGATCGATCCTGCAGGTCAAGAACTTCCTCTAAACTTCTTTCCCGCTCAGGGTCGTGAAGGGTATCACGCTTTCATTGGCCTCGACGCCTTCGCTCTGCCGGGCCGATACACAATCGAGTTGGGAGGCAGCGGGGCTGCCCGGCCGTGGTTCCCCGTCGAACGGTCGTTTGCCCTGACCGATTTTGATTATGGCCTGCAGCAAATTGTGGTGGGCGAGCAGTTGGCCCCGCTGCTCGAGCCGGAGGTTCGCGCCGCAGAAGACGCCTTTTTAAATGAGATCTTTGTTGAATCCGCGGCCGATCCCCTGTGGAACGGATTGTTTCAGCAGCCGGTCACGGGCACGTTTATCACCGCGGGCTACGGCAGCGATCGCTCTTACAACGGGGGACCGGTGACTGTTTTTCATTCCGGCATAGATTTTGGCGGGATTGAGGGTACCCCGATTTTTGCCCCGGCCGCCGGCCAGGTCGTTTTTGCCGACCCGATTGAGCTGCGCGGGTTCACCGTCATCGTCGATCACGGTGGTGGGGTGATGACCGCTTATTATCACCTCTCTGATATTCTCGTCGCCGTTGGCGACAGCGTCAGCCCCGGTCAAATGATGGCCGCCGGCGGCAGCAGCGGTCTCTCAACCGGTCCTCATCTGCACTGGGATGTACGGGTGTGGGGTGCGGCCGTCAATCCGGAACGGTGGCTTAACCAAACTTATCCCTGATTGAGTGAGGAATGGCGAAAATGGTATAGGGTGAGAAATCTCTGGTCTCTAGTCTCCAGTCTCTGGTCTCAGAACAACCACAACGCCAAACCGGCCCGTCTTCCCATTCTCTGCTCGATGGGAGAAAAACAGATCGGTGCGCTCGGCCGTGCAAATCTCCGACATTTCGATTTGCGTGACGCCGGCCTGCAGCAAATTCAGGCGGTTGGCCTGCGGCAGATCAAAGTGTCGTTTGTTTTTCCCCGCTATTTGGGGGAGCAAAACGTCGCTCTCAGCCCCGTATCGCTGCTGGACCGCCTCGACCACTTCGCGGCCCACTTCATAACGGGTGGCGCTGATGCTCGGCCCAATCCCCGCCAGCAGATCGGCCGGAGCAGAGCCAAACGCTTTTTGCATCGCCCGGACCATCGCTCCGGGCACATCGGCAATGGTCCCCCGCCAGCCCGCATGCCCCAGACTGGCCGCGTGATGGCGTGGGTCATAAAGCACAATCGGGGCGCAGTCAGCATAATTCATCGTTAATCCACAGCCGGGATCGGCCGTAACCAATCCATCACAGGCGGGAATAACCTCTCCGTGATCCTGGCTGGACACCACGGCGACATGGGCTTCGTGAATCAGATGGGCATGAACCAAATCGTTTACTTTGCGGTCAAATGCCCCGTATCCCCGACGGTGATTTTCTTCAACTTGATGTGGCTCATCCGGCACGGAAGAGCTCAGATTGAGACCGTGCCGATAATGAACCGATGTTCCCCCTTGGCGAGACAAGACCCCATGACTTAATCGATCCGCGGGAAAGAGGTCAAACGTCAAATACAAAACGCCGTTAGCGGCCAGATGTTGCTGCATGTGATAGTAAAAAAATTAATGGGTGATGGTTTGGTGGAAAGTAAAAAGCCATAAGCTTCTTCAATTAGAAAGCTTATGGCTTAAAATTGCAAAATTTACGGTTGGGCCAGGCAGCCCGGCCGGTTTAGGCAAAATCAAATGAATCCGCTTTGCTAACCCCACCGCCTAACGCGGCCAGCTGTCCATAAAGATGACCGGTAAAGGCTGAGGTCCAGACAGAGGCCGGGAAGGCCAGGAGAATCGGGCCGCAGATGGTAATAACCGATAAGCCCACAACCAGCTGCACGATCAGCTGCGCGGCGATAACGGCCAGCAGCATCAGCAGCAAATTTACAAATTCCGGCCGAACAATCGTGTTCCAGATTTCCCCAACTCTCAGACAGGCGCCAAATTCACCGGTGCGAATGTATTGAGCCATGGCGGCCGGCAGGAAAAAGGCCAGGGATAACCCCAGGAGAATAGACAAACACGATCCAATGGAAATCATGATCCCGGCAAACGCTTCGCTCGCTCCGTTCTCGCTCAAGACAATGCCTACGATTGTAAACGGAAGGGCCACGATGATTGCGGGTAAGGCGTAGATAAAAGAAATCGCAAAAACCACCAGCCCGTCTTTAATAAATTCGCCAAAGTTATCTGGCTCGGGCAGGGCCTGTTTGTCACCCATATAAACGCGGCGCCCAACGGCAATTTGGTAACCAAGAATATAGAGTATCCCGGGGATGAACAGTAAAAGCATCCCTATAAAGGCGAACAAGCCGCCCAAACCGAGCTTGCGTATCCACCCTTCATCTTCAAATGCAAATGTAAATGCCTTGCCAAAATCCATGTCATGCCTCACTTATTGTCATAAAAAAAACCACTCGTATTGCTTTACGAGTGGCTCATAAATTTGTTGCACCAGGTCGGTTAAAGCCAGCCCTGCCCTTTGGCAAAATCGGTAACCCAGGGAATTTCTACCCATGCTCCGCCATAAGCCTGGAAGCCCAGATAGATCATATATACCCAAACGCCCAATGCGCCAAGGAAGGCGATACAATTGACAATCGGAATTAATCCCAATACGGTTGAGATGACACCGGCAGCCACAGCGACCACTAAACTTTGCACCGCGGCGTGTTTGATAAACGGCCGGTTTTTCTTGTCTTCCATGAGTAAGGCGACGACAGCGACGATCGGTAAAGCCAGGCTCAACAGCGCCCACAGCTTATCATCGTCAGTAACATCACCCATTTCTGGCATTTCTGGTTGTTGGTCTTCACTCATCAAAACCTCCTCAAGGCTGATTGAAACTATTTTTAACCATTACGAATAAGTAATAAAAGAGTTTTGAAATTTGTCAAATAACAATCTGATAGCATTTTATGACCTAGGTCCTGTGTCGTCAACCCATATAGCAAAGATGTCTCATTTACAAGCAGGGGGTTCAAGAGGGACCATATAGAAGATATCTTTGCTTTTTCCTGCCAACCCGGTTTATTATTTGGCAAGGCAAAAATTACGCGTCCTAAAACATTTCACACAATTTTTTAGCTTGTAAGGCAACTTGTGACCCGACAGGATGGTTGTGAATTGATTGATCAGCAACCCATGACCACGGAATATTCATCTCAAAACACAAGCCCCCCGCATGTTCTTATCATAGAAACCGACGTGCTCTACGCCACCATCATAGGCGAAATGCTGCGTGAAGGGACAAATCCTTCTTGTGAAGTCACCCTGACACATAATTTAGCGGATGGGGTCAAAGCGCTGTCGACCGGTGAGTGTGATGTCATCTTGCTTGATTTGGCTTTTAGCAATGAGGATGGATTTGAGCTGATTGAAGCCCTTCAGGAAATTGACGCGCGCGCACCGATTATCGCCCTTACCACACAGGAAACAGAATCCACCGTGACCGATATTTTGCAGGCCGGAGCCCAGGATTACCTGATCAAAGGGCATTTTAAGGTCCAAAATTTGATCCGTACCATTCGCTATGCGGTTGAGCGGCAAAAATTGCGGATGCAGCTCGCTGAATCCCTACATCAAAAACTGGAAAGCGTTGAGCGAGGGTTTCGCCGCCTGATTACTGAAAACGCTGACGGCATATTGGTGGTGCGCAGGGACGGCACGATTCGCTTTGCCAATCCAAAAGCGGAGCGCTTTCTGGAAAAATCGTCAACCGATTTGCTCGGTGAAAAAATCCCGTTCCCTCTCCCGAAAAAAGATTCTTTGGAATTTGATTTTGTGCAAAGTTCCGGCAAAAAAGTTGTGGCGGAACTGCGATCCGTGGCCATTGAATGGGAAGAAGAACCCGCCTATCTGCTGTCGATGCGAGATATTACCGATCGCAAACAGCAGGAAAAAGCGCTGCAAACGGTAGCCAACAGCCTGCGCCAACAAAATGAGGACCTGGAAGCTTATGCGCGAATGGTCGCCCACGATTTGAAATCCCCCTTGGGGATCATTGTCGGATATGCGGAGACGCTGCAGGGAGATGTCGAGCATCTTTCAAGCGACGCCTTACGCGGATATATGCAAACAATTGCCAAAGGCGGCCGGAAGCTTGAATCGATCATTAACGAACTGCTGCTGCTGGCCAGCGTGCGGCAGGAAAAAGTTGATATTCAGCCGATCGACACCAGCAGCATCATCGCCGAAGTAAAGTATCGGCTGCAGCACCAAATTCAGGCATGCCAGGCCGTCATGAATGCGGCCGAAACGTGGCCTATCGTCCAGGGATACAAGCCGTGGATCGAAGAGGTATGGGTGAATTACATTTCCAACGCCATCAAATATGGGGGAACGCCACCTGAAATTACGCTGGGCTACGATCTGCAGAACAACCACATGGTTCGCTTTTGGGTTAAAGACAACGGCCGTGGGCTTTCGCCGGAAGATCAAGCAAAATTGTTTCAGCAATTTCCTCAAATGAGTCAGGTGCGGGCTGAAGGGCACGGTCTGGGGCTTTCAATTGTGCGCCGCATCGTCACCCGCCTGGGTGGGCAGGTCGGCGTTACCAGTGAAATTGGCGCGGGGAGCGTCTTTTATTTTACGCTGCCGCGGGATGGGTGATGGGTATTAGGTGATGGGTGGTAGGTGTTGGGTAATGGGGGGTGACATAATGAACTAGTTTTACATCCTGCCATCAACCAATACCCATCACCTATTACCTATCACCTAATAAACAGGCAGCCGCTCGTCCACCTCTTCTGCCCAGCGATTAATCCCGCCGTCCAAATTGAGCAATTTGTGAAATCCCTTTTTCTGAAGTTCACGGATGACGTCTGCGCTACGGCCGCCGCTGCGGCACTGAACGATCATCTCTTTTTGCGGATCGAGTTCAGCCAGATGCTCGAGCACCTCTCCCTTGGGAATCAGAAACGCACCGTAAGTCTCTAAATTGGAGATCGTCCACTCATGCGGTTCTCGCACGTCTAAAATGGGGAGTGATTCTCCCTGATCAAGGCGTGCCTTTAGCTCAATAGGGGTGATTTGCGGCACCGGTGTCTTCTCTTCGGCTTCCTGCCCATTCAAGGCTGGAGCCGCGGTGTAATCGCTGTGATCGTGGGCCGGCATACCGCAAAATTGCTCGTAATCGATCAACTCGGTCACGGTTGGGTGATCACCACAAACTGGGCACTCTGGATTTTTCCGCACTTTGAGCTCCATAAAATCCATCGCCAGGGCGTCATAAATCAACAGCCGGCCGATCATCGGCTCGCCAATTCCCAGCAAAACCTTGACCGCTTCGGTCGCCTGCAGGGCACCGATGGTCCCCGGCAAAATGCCCAATACCCCTCCTTCGGCGCACGAGGGCACCAAACCCGGCGGGGGTGGGTCGGGATAAAGGCAGCGGTAGCACGGGCCATCCTCGGTGGCGAAAACCGAAAGCTGACCCTCAAAGCGGAAAATGCTGCCGTAAATATTGGGCTTATTCAACATGACGCAGGCGTCATTGACCAGATAGCGGGTGGGGAAATTATCGGTGCCGTCGATAACCAGGTCGTAGGGGGCCATGATTTCCAGCGCGTTGTCTGAAGTAAATGGCACTTCAAAGGAGTCGATCTCCAGGTAGGGATTGATGTCAAGCAGCTTTTGGCGGGCGCTTTCCAATTTAGGTCGGCCAACATCCGACGTGCTGTGGATAATCTGCCGCTGCAGATTGGTTTCATCCACAACGTCGTAATCGACGATGCCGATGCGGCCGATTCCGGCCGCCGCCAGATACATCAATACCGGAGAGCCCAAACCACCGGCACCGATAACCAGCACGCTCGACTGTTTGAGCTTCTCCTGCCCGGGCAGTCCGACATCCGGCAAAATCAGGTGGCGGCTGTACCGCCGAATCTCATCATTTGATAAAACAGACATGATTTTTCCTGTTTTGTTACGCGCCGCCGGCAATCGACGGCACAATCATCAGAGCATCCTCTTCAGATACGGCCGTGGCCGCTCCGTTGAGGGCGCGAATATCCTCTTTGTTGACATAAACATTGACAAAGCTGCGCAGCTCATCCCCATCAAAGAGGTGATTTTTTAACGCTGGATACTGCTGCGTCAGGTCGTTGAGCACGGCGGTAACCGAGCTGCCGGTCACGTTGACGGTGGTTTGACCGTCGGTATACGTCCTTAAAGGCGTTGGAATTCGAATGGTTGTCATGGTGTTGTTCCTCTAATTTGATTTATTGGTCTATTGGTTATTGACCATTGATTATTGTTTATTGACCATTGTTTATTTTCTCTTCTTCAAACCGTTCCCGATCTTCCGCCAGCTGCCACGAACGGCTGTGTTGAGCCACGCCCTGTTCGATTTTAGTGATCAAGTAGGAGTAGCCCGGCCAGCTGGCCCAGGCCAAATCGCGTGGGGAGGCAATCGGCGGATGATCGGGATGGCTGTGAAAGATGCCGATCACGTCTAAATCACGCATCATGGCTTCAAGCTCGACAGCTTGCCACGCTTGTGGATCAATGCGAAAGCGAACGCGCTTCTCTTTTTCGTCCGGCCACACATTTTCCAGCGGCCGAATATCCCGAACAATATTTTGCCGGTCTTCTACGGTGCCCAACAGCAGGCCACACCCTTCATATGGGTATGATGCCTCGCCGTGAGCCATGATTTTTTGGTGTAATTCTTCGCTTAAAATCAACATTTTACAAGTCCGGAGTTCTGAGTGCTAAGTCCTGAGTCCTCTCGTCTCCAGTCTGATGTCTGAAGTCTGATGTCTCTTACCCCTCTTGCCAGAATCGCTCGCTCAAATACTTGAACCCGTTATCGGGCAGCAGGGTGACGACCACCCCGTGGTGCAAATCCCGGGCAACCGCTAACGCCCCGAGAACCGATCCGGCACCGGAAATACCGGTAAATACCCCCTCGGTTCGGGCCAGTTCGCGAGCCAGGGCATACGCATCTTCGGTGCGCACGTCTATGTTCCCGTCTCCGGCCGCCTCATCATAAATAGCGGGCGTCATCGCTGAAGCCATGTGCTTCCATCCTTCCAGACCGTGAAAGGGAGTATCCGGCTGAGAGGAAATGCAGACAATCTCCGAATTAAGCTGTTTTAAGCGGCGAGTGGTGCCCACAAAAGTGCCGCTGGTGCCCAGGCCGGTGGTGAAATGGGTGATTTGCGCTCTCGTTTGTTCCCAAATTTCAATGGCGGTGCCGTGATAATGGGCTTGCCAATTGGCCGGATTGTCGTACTGATTGGCGTAAAAAACGGTGGGATCAGCGGCCGCAATTTGCCGGGCTTTAACGATCGCCCCGTCAGACCCCTCCAGCGGGTCGGTTAAAATCAGCTCCGCCCCATACGCTTTGAGGATCGCGATGCGTTCCGGGCTGGCGTTGGCCGGAATAGTCAACTTCACCTGATAACCGCGGGCGGCCCCCAGCATCGCGTACGCGATTCCCATATTGCCCGAAGTTGAATCAAGCAGGGTCATGCCGGGCTGCAGCTGGCCGCTGCGCTCCGCCGCCAAAATAATGCTCAAAGCCGGCCGGTCTTTTACCGAACCGCTGGGGTTAAACCACTCCGCCTTGGCGTACAGGGCTACTGTGGAGGGAACGCCGTGCGCGGCAGCAATTTTTCGTAAATTGAGTAGGGGCGTATGGCCGACCTGATCGGCCACTGTGGTGGGGGAATTTTGGATATTAACCTGTGAAAACATCTTATTTTTTTGAACTTCTCTGTGCGTGCTTGTGGCCACACGGTCGCCAAGCGATTGTTTAAGTTAAGCAAACGGCCGGTAGACAACAAAAAACGGCAGCTATCTCCAGCTAGATCCAACATGGGGTGTGGATTATGCGAGGGTGTTGCTACCGTCCGCTGACGACAATATTGAGAAAAATCAAAACATTTAGATCAAACAGCGGAAGGTTTAACGCCCCCGCTTTATACATGTACAGGTTTTCATACCAATCTCCTGGCAATTAGCAATTAGCAATTAGCAATTAGCAATTAGCAATTAGCAATTAGCAATTAGCAATTAGCAAGGAGTATAAAGAGCAAAACAGCTCATGTCAACCATCGATACTTATCTATATGTATCGTTAATGGACCGCGAGAGGCGGCGATCCGGGTCCTGTATACCGATTTCCATTAAAGTCTGATCTCAAACGCTATGCGGACCATGACCATTTTGCTATAATAGTCAATTGATAACAAACAGGTACGTTGTCAATTCCCCCACCTCTCACTTTTTAGGAGACAAACGTGACACAGATGCGAACCCAGACCCCTGGATATTGGGCATCAGACAAATTTAATATTTCGGCTGAGGATATCGAGGAAATTTACAACTTTCTCATCAGCGTTGAAGAGCCTCAATCGATCGAAAGTTTAGTGCGAGTTGTCATCGAATCTCGCGTCAACGAAGAAATCAAGGAAATGCAGCGGCGGCTTAAAGGGCGTACGATTTACCAACCGCAAAAATCGTACGAGCTGGGTGAAGAGGTGGTTTTTCCCAATCTGCAATTTTCCCAAGGCAAGGTTACCGGTATTCGCGACGCGGAAAACCCGCAGTTTGGCACCTTCAAGGCGGTTGAAATTACTTTTGACGATCGCAACGTTCGCGAATATGCGGCCGCTTTGGAAATCGATCACCCGCTAAACACGGCCAACGGCAGCAGCCTCACCCAGGGGGAATCGTTTGACCTTGATGAGCTGATCGCCAACTATACGCCGGCCGTCAAGCCGGTTCTGGCAGCGACGCTGGATGAAAACGAAGAATTTATCTGTTTGGGTGACCAATGGTTTGTCCAGGCGCTCTTAGCCGATATCAATATCGGTCACCTGCACCTTTCAGAAGCGGTTTTAGAAGTGAGCGGAGGTGGGCCGCTGCCACCCGAAGAGATGTTGGTTCATATGGAAATGGACAAAAGCATTTCCCAGGCGGTGCAGACCTTTTCTCTCAACTACAATTTATTAAAAGATGAGCGCTTTGATGAAGTAGCCCCACCCGGCCGAGTGGCCTGGTTTTTGCAGCGGATGGAGCCTCAGGCGGTTAAAGATGTGCCTGATCCGCTCGTTTACGAACCGATGTCATTTGATCGGGCTTTGCTGGGTCTTCAGCTTCTGCAAATGGAGCGCGAGATTGATGATGAATGGTCGGATTTGGCTTCGGCCGGCATGGTTCAGCCGGTGCGCATGACCCTCACCTTCCCCCACCGCACGTCAGGCACCCTCCCGCTCTCATCACGCATCAAACCGCTTTTCCCGCTGGGCTCTTCCCAGCGGCAGCTGGTTACCCTAATTGACGATCAATCCGGTCAGGAAATACCGGCCTGGGTTGTTGCTGAAGGTCGGTACATTTACGGGTTGGAATCATGGTTTGCCGAAAATAACGTCCCGGTTGGCGCCTATATTAATCTGGTGCCCACAGGTGAGGTTGGTCGCGTGATGATCGGTCTCGAAAGACGGCGGCGCGAACGCAAAGAGTATGTGCGCCTGGGTTATGTTGAGGACGGCCGGCTGCGCTTTGAAAGTAAAAAACGGGGAATCGGCTGCGATTATGATGATTTGATGATTGTCGGCACGGATGCGGTGGCGGCGGTTGAGGTGATTGCCAAGCAATCTCACCGCAAATCACTGGTAGCCCTTATCGCTGATATTATGCCCGATCTCGGCCGAGACGGGGCGCAAAACGCCGTACATGCTAAAACGATTTACAGCGCGGTTAACATGCTGCGCCGCGTGCCGCCAGGAGTTGTCTTTGCCGACCTGGTGCGCAACCCGGCATTTGTCTCCGTTGGGGATCAATATTGGCAGTTCGAAGCCAAGAAATGGAGCGGTTAAACCGCTTCGCGCTTCGAGATAGAAACACAACTTATTTCGCTTAAGAGGTATTTTCCTTGGCTAAAAATCCACGTCCCAAAGTAAAAGCCCCTGTTGTTCGGCAAATCACCGAAGAAACAAAGTTCCACATCGATTTTGACTGGTGGGAGAAGTCGACGATGGATTTGAAAACCTATCTGTCTACACGCCTGCAGGCGCTGGGTATCGAAGATATTCAGTTTAACCCGGATATTGACGAGGTTGATTTAGTCGACATGGAAACCGGTGAAGTACGACGGGTGGATGGCTTTCAGTTTGTCGTGCAGACGTATTTCCAGCAGCTGCCCGATGATTTTGCCCAGCGATCCTCTCTGGTTGATGCGGTCTTTTGCGTGCTTTTGGCCAACGCCAACCAGCCGATGGCCGTTTCTGAAATCGCCGATCAGGTGAACAGGTCTGGGGACGTGGTGCTGCGTACTTTGAGCGGCAATCGGGTTTATCAAGGGATTACCCCCTTCTTTGACGAGTAACTCCTTCAAGCGTAAAATTGCAGTTCATTTTTGGCCCCAGTAGCTCAATGGATAGAGCGCCGGACTTCTAATCCGTAGGTTGAGGGTTCGATTCCTTCCTGGGGTGCCTTGCTTGACATAACCTGTCGAATTTGTACAAACGTGCAAATATAGACGGGTTTTTTGTTTTTTAGCCACAAACCGATATTTCATCGTTGATTGCCGTACAATTTAATGCTACACTGTACGGCAAAGGAAATGACTATGAAAACAAAAAAAATGACGGTGCGTGTGCCGGCCGCCCTGCTCGAACGGGCAAAACAGTACGCAGCAGAGCATGATACGACCCTAACACGGCTAATTACCGTGTATTTGGACAGCCTGCCGCTTAAAGACGATCCGTTCGCAAACGCACCAATCGTACAAAGGCTGGTGGGCTCCCTTTCGCCGAACGTAACCGTTGACGATTATCGCGATTATTTAAACAAGAAATATGAACAGTCCACCTAAAGTTCTGATCGACTTAAATGTCGTTTTGGACGTCTTGCAGCGGCGGGAACCCCATTTTCAGGATTCGGCACGCGTGCTTGCTCTAGCTGAAACCGGCCGGATCGGCGCCAAGCTTGCTGCCCATTCCTGGACAACCTTGTTTTACCTCTACCAACGAGATCAATCGGCCGCCGCAGCACGCAGCCGTATCACAGAATTGCTGCAATTTCTAGAGGTGGCCACGGTTGACCAGCGTGTGATCGAACAGGCACTCAACTTGCCTTACCCAGACTTTGAGGATGCGGTCCAAATGATGGCGGCCGTTCGGTCACGAATGGATTATCTGGTCACCCGCAACGTGCGCGATTACAGGGATGGCTTGCTGCCGGTCTTGAAACCAGGTGAATTGATTGCAGCATTGGAGCAAGGGATATAGGGGCTAGGGCGAGGAAATCACATTGATAATCGCCTCGGCCGAATAGGGCCTGGCCTGTCATCTCCTGTACAATTTGCGCATCATCCAGCTGGTCCACGCAGTGCTGTACGATCGTAAAGTTGATGTCCAGCGTTTTGGCGAGCTGCATTTCCTTATTTGCAGTTACACCAATAGCGAGCGACTTTACTTGCACTTTTGGGTAAAAGTGCAAATAAGAGGCGTGAAATGACGTCTAATCTATTAATTTGGGCTCGAAAAACTCCGAAAATCGTTTATGTTATACTTCTAGAAAGTTAGATCAACCTGTAACTTCAAAATGCCGCAGATAAGCCGTTTCTTTGGAATCGTCATTTACATGTATTTTAATGATCATGCGCCACCCCATTTCCACGCTGAATATGCGGGTGATGAGGCTGTTTATACCATTGAAACTCTGGAAACCTTACGCGGCCAGCTTCCGAGACGGGCACACAGCATGGTGGTAGAATGGGCATCTCTCAATCGTTATGAACTAATGGATAACTGGCATCGAGCGCGTCGCATGGAGGCGTTAGAGCAAATTGATCCACTGGATTAGAATGAAAATGAAAGAGTTAAAAAAGTTAGGACCATTGGTGCGCGTCACCGCATTTGAACTACTGGGTGATTTTCGCGTTCTGCTAACCTTTGCTGATGGTACACAAAAACAGATCGACTTGGAGCCCTATTTGCGCGGCCCCATTTTTGAACCAGTACGGAAGGACCCCCACATTTTCGCTGACATGAGCCTAGAAGGGGGCACAATTTGCTGGCCCAATGGGGCCGATATCGACCCAGATGTCCTTTACTATGGTCTTGAACCAGCCTGGAAACAAGAATCTGAGCCTTCTTAGCTAAATACTCCGTCATGACGATAGTTTTTACCTATTCAGAAGCCCAGCAAAATCTGGCTACCCTGCTGGACAAAGCGGCCGCCGAAGGAGAAGTTCGCATCAAACGCCGTGATGGGCAAGTGTTTGTCATTCGTCCTGAAATTTCAACAAGGTCCCCTCTTAACGTCGAAGGGATCGATCTAGATATCACGGCTGAAGAAATCATCACCTTTATCGCCGAAGGTCGCCGGTATCAGTAACTGAGAATCACAGAGTGGTTCGAGATAGATCCTCTTTGGGGTGCCTTAAAATTAAAGCTTCTTTTAGACCGCTAACGGACCCCTTAGCGGTCTTTTGTTATCATCCTCTGAGTTATCTGCCGAATTTTGACCGGAGAAAAACTTGATCGCTAATCTGTTCTGAATGAGTTTAAATACAAAAATATCCCGATTTTTCTGGCCCCTAATCATCGTGTTAAGCACGGCCGGCATCATCTTTTTATCCTCAGCCCTCGACCAAACCCTAGCCCCCTCTCCCGCGGCCGATCCGCAGCCACCACCGACCTTTTCGGCCAGATCAGGGGTTTACGAAGAGAGCTTCTCGCTCACGTTGACCATCCCTCGGCTGCCAGAAGCGCAAATCATTTACACCACAAACGGCCGCCCACCCACCCCGGAATCCGCAGCCGTGTATCAATCTCCCATTCCCCTCAGCGCCGCTGAACCCAACATCACCGTCATTCGCGCCCGCACCATTTTCCCGGATGGCACGATGAGCGACGAAGCGTCGGGATCGTACGTGATGGGCACCATTACCAATCTGCCCATCGTTTCCCTGGTTGCGGCACCGAATGATTTATGGGGCGAAGAACGCGGCATCTTATCAAACCCAACCATGAGCGGCCGGGAGTGGGAGAGAGTGGCCACGATCACCTACCTGGATGAAAACGGCCGGCTGGGATTTCAAGAACCGGTGGGGGTACGGCTCCACGGGCAGGCCAGCCGCTTTTATGAGAAACAATCCCTGCGCCTCTACTTCCGCCGCGACTACGGCTTGGGCCGGCTGAATTACTCGCTGTTCCCCGAAAGCGATGTAACCTCCTTTGACCGGCTGGTTATACACAGCGGCGGGCAAGATATCGCCAGCTCAGCCGCAAACTGGACCCTGATGCGCACCCAGCTGATGGCCAAATTGGCCCGGCAAATCGAAATCCCCACCACCTACAATCAGCCGGTCCTGCTTTTTCTCAATGGGGAATTGTGGGGCATTTACCACCTGCGGGAGCGCGCCGACGATACCTTTTTCCAGGATCATTACGGCATTGATCCCGTGCAGATTGTAGACTCGCCCCATCGCGAAAATGCGCAAACCACCGCGGCTGACGCCTGGCTTGATCTGGAAGCATATGCCGCTGAAAATGATCTGGCTGATCCGGACAATTACGCCTATGTGACCGCTCAAATCGATGTCGACAGCATGATCGACTACTACATTCTCCAGATGTACGCGGCCAACAGCGACTGGCCCTACAACAACGAACGCCTCTTTCGCCAGGATGATCCCCTGGGCCGCTGGCAGTGGTTTTTATGGGATGTTGATTACAGTTTCGGGATGATGCCCAGAAGTGACCTGAATTTTGATATGGTGGCCTGGCTCATGACTCCCGAAACCCCTGAAGTGCAAATCGCCACCCGCTTTTTCCGCAGCTTATGGGACAATCCCGATTTTCGAAGTGCCTTCTTGGTGCGAGCGGCCGATCTGCTCAACACGGTGTTGGCGCCGGAAAATGTTTCCGCCCAGCTGGCGGAGGTAGAAAGGGATTTGGCATCTGACATCGGTTATGAAATTGCTCGCTGGGGGAGCCCCGGCAACTGGAACGCCTCGGCCGCAGAAATGCACACTTTCGCCGAACAACGCACCGCCATCGTGCGCCAGCAATTTGTGGATGGGTTTGATTTGCCGGGGACGGCGGTGCTCACCCTCAATCCACCGGCCGCCGGCCAGGGCACCGTCTTGCTTAACGAGCGTTTAACCCCCGATTTGCCGTTTACGGGCAGCTATTTCATGGACACGACGATCACCTTAACGGCCGTCCCGGAACCGGGCTATCGGTTTGTCGGGTGGCAAATCAACGGCCGGTTAATCGAGGACAACACGCCGACCCTGCGCCACCTCATTTCTGAGAACACCACCATTGCCCCTCATTTTAAGTAAAAAAACTTTTTAGAAGTAACCTGTCCGCAGATTACGCAGATGGCCGCAGATTTTTTCCTGTAATCTGCAAAAATCTGCGCAATCTGTGGACAATTAAATTTTGAAAAATTCTTGCAATTTACTTAGGTAGTTTACAAAATATTTTATGAAGTAAATGTCCACAGACCCCGTAGGGATGAACCGGATGTTTGCAAGTGGCCGCAGAACCTGTCCTGAACGCAGCCGAAGGATTAAAGAGAAATATCGGAGTTAATCCGTGTTAATCTGCGGCTGACATTTGTTGGATTAGCGAACGACCAACGGCATCAAAATCAACGAGCCGTTTGGCAGCGGTTGACCGTCCCCATCAACCGCGGGCAGCCGCACACCGGTCTCCGGTAAATAAACCCCAACGTGAACTTCGTAGCGGCCGGCTGGCAAATCGGCCGGCAACACCAGTTGATGGGTATCCGGAATCAGGCTGCCGGGAACCCACGCGCCAGTGGGATACCTTCCCCCCTGCGGCGAGCTGTCGGCATTCGCCACCATTTCCCCGCTCTCGTTGAGCAGATGAACAAAAATTGTGTAATCATATTGCGGCCGATCAGCCGTAAGCGCCTGCCAAAACAGCTCGATATCGAGAGCTGCGGCCGGGCTGGTTTCCGCCGCTGGCAGATTGGCACCCACCAGCTGAATCTCATCCCCATAAGAAATATCGAGCGGGACGGCCGCACCGATCTCCCCACCCCACGGCACCGCCACATAACCCAGCTGGATGCGATCCACCGGGTTGATGTCGTCATTTTGGTAGACGGGCATCCGGTCAAACGTGTCCTGCTCGCGAAAAGCGACCGTCAGGCGATACCCGCCGACGGAAATTTGCTCGGTGGTGGTTAAGACAAATTGCTCGGTCACAATTTGCCCCGGCCGCCACCAGTTTGACGGCACGGCGCGAGGGGTCAACAAGTCACGCTGGGCCTGATTGGAGCCATCGAGCGGTGACGGCAGCCAGACCACCGTAGCAAACCCCTCGCCAAACGGCTCGTCGACTTGAAAATGGAGCGAAACATTGACCGCCTCACCAGGTGCAATCAGCGGTGGCGACTGCTGGTAACCGACGAGTTTAACCCCATTTTCCAACCGGACGTTCAACGGTACCGTTTCGGCCGTTAAGGCGGGCTGCGAATCAGCCTGCCAGACCTCATAAGCACCGGCTGAATGCACCCGCACAAATCGATCTTGCCACCACTCTAGATAAATGAGTCCATCCCAAAACAGCGCCTGATTGGTGACGATGTAGTCGGGGGACAACTGCTCAGCCAGGCGAATAAACGCCGCCCAATTTTGCTGATCGGGGCGGCCGGACCACTGGCGAAAGGTCCGGTCGGCCGCAAACCCGACGGCCGGTGAAGCAACGACCAACACCCCCCCTTCGCTATTTTTGTTAAGCCACTCCCCCGCTTCATTTGATCGCACCGCCTGGGGCAAACGATCATATTTTCCAGCGAAGGACACCATCAACAAGAGGCACAACACCCCAACCACTCCCCCAAAAGCCCTGCCGTCGTCTACTTCAAGCCACCGCCGATCGACAAACCAGCGGGCAACCTGGAAAATGCCCACACCCGCCAGCGCCAGCAAACCGGTCATCAACACGCTTTGTCCGACCAGATTCGGATCCAGCAGGGCGAAAAGAAGCCAGGCAGCAATCGGCCGGGTTTCCGGCTTTGTGATGACGGCCGCCAACGCCAGCAGCACAAACAGCCACACAAACTCACCGGTGCGGAGCCAGCTCTGGCTCCAGATGGCCCACTCGTCGAGCGGGAAGCTCATGGTTAATGGGGCCCGGCCGACCTGCCAGCCGATCCCCATCAGCATCAATAAAGAGAGCGTGGCCAGCAGCCCGACGGCAAACCGCGGTATATTTCGGGTGATCATGATCCGCCAGATAACCAGGATGATCATCAGCGCGGCCGCAGAGATCGATAGACTGATCAGAGGGAGCATCGCCAGCACCAAAGTTTGCTCCCGCCACCTTTGTCGCATCGTCAACCAGATTGCCAGCCAGGATATCGCCAAAAACCAGGAAACAAAGCTGCCCTGGGTCAGCAAAACAATCGGCCCGATCACCAACAGCAGCGGAACGAGCCAATCAATCACAGTGAGCCGCCAATCGCTCAGGAGCTGCTGCCACACTACTGCCATCGCCCCCCAACCCAACGCACTGATCATCGTGGCGGCCGTCACCGCCTGCCCGGTTGGAATCGCCAGCGCGGCTAGCACCAGCCAGGAAATCGGGGACAAGGGGGTGTACCCCTGACTTGTGGCCTGAAATTGCGCTGTAAAATCACCCCATCCCCCAATCGTCTGGGCAAAACGGAGGGAGATGTACCCATCATCGGAAAAATAATTGCCCCACACCCAAGCCAACAACACCGGGATCAGCAGCCACAGGATCGAAAATCCACGCCGCCATTTATACCTCGATGTCCTTTCCAAATTCATAACGGCCCGATTATCACCCGCCTTCCGGTTCGTGCAAGTCGGTGAATTTTGGTGGTATACTCGGAAACCGTTCTTTTGACCCTTTTCGACAGAGGAGGATTTTTCTCAATTTCCTCTGCTGGAGAACCCGCTTTATGGAAGAGTTCTTAAATTTAACTGAATCAGCCCCTTTATCGCTGACCACATTAAGCGTCAACTTGATATTGACCCTCCTTCTCGGTACCTCGCTGGCCTGGTTTTACGCCGAATACGGCCGTTCTTTTTCCAATCGGTCCAAATTGGCTCAAGTTTTGCCCATCATCGCCGTGACCACCGCCCTGATTATCAGCGTCGTCAAATCTTCGCTGGCGCTGTCGCTGGGATTGGTTGGGGCGCTCTCGATTATCCGCTTCCGCACCGCCATCAAGGAACCGGAAGAGCTGGCTTATCTTTTTATCGCCATCGCCATCGGCTTGGGTATGGGGGCGGATCACCGGCTGACCACCATAATCGCCTTCCTGATCATATTGGGCTATATGTTTGTTCGGACGTTATCAAAATTGCGCCCCCAGAAAAACAATCTTTATTTGAACATTCAAACGGCCGATCAGGAAACCGGTTTTGCCCAAATCAACGAAGTGCTAAAGGAGCATGTGACGACGGCCGATCTACGCCGTCTAGATCACACCATCGACTCCCTCCACGCCACGTACCTAATAAACTGCCCCGATGATCAGACGCTGACCGCCCTGATGGATGCCCTTCGCCAAACGCTGCCCGGTTCTGAATTTAGCTTCATCGAACAGGAAAACACCCTCGCCGGGTAATTTGCCATTCTGAACGTGCCCAATCCTATCGACCACCCGTGAAAATTGTACGCAAATCTTCATCCAGGAATTCATATATTCTCGGCTGGATCGTCCTGATTTTGCTGATATTGGGGACCGTCTTTATGCTAATTGGCGATGGTTTGATCACCACGCTTCAGACGGAGTGGACGGCGATAGTGCGCCAGTTTAACGGTGATTCCACAACCTTACCGGTCTTAAGGGTGGATATGGATTTCGAAATGGTCAACCAAATCCTCGAACAGCGGCAGGAAGCGCTTGAAAATGGAGTTTTTATAGGCACGGATGGCGATTTTGTCCCCGCGGATATCGCCCTCAACGGGGAGGCCGTTCGCGTCCGAATGCGTTTGCAGCAGGGACCAACCCGTCATCTGGGCGCCGATGCGAAGTGGAATTACGAGATTCGCACCGACGAAGATCAGCCCCTACTCGGCATGACCCGCGCCCAGCTCATTGATCCGGCCGATAACGGCTGGCTCAACGAGTGGGGTTACCAGCAGGCGCTGCGTGAAGCCGGTGTGTTGTCAACTCCATACACGTTTGTGAATTTGGTTTTTAACGGTGATAATCGCGGCATTTACGCCTTACAAGGGGGATTTGACGCCAATCTGCCGACCTCTCAGGGACGCGAGCCAGGCATTATCGTCGAATTTGATCCGGCCCTCATCTGGCAAAATATCGCCTATTTTGAGGGAGACAGCCAGGCGGCCCTGGCTGACCCGGTGACCAATCTCAACCGAAACGCCATTCAATTTTTAGAGGTCGACACCTTTCGAGACGCAGCCGTTGCCCGAGATGAACAGCTGACCGCCCAAAAAGAAGAGGCGATTGAAAAATTGCGGGCGTTTCAGCGGGGAGAAATCAACGCCGAGGCGATTTTCGATCTGGAACTGTACGGCCGTTTCCTGGCGATTAGCGATTTATGGGGGGCCGCTGATGCGCTTAGCCTGCTCAATTTGCGCTTCTACTATAATGCCCAGAATGGGCGTTTAGAGCCGATCGGTTTTAACGGAAATCCTCAATTAGACCAGCGGCGTGTGGATCTCGCGGCCGCTACTTTCAACGATCCGGCCCTCCAAGAGGCCGCCATTCAAGCGTTACAGGAGGCGGCCGATCCGGAGTTTCTGACTTCTCTGGAAACCAACCTGACTCCGGAATGGTCAACCTGGCAAAACGTACTGGCGTCTGAAGCGGATATCTCACCCCCGTGGGCCGAGCTGGCTCAGCAGCAGGTAAATTTGCAGCGCTCATTACAGCCCCAGCAGCCGGTTTTTGCCAACTACGTGGCCGCAGAAAATACCCCGGCCGGGGTACTGCAGCTGGAAATCAGCAACGTGGTTAATCTGCCGGTAGAAATTGTCGGGCTCGATTTTGGCGACGCGCTTTTCCTGGAAACCCAATCAGATTGGGTCATTGATGGGGAGGAAAACCTGCTCCGCTCGCCGGACGCCCCTGTGGTACTCAAATCTTTTGCGGATGATCTTTCTTTTATACAGCTTGAAATTCCGCTCACAACCATTTATGCCAACAGCCCCGACTCGTTAGCCGCGGCCGACATGCAGCTGGCCGTTCGCATTTGGGGGACCGAGCAAACCAATTTGACCCCGGTTCGTCCCGGATTTGCTACAGATAGCCGATGAAAACGAATCGAAAACCATCCTTCTCTTTTCAGGAGCGTAAATTTTGACAAACCTCATGTCCGAGCGTCGTTATGAGTTGAAGCTGGTTGCCCCAGAGGTCGAACTGTCCCGTGTGCGCAGCTGGGTACGACTGCACCCGGCCGGCTTCCGAACCGCCTACCCTCCCCGGCAGGTCAACTCAATTTATTTGGATACGCCGGGCTTTCGCAATCTGGATGATAATCTGGCGGGCATGCCCGATCGGCAGAAGATGCGTTTTCGCTGGTATGGCGTGGTGAGTGACACCGTCAAAAACCCCGTGCTCGAAATAAAGTCTAGAGAAGGCAATGTGGGATTCAAGCAGCAGCAGAAGCTACAGCACGAGCTCGATTTAACCACGAGCTGGGCGCACATTTTTAGCGCGGTCAAGACGGCCGTTTCCCCCGCTTTTTTGCCGCTGCTCAATCAGCACAGCCGGCCGGCTATTCTCAACAGCTATCAACGCGAGTATTTTGTCACCCATGACGGATTGATACGCCTGACCTTAGATTATGATCAACGGGTTTTTGATCAGCGAATGACCCTCAAACCCAATCGGAACCGACCGGTACCGCTTACCAAAGAAGTGGTCATCGAATTAAAGGCCTCACCAGAACAAACGGAACGGATGGTCGCGATCATGGGGTATTTTCCGCTGCTCCGCAGCCGAAATTCCAAGTACGTCAAGGGGATGCTGTCGGGTTTACGGTAACGCATCGCGAAGCCGTGTATTGCGTAGCCAGATTTTAATATGCTATACTATTTTTTGGGCAATGTGATTTATAACTTGGGGGCAAGGTATTATAAGTCAACCTAATTGTCATTTTTCTATGCAGAATGGGTGGACAGCTTGTGACCTGAAAAGGCATATTTTCCTCCCTCCCCTTTATTGATTGATTGATTTAGCATCAAAAACTAAGTTAGCAGTTTCCTCTGATGTTTTTGAGCCAAAAATTCCGTTCATTCGCTCATTAGATATCTTTCGCACCAAAAAAGAAAAGCTTGCAACAACTTCCTTTCGATGAGGCATGTTCAATGGCAACCTGCTTCTTACGGAGATTAAAATGAGACGATCCCTTTTGTTGCAGCTGGGATTACTGCTTTTTTCAATTTACCTCATATTGCTTTTCGGCCGATCAACCTCCGCTGATCCCGCCTTGCCGCTGCCCACGTTGCCGATCTGCGGTGATGAAAGTGATTCGCCGCTCACGCTCAACTGCCCTGATTTATCCCCTTTGGTTGATGTCCAGCTTTATAAAGTTCCCGGCAATGACATGATTGATGTCAATTTTGACTTTGTTTATCGTGAAGCCGGGTTTAATAACGAGCTGGGTCTCTTCTACGTTGATGATCAGGCCGGAAATATCGGCAATTTGCAGCCAGGTGACCCGGCTTATTATGCGGCCGCTTTATCCCAAGCCACCATCATTTTTCCCAGCGGCGCACATCCCTATACGCCAGATGTCTCTCTTCCTTTAACCAGCGGCCGATTAATGGTATTTTTTATCGTTCAAAACGATACGGTGGCTAATTTTCTGGCCAACAATCCCACCAATGACCCACTTGGTGCCCCCCTGGCCTTCTTTTCGATGGACGAGCTCAATACCGACGGCACCACCGATCACTTTGTCGGTTTTCAAAATGATATTAGCGAGTACTCTCAATTTGGTTTTGAAGATGAAACCGGAGGGGGGGACAATGATTTTGACGACGTGGTGTATACGATTGCTCCCCCACCGATCCCCGTATTGATCGATCATGATGGCGATGGCCTGCCGGATTTGTGGGAAATAAACGGCGTAGACACCGATCTTGATGATATACCTGATTTAGATTTACAAGCTATGGGAGCGATTAGCACCACCAAAGATATCTTTATCTGGATTGACTGGTTAGAAGCGGTTGATCATTCTCATCGCCCTTCAACGGAAGCGATTGATTTAGTCAAGGCCGCTTTTGCCGCACAAGGAATACAGCTGCACGTACATTTCGGATCCGCTATTCCCGAAACGACAGCACTTCAGGAAGTGATCGATTTTTCACTAGATACCAACACCAGCCAGCTCACCCTGGACGTCAGCAAAATAAAGGCACT
The DNA here is from genome assembly GCA_030065875.1 of Ardenticatenaceae bacterium. Lineage (GTDB taxonomy): Bacteria > Chloroflexota > Anaerolineae > Promineifilales > Promineifilaceae > WTJY01. The sequence goes on along the minus strand of JASJCR010000072.1, from coordinate 5,143 downwards.
CCGTGAACAATATTTTCTTGGGAATGGGAATCACCCCGGTAGAGCCAGCGTCTATCACCACGTGCTGGCCGTTCACGATATTGGCCAGCAGCCCAGCATTTGTTCACTCCTCGCTTACACAACCCCGGCCGGCTGGGCGATAGGCAGCGATTTTGTCATTGGCTTGAACCGAGCTAGAGAGCGTGGTGAATTAACTCCAACCCTGGAAGCATTGGTGTTTATGCACGAATTGGGTCATACCCTCGGGCTGGGTCATGGCGGTGTAAAATTGGAAAATGGATTGTGGGTTCCCGATCATACAGATTATAAACCCAACCACCTCAGCATCATGAACCAGGCATTTGCCGTATGGGATCAACAAGGGCTGACCGTTGACGGTGTATCCGGGGTCCTCGACTTTTCGATATTTTCGCCGGCCGACATTCCCTCCATCAATGAATTAAACCTGACAGAATCCGGCGGGCTGAACAGCACCAACCCAGAGGTTTCAAAATACAGCACAAAATGGTTTTGCGGTCTGAATGACTTTAACGGAGAAACCGTAGCCAACGCCAACAGTCCCATCGACTGGAATTGTGATGGCGATACCAATGACTCAAATGTGCAGGCCAACATTAACAAAAGCACCCTGCCTCAATGTTCCGTCCAATTTGAAAGTGAGCTTTCGACTTCAAATGAGTGGCAGCATTTAAGCTTTACCAACGGCACCATCGGCACCATTCCCAACATCATTCCTGAATTTCCTGCTCAAATCACCATCGATCATCCCGGCCAGGAATTGCCGTTTGAATATTTGTTGGAACCCGATTCTGTCTATTTACCCCTAATCGGGCGGTAGGCCCACAATTCCTCCAGTCTATCTTCAAGAGAAAGACCGGCCGTCGTATTGGCCGGTCTTTTTTTGATGCGGCAATCCCAAACCTTAGACAAATTCCACCAAAAGCTAGACCGAAACAGGTTCTTTTCCTGCTAACTTTACTCCTTACCAGGGCTTTATGCGGGTGAAATATTAACTTGTATACCCCTTTAACCAGTGAATTTGGCCACATCTGCTCATCGATCAAATCGGCCGGGTACGAAACTTTAGCAGGCAAGGAGCAATGGAATGATGAAACAGTTAAAAGTCCACAATCAAAAACGAATTCTTTACAGGAATTTGTTGGCAGCACTTTGCTGCCTGTTCTCGATTTGGGGAGCATACCTCGTCTTGGCAGAATCAGACGTGGAAGTCTGCACGCCTCCCATCACCGTTAATCTGCGCGGCAAGGAAGCCGTTCTGGATCAATGTTACGCCAGCGATTTTCAACACGATGGCACGACCTATGACATTCTCGTTTACTACACTGAAGATCCCACACACCAGAACACGGTTGATGGGGTCGAGCAGTGTGATGCGGATGAAGCGGAAGATGATCTCTGTGAACATGCTCTGCCGGACAGCGACGTTCCTGGATCTGACGACAATCAGTGGGCGGTCCAGGTCGCTGAGCAGGCGGAAATCATGCTTTTGTTTTACTTGGATCGCGGTTTCCCCGTAATTTCGCCGGAAACCCATCTCGAAATATGGGTGGGTGAGGATCCGAAAAACGGCTGGATCGTTGCGCCAAACGTTTTGAAGCTCGATGATGAGTACATCGCCACGACCAACGTGCTCAAAGTACGGGCCAACGCCTTCCATGAAGGACAGCATCTGATCCAGGAAAAATACAACGACACGGCCGGCTGGCAGGGCTGGTACACGGAAGGGATCGCTCGCACCAGCCAGGATCGGACCGATGCGGGGTATGATGTTCTGCCCGACTCCAGCTATATGAGCCAATTCGCCGATATCCTTGAAGATGATGAGGGTTTCCGCAGCGCTGATCTGCTAACGACCAGCTACCGTGGGGCCGCCTTCTGGACCTGGTTTATGGATCAATATCAAATTCCTTCTGAAACTGAACCGGGCATCGGCTGGGATAGCATAAAAAGCTTTTATTTAGTCCTGACCGGCAGCACCAGCGGCCTCGACGCCCTGGAAGTGTATTTAGCCAATAATCAGGACACGACCTTTGCCGATGATTTTGTAGATTACACTCTGGCGCTTTATGCCTATATTTACAATCCGGCCGATCCTCGCCTGGGATTTGTCGATGCAGAGATCAACAGTGCCGCGCTGGGGATCAGCAACCATACCCTCGTTTCCGGCAATCAGGCCTTCAGCGAAGAAACCGCCACGATGCAGCCCCGCTCCTCTCAATATTGGGAGTATGTCCCACCAGCCAGCTGTCCCTTCGTGGCCTTTACATTTGAGGAAAACAATAACAGCGCCTATGCATTCTCGGTGCTAACCGTCAATACCGGTGGTGATCTGGAAGACCGGTGGACCTCGCACAGTCCGCAGTGGGCTCGCACGGTCAGCACCAGCGATTTGAGCCGCGTGGCCGCCGTGATCACCGGTTTGGATGGCGAGCCGGACAGCGAGGTGACGATCGGTCATGGGTGTGTGACCCCGCAGCTGGAGATCAAGTTACCCACAGCCGGTGCCCCGGCTTTTGTCGGCGAAGCGGATAATCCGCGCCAGTTTCAGGTCCGTCTGGCGGTCACCGGTCAGGACGGCAGCGGTGTGGGCGGGCTGTCAAAAGAGGATTTCACCGTCGAACTGGTCGGATCGGACGACGCCTCTCTCCCGGCCAGCGTCATTACTGCAGCCTATGTCGGCGATAACTACTGGCTGAACGTCGAACCGCCATCAGACTGGCAAGGCGCGCAAAGCGGTCAATTCTACGACCTGCGGGTGACGCTGGAAGGGCAAAGCGACCTGCAGAATAACGCCGTTTTGTATGTGGAGCGCCAGGTCGACAAGCTGATCGTGCTTGATCAGTCGGGCAGCATGGCCAACGAAGGCCGAATCCAGGCCGCCCGCAACGCGGCCACCCTGATGACGTTTGAACTGTCTTCGGCCGATCAGGGGGCCTTTATCCGCTATGAAGATGAGGCCACGTTGGTCAGTGAGCTCGAGCCGATGACCGGGGCCCAACCGTTTAACATGGCTTTCGCCATTCAAGCGACCACCCCTACTGGTTCGACCTGTATCGGCTGCGGTCTGCAGGTAGCCGCGGCCGAGGAAGACGATCACGGCATCGACGACAATCTCTGCGTGATCGCCCTCCTGAGCGACGGCTATGAAAATTTCGCTCCACTCTGGGCCGACGTGCAGGATGAAGTCACCGACAACGAATGCTACATGGACGTCATCGGCCTGGGCGCCACGGCCAACGAGGCGCTGCTGCAGGAAATTGCCACGTCATCAGCCGGTGGCGGGCATTACGACTTCGCCCCAACCGTTGGCGATGTGCCCATAAACGGCCTCAACGCCATAACCGCCCCAGAAGTAATATCCATCACGGAGATACTCTCCTGGGAAAACAACCTCAGCCGCATTTATGACGCGATCGCCATTCGCGCCTCCGGCCGGCAGCGCTTTTTGAGCACCGTGGGAAACAACCTGACCGGTGATAATCCTGCCCAGCACGTTTTCCAGGTCGACCCCACCACCGATGAACTGGTCGTTTCCATCGCCTGGCAAACCCCCACTGACGAACAGTTTGTGCGCCTGATCGATCCGGACGGGGCGGTGCTCCCTCTCGGGCCTCACCAAACCGTTGTGCCCGGTGGCACGGCCGAAGTGTGGCGTGTCACCGCTCCAGATGATGGTCAGTGGACGCTGCTCGTTCGCGATCTTCCCCAGCAATATCACGTCAGCGCCTCTGGGCGGACCCTGCTCGAAATGCAGCTGTATACCGGGGTGCCGGAAAATAATCCGCAGCAGGGGGTCAAAGTGCCCATTGTGGCCACCTTTAGCGGCAGTGGAGAACCGGTCATCGATGGGGAGGTTTACGCCATCATCACCAATCCGGCCGGGGTTCAAAAGGGGATTATTCTCCACGATGACGGGTTACACGGCGATATGGATGCCGATGACGGCGTGTACGCCAACTGGTATACGCAAACCACCGGTGGCGAAACAGCGGTCGACAACCCTGAGGACGTGGTAGAAGGAGAGGAACCCCTCAGCCGCGGATCCTACCTGGTCCAGGCGATCGGCGAATGGCAAGGTCTGCGGCGAGAAGCACAGACCAGCTTCTTCCTAATTGAAGCGGAGGATAGTGATGGCGATGGCTTTCCCAACTGGTGGGAGGTCGAGCACGGTCTGGATCCAAATGACCCCAACGACCCCGAAGAAGATCCGGACGGTGACGGGTTGCCAAACCGCTGCGAATGGACTCAGGGCACAAATCCCAACAACCCGGACACCGACGGCGGTGGTGAAAGCGACGGCAGCGAAGTGCCTAACTGCGTCCCTGGTAATCAGGATCCGCTGGATCCGGCCGATGACCGGATCGACCCGCTGCAGGCGGTCTTAACTTCGTCTGAAGCCAACGCCAAGGGAAATCCGTATGTCAAGATCTGGCTTGAAGGGTTGCCGCGGCAGGGCATCGATACGGTTGATATTTACCGGCGAACAAGTGGCCAACTCATCGGCCCCTGGGTCAAAATTGCGGAGGGTGTCCGTCCGCCGACGGCCGAGGACCCATATCAGGATGTGCCGCCGTTTCCTGGCCCGGATCCACAATATCGCGTGGTGCCCCACAATGAAGGGCGGACCGCAACGACCGGGCGCATTCTGACCACCGCCGCCGTACCGCTGAGCCGTGATCCATATCCCCCATCGGGCAGCATCATCATCGTTGAAGAGCCCAAGACAGCGAGTCGCCTGGTCACCCTTCTACTATCCGCTGCAGACAATGCAGAAGATCACGGTGATTTGGATCACGACCCGCGGCCGCCAGGGACAGAGATAGAGATGATCATCAGCACCAGCCCAACCTTTGAAGACGCATCCTGGCAGCCGTTTCAAACCCAGGTTGATGATTTTGATCTCGGTGACGTAAAAGCCGGGGATTACGTGACCGTTTACGTCCGTTTTCGGGATGAGGCCGGCAACATCAGCGATGGCTTTGAAGAGTCCGCGACGATCTTGTTTGTCGGTGAAAACACCCTGTTTTTACCGTTTATCGCTAGATAATGGGCCGTCGGGCAACAAGCTCCCCTCCCCGTGTCGGGGAGGGGCTGGGGGAGGGGTAAAATGACCGTCAGAAGA
>JASJCR010000013.1 GCA_030065875.1 Ardenticatenaceae bacterium | reverse complement strand
TATTAACCATTAATTATTGACCATTTATATGTTTTCCATTCACACCATCGACTGTTTTCACCAAGGCGTCCCCCAAACGATCGCCTCTTATTTAATCGCGGGAGAAAGCGGATTGGCCCTAATCGAAACCGGCCCCACCAGCGGTCTGGAGGCGATGTTAGCCGGTCTAAATGACCTGGGCTACTCTCCGCAAGATATCAAACACGTTTTAGTGACCCATATTCACTTTGATCACGCCGGCGCGGCCGGGTGGTGGGCGCAGCAGGGAGCCCACGTCTACGTCCACTACGTGGGGGCGCGCCACCTGATCGACCCCTCACGCCTCGTCGCCAGCGCCACGCGCATTTATGGGGATCAAATGGATACTCTGTGGGGCGAATTGATCCCCATTCCGGAAGAACGGCTTACCCGACTGTATGACGGGGATATCGTCACCGTAGGCGATTTGGAAATTCAGGCAATTGATACCCCCGGACACGCCACCCATCACATGGTTTACAAATTGGGCGATATCGGGTTTGTGGGTGATCTGGGGGGCAACATTGTGCCCGGTTGGCCTATGGTCGATATTCCGGCACCGCCTCCCGAATTCAACATGGAAGTGTGGCTGCAGTCAATTGGCAAGATCCGGCCGTCCCAGTTTGAGGCGATTTATCCAACCCATTTTGGTCGGATTGACGATCCCAAAAAGCATTTTGCTACCGTGGCCAGGCTGCTGACACAGGTCACAGATTTTATTGGTGACGGCATAAAGGCGGGGAAAGATCGGGATACGATTTTTGAAGAGTTCGTGGCCTGGGAGCAGGCGCGGTTTCGGGCGGCTGGCCTCAGCGAAGAGGTTATTCACCAGTACATCACCGGCAATCCACCGTTTATGTCGGTTGACGGGATCATTCGCTACTGGCGAAAGGTGCGAGGTGTATCTATAATTTAAGTGCCTGGATCTTTTCTAAGATCCAGGCACTTGATTTATCTGTCCCTTAAGCGGCAAACGGAGCTCCACCCGAGTATATTTTTCCGGAAGGGAATCAATCACCAGCTCTCCCCCCACCACGGCCATCATGGTGGAGTGCAAATTTAAGCCGTGTCCGCCTGAATGGCGATCCTGACGGCCGGCAAACAGATGATTTTGCGCGCCAACCCCGTCATCTTGAATTTGAAAGATCAATTCCTGACCGGCCTTCATCGTCAAAGTCAGCGCCAGCGGCCGTTCCCCATCCACACCCCGGCCGTATTTGGCCGCGTTGCGAATCGCTTCCCGAGCGGCGTAGTACGTCACTTCAGCCGTCAACGGGTTTAGGTGATCAAAAGCCCTGTGTGCGGCCGCATCGACCAGCCAATCTACCCGCTCAAAGGCATGAGTAAACTCTTCTTGGAGTAATCTTTCCAACGCCTCTACCAACCCGTATTTTTGCACCGGCTGAGCGGCTGTGCGCGGCATGGCGTGCAGCAAATCTGATATCTGTTTGTGCGCGCCGGACAAAAGAGAAACCGCTTCCTGCTTGCCGTTTGGACCACTCAAAGTCAACATGGCGGTGTGCAGCTGAGGCAGGACGTCATCATGGAGGATGCGACGAGTTTGTTGATCGAGAAGCTGGCTTTCAACCATGCGCTCGCGCTGCAGGGTCATTAAGCGAGCCGCAATTTCGCTGGTCGCCAGATGATCGATCAGCTGTTCTCCACTCGAGCGAGCCACCTCAATTTCCTCTTCCGTATACAATCCGCCACCCAGCTTATCCCCCAACAGCAAAAACCCGATTAATCCACGCTGATTCCACAAAGGAATTCCCCAGCGAGCTCTCTCCCACACATCAGGCTCAAGGGGAATGCTAATTTCATCAGGTTTAGGGTTGCGGGCGATTAAAGAGTCAACGGCCGGAGGGTTTTTTTGAGTAGGCCAGCTGTACCGCTCATTGACCAGGGTGGCCAGGGGTCCAACCGGGATCAAAAAGGCCACTGAGGTTTCCAGAACATCGCGGCACAAAGCCACAAAAGAAGGGCGAATATCGGCGGATCGGCCGCTGCTGTCTGAAAGAAGCCGGTCGTAGAGCCGCTCGCTGTTGACAAAATGCCTCAAACTTGCAATGGTGCCCTGTCTCTCCTCATAAGAACGCCAGCCGAGGAGCGCCACAAAAACAGTGGTCAAAATCGTCAGCAGTAAAATGCCGTGCACCCGCGGGAATTCAAACACAATTAATCCGCTGGCCACCAGGCTGTACATAACCCCCAGACTCAGCACGCGCCACCATTGACGACGCAGACCAAAACGGGGCAGGCTCTTCCCGGTGAAAATCTCATAAGCCACCGTCGCCTGGCCCAATAAAACAATCGCGGCCGTCAGCACGATTACGATCCACAAATCAAAGCGGGCTAGGGTATCGTACGTTTGCGGCTGCCACAGAAAAACATTCCCCTCAAGCAAATTGCGTGATATCCATAAAAGGGTCCAGGTAACCAGAAGCGTTACCAGCAGCAGGGCGAAGGTGGTGGCCATCAACCACGGTTTAGCCCGCTGGCGAGCCACGTCTCCCATCAAGCGGGAAGCCGGACCTGGATGGCGCAGGACATCAAGTGACAGAAACATGGTCAGGGTAATGTAGCCGGAAAACCCCACCACCAGGAAAATCAAAAACGGCCGGGCCCAGGCGCTGCCCGGTGCAATTATATCCAGGAAGCGATCACCATAAGGGCTGGCTGGTTGAGAGGGGATGACAATGAGCATCAGCATGCCAAATAACATCGTCAGGGAGATCAGGCGAAACCACCAGCGGTGCCGGCGAACCAGCTGAGATTGAGCTTCCTGCCAGTAACCGGCATACCACAACATGACGACGTACCAGGCAAAGGGCAAAAAATTGGCCGGCAGTACGGCTCCCTTCCACCAAAAGGCAAATTGCCAATCGGGATAAGACAAACCGCGCTGCAGAATAATCGTGTGACTGATAAAAAATGCGGCCGCTACAATTAATCCAGATCCGGTGATCCACACCCCAACGACCCGTCGTTCAGCATTGAGCAGCACGGTTAAGCCCAGCCACAACAGCAGAATGGTGTTAAAAATTGACAATGTGATGGCTGCCCAATTGAGAAAGACGCTATGGCTCATCGATTTGCCTCACGCTTTACCGGCCGTCCCACGAAACCCAGGTGCCCCGATCGTCAAGAGCATATGGCCGTCCCTGTTCATCCCAGGTGAGCAAACGGCCGCAGTTGACAATGATCGTGGCTCGGGTTCGGGCTACTTTTTCATCTGTCGTCGTTTCATTTAATCCCCAGGCGGTGTAGATTTGGCCGTTGATGCGGCTGATGGTGCGCTTATCGCGAAACCCCATCCGGCCGGCAATTTGTAGATTGCTCATGCCCTGAGCAACCATCTGGGCCACTTCCTGTTCATTTGGTTCGAGCAGGCTCATGGGATCATTGGCATCCTTGACGCGCACCTCCTGCACGCGAGATTCTATTTCCGGATCGATAAAGCTGCGGCCGGCGATGGCGTCTTGCAGCAGCGGCACGATCATCTCGGGCAGCAAATAGTTTGATTTTTTGACGTATGCGTAATGGCTCAGGATACCCGCTCGCAAAAATGAGCGGTAGTAATCATCATCATCCTGAATCGAATAAAAAACGACCGGCAGGCGAGGGTACTCTCGACGTATGGCGACCGCGGCCTCAATTCCGTTCATTTTTCCCGCCAGCTGAACGTCCATCAAAATGACATCGGGTGGCGATTCGCCATCAAAACAGTAGGCCAGCGCCTTTTCTCCGGTGTCAAATGCCTCCAAGACCTTTACCGAGGGTAAATTTTGAAATCCGGCCACAATAGCCGGCCGTAAGCGGGGGTTATCTTCAACGATGAGCAGATTAATCATAATGAGTTGGCAATTAGCAATTAGCAATTAGCAATTAGCCGTAAGCATAAAGCCTTCAGCGATACAGATCAAGCACTCGGGTGTGAGCGAGATAAGCAAACTGTCCTATCTATTTACTTTTTATTAGCGGGGTTGACAGGAATCAACAAATCGATTAATCTACCTTCCATACGGTAGGTTTTTTATGGCTAGACCACTGGCAGAAAATGCTCGAAATACGCGCCAAAACGCGCTTGACATGATGGCCCGGCTCATTCAGGAGTTTGGATACAACGGCGTTAGCATGAATCAACTGGCTGACCGCGTTGGTATCCGCAAGGCCAGCCTGTATCATCACTTCCCCAACGGCAAAGAACAGCTGGTTGGTGAGATGCTCGAAGGGATGATTAATCATCATGCGGCCGGGTATCAACAGGCGATTTTGGCTGGAGCAAACGTTCGTGAAAAGCTTCAGGCCCTGCTCAAATTTAACCTGGCTGAAAGCAGCGAGGTATCACACGTCATGAGTGATTCGCTTCGCTTTTTGTCTGAAGGGCAGCAGGCTCACCTGGGAAACCTATTTGTGCAGGGACAGTTTATGAAAGTCAAACAGGTAATTGAAGGAGGGATTGAATCAGGAGAATTAAAACCGCATGACAGCGAATTGAGTACGTGGATGTTTTTGAGTTTGATGGGTGAAATGGGGGTTGTTGAACAATATGTCTCCCAATCTGATTTCCCGAACAAACTCGTCACCCTTTTTCTTGAAGGGTTGATGTAGAGAGATATTTTTTTAAATCAAAAACCTACCGTCCAGAAGGTAGTTTTTAAAATAGGAGATTCAACATGAAAGGTTTAGTGAGACAAATTTTAGTTGCCCTGAGCGGCATCATCATGGTATACGCCAATTTCTTTCTGAGCGGCAATCGCGGATTTGACGGCAGCGGCCCTGAAGCCGGTGGGGCAACCATGTACGACATGTACCCTACCGCAGTCTCACCGGCTCCCTATACATTTACCGTCTGGCTGCCAATTTTCCTGGGCGTCATCATTTTCATCGTTTATCAGGCCCTACCCAGCAAACGCGCCGACAAGCGTTTGGATGCCCTGGGGCTGCCCATCACGGCCGCTTTTCTCAGCAACACCGCTACCGCTTTTACCCCGATTGGAAGCAGTGTTTTGGCCATTTTAGCTCTCTTGGTTTCCCTCTTTTTTGCCTTCAAGACATTGGTTAGCTTTGAACCAACAGCTGATCGCGGATTTAACTGGATCGTTCGTGCCCCAATCATTCTCTTTTTTGGCTGGACCACGGTGGCTACCATCGTCAATATCAGCCAGTGGTTGGTCAGCATTGGCTGGGTCGGGTTTGGCTTACCGGCCTCCGTATGGGGTGGGGCCCTGATTCTGACCGCCGCCACCATTGGCTGGTTCTTGATTCGTCAATACCGGGCAAACATCTTTGGCCTCGTTCTAATCTGGGCGTTTTGGGGAATTGTAGCCGTCGATCCGGGCGCGGTTCCGATCCTGATCGCCACGCTGCTGGCCAGCGGTGCGCTGCTCTGGGGTCTTGCCCAGCCATTTTTTGCACCCTCGCCAACGGTTGGTACAAATCAATAAGGCAACAGTGGGCTACCAATCATCAAGAACGGCGAGAGTATTAACTCTGGCCGTTTTTTCTCATGTTTTTACGTGTCCTCCTGGCGTATTTCTTGGTATGATGGTTTAGAAAAAATTATCAGCTGGCTGATGCACAATCAGGAGAATGAGTTACATGGCAAATGCATCAACATTTTCAAAAAGAGAGTGGGAATTAATCAAAAATGCCCCGTCGTGGGTTTACGCGGCCGTTAGCGCGGCGGACACCCGTCAGGAAAAAGCCACCCTGCGCAACGTCAAAGAGCTAAAAGGATATCAGGCGGCCGTGCAAACGTATGAAAGCCGCTGCGAGTTGGTCCAGGCGATCATCGCCAACACCGTGGATATTCCCACCAACATTAAGAAAACCAGGCTAGATGACGCAATTCGCAATTTGGCCAAAATAAATGACCTCCTCAAGAAAAAAGTTGGCCGGGCAGAAGGTGAGGATGTGCGCGACTTTTTGGTAGCGATTGGCCAAACAACTGCAGAGGCAGCCAGCGAAAAGGTGCTTGGCATCGGCGAAAAGGTTAGCGAAAAGGAAGCGGCCGTTCTCGACAAAGTACGCAACGCCCTGGGAGCAACCAGCGAGCACAAGCGGGCGCGGATGGAGGCTGACCTGGCCCAGCAAAAAGAAAAAGCGAGAGACAATAATCAATAGTCAATTGGCAACAATCAATTATCAATACCACCCCAATTGACAATTGAACATTAATTATTGACAATTGACGATTGATGACTCGTTCTTTAACCAACGGCTTTCTCCCCACCACCGATCCCCTTATCTCCCTGCCTGCCCCATTTGACGCCTGGGAAGCGGTAGGGCGCGACTTATCCAAGCTGGCCTTAACCCGGCACATCCGGCCGATAATCAACGACCTCCCTCCTCTGCCATCGGAGCTGCTGCACACCCCGGCCGAACTCGAGCGCGCCATGTCGCTTCTCTCCTATATGGCCAATCTCTATCTCTGGGCGCCAGATCATCCTATTGTCAATCGCCTACCGGCCAATCTTGCTCGCGGATGGGTGGCAGTGGCCAGGCGGGTCCATCGTCCACCGGTTTTGACCTATGCCTCGCAAACAATTTACAACTGGCGGCGCATCAAGACGGATGAACCAATCGAGGTTGGCAACTTAACGCTTGTGCAAAATTTTCTTGGCGGGCAGGATGAAGAGTGGTTTGTCACGATACATACGACCATCGAAGCCGCGTCGGCCCCGGCCCTCCAGGCACTGGACCCCCTTCAGAAAGCGGCCGCCCGTCAGGATGCGAACAGCTGCACAGATTTGCTACACGAAATCTCGACAGTTCTCCAAACCATCCACCACCTGCTTCAACGAATGCCCGAACGGTGTGATCCCGACATTTACTACCACCGCGTGCGGCCGTATATGTTTGGCTGGAAAGACAATCCCCTCCTTCCCGATGGCCTTATTTACGAAGGTGTTGACGCTTTTGGTGGCCGGCCGGTCGAATTTCGTGGGGAAACCGGCGCCCAAAGCAGCATCATCCCGGCCATCGATGCCGCCCTCGGCATATCCCACGAACATGACGCCATGCGCGCCTATCTAAACGAAATGCGCGAGTACATGCCCAGACAAGATCGCGATTTTATCACCCACCTCGAACGGTCGATGACGATCCGGCCGTTTGTCGAAGCCAATCGCGGCCGCTTCCCCACCTTGCGCGAAGCTTATAACGCCGCCATCGACGCCCTGGCCGCCTTTCGCCAGCTGCATATCGAGTTTGCCGCCCTCTATATCCTCAAACCGGCCCGGCAGCAGACCGCTGTGGGTACGGGCGGAACGCCGTTTACCGTTTATCTCAAAAAACATATCCGCGAAACTGAAGCCCATCGTATTTGATTTCCAGCCGCAAAACACAAAATCTTTTTCTTAATGCATTTCGTACATTGTTACAAAAATATTCTTAACTTCTTAATTGTAGATACTCCTCTTTGCCGCAGCCGAATAAATTCGGCCGCTACGGAAACCGAAACGCGATAAATCGCGTTAAAAACCGGATTTATCCGGTTTCGGTCTCCATGGCCGATGGATTTATTCATCGGCCAAGAAAGGGGCAACTAGGTTAAAAGTTAGGAAAACATTTGTTACAGAGTATTTTGTGTGTTTGTGGTGAATATTCGAAAAATGTAAACCGGTATACCACTCCCGTTCATCAGGTCGGGTAGGATGACGGCGCACCAATTGGGAGGAAAACCATGAAACACAGTGCTATCACCCTACTTTTTATAGGAATCTCGGCCGTGTTAACGGCGATTACTTTTACAAACCACGATCCGGTCGCCGCGGCCCCAGTACCGATAGGCTATCTCCCGTTTGTCAAAGGACCCGGGAACCCGGCTACAGAAACCATCCCCTTTGATGTTGAGCGCAGCGGCAATGCCACCTACTACTGGGAAGCGGATGGAAGCGGAAACTGTCTCTTTGATTCACTCCCCGAACCGCAATATGTGGCCGCTATGAATCGGCAAGATTACAACAGCCCGCAAATTAACGGTCAAAATTTCCCCACAGCCACGATGTGTGGGGCTTTTGCTGAAGTCACCGGCCGCAAAGGGACCATTATCGTCCAAATCGTTGACCAGTGCCCGGACGCCGGCTGCGTGCGCGGTCATCTCGACCTCAGCCCCGAAGCGTTTGCGGAAATCGACGACATCCCCCTCGGTTTTGTGCCGATTACCTGGCAATTTGTCAGCCCGCCGATGGATGGACCGATCAAATTCCGCTACAAAGACGGCAGCAGCCAATGGTGGACGGCGGTGCAAATTCAAAACCACCGCAATCCGATTGCCACGGTCGAAGTACAAAAAGGTGGGAATTGGGTCAATCTCGAGCGCCAGGATTGGAATTACTTTTTAGATAGTTCGGGGTTTGGCCAGGGGTTTCACACCTTCCGGGTAACCGATGTGTTTGGCAACCAGCTGATCGAAACCAGCAAAGTGAATTTAGATCAATTTGATCCCAACACGGTGGATTGGACCGGCGATGGGCAGTTTCCGCCACCGCCTTAACCAGAATCCGGGATATTTTTTGAAGATTTACAAATAAATGCGGATATGAACCATCTTCCAATACAAGCCCGTCATCCTGGCCCCCGTCTTCACGGGGGTAAACGACGGCGGGGATCCACCGGTGGCAACCCAATGGATTCCCGCTTTCGCGGGAATGACGACACAATATCGGTATTTATTTATTAACATTCAAATAATATCCCGGATTCTATAAAGCGCCGGCATATTTAATAAAAAACTCCAGAGCTTGCGGATTGCGCATCGCCCCCGGATTGGCGGCCCCTTTCACATCCCGGCCGAGCAAAATTTTGCGAATGGGCACTTCCATTTTCTTCCCGCTCAACGTATAGGGAATCTCCTCGATGGCGATGATTTCGTTGGGAATATGACGCGGAGAAATTTCGCTGCGAATTCGTTCATGAATGCGGCTTATCAGCTCGTCATCCAATACCGCTCCTTCCCGCAGAACCACAAACATCGGCATAAACGGCTCGCGCTCCAGCATGGATAAATCGATCACCAAACTGTCGAGAATTTCGTCAAATGATTCAACTACCTGGTAAATTTCGCTGGTGCCCATGCGGATCCCCCCCCGATTTATGGTGGAGTCAGAGCGACCATAAATCACCGCCCCCCGCCTTTTGTTAAGTTTGATCCAATCCCCGTGCCGCCAAATTCCCGGATACATGGCAAAATAGCTTTCTTTATAACGGGTCATTTCCGGATCGTTCCAAAAATAAAGCGGCATCGAGGGCATCGGTTCGGCAATCACCAGTTCCCCTACTTCATCAAGAACCACCTTCCCCTGCTCATCAAAAGCCAACACCTTCGCCCCCAACGACGGCCCTTGCAGCTCACCGGCAAAAATCGGATTGATGCGTGCTCCTCCCACAAACGCAGTACACAAATCGGTGCCGCCACTCAAAGACTCAAGAGCCAGATGGCGGTTAACGTAGTCGTAAATCCACTGAAAACCGGCCAATGATAGCGGCGATCCGGTTGATCCCACACCGCGAATCCCGTTTAAATCAAATTTTTCGTTGGGTTTGATTTTTGCTTTGATGCAGGCGCTGACAAATGCGGCCGAGGTGCCAAAATAGGTGATCCCGATATCCTCCGCTAACCGCCAAAGCGCATTCATGTTCGGATATCCGGGGCTGCCGTTATACAGCACAATCGATGCCCCGGAGAGCAGCCCGCCCACAATAAAATTCCACATCATCCAGCCGGTGCTGGTGTACCAGAAAAAACGATCGTTCTTCTTGAGATCGAGATGCAGGGCGGTGGCTTTGACGTGCTCGAGCAGAATTCCCCCGTGCCCCTGCACAATCGGCTTGGGCAGTCCGGTTGTGCCGGATGAATAAAGCACCCACAGCGGATGCTCAAAAGGCAGTTGGGCAAAGGTTAACTGTAACTGATCTAGCCGCGGCTGCTTCGCCTGAATGTCTGACCAGCGCACCGTTTGGGCCAGGGCGTCGGCCGCGCGGCCATCAGAAAGAAGCGGAATTAAAATCGTCTTTTTTAACGTTGGTAGATTGGCCTGCAGTTCAGCCACTACACCGAGGCGATTAAAAGGTTTGCCGCCGTACCGGTAGCCGTCAACCGCAATTAAAACGGTCGGTTCGATTTGGGTAAAGCGATCGAGCACGCTTCGGGAGCCAAAATCAGGGGAGCAGCTCGACCAGATCGCTCCGAGACTGGCGGCCGCCAGGAGAGAAATGATCGTTTCGGGAATATTCGGCAAATAAGCGACAACGCGATCACCCGATTTGACCCCCATCTCTTTGAGCGCTGCCGCCAGGGCGGCCACCTGTTGGACAAGATCATCTTTACCTATTTCGACGACCGGTCCCTCTTCATCTCGATAGTAAATAACCGGCCGGTCAAGCGGCATTTTGGCAATCACATTTTCCGCGTAATTGAGGCGTGCTCCCGGAAACCAAACCGCCCCCGGCATTTGCCTATTGGGCAAGATATGAGTGGCCTGTCTGGAAGCCACCACCTCGAAATAATTCCAGATCGCAAACCAGAAATCTTCAATTTCGGTGACCGACCACCACCAAAGCTGCTCGTAATTCTCAAAATGTCGCCCTTCAACGGCCGACAGCCAGCGCATAAAGGTAGTTAAATTGGCATTTTTAATGATTTCGGCCGATGGCTCCCACAGCAGTTGGCCTTCACGAATTGGTTCACTCATATCTTTCACCCGCTCTGGAATTGTGGAATGATGATATGTTACCAATAATGAGAGATTGGGTCATCTGCACCTTGTGATTTAAACACTTTCTCGGAAAGGTCGCTTAATAAAAGGGGGAAACTCTATTAGGCTCTACAAAATTCCCCTCCCATGTTGGTTCTCAGATTGGACCAATCTTGGAGATTGGTCCAATCTACCTCCCCGTGTCGGGCAGGGGGTTTTCAGACGTTTGAGAACGGAATTTTTCCCTGTCAACCCCCTCCTGGTATGAGGGGGAATTAAATCACTACTCCTTGACCACCAGGACATTGCTGGCTGATCGACCCCACGTGGCCTCATCATACATCGGATAAACTTCGGCCGGCAGAGCTACAAATGTCCCCGCATGAGTCACCCGCGCCGTATAGCGAATCACTTTTTTGCCGGCCGCCATCTCGGTAATAAAGAAACTCACTCGCCCGTCCTGGATATCCTTATGGTTATAACCGATTACCTGATAATTCGGGTTTTCCTCATATCCAAAGTAAGGGACGTAGCTGGTTGTATTGAGCCCTTCATTTAGCGCCTCCAGACCGGCCGGCAGCTTGTCTTCGATGATGACGTAAGAGAGCGTCTCACCGTATCTAACCTCCAGCTCTACCACGACATAGTCATTGATCAAAAGCTCATCTTCACCGATTGGTTGGCCATCAAGATCGAGATATTGCCGATCAATCGTAATCGCCCCGGCCGCTTCAATTTCACTTTCAGCTACAAACTGTCTCCGGTTGACGGCAAAGAACAGGGGGTTGTCGCTTGTCTGACGCATGACCAGCGTATTCAGCCCACTTTCCAGCTCTTCGGCCGGGATCTCTATGGTGACGGCCGGTTCACCGCGACCTAGAAGCCCTTCTGCGACGATTACGCCGTTTAAAAGCAGCTCATATCCGGTGGCCGTATCCGCATCGCGGAAGCTGGTGGCCAGCAGATGATCGGTCAAACCGATAATGGTAAATGCGGTTTCATTGGTTGTCCCCCAACCTCTTGGGGTCCGTTTATCCATGAGATATTCAACCATGCCCGGGATCAGCTCATTTTGAGGATCAATTTTGCTAAAAGCGCTTAGGGCGAATGCGGTTGACCGCACCGTCGAGGCCATCGTTTTGCGATAGTAAGCCCCGTCCTGATCGGAAGCCAGCCAGAACACCTGCCCATCCGCATTGGTGCGGGCCTCATCAGCCAGATTGGCCAACCGCTGACCAGCCAGCTCTTCTTCTCCCAACTCCCACAGGGTCAAAATCAGGGCGGTCTGACTAAACGCATCGGTTAAACTGCGGTCTTCCAAAAGAGCCAAGGCCGCCTCACGGGCTACTTCCTGATAATTGTCTTGAGAATACCGGTCTACCGACTCAACTCCGGATATCGCCATGCTGTAAAGAGCAAATGCCCTGGTCCGCGAATCAAACGTATCGAGATTATCACCCAACCACGCTACACCGCGGCCGATGACCTGTTCATCAACCTCATAACCGGCTTCACGGGTGTTGACCAGGCCAAAAATAACCCAGGCGGTTTGATAATCATCTGAGGCATCATCATACCACCATCCCCAGCCGCCATCCTGGTGTTGATACCCATAGAGGCGCTGAATGCCGGCGTTGATTTGGGCCGGGAGATCCGCACTCATGGTGGGATTACTCACCCCCAGCTGGTTAAAAACGCGGCCGACGACGGCGTTGGGCAGAGCCCGGCTCATCGTCTGTTCGACACACCCATAGGGGAAGCCGGTTAAATATTCGAGCCCTTCGAGCAGCGTTCCGGCAACGGAACGGCTGAGGTCGATTTGAACCGAACTTTGCTCCAGAGATTCGCCCGACCATTCAAAGGCGACTTCTTTTTCCCCAATAAACGTGCCGGTTTCACTTTGCTGATCGAGCACCGCCAGCGGCCGGACGTCAAGCGGCAGGCGGACCCCGTCTTGCCGGACACCATCAAGGCCGGCCTCAATCGTAATTTCACCTCGACCGGCCACTTCAGCCGTTAGCTGCCAGCCCACGATTTGCGATTGATTCGGATCGAGGGTGATGGTTTGCAGCGAATCATCAACCACCACCAGACGACCATTTTCAGAATTGATGGTGACGTCCAGCGTCTGAGGCTGATCGCTAAAATTCTGGATCATGGCGGAAAGCACCACCCGGTCTCCGGCCGTTAACCCATCCGGCAGGAACGGCCGCACCACAATATCGCGCCGCACGATCACTTTGGCAATCCCCTCACCCACCTGGGTATCGGCGGTAAACGCTTTGGCGGTTAGGCGCCAGGTAGTTAAGCTGTCGGGAATGGTAACCTTGACCACCGCTTCCCCGTTGGCATCAGTTTGCAAAACCGGTTCCCAAATCACCGCGTCGGGAAAATCGATGCGCAGCGCCTGACCGGAAATGCCGCCATTACCACCACCCCCACGGCCGCCAAACCCCAGATAGCGGGACGGGTGAAGAGCGTTAAAAGTATCGATAAGGTGCTTGCGATCGAAGTAAAAGCTGTCAAACATCGGTCCGTTGAGATCATCCGCCAGGGCAAATAGCGCTTCATCAACCATCGCCAGCGACAGCTCGGCCGACACCGGCTCACCTTTTTGATTGGTGACGCGCACCGTAATCTCGGCTTCGTCACCCGGAGCGTATGTTTCACGATCAGCCTGCACGACAACCTCTAGCTGTTTGTCGGTCACCGGCACTTTGAGCTCAATTTTATTCGACAACAGCCGGCTGTCAGAAAGACTGTAATAGGTATCTGCCTCCAAAACGATCTCTTGTGGCTCCCAGGTGTTGATCGACACGTAAATATTGGGGCCATCACTTTCTATGATCGGCAGTTCTATTGTCGTCACCGGGCTTTCCAACACGATCGACTGCACGCGGCGGACAGACCCGCGCTCAACCATCAGCAGGGCCGGACCGCTAACCGGAGATTCGATAATTAATTGAGCAGTGTCTCCAGGCGCATAGGTTTCCTGATCGGCTTGAAGGTTAAACCCATCCTGATTTTGCCGCCCGAACCACCGGCTGCGGCCGCTGTAAACATAAATCCAGCGCGAATAGGAGAAGCTGTGGCCGGCCGCATCGATACCAGAAACCCTCAGCCGGTAAGACCCTTCTTCTTGCACCACACCATCAATTCTAGCGGAGCCCTGGCTGTCGGTCGTTGCCGTCCACGTTTGGCGCACATCGCTGTACTCGCGAGAGGATCGATCCCAGCGAGAAAGAGTAAACCGCAGTTCACGGCCGACGACCGGTTTATCCTGATAATCGGTGACCACAGCAGTCATCGGAACCGGGTTGTCCGGCTGGTGCAAATAGCCATTTGTGCTTAACGAAACCCCTTCCGCATTCTCATACACGCGTACCCGCACGCTGCCGGCCGTTGATTGACCGCTGCCGTCTTCTACCGTGGCTTGAAAAACCCGATCGATCCAGCGGAAACCGGAAGTGTAGTAAGAACCGTTATTTTGTTCCGATACGGTTCGCACCGGGACCGAGATGGTAAGAAGGCCGTTTTCATCTGTGCGGCCTTCTATGGGGCTGCCGTCAAATGAAGCCCAATTTTCCAGGCTCCGTCCCGTCTCCCAATCGTAATAACGATAAGTTTCAAGCTGCTGGATGCTCACCTGAGCCTCAGCCACCGGCTCGCCAAAAAAGTATTGGCTGTCGATGGTCAATTCTACTTCCTGCCCGCTCACCAGGCGCTCGGCGGACGCTGTGACCTCGACGCTGTACTCCGGTTTGCGGTAATCCTGTACGGAAAAACGGCCGCTGTGACGCTCACCATCAATATCAATTTCTACGACGTATTCGCCGCTCATCGCGCCATCCGCCAGCTGAAAATCGCCGTTAATTGAACCAAAAGAATTGGTCGTTCGCTCCTGGGTCAAAACGACGTTGTTGCGCGCATCACGCAGACGCACGGTAACCGGCGTATCGGCCGGAACCATATCGAGAACCGCATCATCATCAAGGCGGATGATCGCCTTGTAAAATACCGTCTCCCCGGGCTTATAAATCGGCCGGTTGGTGTAAACATGAGCGGCAAAATCATTGATAACGGTCTCAGGTTCCCACCACCGGCGTGACCCCTGGCTCGATCGCCATTCGTATGTCAGTCCGGTAACAAGTTGATTCTCTTCTTCGCCGGCAATAACCATTAAGGGCTCAACGTTGACCCCTTCCAAATCTACGATATAGACGCCATTGCTATCCGTGCGGCCGCTGGCGATTTCCTGCCCGCTGCGGTCAACGATGAAAACCGGCGTATCCGGCAGGTTGTTGCCCGAGAAGTCTGACACCCAGGTCGTGAGCTGGGCGTCACCTCGTTTGACGGTCATCGTCTGCTCACCAATCGTCACCAGAAGTTGATCTGTGAGGAGATCATTGATGCGCAAATTGAGAATATAGAGACCGGTTGGGATATCGCCTGGGATATTTGTTTCCTGTACATTGCCATATTCAACAGGTGATTCGACTACGGTATGAGACCAGGTGGTTACCGGCGTGGTTCCCTGCAAAGAAATGAGTTTTTTGTCATACCCAGCTACACCGCGAAAGCCGGATGAGTAACGCTCGATAAATTGGGCCTGGTTGAGGCCCAATAATTCAAATTCGGTCTCCGATCCCAGGGGAAGGTCGACAAAAAATTGCACCGATCGAGGCCCATCCGCCTGAAGCTGCTGAATATTGGGTCCCCAACCAAATCCTCCCTGAACCTCAAAAGATTGGGTGCGAAAATTCCAGGTATACGGCTGGTCTAGGAGCTGTTCTCCCTCTGCTGAAAATGCTTCGCGCAATGAGACCGTATATTCAGTGTAGTGGGCCATAAACCGCTCTTCCGGCTCAAAAACCATTTTGGCTTCCCCTTCCCAGGTAATCTGGCCGGAAAGCTCGGGGGATATATTGAATTGGGATTCGGTTGCGCTTTTATCCATCGGCCGGTCAAATGTGATAACAATCAGGCCGGTTGGGTTTGCACGTTCCCCTCTAGGTGCGGCATCCACAATGACCGGCAAATCTCCAAAGGACAAAGGCGGAGGCGGCTCAAAGAGAATGCCGTTTTTCGTTTCCAGCGAGTCCTCCAGCCTGAAGGAGTATTCCGTCCGCGATGCCCACCCGCTGATCGGGGTAAATACGGCGGTCTGGGTGCCGGACATCGTGATTTCTCCCGCCACGGCCGGCTCCACCACAAAAGCATCCTCCAACTCAGCCTCATCGATGGCATAGTTAAAGTACACGGTCAGCGGCCGGTCCGCATGCGCCTCATCGGGTACGCTCACCCGCTGGATCAGCGGCGCCAGGGTGTATTCCCAGGACCGTGAAATATTCAGGGGGATTCCGGCCGTCGTTTTGATTTGCGGTTCGACAAAAAAGATGTAATTTTGATCGCTCTCCATCCCCTCTTGCAAAGCGAGTTGAAACACTGTGTCTTCGTCATCCACGCTAATCACTTCAAAGTCAAGGGGGGGATCGGTGAAAACCGCATCGATGACGCTTTGATAATCAACCGGTTGGGAAAAAATCAGCTGAATCTGCGGCTGATTTTCTTTGATGAGGGTGCTGGTGGGGCTCACTCGCAGCAGTTTTGGCCCGGTTGTGGTCGTTAAAGTCCACCCGGGTAGTTCCCCAACGGTTTCGCCGGCAACGGTTTTGAGCATGGGGTTTACGCGGACCTCATACTCTTTTTCAAAGCCTAAATTTCTTTCTGGAGAAAATTCAACCGTGTGGCCATCTTCTTGCCAGGAAAAAGTTCCGGCCACGGAAGGCACAATTATGAGCGGTTGTAGGGGACTACCCACATCCATCGTCTCGTTAAACTCGACCACCAGGCGGCCATAGGCGGGGAAGGCGTCGAGCTGCTCTGAGCCGGCCAATTCGGCCGTTAACGGCACCTGGGGTTCAAAATCGACCTCATTTTCCTCCGGAGCAGCTTCACTACCGTCATCGATCCCTTCTTCCGGAATCTCTTCAACCAGGTCAATTGCCTCTTCGCTGATCGTTTCGGTTGGGTCTGGGGGTTGATCTCCCTGACAGGCCACCCCAATCGATAAAAGCAGAAACCAAAACAAGGCCGCTGTCAATAACCGGCCGCGTAACTTTTTAATTTGTTTGTCAACGCCGTACATTGTATACACCTTCTCAAACCTATCAATGCACCAAAATAAGTGCATCTCACTTGAATTTTTAAAATCAGGATGACACGAATTTAAAGGATTATCTCTTTACGTAGTTTACAAAAAGAATTGTTAAAAAAAGCCACGGATTAACACGAATTTTCACAGATTTCTCCCTCTAATCTGTGAAAATCTGCGCAATCTGCGGACACCTTATTTCAGAAAATATTTTGTAACTTACCTAAGGTGGAAAAATTCGTGAAATTCGCGAAATTCGGTGGCTTTTTTTGCAATTCCTTTGTAAATCGCACCATGTCGCAACCAAGGGAAAGGTGGATTAATTATTGATAAAAATATGATAGCAAAGGCGGGTTTCTGCTGCTCGATCTCTCTTAGATGGTGGCTCTACGATTATTATACGCTAAATTAGAGGGCGGTTTCTATCTTTATTTGAGCGTCTGATCAAAAAGAGCGAGTGAACGCTCCATCATCAACAACCAGCTCTCCCCGGTCAAAAAATGCCCCTGCCCCTCGTAGACAAACCGCTCAAAATCCCTCCCGGCCGCCTCTAACCCCTCCGCCAGCGCGGCTGACCACTCAGGAGGTGTGCCGTTGATGGTTTGCCCATCCTCACTGCCGATATGAATGTGCAGCGGCACCTGAATTTTATCCAGATGATAGATCGGGGCGATCCCCTGCAGCTTTTGGGGATCAGCCGCGGCCGAATAGTAAGCATCGATCAATTCTGGAGAGGCCGGTAGAATCTCTGACGGGTTGCAAATATCCTCGGCCGTTTCCACCTGCCCCGGTCGGCAGGCGGCCCCCCAGCGGCCCAACAAATCGGCATCGTTTGCGCTGTTCGGTGCGTACAGAACCGCCGCAGAAATACGTGAATCGACAATCACCGCCTTGGTGGCGATCCCCCCACCCATGCTGTGACCCCACAGCCCCACGCGGGAGGGGTCGGCCTGCGGAAGTGACTCGATCGCGCTGATCAAATACAGCACGTCGCGAACCAGGCCGGTTTGAAAGAGGCTGGGTCCACTCTCAGAGCCGCCCCAGCTGCGCAAATCGGGGGCGATGGCGATGTACCCGTGTTCAGCAAAGTAGGCGGCCGACTGCCACGTTCCCCAACCCGACCGGTACTCTTCGCGCGGCATGTAGCCGTGGATGAGAATAATGACCGGGAACGGCCCTTCTCCGGCCGGCAAATGCAGGCGACCGGTGATCGTCAGGCCATCGCTCTGATAGGTGATGGCACTGTGGGTGTAGGCGGCCGTTTGCTCCACAATTTCCGTCACAAGAATTTGACCGGCCGGGTAGGTATCGGCCTGCAGACCGGCCAGCGTAAACGGAAGAAGCGGGTCTGGGGTGGCGGTGGGCACCGGCTCGGATACGTTTGTGGGGGTGGCCGTCGGATTTGATTCCGGCGTGGAAGATGGTGAGGGATTCAGCACTGGCGTTGAAGTTGCCTGGGCGGTGGCGGGCGGGGTCGGAATTTGCTGATCGAGCGACACTTCGGCCGTGGAGCTGCGGCCGTCACACGTTTGCAGCTCGTTGGTTTGGCTCAAAACCACGTAGCAGCTTTGGGTGACATCGTTGGGCAAAATAACGACATCCGGCCACAGATCCCCATCCATCCACCAGTAATGCACCCACCCGGCCGGCTCTCGGCTAAAAAAGTCGTAGTTATAATTCGCTTCAATTTCGCCCAAATTTTCGCTTTCCCGGTAGACCGTCAAAAGAACCGGCCCATTGTCGTCAAATTCTGCATAATCGAGGCGAATACTGACCTCTGACCGGGTGAGATAAAAGCGATGTACGGTATGCAAATCATCGAGATTGAGATGCAGAGGGCGGGAGTAGCGAAGCATGGCGTGCCCGATGACCATGAATACAACCACAATCGCCAAGGCGATACGACGGGGAGGGGTTAATAGCGATCTCATATTTTTAGCTACGGATTCGGTAATTTACAAAAAGAATTGTTAAAAAAAGCCACGGATTAACACGGATTTTCACAGATTTCTCTCTCTAATCTGCGTAATCTGCGGACAATTTTTTTAGAAAAGATCTTGTAAATCACTTAAATTATTTGTGAGACAAATCAATGAAGTAAGTCACAATTCATTTTTAAAACCAGGATGACACGAATTAATAGGATTTTCTGGTTTAAGCTGGAAAATTCGTGTCATTCGTGAAATCTTGTTTTTAAATTTTGTCCTCTGACCCACTTGAGGTAACAACTTGAATGAAGCGTTAAAAAACACGGCGCTTATGAATCAGGAAAGGGTGCCAAAATTAGGCGGTTATTTTCAATTCGGCCCATTGATGAGGTCACCGTCAGCCGATCACCGGTTTGAGGATGGATCAAGCCCAGCCGAATATCAGCAGCGCTTAAATCGTGATCGGCCGGTAAGGGAATTTCCATCTCGTGAACCATCATCAATCCCGGCTGCCAAACTGGCGTTGTAAATCCGGGGCAAAGCACGCTGTTTGCCTGGGCAAATAAAGGGTCACTGTTGTCACCCTCACCGATATGGATAAACAGAAGCGCCTCAAATGGCAGAGCGCCACTCCCCTGCCAGTACGTTTTTAAATTCAATTGATTATTTTTTACCGATAAATCATACCCTGCCAGCAAAATTTGATCCTCAAAGGTGGCCTGAAACTCATTTTGGGGAAGAACAAAATGATCAGCCGCCGAGAGCGGATAAAACGATGCAAATTCGTCTCCATAAAGCGGGTGGAGAATTACCTGGCTGTTGTCCAAAATCGATTCGCCATATTCTTGCCGCAATATTTGTGGGGTCACCGAATCCAGGTTGTGAATGACCCCATACCAGACTGTTTTCTCTCCCTTGGCCGGGTGGGGGAAACAAGTCGGGTTGACGTCAAATGTCGTAATGCCAACCGGATCAAGCAGCAGTTCAAAGGGATAGCGGGTAAAAGCACCGGATTGATTGGTTACCAAAACCAGATTTTCAGATTCGGCGGCCAGGGCAATCGCCTGGTCGGCAGTATAGCGCGCTCCCTGATAAAATTTATCAAACAGTGCCGGATCCTGGGTCCAGCTATGATAATCACGCCATGAAGAAGCCGCGCTGAAGATGAAACCGGCCAGCAAAAGCGGGATGCCGGCCTTAAGCAGACCGGGCTGACGCTGACGAACCCATCGGTAGGTCTTCACGACACCGATCCCCCCTAACCCGGCCAACAGGGGAACAACCGGCAGCATCCGCGAGAAGGCCGGCAGGGTATTTGATAAAGCGGCCGGTAAAATCATCACGCCGAACCATATCCCCACCAGCTGTCCTTCCGCCCGACGCCACTGCGTGCGTACGACCCAACCCGCACCGATCACAATCCAAATGGCCACAAACCAATCAAACAGGTGTCGACCGGGAATATTGCGTCCCAGGGCCCCATCACCAACAAAAAAGAAGCTGTTGAAAACCACCCATATGCCGTTGGCGGCCGAAAAAATCAAATCGGTCAGGCGGTCGGTAAACGTCACCGATTGTTCACTAACCATCGCCTGCGTTTGCACAACATGACCGAGGAAAATGCCCGGATTATTGGCATAAAAAATGATTAGAGGGGTAAAAAACAAAACCGTGCTGCCGATCATGATCCCCATCTGACGCAAAATGCGCCGCTTCTGACTCCTTTCTTCTCTGGCTGACCACCAACGCACCGCCCCGAAGGCTGTGACCACGATTGGCAGGGCCAACGCCGCCTCATAGGTGGTAAATGAAATCGCCAAAGCCAGCCCGACAAGAACCGCATCTCGGGTTTTGAAGTAAAAAAACGACCGCCACAAAAACCAGAAAACGAGAAGGGACAGGGCCACGCTGGCCGACATTTGCAAACCATGACGACTGTGCAGAATCGTGGTAAATGTGGTTGCCAAAATAAACGAGCCGATGATCCCCGCCCACACGGCCGGTTCGCGCCCCAGCTGCGGCCGCCACAGCCGTATCCAAAAAAAGGCGAAGATCCCCACCAGCACGCTGCCGGCCACGGCCGAGGCGTAGCGGGACGAAAAAGGTTCGGGGGCACCAATCAAAGACATGGCTGCCGCAGCATAAATCTGAAAAAGGGAATCGCCAACCCCCAAATCCGGTTTTTCCAGCGGGATCAGATCAGCGCGACTTAAAACATCGAGACCGCGGAGGCTAAACCACGCTTCATCTACCCACAGCGTGTGGACACGCTCCTCTAGCAGCCAAAAACGGGTCACCAGAGTCACCACAATCACGACGGCCGCCGCGGCAATCTGCCACTTCGTTAAATATTTCTTCTCCAAGGGAACCACTCCTCCTCACACCTGTTTTTTCCTCTTGCACCGGCTTATATCTCGATCATCTCTCAATTACCAGCGAAACAGAATGTTATTAGGTTCTGAAAACTTGTTAGAAAATTAGAGTGTGTTTAAGTGAATCACAGATACTTTTATAAATTAATCTGCGGACATTTATTTCATAAAACATTTTGTAAACCACGTAAAAACATTTTCTCAGCGTTCGCAGACACCCTGCCATCCTGAGCCCTTCGACTTCGCTCAGGACAGGCTTCGCGAAGGATCCCGCCAACTGACATAAAGGTGTTGCTTGCCATCCAGGCGCTATCATCTCTTCAAATCAGCCATCCTGGCTGTAAGGTTGAGGAGATTCATCACTTCGCTACGCTCCGTTCTGAATGACAGGTGGTTTGCAACCTACCTGTCCGCCCTTGAACAGTGGGAGGCGGATGACCGCCTCCCGTGGGGGAGGATTAACAAAAAAGCCGCGGAGTTCGCAGTTTAGCTAGGTAAACCGTAAAATCCGCGGCTTATTTTAACCGTGTGAGATCAGGCAACGATGTTGACCAATCGGCCGGGAACCACGATAATTTTCCGGGGTTCACCGCCGTCCAGACGCTCCTGAATAATTGGTGAAGCCAGCGCCTTGGCCTTTGCTTCTTCTTCACTGACGTCGGCCGGGACCTCAATGCGGTCGCGTACCCGGCCGTTGATTTGCACGATCAGGGTGATCGACTCTTCTTTGGCCACTTCCTCATCCCACTTCGGCCAGGAAGCGGTGTGAATGCTGTACGGTTTGCCCCGCATCTCCCACAGCTCCTCGGTCATGTGCGGCGCGATGGGAGCCAGCAGCAGCAAGATCGACTCAATCGCTTCATCGATTGCCTCCCGCGTCACATCAGCCGAATCCAGCGCCCGCAGGATGTGGTTGCGCAGATCCATCGTGGCCGCCACGGCCGTGTTGAAAGAAAATGTTTCCATGTCATCCGTGACTTTTTGTATCGTCTGATGGGTCTTGCGGCGCATCACTTTTGTAGCCTTTTCTGAAACCGAGTTCGGTTCATAGGTGGCCAGAGCGGCCTGCCACACGTCGCTCAGCAGACGCTGCGGCCCCTTGATGCCGTCGTAATTCCAGGGACCACCCTGCTCCCAGCGGGAGAAGAACATCAGGTAGGTACGCACCGTATCCGCCCCGTACTGCTCGACCAGGGCGTCGGGGGCAACAACGTTGCCGCGTGATTTCGACATTTTCTCGTTGTCTTCACCCAGCACCATCCCCTGGTTGTTCAGGCTGAGCATTGGTTCATCAAAATCAACCAGCCCCATTTCCCGCATCGCCTTGGTGAAGAAGCGGGTGTAGATCAGATGCATCGTGGCGTGCTCGATGCCGCCGGTATACTGGTCAACCGGCAGCCAGTACGCCCCCTCATCAGGATCAAAAGGCGCTTCTTCGTTATGCGGGCTCAGATAGCGATACTGATACCAGGACGACCCAAAAAAGGTGTCCATGGTGTCGGTTTCGCGAATCGCTTTTTCACCGCAGATCGGACATGTCGTTTCATACCATTCAGCATGGGTCTTTAGCGGACTTTTGCCGTTGGGATCGAAGTCGACATTTTCCGGCAGCAGCACCGGCAGCTGATCGTCCGGCACAGGCACAATCCCGTCGGTCTCACAGTAGATTATGGGGATCGGGGCGCCCCAGAAGCGCTGCCGGCTGATCAGCCAGTCGCGCAGCCGGTAGTTGACGTCCTCTTTGCCGGTCCCATTGGCCTCCAGCCAGTCGATGGTGGCCGCGATCGAGGGGTTTTTACGCCCTTTCTCGACGTTGGTGGCCACCCCATTAATTGGATCGCTGTTGATCATAACGCCTGGCCCGACGTAGGATTCTTCCATGGCGGCGGCCGTCAGCGGCTCATTCATCCCTTTCGGCTGAATCACCGGCACGATTTCCAGCCCAAATTGACGGGCAAACTCGAAGTCACGCTGGTCGTGGGCCGGAACCGCCATAATCGCTCCCGTCCCATATCCCATCAGCACATAATCAGCGATCCAGATCGGAATGCGAGCCTGGTTGACCGGATTGATGGCGTATCCACCCGAGAAAACGCCGGTTTTTTCGCGGGTGGTCGACTCGCGCTCGATGTCTGTCAGACGAGCGACCCCTTCTTTGTAGCGATCAACGGCCGACCGCTGTTCGTCACTAACAATTTTATCGACCAGCGGATGCTCCGGAGCCATCACCATAAAGGTCGCACCCCACAGCGTATCCGGCCGGGTCGTAAAGATCGGCATCGGGTCGCCCTGTTCAGTTTTGAAGACCACTTCCGCTCCTTCTGAACGGCCGATCCAGTTGGTTTGCATCACCTTGACCCGCTCCGGCCAGTCAATCTGCGAAAAGTCCAGCAGTTCTTCGGTGTACTTGGTCGTTCTAAAGAACCATTGCTCCAGCTCTTTTTTAATTACCGGCGTGCCGCACCGTTCGCAGTGGCGATCTTCACCCCACACCTGTTCGCGGGCCAGGGTCGTATTGCATGAAGGGCAGAAGTCAACGGCCGCTTTTTTACGGTACGCCAGATCCAGCTCATACAGCTTCTTAAAAAACCACTGGTCCCATCGGGTAAACAGAGGGTCGGCGCTAATCGCTTCCCTTTCCCAGTCAAACATCGCCCCCATCAAGCGCATTTGCTTGCGCATCCGCTCGATGTTGCTGTACGTCCAGATGTTGGGATGCATATTGTTTTTAATGGCTGCATTTTCCGCCGGCAGCCCAAACGCATCAAATCCCATCGGGAACAGGACGTTGTAGCCGTTCATGCGCATGTAGCGCGCCCGGGAGTCGCTGGGGACCATCGCGTACCAGTGCCCGATATGCAGATCGCCCGACGGGTAGGGCAGCATCGTCAGGGCGTAATGTTTTGGTTTTGATTTGTCAACCACCTGGCGGTACAAACCGGTTTTTTCCCATTTGCTCTGCCATTTGGCCTCGATTTCTTGATGATTATAGCTTTTAGTCATCTTTCTACCTTAAAAGTAAGTACTGAGTTCTAAGTCCTGAGTCCTGAGTAGAATCTTGATTTGGGAGTCAACTTTTGACTCAGCACTCAGCACTTAGGACTTCAAAAAATTGATTGCTTTTGGCGCAAAATCGTCCGCATTTTCGGGGGCGGCGCTGTGTCCACCTGTGGCGTACGTGATCAATTTCCCATTGGGGATTGACCGGATGAGCTGCCGGCCGACCGCTATTGGGATCACCGGGTCATCCTCGGCCCAGGCCATCAGCACCGCCTGGGTAAGTCGCTGGAGATCGGCCGGGCTGCCGCGAAAGGCCGGGGCGGTCAAGATCAGCTTTTCAACCCGCTCCGGAAAACTCAGCGCCAGATCGAGGGCCACGCCACCACCCCAGCTTTTGCCCATCAGGGCGGCCGCCTGTTTGATTTCCAGGGCATCCAGCATGGCGACTACCGCCGATTTGCCGGCCGTTTTTTCCCAGGCCGGGCTCTGGCCCCAGCCGGGCATATCAACGGAGATCACCCGATAACCGGCCGCAGCCAGCGGCTCGATGACCGGTTCCCAGGTGTGCCAGCCGTTGCGCTGGCTCCACCCGTGGAGGCCGATGATCAGCGGATCGTATTCTTTTCCGGCCGTCATTCCAAAAATGCGGCCGCGGGGGGTGTTGATCCAAATTTCTTTCATGCAAAAACAGAAATGTCCTGAGTGCTGAGTGCTGAGTGCTGAGTTAGGATGAGGTCTGTTATCACCCTGTCAAGTCCCCACTCAAATTTATTACTCAGGACTTTTAACTAAGGACTCTGCACTTTGTTTTACTCCTAAAAACACAAAAGTCCCCTTTCGTTCAGAGACGAAGGGGACTCCGCGGTACCACTCTGATTGATGATGCGTGGTCTCTATTTCTTACTTGTGGACCTAAAGGGACTCGAACCCTTGACCTCTACAATGCCATTGTAGCGCTCTCCCAGCTGAGCTATAGGCCCGGGAAAACATTCAATTGTCAATTGATAATTGCCAATTATCAATGAACAAGACCTAAAATGCAAATTTGTTGATTTGACTAGGCCTATTATTTCGAAAAAGAGCCGGCATCATCCTCTCACACACGTAACGAGTGCTAATCGGCAGCGGCTAATTTAGGTTCACCACTGCAGCTTCCAGGCGAGTTCAGCGCTTTGCGTATCATGCTTTCAGCCTGGGCATGATTCTCTTTTTTGCGGCGCGCTTACTACTCCTGATCACAGCCGATTTAGTATTTAGCAATTAACAATTAGCTATTGGTAATTGATCATTGTTCCTGTGGACCTGAGGGGACTCGAACCCCTGACCTCTACAGTGCGATTGTAGCGCTCTCCCAGCTGAGCTACAGGCCCAGGCCAGAAAAGGACATCTAATTATTATAGAACGAGCGCGAAAAGGCAAGTAAAAAATTAATGTTTCTATGCTACTCTTGCGCTAACGGCCGCAAAATACCGGCCGTCGCCGCTCAAAAAGCACAAAAAAGCTATGATCATTGTTGGGTTAAATAGTCGCGCAAAAAAAGTAAAAAGCGGTTCTTTTGATTGCCCTCACTGCGGCAAAACTCGCTTATATGACCATAAACGGTCAAAACTTTATTTCTCTTTTTTCTTTATTCCCTTAATTCCCCTGAAGGACCAGGGGGAGTTCATTGAGTGCCAACATTGTTTTCGTCAATACGCGGTAGAAATATTGCAGCGTAAACCCCTCACCGCCGTGGAACGCCATGCGTTTCCAATAAAAATTGATTTGCAGTCTGGTACTCCGATCGAAATGGCTCGTCAAAAGCTGCTAAACCAGGGCTTTGCCTCCGAATTTGTGGAAGAGGTGATTGAAAAAGCGGCCGGTTCTTCACGCCGCAGCTGTCCTCGCTGCTCCAGAACTTACGTGAAAACGATTGAAAAATGTGCTGAATGCGGCCATCTTTTGGATTAAATTGGCCGCTCTAAATTTCAGGCTATAAAATTTATAATGATCTATCTACTGGTGGAAAGAGAATTAATTTTATGACCGATATCGAAGAATTGTCGCTGACCCTAAACGCAATTTATCAGGAAATTCTCCTGTTTTTACCAAAATTGATCGCGGCCCTGACTATATTTGTCGTGGGGCTTTATCTGGTAAATTTGCTGATCAAGCTGCTGGTGCGCGCCCTTGAAAAACGGCGTGTGCCGGCCGAAGTCACCCAGTTTATCAGCAATTACGGTCGCTGGACCCTCATCATCCTGATTGTCATCGTCTCCCTGCAGCAGGTTGATTTTGATTTAACCGCCTTCGTGGCCGGGTTGGGGATATTGGGGTTTACAATCGGTTTCGCTCTGCAGGACATCACTCAAAATATCATTTCCGGTTTGCTGCTGCTGGTGCAGCGGCCGTTTGAAATTGGCGATCTGGTCAAAATTGAAGAATTTCAGGGGTATGTGACCGCCATCGACATTCGCACGACGACTCTACGCACCCTCGACGGCCGGGACGTGCTCATTCCCAACTACAACGTGCTCACCCACCCCATCACCAATTTCACCAAAGACCCCGACATTCGCCTCGGCCTACCCATCAGCATCTCTTATGATGACGATTTAAATCACATCAAGGACGTCACCTTCAAAGCGGTTGAAAGCGTGGCCTTCGTCATGAAAAATCCCGCTCCCGAAATTCTCTATCAGGGGTTTGCCGACTCGGCCATCAACCTGGTGGCATATTTCTGGATCAACATTCTCGAAACATCGGAAATCCAGGCGTTTGACGGGGTGCTGCAGGCGATCAACGAGGCGTATCGGCGTGAAGGGATTGTCATCCCCTATCCGATCTCGATTGAGCTGCCCAACGTTCCGGCCGCTTCCGCGCCAAAACAGTAAAACAAACTTCGGGCCGCGCTCAAGCTGTGGACAGGGGTCAGGATGAAACCGGTGTAGGGGCTTGGCTAGCCAAGCCCTTACAAATGTAGAAACCCATTCATTTCTCAATTGCCAAAATTAATCCGCTCATTCTTCCTGACTTGATTGACGGCGTTCTCTCCACTGTTGAACCTGCGGGATCAAAATGGACAGGACAATCAAAATCAGAAAGGCGATCATAAACAAATTACCTTCCATGTAATTCTCCAAATTGATACGAGTTGTTGGTCCAATTATCAATCAATAAGAATTAAAAGACAACAGACTTCAGACCTCAAACAACAGATGATTCGCTTGGAGGAACTTCTGTAGTCTGAGGTCTGTCGTCTGTTGTCTCTAGTTTCCGTAGACAACCGTATTTGGAAAAAACGCAAACCAGCCAAACCAGTAAGCCAGATGGCCGCCGAGGCGGGGCAAGGTTTGCTCATCGGGACCGATCAGGGCATCTTCCGTGACCTGCCACACGCTGCCGTCCTGATCCATTATCTGATCGGCCGCCTCCCCGGGCGCAAACGTCAACTCACCACGATCATAAGCGCGCACCTCGCTGCCGGCCGTGTACGTCACCTCTCCTGCACGGCGGCTCAACCCGTCAACCTCTAGCAAGTCGCCGCCAAGGACCACGACATTGGTTTCACCAACGGCGTGATTGACAACCCGCTCTTGCGCCAAGAGGTCCAGCGGGTAGGCGGTTGGAATCCCGTTAAGGCGCAGCGCATAGACCTGTGACTTGTCTTCAAGCAGTTCGCTGCGCTGCCAGACAGGAAACATAGTGTCGCTGGCCGAGAAATAATCCCCGTAAGCGGCCCCGGCAACATACGGCCGCTGGAAACCGGTGTTGTCGTCTAAAACCAGCGTATCGGGATGTTGATTTTGCCACTCCTGCCAGGTGGTCAGCACCACCGGCAAAATATCGAGCGTCACGCCGGTGTCAACCAGCTCACCCAGGACCGGTTCGCCGGTAAGTTGATTCCACAAGGTACGGGTTTCCCGATCGTACATGAGCTTGTTGCTGCGAAAGAGAAAACCGGACGAGCCAAACGTGTAAGTTTCTCCATCTGAGGCCCGGCCGTCATAAGCCACAGCAGCCCCGCAAAGGGTGCAGTAGGCCAGCGAGACAGGAACCCCACCGACCACATCGTTGGCCATTTCGTGCCAGTCGAGAATTTTGAGGGGATAAGCCCGATTGTCCCCATTGATCGACAATCCAAATACCACATCATCCGCCATCATGTAAACCGCTTCAGCGGCCGGAATCATCGGTGAGTTATCGAGGGCAGGTATCCCATCGACCCGCACCCCACCCCAAACAATTTCTTCAACGCGGACGTTAACCGGGTGTTCATCCTGAAGAAAATCAGTAAAGCGGGGATCAATCGGGATCAGCAGTTCACCTTTCCAGGTGGTAAATCCCTCCGGAGGGACCAGGTCGGTCGTGCCATACCATTCAACCCAGGCCGGCCAATCCCCGCCAAATGGTTGACCGGTCAGGGTCATCAATGCTTCGGCGGCGACAGGTGGCGCGACCTCAACCAGGCCGATTTGAGCGGCCCGGAACATTTCCAGCAGGATGGCGGTGTTGTTGAGATCGCCAGAGTTGGCCAACCGCTCAACCGCTTCCCGAGCCAGGTCCGGATCGGTAGATCGCAAATCATCATAAATTGCCGGATCAAATGCAGCGGCCGGACCTGGGGCACTCGATTCCTCAGCCGGCGGCTCATCTTCTTCAGTGACATCGGACATTTCTTCGTCCATATCCTGGGCATCACCCTCGTCCCCTGTTTCCTCAAAATTTTCTTCCTCTTCTGCTTCGGTGGCCTCCGGTGGGGGTGTCGGTGTGCCCACCGGAACCGGTCCACAGGCCGCCAGGAATAGCAAGAGGAGAAGTGTTACTTTATATATCGTTTTTTTTATCATTCTGTTCCTTTTCAAATTTTCGTCGCAAAATGATGCACTATCATCCCGATGAATCAATTCATCAGTCATTGAGACCAAAACGCTATTGATCGCGTTAAAGCTGCAACATAGGGTAAGAATAACGAGAAGTGTTACGACCTGGCCGTGGCGTAAGAAACGCTTAATAGATCGATCAACGTTGGGTTGGCCTTCGGGATATCTCTTCACCCCCGCATTAAAATGCGGGGCTAAAGGATGCGGGGCTAAAGGGCCTAACCTGATAGATAACCAGCCCATTAGCCGTCGGCTTTAGTCGACGGGTATCGATTTTAATCGACGGTCGTAAAAAAAATCGCAAAATTGAAAATAAAACATCATAATTGAATCAAACGTCAACAGAACCAAGCATTGGCTATTGCCTATTGACCATTGATTATTGATAATTAACCCCATGAACAATTCACACGTGAGCACTTCCCAAACCACTTCTCTACCTAATTATTTGCCGGCCGTGGCGGCCGATATCCTCGGTTTAATTTTGCTCTTCACCCTTTTTTCTCCCCTTAACAGGCTTTTCACAGCCCAAACCATTCGCGGCGGCATGATCTTTTTAATCGTTTACGTCGCCTTTGCGTTTTCCGTGAACGCCCTAAAACGACTGGATGCCCAGCCTGGACCGGCTTTTAAATATTTAAAAACGGTTGATTTTACTCGCAGCAGCTGGATCACTGGTGTTCTGGCGCTCCTGGTGATCGCCGGATTTTTAATCGTGCAAATCGATCTCAATCAGGCAACGGAAAGCATGCTGGCCTTGATGTCTCGGCCGGAATCATACGGGCATGAGGGTGAAATTACCCTTTACTACTCTTTTGGCCCTCTTTTCTTATGGCTGATGGTCGGGGTGCTGTATTTGGCGGCCATGCTGCTGCCTACGCAGCGCCGCATTTCGGCCGGGTTAAATCGCTATGCGGTAACCGAATTTGTTTCGCTGTCTCTCATCAATCTGATGATGGTCTTTGCCGCCGCTTACCTGGCCGCCTATTTTGGCCGGGTGTGGGGTTTGACGGGACAGCCCTTCCTGGCCGGTTTGCTGGCCCTTGTGCTGCTAGAAATTGCCTTTGATCCACCCCGCCTGCGTCACGCACTCAAGCAGCCGCTGTGGCTGCCAATTCTGACTTTTCTTTTGCTTATCACAACCGCAGCGATCATGGTGGGGATGACTCTGAGTTAGGAAGAGACCACAGACCTCAGACGACAGACTTCAGACTTCATTCGTAATCAATCTCTTCATCCTTACACCAAACCCATCTCTCATCTTTGGTCTCTTGTCTCTAATCTGCTGTAGTCTGTGATCTGAAGTCTGATGTCTTTACTCTGTTTGTGAAAAAAAGTACAGTCGCCAAACCCAAAACACAGGTTATAATATGGGAGCCAGGTTTACGATGGTAAACCTCGCCCCACAACCCCAAATTTAACAGTCAGGCTCTCGTAAATTTAACTGTTGCGAGGGCTTTTATTTTGAAACCTGTACAGATCTTTAATTTTTAAGCGCATCCCAAAAAATGCGCCGATTCTCTGTTACAGCGTCAAAAATTTTTGCCAGAAGCGACAAAAATGGGAGACAATCTTCTTGAGATTGTCTCCCAACTTTTGTTTATGGTTATGGTTAAGGAAGAGAAGGGGATATATGTCTAATACGGTCCGCATTGTTGTGTATCCGCGGCCGGGGGAGAGCAACGCTTCCGGTCACTCTTTGGTTCAGACCGCCCAGGGAATGGGTTTTGAGAAGTTAAAGGGCTGTTATCCCGCCCGCCTGTATTTTCTAGAGGGCACATTTGAGCCATCAGCTGTCGAAGAAATTGCCCAGACTCTTTTAGCTGACCCGGTCACCGAACGATTTGCCATCGCCGAAAATGGATTTTCAGACCTTGTTCAGGATGGCGATATTCAGATCGACGTCACCTATTTACCCGGAGTAACTGACCCGGCCGCCGAAAATTTGGTGCGCACTGTCCGGTCATTGGGTTATGACATCGCGGCCGCCGCCACCGGCCAAACGTATTTGCTGCGGGGTAAGCTCTCCGCCGCGCATGCGGATCAACTGGCTACCCAACTCCTGTCCAATCCGGTCATACAGCAAACGGCCGTTGCCCCGATTGCCCCGCCGTTTATCGAATATCACGAAGCATCCGGGCTGGTGGAAACGGTTCCGGTGACCGAGGTCGATGACGCCGCTTTGGAAGCGATCAGCAAAGAGCGCCGTCTGTCGATGAATCTGGCCGAAATGCAGGCGATCCGCACCTACTTTCAGCAGGAAGGACGAGAACCAACCGATATCGAGCTGGAAATGCTGGCCCAAACGTGGTCGGAACATTGCGTGCACAAAACCTTTCGCGCCTTAATCGATTATGAAGGCCCTGATGGAGAGCGCGAAACCGTTCCCGGAATTCTCAACACCTATTTGCGGGCCGCCACTGAAGAAGTAGCCAAACCGTGGGTTAAATCCGCCTTTGTGGATAATGCCGGTATTGTGGCGTTTACCGATCAATTTGATCTGGCGTTTAAAGTTGAAACCCACAATCATCCCTCAGCCCTCGAACCGTTTGGTGGGGCGAACACCGGTATCGGAGGCGTCATCCGCGACATCATCGGCGTGAGCGCCCGGCCGATCGCCAACACCGACGTGCTCTGTTTTGGACCGCAAAATTTCCCGGCCGACCGCCTGCCTGAAGGCGTTCTCCATCCACAGCGGGTGCAAACCGGCGTCATTGCCGGGATCGAAGATTACGGCAACAAAATGGGCATTCCCACCGTCAACGGGGCGATCATCTACGACGTGGGCTATACGGCCAACCCGCTCGTCTACTGCGGCTCGCTGGGCATCTTACCGGTTGGCTCGCACCCCACCACGCCCAACGTGGGCGACCTGATCGTGGCGGTTGGCGGCCGAACCGGCCGCGACGGCCTGCGGGGAGCGACCTTCTCCAGCATGGAGATGGACACCTCGACCACCGAGATTGCCGGTACGGCCGTGCAAATCGGCCACCCGATCATGGAAAAACAAACCCTAGAGGTGATTCTGCGCGCTCGCGATGAAAATTTATATACCGCCATTACCGACTGTGGCGCCGGGGGGTTCTCCTCGGCCGTTGGCGAAATGAGCGAAGAATTGGGGGCCACCGTTCAACTTAAAAATATTCCGGTCAAATACCCCGGTCTGCAGCCGTGGGAATTGTGGCTTAGTGAAGCTCAGGAGCGGATGGTTCTGGCGGTCCCGGCCGAAAATTTGGCCCGTTTGGAAGAGATTTGTGCCCGGCAGGATGTCGAAGCAACCGTGCTGGGTTCATTTTCCGGGGATGCCCGCCTCCAGATTTTTTACGGGGATCGACTGGTCGGTGATTTAAGCGAAGCATTTTTACACGATGGGCTGCCTCAGCGACGGATGACCGCCAAATGGTCACCGGCCGCACCGCTGGATTTAATTCCCCCGGCTCCACCCAAGCCGCCGCAGTGGGCGCTGCTCAAACTTCTGGCTCATCCCAACATTCGCAGCAAAGAAGATACGATTCGCCAATACGATCATGAAGTGCAGGGCAGCACCGCCGTCAAGCCGCTGGTCGGCCGCGCCCAGCATGGTCCAAGTGATGCGGCCGTGCTCGTGCCGCTGGATACGCAGTTCAGCCAAAATGGAGGCCCGGTCAAAGCGGTCGCCCTGGCAAATGGTCTGTGTCCTCAATTTTCAGCAATCGACCCCTATGCGATGGCCTGGGCGGCTATCGACGAGGCGATCCGCAACGCAGTAGCTGTTGGCGCTGACCCGGATCAAATCGCTATTTTAGATAACTTTTGCTGGGGCAATCCCAATTTACCCGACCGATTAGGGGCCCTGGTGCGCTGCGCCCAGGGGTGCTACGATGCGGCCGTTGCTTACGGCACCCCGTATATTTCCGGCAAAGACAGCCTTAATAACGAGTACACTGGAGCAGATGGGCAGAAACACGCCATTCCCGGCACCCTTCTGATTTCAGCGATGGGTATCGTGCCGGATGTCGCCAAATCGATCACCATGCCGTTTAAAGCGGCCGGTGAAGGGATTTATCTCCTGGGCCTCACCCGAGATGAAATCGGGGGCAGCCACTATGCCGAGATCATGAATATCGATCCGTCTCTCTCGACTTGCCCTCAACCGAGTGAAGAGAGCTTAGCGGTTTATCGGACCCTCTATCAGGCAATTCAAGCCGGACTGGTTTCAGCCGCACACGACTGTTCAGAAGGGGGCCTGGCCGTCACCCTGGCTGAAATGGTTCTGGCCAGTGGATTGGGCGCTCAAATCAATCTCTATCAGGTGCCAACCGATCAACCATTGACTGAAGCTCAGGTTCTTTTTTCTGAGTCATTAGGCCGGCTGGTGGTTACAGTGCCGAAAGCCAAACAGGAAAAATTTGAGGCGCTTTTTGAAGGGTTAACCCTGGCGAAAATCGGTGACGTCACCGCTTCGGATATGTTGACGGTCACCGTTGATGGTCGAGGGGTGATTCGCTCTACAGCGGCCGAATTAGACCAGGCATTTCGCGGTCACACGATCAGCAGCGCCCCGTCCGCCATCGATATTTCTCCTTCAACAAACGGCAGCCCGCAACCCACAACCCCGGCGTTAAAATCTGCGCCAAAAGTGTTAATTTTGCACGCCAACGGCACCAATCGCGATCGCGATGCCGCTCTGGCGTGTCAGCTGGCCGGTGGCGCGCCAGAAATCATCCACATGAATCAGCTCCTTGCCGGTGATAAATCTCTGGCCGATTATCATATGCTGGTGGTTCCGGGTGGTTTTTCTTATGGTGATGATTTGGGGGCAGGCGTTGTTTGGTCGGCGGATTTGCGCCATTTTTTGAGCGAGCACCTGGCGGATTTTGTCGCCAGCGGCCGGCCGGTTTTGGGCATCTGCAACGGCTTTCAGGCTCTCGTAAAATCCGGTCTGCTGTCGGGTGGATTAAAATCTGCGCATGAGCGGCCGTTTACCTTAACTTACAATCAGGACAGCCGCTTTGAATGTCGCTGGGTGGTTTTAGAACCCAATTTACACAGCCACTGCCTCTTTACCGAACGGTTAACAGAACCGATCTACTGCCCGGTCGCCCATGGAGAAGGGCGATTTGCCGTGGCCAATGAGTCGATTCTGGCCCAGCTGGAGCGAGAAAATCGGATTACCCTAACCTACGGTCAGGCAGTTTATCCATACAACCCCAACGGCTCGGTTGGTCAGGTGGCCGCGATCTGTAACGAGGCCGGCAACGTGATGGGGTTGATGCCCCATCCGGAAGATCACGTATTCCCCTGGCAGCATCCCGGTTATCATCACGGCCAGGCCGGCAATTTGGGGCTGGCGCTGTTTGTTAATGGAATCAAAGCAATTAGGTAGCGGGTTATTGGTGTATCAGTCTAATGGTGTAATAGTGTATTGGTTATTGGTGTATTTATGTAGCTGTGAAATAGTAGACCAATAAACAATTAAACCAATAAACTAATAACCAATAAACCAACAACCAACCATTATTTATGTTTGATGCAGTAATTTTCGACTTCGATGGCCTCATTCTAGACACCGAGTCTTCTTCGGTTGAAGCGTGGTCGGAAATATACCGCGAGTTTGATCTGGAATTCCCGGTGGATCGCTGGCTTGAAAATGTCGGTTCGATGGACACGTTTGACGCGCTGGCATATTTAGAATCACACCTTGACCGGCCGGTTAACCGAGAAGAAGTATATCAATCGGTTCGACAGCGGGATCAGGAAATCATCGCCCAACGAGGGCCAATGGCCGGCGTACTTGATCGGCTGGCAGAGGCCAAAACGCTCGGCTTAAAGATGGCCATCGCCTCCAGCTCACCGGCTCGCTGGCTCAATTATCATTTGCCTCGGTTGGGTCTGATGTTTGAGTTTGACGCGGTTCGCACCTCAACAGATGTTGATAATCGCACCAAGCCGGATCCGGCCGTATATCTGGCCGCCTGCGCGGCCGTAAAGGTTGATCCCTCGCGGGCGGTGGCGCTGGAAGATTCGCTCCACGGGGTGATCGCCGCCCAAGAAGCCGGGATGAAAGCGGTTGCCGTGCCCAATGCCGTCACCAAACAGCTTGATTTTAGTCAGGCGGATTTGATATTGAATTCATTAGAAGAGATGACGATTGCCGATATTTTAGAAAAATTAAGTGAGAAGTCCTAAAAAGAAGTGCAAAGTCCTGAGTTGAAAGTGCTAAGATAGTACGCTCAATTCGCACTCAGGACTCAGAACTTAGGACTCAGGACTCAGCCCTCATGATTCCGACAGCCCAACTTCACAACTCGCTCCCCCACTGCTTATCCGAAACCCATTTGGATGAATTGGGGCCAAAATATGCGGGGAAAGTGCGCGACGTTTATTTGCAAAACGGCCGGCGAGTACTGGTCACCACCGATCGAGTAAGCGCCTTTGACCGAATTTTGGGATTGATCCCGTATAAAGGGCAGGTTCTCAATCAGCTGGCCCTGTGGTGGTTTGAACAGACGGCCGATCTGGTCGATAATCACGTCATCAGCTCGCCTGATCCTAACGTGACCGTGGCTCACGAGGCGGAACCGATCCCCATAGAAGTGGTGGTCCGCGGCTATATCACCGGCGTCACCAAAACCTCCCTGTGGTATTTATACGAGCAGGGTGACCGGCACCCCTACGGAATTGAACTGCCGGATGGGCTGCAAAAATACGACCGGCTGCCGGAGCCGATCATCACCCCGACCACAAAGGCCGCTCAGGGGGAACACGACGAGCGCATTACTGAAGAAGAAATATTAGCCCGGCAGATTGTCTCACCGGAGATGTGGCAAGAAATTAAGGCAGCGGCGATCGCGGTTTTCAAACGCGGTCAGAAGCTGGCGGCCGCGGCGGGCTTGATTTTGGTGGATACCAAATACGAAATGGGGATAATCAACGGCCGTCTAGCCCTGATCGATGAGATTCACACGCCGGACTCAAGCCGCTTTTGGATCGCTGACAGCTGGGGACACGGCCGTGAACCGGAAAACTTCGACAAGGAATTTTTGCGCAAATGGTATGCCAAACAGGGTTATCGTGGTGATGGCGAGCCACCCCAGATGCCGGATGATTTCCGGGTCGCGGTGGCCGAAAGGTATATCGCCGCCTATGAAAAATTGACCGGCCGGACATTTGAGCCGGCCGAGATTCCGGCCGAACCGCGCATCCGACGTCAGATCGCCCTTCTTGAAGGATAATTTTCTTTTTTATGACGCTGTCAGATTTCATAGTCGAGAGAAAAATGACCTCGCTAAAATTATCTAGCCAGGCTTCTCGCACGCTCACCTATCTTGGCATTTTGCTAATTTCCGCCCTGACGCGTCTGCCCCAACTCACCTGGCGAAGTCTAGGTGGCGATGA
Organism: Ardenticatenaceae bacterium; assembly: GCA_030065875.1. GTDB lineage: Bacteria > Chloroflexota > Anaerolineae > Promineifilales > Promineifilaceae > WTJY01. The sequence continues at coordinate 45,233 of JASJCR010000013.1, read as the reverse complement.
AGGGGCCAGCCTGCATTTTTCTGACCTGCCGTACAGCACCTTGTTTACACATATGGCGGATTTAACCCTGAATCGCCATCCGCTATTTTTCTTCGCCTTTATCAAACCGTGGCGTCAGCTGACGGGCGATACCGATTTAGCGCTCAGAACCCTCCCCGCCTTACTCGGCATGTTAACGGTAGCGATCGTCTACCAGATCGGCAAAAAAGAGATGGGGCACCCGCGCGCGGCCGTAGCAACCCTGTTGTTCGCCCTAAATCCCCTGATCGTTTATCAACATCAGGATGTGCGCATGTACTCCCCGGTCTTATTTTTGACCGCCACGGCCGTATGGGCGGCCCTGACCATCGATTATCAAAAAACGCGGCCGCTGTGGGTTCGCCTGGCGATTATCTTTGTGACCCTCACCGCAGCGGTTTACATGCACGTCTTGGCCGTCACCGCTATCCCCGTCATCGCTTTGCTGCTTCTTTGGCGGGCACCGCGCCGGCCGGCCGAGGCTCTGTTTGGATTAGTCCCCCTTTCGCTGGTCGGGCTGGCCATTCTGCCATACTTCTACAACATTTTTACCACCGGGACCCAGGGCGGGGGCGATCTCGGTATTGGAAATCTTTATCCCACTTTTTTGGGGGCAGCCAAAACCCTTCTCGATTTTCAATCGCTTTTAAATTTTTCAGGGAACGAGGGCCTGCTCCTGCTTCTTCTGGTTTTGGCGGTGGCGATAGCCAATTTTCGCGACTGGGCCTCGTCCTACGCCTGGACGCTGTGGCTGCTGACCTCCTTTGGCCTGATCGTATACGTCATTGTTTCCGTCCAGTTTTTCACCACTAAACCCTTTTCGTTTGCCATCATTCCCCTCTCTTTTATCCTTTCGACGGCCATACTGGGCAAAAACGGGAAGATTAACTGGTTTCAGGGTGTTTTTATCGGCGCGATTTTTCTATTTATGTTCGCGGGTCAGCAGGAGATGCGACAGCCGATTAAACAGCAGGAAAATTTTCGGGCGGCGGCCGAGTTTGTGGAACGGCAAAAAACAGATAGCGATACGGTGGTCATTCACCTCAACTGGTATCAAATGATTTTTGGCCACTATTTTAAGCAGCCGTTTGAAACCCCGCTGTCAAATAACGTTGAAACTGAGGAGGAGATTGCAGAAGGGTTGACTCCCTATTTTGACTCTGACGTATTGTGGCTCGTTCAGGCGGGTACCGACGCACCCGGAAACGGCTTGCCAAATTACCTGGGTGATCAAAGAAGAATCGTGCAAAACTGGTTGGGAGAACGGTTTCCGCTGGTCACCGAGGTTTTTCCGGCCGGGGTTGACGTCAAAGCGTACGCGCTGCAATATCAATTTTCCGATCTCCCCCTCTCGGCCACCCCACTTCGCGTCTCTTATCCAAACAGCGTTAACCTGGAAGGATATCGCCTGGCTCAGGATTCTTTTATGACCGCCGATCACTTTCTTCATCCGCCTAGCACCTGGATTCCGGTCACCCTTTATTGGTCGGTAGACTCCCCTTTGCCGGCCGGATTCATGCCCACCGTGATGCTCGAAGATGAGCAGGGCAACGTTTGGGGCGGCATCATCGAGCGGGAAAATGACCTCCGTCGTTTTTATCCACCTCAATCATGGCAGCCGGGTGAAATTGTGCGGTGGGATTTTGATATTGTGGTCAATCCGGAGATCCCGGCCGGGGTTTACAAGCTGGTTGTGCGCGTAATCGATCCCCAAACGGGTTCCCCCCTGACCCATGAAGGGAATGAAAACTGGCTGATATTAAAGCAAATCAAAATGGTGGCGAAATAACCATGAATGTTGAAGGAGACAAAATGGCGGATCAACCTCACGTCGGAGTCATCATGGGCAGCACCTCAGACTGGGAAACGATGCGGCACGCGTGCGAAACGTTAATCAAATTTGGGGTTCCTTTTGAGAAGAAGGTGGTCTCGGCCCATCGTACCCCAACCTTGATGGTTGACTATGCGGAAAAAGCGGCCGGTCGGGGTTTAAAAGTGATCATTGCCGGGGCAGGGGGCGCTGCCCATTTGCCGGGCATGACGGCCGGTCATACTCTCCTACCGGTCATCGGGGTCCCGATTCAAAGTCGGGCGCTCAACGGCCTGGATTCCCTGTTATCGATTGTGCAGATGCCGGCCGGCGTGCCGGTAGCAACGATGGCCATCGGCCGGGCCGGAGCGATTAACGCGGCCCTGACCGCTGTTGGCATCCTGGCTCTCAACGACGATGACCTGCGGCAAAAGCTGGCTGATTTTCGGGCTAGTCGGGCGCAGGAAGTTGAAAAAAGCATATTGGAATAGACTTCAGACTTCAGACCACAGACATCAAACAAGAGACACTTCAATCTAAAATCGTAAATCGTATTTCATATTTCGTATTTCGTACTTCACATGTCCATTCTTCCTCCCTCCACAATCGGTATTCTGGGCAGCGGTCAGCTGGGTCGGATGTTGGCCAGCGTTGCCCGTCGGATGGGATATCGGGTTCACGTTTATGGCCCCGGACCGGATTCCCCTGCCGGTCAGCTGGCCGATGTTTCCTGGACCTCCCCCTACGAAGATCTGGAACAGGTACGGGCGTTTGCCCAAGCGGTTGACGTCGTTACCTATGAATTTGAAAATATTCCGCTGCTCACGGCCGAAGCGGTCAGCGAAATTTGCCCCCTCCGGCCGGGGATAACCGCCCTGCAAGTAGCCCAAAATCGTCAGCGAGAAAAATCTTTTTTGCAGGAAAATGGGCTGCCGGTTTCCCCGTTCCGCATCATTAACAGCGAATCTGATTTTGCCCCGTTTGATTGGCCTTTACCGGCCGTCCTCAAAACCGCCGAATCCGGTTATGACGGCAAGGGACAGGTTGTAATTAGAGAGCATGGCGCGGCCGCCTCAGCCTGGGAGGCGATCGGCCGGCAATCGGCTGTTTTGGAATCGTTTATCGATCTCGAAAAAGAGATCTCGGTCATTATTGGACGGGATGTGCAGGGAAATATGGTGACCTATGGCCCTATCGAAAACAACCACGTCAACCATATTCTTGACCTGTCGCTGTGTCCGGCCGAGGTGGATCCAAACATCACAAAAATGGCGTTAATAAATGCCCATACCATCGCCACATCGCTAGACCTGATTGGGGTTATTTGTGTAGAATTTTTTATAGCGTCAAATGGTCAACTTTTGGTCAACGAAATCGCCCCTCGCCCCCACAATTCCGGTCATTTAACTATCGAAGGGCACGTGACCAGCCAATTTGAACAGCAGCTGCGCACCATTTGCGGGCTGCCTGTTGGTGACGCTTCTCAACAGCGGCCGGCCGCCATGGCAAATTTGCTTGGTGACTTATGGCTTGAGGGTGAACCCAAGTGGCATCGAGCCACACCGAACGGGATGGTCAAAGTTCACCTGTACGGCAAAAAAGAGGCTCGCCCCGGCCGTAAAATGGGGCATTTAACCGTATGTACAGAAGAAGTGAGAGCGGCAAGAGAGATCGTTTTGGCCGCGAGAGAGAGATTGAAGCTAGCGCGATAGCACGGGCTGTTGGCCCTGTCAGCTCGGCGCATCCGCGCCTCTTAGCAGCTGATAGCTGAAAGCCGCAAAGCGGCGTGCTGACAGGTGCAGAGCACCGTGCTAAAAGGCTAACCAAGGAGAAACATCAATGAAGCAGGAGCAACATGATAACGAATGGTGGGGTGACGATAAATTTCATGATGAATGTGGCATCTTTGGCATCTATGCCCCAGGTCAAGACGTGGCGCGCCTGACCTATTTTGGTCTCCATGCCCTGCAGCATCGCGGTCAGGAAAGCGCCGGAATTTGCACCTACGACGGCCGGACAACCCATCAGCACAAAGAAATGGGGTTGGTGCCCCAAATTTTTACTGAGGAACACATCAAGCGACTGACCGGCCATATGGCCATAGGCCACGTACGCTACTCTACTACCGGATCCTCCCATCTGCGCAATGCCCAACCGCACCTGATCGAAACAATTTATGGTCCGCTCGCTCTGGGACACAACGGGAATTTAACCAACGCTCTGGATTTGCGACATAAGCTTCTCCAGCGCGGGGTGGGGTTGTCGTCAACGACCGACAGCGAGGTCATCACTCAGGTCTTGGCCAGCCCGTCCTCCGCCTGGGCCAGTGAAATTGAAGAAGAAACGAGCATACCCCTCACCGTTTTTAACGGCGGCGGCCATTTTACCGGAAAAGTCAATCCATCCCCTGAATTGATGAACGGCTTTAGCCAAAAATCAAATTCGGTATGGGAAAAGCGCCTCACTACCTTTATGCGAGTGGCCCAGGGGGCTTTTTCTCTGGTGCTGCTCACCGCTGAGGGGATATACGCCATGCGGGATCCACTTGGATTGCGGCCGCTGTCGATTGGGGAACTCGATGACGGGTATGTGGTGGCTTCAGAAACGTGCGCCATCCTGACGATGGGTGCCAAAATTGTGCGCGACGTTGAGCCCGGCGAGATCATTCGCCTGGACAAAAACGGGATCACCACCATCGCCCGGGCGGAAGCGCCTAAACAGGCGCTCTGCATCTTTGAATACGTCTATTTCGCTCGGCCGGATTCGATGTTCGAGGGGCAAATCATCCACGAAGTGCGGCAGCGTTTAGGTGAACAATTGGCGGCCGAAGCACCGGCAGAGGCCGATTTTGTGATGGGTGTGCCCGACTCAGCCATCCCGGCAGCGATCGGCTACAGTCGCACGACCGGGATTCCATTTAATGAAGGCTTGACCAAAAATCGCTACATCGGCCGGACCTTTATTCAACCTACCAACGAAATGCGCGAAGAGCGCGTTCGTCTCAAATACAATCCCCTGCCCAGCAACCTGGCCGGAAAACGGGTCATTTTAATTGATGATTCGATCGTTCGTGGGAACACCATCGGTCCGATTATCTCTCTTTTACGAGAGGCGGGGGCAATTGAAGTGCACGTGCGCGTTTCCTCCCCACCGGTTCGCCACCCGTGCTTTATGGGCATTGACATGGCGACCTATAATCAGCTCATCGGTCACCGGATGGACATCAACGGGATTCGGCGCAAAATCGGGGCGGATTCACTTGCTTATTTAAGCTTGCCCGGTATGGAAAAGGCGGTTAAACAAGGGGTTAAAAGTGAAAAATCCGGTCACTGTACCGCCTGTTTTTCAGGAAATTATCCTCTCGATGTACCCGATTGGCTTTTTTCAGAGGAGCGAGGGAAATTTGAATTTGAAGATATGTGGGGTTAGAGAGATGCGATTGACGATTTAGGATTTACGATTTACGATTGGGGTCGTCTCTCAATCTCTCATCGTTTAAACACCTTTACTTTTCACTCACTCAGGACTTTTTATGAAAGTACTTATCATAGGATCTGGCGGCCGAGAGCACGCCCTGGCCTGGAAAGTGGCTCAATCTCCCCGCGTCTCCTACATTTACGTTGCTCCAGGCAACGGTGGAACCAGCTGGCCGGCAGCTAACGGTCGCGCTTCTGCAGAAAACGTGGCCATCCCGGTCAGCCATTTAACACAGCTTTGCAAATTTGCCCGTGATCATCATATTGATTTGACCATTGTAGGTCCGGAAGCACCGCTGGCCGATGGGATCGTCGATCTTTTCCATCGGGACGGCCTGCGCATTTTCGGGCCAACCGCCGCGGCAGCCCAACTGGAATCATCAAAGCTGTTTTCCAAAACGTTTATGCGCGATATGGGGATTCCTACCGCCTCATTTGAACCCTTCACCGATTACAACGAAGCGATGGCTTACCTGGCAGCGACCGCCCCTAATGGGCAGGTCGTAGTCAAAGCCAGCGGCCTGGCGGCCGGAAAAGGGGTGGTGGTTTGTTCCGGACTGGGTCAGGCGCAAACGGCCGTCACGCTTATGCTGCAAGATAACGCTTTTGGCGCGGCCGGGGCTGAAATCATCATTGAGGAGAAGCTGTCCGGTCCCGAGATCTCGCTCCTGGCCCTTTCGGACGGGAAAACGGTACGGCCGCTCATTTGCGCCCGCGATCACAAACGCGCCTTTGATGGGGATGAAGGAGCCAACACCGGCGGGATGGGGGCATTTGCCCCGGTTCCGGAAATTGAAGAGAAATTTGTGCAGGAAATTACGGAACGGATCCTCCAGCCGACAATTAACGGCATGGCCTCTATGGGCATGCCTTACATTGGCGTTCTATATGCGGGTCTCATGTTAACCGATGATGGACCCAAGGTTCTGGAATTTAACTGCCGCTTTGGCGATCCAGAAACCCAGGTCATTTTGCCTCTGTTAAAAAATGATTTGGTAGACCTTATCCTGGCCTGTACCAGAAGCCAGCTCGATCAGATTGATTTATCTTTTGAAGAAGGCGTGTGTGCAACTGTTGTGATGGCCTCACCCGGGTATCCAGCCGGCTATCCGAAGGGGCTGCCGATCAGCGGCGTGGATGAAGCCGCCGGTTTATCGGGTGTGTCGGTTTTTCACGCTGGAACAACCTTGGAAAACGAGCAGCTAATCACCAGCGGTGGTCGGGTGCTGGCCGTCAGCGGTCATGGACATGATTTGACCACAGCCCTGCAAAATGCCTACAAAGGCGTATCCAAAATCCATTTTGATGGGGTTCACTTTCGGAAGGATATTGGGGAATATAGGGCGTAACTATTTATTGGTTTAAATGTTGTGTATAGGTTTATTGGTTTAATAGTCGAATGATCATCGCGCCATTCTTACCCATCAATACACCAATATATCAATAAACTATTAAACCATTAGACACAAATCCGTTAAAAATATGAGCAGTAACAGCGCATACTCCCGCGCCGGTGTTGACATTGATGCCGGTCAGACCGCCACCAAATTGATGAAAGATGCGGTTCAGTCAACTTATACCCCTCAAGTGTTGGCGGGATTAGGATCGTTTGGCGGGTTGTATTCAGCGGCCGCCTTCAAAAATATGAACCATCCGATTCTCGTCGCTTCGACGGATGGCGTAGGCACCAAAACGCGCGTGGCCGCCCGCCTCAATCGATGGGAATCGATCGGTCACGACCTAGTTAACCACTGTATCAACGACATCTTGGTTCAGGGGGCCCAACCCCTTTTTTTTCTCGACTACATCGCCTCCTCCAAACTTGATCCTCAGCAAACCGCCTTGATCGTCAAAGGGATGGCCGACGCCTGCCGGGCGGCCGGGTGCGCCATTTTGGGGGGTGAAACGGCCGAGATGCCGGGGGTGTATGCCGATGAAGAAATTGATGTGGTGGGCACCATCGTCGGCGTTGTTGACGAGCCGAAATTGATCGATGGCTCCCAAATCGAAACAGGAGATGTGATCCTGGGTCTGGCTTCATCGGGGCTGCATACCAACGGGTACACGCTGGCCCGCGCCGCTCTGGCTGATGAAAATTGGCTGGAGCCGGTGGCGGAGCTTGATCGGCGCGAGATCGGGCAAATTTTGCTAACCCCGCACAAGCTTTATTTATCCCACATCAATCAGCTGAGGGCCAATGAAGTAGAAATACATGGTCTGGCCCACATCACGGGAGGGGGCATCATCGAAAATTTACCGCGTATCCTCCCACCAGATACGGCCGCCGTCATCGAGCGGGGCAGCTGGCCGGAGCAGCCGATTTTTAACCTTGTGCGTCAGTTGGGCCAGGTTTCTCAACGGGAAATGTTTCGAGTGTTCAACATGGGGCTGGGGATGCTCATCGTCGTGCCGGCCAATCACGTCACCCTGGCGCAGCGGGCGTTGGGTGACGATCTCTTTGTGGTGGGAAAAATCATCGCCGGGGAGCAAACTGTGCAGATAACGGGCCTGGATCGTCAATGAGTCGTCTTGTCGTGCTTATTTCCGGTGGGGGCAGCAATTTGCAGGCTTTGATTGACGCCGCTCAATCCGGCCATCTGCCGGCCGATATTGCGGCCGTTATCAGCAATAAAAAAAGCGCTTACGGGCTAGAGCGAGCGGCCGCAGTGGGAATCCCGTCTATATTTTTGTCGGCAAAAGGGTTCCCTGATCGAGAAAGTTATGATGTGGCGCTGGCCCGGATGGTGAGAGAGCACCGGCCGGACTTAATCGTCCTGGCCGGTTTTATGCGCATTTTATCCCCCGCCTTTCTCGATCAATTTCCCGGCCGGGTCATTAATTTGCACCCGGCCCTGCCTGGCCGGTTTGCCGGTACCCGAGCCATTGAAAGGGCGTTTGCCGCTTTTCAAGCCGGAGAAATTACCGCTTCCGGCTGTATGGTTCACTACGCGATTCCGGAAGTGGATGCCGGGCCGGTCATCGAATACCGCGAGGTCGGTTTTGAGCCACATGATACCCTGGACACGTTCGCAGCCCGCCTCCATGGCGCAGAACACGAGCTGATTGTCTCGGCGACAAGAAAAGCTTTACGGGGGATGGGCGAAAGGGAATAGAGATTATTCCTCAGCGGCCGACACATCCATTATCTGGGCGTTGCGGCGCACGTAATCCTCGACAAAGAGCAGGTTACCGGCCGCGTGCTTGATCGTCTGCAGCAGCGTCGACATCGAATCCACTTCTTCGACCTGCTCGGTCACAAACCACTGCAAAAACTGGTTGCTGGCGTGGTCCCCTTCCTGAACCGCCAGCGAGACGAGGTTGTTGATCTCGTCGGTCACTCGCATCTCTTGATCGAGGGCAAACTGCACCGCCTCAGCGGCCGATGAAAATTCGTTTCTCATCTCCGGCAGCCCGGGTATGATCGGCTTGGCCCCGGTTTCCAACATAAAATGAACGAATTTCATGGCGTGCATCCGCTCTTCTTCCGATTGACGATAAAAATAAGCGGCCAGATCCGGCAGCCCTTCTTCGTCAAAATAGACGGCAATCGCCACATACTGGGCTGATGCCCCAAATTCACTGCGAATTTGCGCGTTCATCGCCTCGACAACTTTTTCATTTATGATCATTTTTTCCTCTTTTTCTTTTTTTTGCCGCGGGTCTCGCGGATGGTTGCTGATTTTACCCGATAATCGTGATTCTTTGATGGTTATCTGTTGACTGTTGGGTAATTTTAATCTATGTTGCTGCCTTCCCTTCCCCACGAATAGATCACCCACTAACTAACACCCAACACCCATCACCCATCACCCATCACCCATCCCGAGGTACAATAAACCCATGATTCCAATCGATCAACTCATTAACCAAGCAATGGAAAAACATCACGTTCCCGGTCTGGCCCTGGCGGTTATCCATTGGGGAGAATCACGGCTCGTCAAGGGTTATGGCTATGCGAATTTAGAACATGATCTCCCGGTTACCGAGGACACGGTATTTGAAATCGCCTCGCTGACCAAAATGTTTACGGCCACGGCCGTGCTGCAGCTCGTTCAGGACGGCAAAATCGCCCTTGAGGATCCCATCGGCCGCTATCTGGCCGATTTACCCAACCATTGGCAGCCGATTACCATCCGCCACATCCTGGCCCACCAGTCCGGTATCAAAAGCTATACCGAAGTGCCGGAATATTGGGAAACCACCCGCCTCGATATTTCCCGCCAGGCGATTCTCGACCTCGTGGCCGACCTACCTCTCCTCTTTGATCCGGGAGAAAAACACAGCTATGACAATACCGGATACTATCTGCTAGGACTACTTCTTGAAAATGTAACCGGTCAAACATATGGAGAAGTGCTCAAAAACCGGATTTTTAATCCGCTGCGCATGCACAGTACCCGCGTCAATGATCCGTATGCCATCGTCAAAAACCGGGCGGCCGGTTACTCATTGGAAAATGGCGAACTTAAGAACAAAGCGTATTACAGCACCTCCGGCACCTTCTCGGCCGGCGTCTTGCTCTCCTCTGTTGCCGATCTGGTCCGCTGGGAACGCTCTTTTTACAGCGACCAGCTGCTCAGTAAAAAAAATCGCCGGCTGATGTGGACCCCCCACCCCTCAAAATCCGGCAACGAGAAGCAGCTTAACTTTGTGATGTGCCTGGGCTGGTATAAGGTCACGTTTAACAACCGTCAATTTTTGGGCCACAACGGCAATATCCTTGGGTTTACTTCCTCCCTGGCCCATTACCCGGATGAGAAATACACGATCATCACGCTTTACAATCAGGGCAGCGTTGATATGCCACACGATATCGCGATGCAGGTGGCGGAGTGGGTATTGGGTGATGGGTGATAGGTGTTGGGTGATAGGTAGCAACCAAGTCAATGAAGGACCGGATTATTGCCAATCTTCATCTCTCTCATGCTGTTCGGCTAAATTTAGCTCCTGAGCGATGAACGCTTTAATCCCATCCGGTCCCCGCAAATTGAGCCAAATGGGTCCTCGGGCAGCGTTCACCACAATTTCAAAATGAAAAAATGGGCAGCAAAGGCGTTCATTTTTAACGTAAAGACACAGGTCTTCAAATAACGATTCTGAAAATTGGAAACCATAACCATCTCCTACTTCCCTTACTTCTCGCACTTCGTCCTGAAACAGACGATCCGTCAAGGCTTGATGGGACGCCCGTTCGGCCAGTTGAATCGCATTGACATCACAGATCAATTGTTGTTTCATGAAATCCTACTCCTTTATTTCATAATCGATAACCAAAACGGTACCATTTAAAGTGCACTTGAAGTCAAGGAAAGAAGATATGCAGCTTTTCTCAATCGGTGAAATCGGTCGCATGACCGGCCTGCGCACCTCCGCCATTCGCTATTATGAACAGGTGGGGCTCTTACCCCAGCCAAAACGCGTCAACGGCCGTCGACAATACACAGAAGTGGTTATACTGCACCTAAATTTGATTCAAAACGGCCGCAAAAATGGGCTGACAATCTCTGAATGTCAGCAACTCGTTCAAAATCAGCGGTTGGACCAACCTCCTTCTCCTCACACCAAAACCTTGATCGACGCCAAAATCACAGAGCTTAATCGGCAAATCGCCCAAATCGAACGGATGAAAAATTCCCTGAAGGAATGGCAGATGTGTCGGTGTGAGGCGCTCAATAAGTGTGAAAAGACGACAGACAACAGACCACAGACTTCAGAGAACCAACCCTCTGCGGTCTGAGGTCTGTCGTCTGTTGTCTTCTGATGTCACAAAATCGGAACCTCGTTCGTCAACCATATAAAGACTACAGACCTCGGACTTCAGATATCAGAAAACCAGCGCTGCTGTAGTCGGGGGTCTGAAGTCTGTTGTCTCATAAGGAGGTTCTCATGAACAATTTCGACACCGTTATCATCGGGGGTGGGCTGGCCGGACTTTCGGCCGCGCTGCTACTGCAAAAACAGGGTCAGCAGGTCGCAGTTTTTGAAAAATCACAGCACCTCGGCGGCCGGGCCCACACTCGGCAAAAAGATGGGTATTACCTCAACTTAGGTCCACACGCCCTCTACCGCGGCGGAGCAGGGATGAAGGTACTCAATGGCTTGGGCATTCAACCCCAGGGGAAAACACCGGGCTTCGGCAAATCCCCAACCGCCCTAACCGGGTCCGGCCTCGATCATCTGCCGCTGACCCCCGGCGCATTTTTTAGAAGTAAAATGCTGCGCGGCCGGCGGCTGGGGTATCTGCAGGGGCTGCTAAAAATGGTGCGTCATGAACCATCGGCGCGCCTAAACCAGATGACCTGGCGACAGTGGCTCGATCAAAACATCTCCGATCACCGCCTCCGCGTCCTGTTTGAAACAACCAGCCGCCTGACCACCTATGCCAACGACCCGGACCGCATGAGCGCCGGGGCCACCCTGGCTCAAGTCAAGCTGGCTCTGACTTCGAATGTGCTTTATCTCGACCGCGGCTGGGGGCAGCTGGTATCAGACCTGCGTCAAAAAGCGGCGGCCGCAGGTATCCCAATGATGACCCAGGCTCGGGCTACGGCGATTTTCAAAGAGTCAACCGATGGCTACAAAATCGAGTTTGCCCGGGAAAAAGCGGTTTTTGCCCGCCACGTGGTGCTGGCTATCCCACCGGCCGCAGCCGTTGATCTGCTCCCGGCAAGTGAATCCCTGGCCCAGGTGGTCGACCGGCTACGTCCCATCCAGGCGGCCTGCCTGACGGTTGGTTTGCGCCGCCTGCCCAACCCCGACATCCAGCTCGGGTTGGGGGTTGGCTTGTCATACTATCACGTGGTGCACTCTAAATCGGCCAGGCTGGCTCCGGCCGGCCACACCCTCGTTCACACGGCCGTTTACATCGCTCCGGACGACCACCGTTCTCCTGAAGAGCACCGAGCCTTTATGGAACAGGCGCTCGATCAGCTGCAGCCGGGCTGGCGCCAGGAGGCGGTGCTGTGTGATTTTCTGCCGCGCATGACCGTCACCCATGCCCTGGTTGAAGCGGCCCGACCGCGGCCGTCTATCGTCATTGAAGATTCACCAAACGTGTACGTCATTGGCGACTGGGTTGATGCAGAAGGGATGCTGGCCGATACTAGCTTGGCCAGCGCCCGCGATGTCGCTATGATCATAAGCCATCATGGATGATTTATTTGAAGAATTCCGGCCGCGCCTGATGGCCATCGCCTATCGCATGTTGGGTGAAGTCCCTGAGGCAGAGGACATGGTGCAGGAAGCGTTTATCCGCTGGCATGAGGCGGACCAAACTCGCATCGATAACCCCCGCGGCTGGCTCACTACCGTGGTCACCCGGTTATGCATCGACCGGCTGCGCGTCCTGCAAAAACAGCGCGAAACCTATACCGGTCCCTGGCTGCCCACACCAGTGGTAATGGAGCCGGCCGATGCCCCTTACCTGCGCCACGAAACCCTTTCTTATGCCCTGCTCGTTCTGCTCGAAACCCTCTCTCCGGTAGAACGAGCGGTATTTTTGCTCCGCGAGGCGTTTGGCTTTGAATATGAAACGATTGGTAAGGTAGTCGAACGCACCGCCACAAACTGCCGGCAAATCTTTAGCCGGGCCAAAGGGCATTTAAAAAGCGGATCGAATCGCTTTTCAACCCCGGAAGAGACCCACGACCGCCTGTTTTATCAATTTATCGCCACCTGCCAATCGGGCAATCTCAACGACCTCGTGGGGCTTCTTTCTGATGAGATTACCGTGTGGTCTGACAGCGGGGGCAAAGTTCCAGCCGCTCGTCATCCGGTCTATGGGGTCGACAAGGCGGCCCGCTTTATGCTGGGTCTGGTTCGCCTGGCTCCGGCCGATGTCCGGCTGGAATTCAAGCGGCTCAACGGCCGGCTGGGCATGGTGGTCTGGCAAAACGAGAAGCCAATTACAGCCATGGTTCTCGACCTTGAAGGGGAAAAAATCAACAATATCTACTTTATGCGCAACCCTGACAAACTGCGCTGGGTTTGATAAAGTAAGCTTTATATAAACACACTGACATGCTCCCCTCCTCGGCTCAGGGGCGGGGAGGTAAGCTGAAAATCGCCTGTCATTCAGAACGGAGCGCAGCGGAGTAAAGAATCTCACCAAGCTTCAGTAAGAGAAGACCCGATTTGGAGTGTTACAAGCCCATTCTTAGCCACCTTCACCTGCATGTGAGTGGACGGGATCCTTCGCTCGGCTCAGGGGCGTGTAGGTTCAAGGTTATAATCGGATAGGACGTGGTGGATGCATCTTGCGCCGTAGGGCCGCAGCATGCTGCGGCCCTACAAAATGGCGATGTGGCGTAAAAGCAGTCCCTGAACCGGTATGAGACAATGGGTTTTTTAGTTAGAATGGATAGCCCTTGAACCGCGTCGGGGAGGGGTATTTTGACGGTCAACATACCCGCCCCCTAACTCCCTCCCGAATCGGGAGGGGAGCTTTGTTGGTCTGAAAACAGGAGGTGTGGTTGAGCGATTCAAGAAAAAACAGGCAGCAAAAAGATTTCGCCCAAAACTTCCTGATCCACGCCAAAACGGTGCGGCAGCTGGTGGGCAAAGCTGGTTTCTCGGCCGAAGATCTCGTTCTGGAAATCGGACCGGGTGAAGGGATCATTACCCGAGAAGTAGCCAAAAGGGCCGGCCGGGTCACGGCCATCGAAATAGATCACCAGCTCGCCGCCAACCTGCGCAAATCCCTCGCCAAAATACCAAACGTGGAAATCAAAAACGGGGATTTTCTGAAAACGAGCTTGCCCACCAAGCCGTTCAACATCTTCTCTAATATCCCGTTCAATATTACCGCCCCCATCATGCTCAAGCTGTGGCGGTCCAATCATCCGCCACACGACGCCTACTTCATCATGCAGCGGGAAGCGGCCGACAAGTTTATCGGCCAGAATGCCTCAACCGAATCTTCAATTCTCTTTCAGCCGTGGTTTACGTTTGAAAACCTGGCCAACATCAATCGCTTTGAATTTCGGCCGGTGCCCAGAGTCGATGCAACCCTGCTGCACATGCAAAAACGGGTCAGCCCCCAACTCGAACCTCATCATAAAGATCTGTATTACAAATTTGTCACCTATGGCTTTCGCCGCTGGCGAAAAAACCTTAAAATCGGGTACAAAAACGTTTTTACCCACAATCAGTGGAAACGGTTGGCCAAAGACGGCCGCTTTCCCAGCGAGGCCCTGCCCAGCCACCTCTCCCTCGAGCAGTGGCTGCACCTATACCGCTACTTTGTCACGGGCGTTGCTGAAGAAAAAAAACGGGTCATCCTGAACTTTCATACTTGAAAGAGATTCGCTGGGCGTACCGCGAAATCGATAAGCCCAACAAGCAAAGCACACGAACCACTACTCTTACCGTCGATTAAAACCGATACCCGTCGATTAAAACCGACTGCTAAGGGGTTGTCCCGCATTATTGAGGATTTACAAATAAATACTGATATCCTTCAAAAAGGCCTGTCATCCCTGCGAAGGCGGGGATCCATCGGTGGCAGGGCAATGGATTCCCGCTTTCGCGGGAATGACAACACTGTTTGGAGAAAATTTGCGGCTTTCTGCATTATCAGCCCTTTTTTCGCTGATTGCCAACATTTACTTGGATTTCAGGGTGCATCATTAATAAAATCGTTTTACAATTAACGTAGCAAATTACGAAAATTTGACAGTAGAGCTTGATTTTAGCTTTAATAACGGCCGCGCAAATATCAGTTAACCTTCACCATTACCAAAGCTTTCGTTTTTTTTGGCAAGCACAAAGGAGTTAGCATGACCATCCCCATCGATGATAGCCGTCTTTCCAAACCGCTTGACAACAAGGTGAAACGCGTCCTGCGCGCAATGTTTTCCAAATATACGCGAGTCAACATTTTACATGAATTTTCTGAAGGGCTAGGTGGCAGTTTTGTCTACAAAGTACGCCCCATACACAGCACTGGAGCCGAGCTAGAGGCGGTTGTCAAGATTGCCAGCGTACACGAAATAGAGCGGGAAATGGCGGGCTATGAGAAGTACATCAAAAACCGTATGCCTGACGTTGCCAGCATACGCCAGGAGCCCACTTATCCACCAGGAAGCCAATTAGCTGGCTTGTGGTATTCCCTTGCGGGTGATGGGGTATATGAGATTAGCAGCTTCTCAGATTACGCTCAAAATCATACCGTTCAGGAATGTTTAGATGTCTTTGAGCGGCTGTTAACTAGCTTTCAAGCGTTATGGGGCCAGAGTCAAATCGAAAACGACCTTCATCTTAAAAATTTTTTTGACTCATATTTACCAGCCAACCTCACAATTCAATATCTACCTGAAGAGGGTTTGGACGTTCATTTTCTTTCCCCAGGTTCATTTCGCCTCCAGGA
Organism: Ardenticatenaceae bacterium; assembly: GCA_030065875.1. Classification (GTDB taxonomy): domain Bacteria; phylum Chloroflexota; class Anaerolineae; order Promineifilales; family Promineifilaceae; genus WTJY01. The sequence goes on along the minus strand of JASJCR010000013.1, from coordinate 29,563 downwards.
CTGGCAAGCGGGTCAAATTGTACAGATATTTGGATTCGAGCCCGAAGAAATCGACCTGGCTACGCAAAGGGTCCTTTTTAATTCCCCAAAAGGCAATCCAAGGTTTCGGTTTTATCTAACCAATGCTCCTGATATTGATGGTTATGAAATTGGCATTCCCTTACAGATGCCCATTTTAGGGATGATCACTGATACCCGAGATACGTTCTTGCAAAAAAAAATAGTTGAAATCTTTGGCACAGCCGCTGATTTCGCTCAGGAAAACCAAATTGTCATAGCGGGAACTGAACTCCCCAATCCCATTCACTTTTACAAAAAGATCGTCAAAAATTCATACGACAGCCTTACAGCTTCTATTCATGGGGATCTCCATCTCAACAACATCATGGTCGAAACGAAACGTGGGAACGTTCACGTGATTGATTTTGGCAAATCCCGGCGGGATCAAATCTTGCGCGATTTTTTCATGCTTGAGCTGAGTATCTTTACTTCCTTATTTGTCGATACCCAAAAAGACAAGGAAATCAAACCCGAAGTAATATTTGACTACTTGAACCAGCTACATTGTTCCTGGGTAAACAGCCGTGATCCAAAATCGTCAGTTGGTCTCGAAACACCATTTGCTTTAACTTTGATGTTGAGGCGCGCAGCTCAAGCCCAATTTTTCCAAATAGGAAATTGGCAAGAGTATTATGATGGTTTATTCCTCACGTTCTTGGGAGCAATTAAATTTAACAATCTATCAGTCGTTGCCCGCCAATGTGTCTTTTGGGGAGCGGCAACCGCTGCGGCTTTGGCCCAGGGGAATTTTCCGGATTGTTCGGAAGATACTCGGCCCATTTCTCCCTTATCCCAAACTTCCCCTATATCGGAATTACCTGAGCATGTTGAAATTGATCGTCGCGTTCTGCAACGGGGATTGGTTAAACATTTTTCATTTGTAGAAATGCGATCATTGCCGTTTTTGCTTGACATCGATGTTGATCTAATCGCAGGTAATGAAAAACTCGAATTCTCTATCAATTTAATCCGTTATCTTGAAATGCGAGGGAGGTTGAGAGAACTTGCTAACCTGTGTAAACAGCAACGGCCGGAAGTGGCCTGGTGGTAAGCTTTTCACTGTAGATCATTACGAAATAAAAATTACCACATTGGCCGCATTTTATTGCCCATCACCGGTCCAGAATGTTCATTTTGATTCAAATCAGCCAACCCCCTTAATATAAAAAGAGAAATGGCTCGTGGTTGGTTGTCCACGAGCCTTTTTTGTTCCATCACATAAGGAACAAATGATATGTAAGCGGGCGCGATACTACTTCTGCCAAACCCAATGAGGCGATGATGAAAGTTGTGTATTTTCCTCTTGGTGGTCAAACCATAGTACCATACGGTTATGGATATTAGTTTGTCATCATTCTGCGATTTCCTGCGCTGTTTTTCAATTATTGGACAAAAACAGTATAATTTAGACTACAATTTGCCTGTTAATTGTGGAACAATCTCATTTGAACAGCATGGATCGCTTCGGGAGAGAGATCAAATTTGGTGATGACAAGATATAACATCGATGAAATTGTGGAAAAAATTCACCAGGTTTTAAAATCATGGTCGGGGAAAAAAATGGTTAACCCCGCTCCTCTCGCTGATTTTCAGATCGTCAAACAGAAGCTCGCTTCCCACACAACATCCTCAACAAATCCCTATGAGGTGATCAAAGAAATCATTGAAGAGCAACTAGATCAGCTTGCCGTCCATGATGAGGTTGCAGCCCAGATAATTCGTCTGCGCTTTATGGAAGAGAACAAGCTGTATACGGTCGGCAACAAACTGAGCCTAAGCGAGCATACCATCAGTCGTCGCCAGCGAAAAGCGATCAGAAGGCTTTCGGAACTTATTCTTGAAGAAGAACTGGCCCTGCGACAAGACCGAATTGGCCGCCTCAAGCTCCGTCTGCCCCCCAAAAGCTACTCCCAGTTGTTTGGTTTAAAAGAAACGCGCCTTTTTCTAGGGAAAAAACTCTTGCAGCCCGCTGGTCCGTGGGTATTGACTTTAACGGGGATCGGAGGTATTGGCAAAACCGCTCTGGCGGATATTCTCGCCCGAGATGCTATAGAGGCCTTACACTTTGATGACATCGTTTGGGTCCGAGTTAATTTGAGGGACGTCCGTCATCGCCACCACTCTCTGGAGCCATCCTTTGACCCGGTTATTGATGCCATGATGAGGATCCTGGCCCCGCATGTTGATGTGTTTTCTAGAAAGGATAAGCTTTTCCATCTGCGCCAAATTTTAAACAGCCGACCATGCTTAGTTGTGATTGATAATCTCGAAGTGGAAGCAGAAACCTCATATATCGCTTCCCAATTGATGCAGCTTACCCACCCGTCAAAATTTCTCTTGACTACACGCACCCACCTGGATCCCACAATCGCCGCCTTTCATTTTGAAGTGGACGCCTTGTCTCAGACCGATGCGGCCGCTCTTCTAAATAATTATGCTAAGGAAAGAAATGTTGCTGCGTGGGCAAGGGCAGGCGAGGCCGAAATTGAAGCAATTTACGCGCTAGTTGGGGGAAACCCACTGGCTCTCAAATTGATTGTTAGCCTTCTCGATTGGATGAACCTGGGGGATCTGCTGAAGGGATTGGAAGAAGGCCAGTCAGGGCATATTGAAGATATGTATTCCCATATTTACCGCTACGCTTGGGAAACTTTGAGTGATCCAGCCAAAACCCTGCTGCTTGCAATGCCCCTGATCGGTGAATCCGGCGGTACCCTGGACTACTTAAGGGAGATATCACAGCTGAATGCGGACCATTTTTGGCCAGCTGTTGGCGAATTGCGAACCCGATCCCTTTTGGAAGTTCGCGGAGACCTAAAAGAAAAACGTTACGGTATTCACCGTTTGACATCCACCTTTATTCATCAAGAAATTTTGAAACGGGAAATGTATGAATAGTTTGGAATCGCGCGTCAATTCTATTTTTGCGGCCCAAACGGCCGCTGCTGTTCAGTATTGGCAAAATCAGCTGGCCCGGCCTGATCAGCAGGTGCTTCAGAAACTTGATGCTGAAAAAAGCAATCTTTTTCACGTGATTCGTTATGGGTTGGAAGAACCGGCTGTACAGCAAGATGCCCTTGTAGCCGCTCTTGATGCCTGTGATTTGGTAGAAGGACGAGATTATTGGCTTGACTGGCTGCCGCATTTTGAATTTGCCTATCGTGAGATGGGGCTTTCCGAAAAGCGCCTCGAGATTCGATTGCTCAACCGCCTCGGTCAAATTCACCGCATGCGCTACTTGCCCCAACAAGCATTATCCTTCCATCTGGATGCCTTGACTCTGGCGCGCGAAATCCAACAAGATCAATTAATCGCTATCACCCACTACAATTTGGGGGAGGCTTATATCGCCCTTCGTCGCTATCCTGAGGCCAAAGCACACGCCAGGCAGGCACTGGATTTTTTTACCAAAATTCCCAATCAGAAAAAACGGTTGGCTGTGATTCTCAACACCCTGGGTGAGGCTGCGCGCTATCAGCGTGAGTTGGCGGAGTCGAAACAATATCTTTCCCAGGCCATTGAATTAGCCCATGAAAACCAGCAAACGCTTTATGAAGCTCGCTTTCGGAGCAACCTGGCCCTTGCTTACCAGGCCGCAGAGGAAATACCGCAGGCGGAACAACAACTGTCTATTGCCTGGTCGATATTGGCTAATTCAGGTTATGAGTTTGACAAAACCACCGTTCAGCTTAACCAAGGGTTTTTACAGGCTGTTCAGGGAAATTGGCCGGAAGCGGTGCGTTTGTTTTCAAACATAAACCGGGAGTATTTAGCCAATCAGGGTTACGAGGGGCGTCTTGCTCATGTACTCACCAACCTGGGGTACGCCCTATTTAAGGCGGGGCAGCTGGATCGCGCCGAGCAAGCCCTGGAAGAAGCGATCCAGGTGTGGCCAAGGGTAGGCCAGGAAGTGCAACTGGGGAATGCTCTGGCCAGTCTGGCGGAAGTCAATCTGGCGACAAGCAATGCTCATCGGGCCTCATCATTGTTACAACAAGCGCTTGATTATTTTGCCAGGCACCCTGATGATAAGTGGGCTAATGACCTGGCAGCCAAATACGGCAATAAATATAGTGAGCTGCAAAGGGAATTGGCTGGCCACATATTATGACCAGCCTCTCCCTCTGAGGTTTAGCCACTGCAAGTCGATGAACCTGCACCGGAGCAATCAGCAAATGCTGGCTGGGAGGCAATGGGTGCCCCTATGAGCATCAGGGCCAACCCGGCCACCATTACAGTGCGCAAATGTTTTCCAAACCATTCACGTAGCATCTCGAGTCACCTCCTTCGCGGGATGAACTCGTTGAGAATGGCGCCCGAACCGGCCAGCCCGCTGGCGGGTTCGCTCATGAGATGCTCAACGGTATCGTTATTGAATGGCTAGCTGGTTACAGCATAAAAAATCTCGAGCAGATTATCTTGAGAAAATAAATATCAGAAATTGCTCAGGATATGATCAGGAAGAGGAAATATGGCAGATTTGATTGATTGGCGGGCATTTGGGACAAATTATCGGCAGAAAGAAATCGAGCAGATCGTCACCTGGCTGCGCGAGGGGCGCAGCGGCAGCGTCATTGGTCTGGCCGGTAGTGGAAAGTCCAATCTACTTCGATATATTTGCCATCGGCCGGATGTGATGGAGAAATTATTTAAGGGGGAATCGCTGCATTATATTCTTGTTCCGGTTGATCTTAATGATATTCCTGATGAAACACCAGCAACTTTTTATCGCGTTTTGCTGCGCGCCATTTACGAAAGGCAAGCAAACCTACCGGAACCACTTCAGAAAAAAACCAACGCCTTATATGAAATGTATCGGACAACCCAGGACCCATTTCTGGCCCAGAGCGCTTTGAGAGAATTGCTCGGTTACTTTCAGCAGAATAAAACGCGTCTGGGATTGGTTTTTGATCGCTTTGATGAATTTTGTGAGATGGCTACCCCCTATATGATTAACGCGTTGCGGGGATTACGCGATCGCTATAAAGGAATCCTGGTCTTTATCGTCGGCATGCGCCAGGAAGCAGCTTATTTAGCAGATCCCACCATTTTAGGAGAGCTGTATGAGGTGATTGATAACCATATCTGCTGGGTACCTATGTTATCAGAAGCCGATGCCCAGGGAATGATCGACCGGGAATTGCGTGGAAATATGACCTTAAATGATAGTGAGCGCCAATTTCTGCTTAATCTTTCCGGCCGGTTTCCATCTTTGCTTAAATCCTTGATCCATTGGTGGCCAGCTGTAGCGGCTCAAAACCCAGCTTTGGAACCGGCCCTGATCGCTGCTTTGGCGCATCCGCCGCTCAAGACTCGGTTGCGTGAAATTGAATTTGGATTAAGTGTGGCCGAAATAAATTTTTTGCGCGAGTTAGCAAAAAACAACACATCGGCGATTCAAAATGTTAATAGCCTAAACCGGAAGTCGCTGTGGCGATCTCTTAAACGGAAGGGAATCTGCACACCTACAGGTGATCCAGCAATTTGCTCAAACCTGGTTGGGGCGTATTTTGAGCAAGCAGGCGGCCGACTTCGCGGCCCTATCTGGTTTGATGAGGAAACCAAACAAATTTTTCAAGGCGTTCATCCTTTGACGGGACTTCAACCTCTAGAGCAAAAAGTACTCGCGTTTATGGTTGGCCAGCCCCGAGCTCGTTTGACAAAAAATGAAATCATTGAAGGAGCCTGGCCAGAGCCAGCTCAAATCAAAGGGGTAACCGACGATAGTCTTTATCAGACCATCGCCTCCCTTCGCCGCAAAATCGAACCTTCTCCTTCTCACCCGCAATTTATAGTCAACTGGCGAGGGAAGCCGGAGGGAGGATACCAGCTATTTCCAGAAGGACGCCCGCGCTCAGGAAATTAATTTTTCTACCGGCACCTCCAATCGACTGGCAGATTGGGAATTTATGCCGATCAACTAAATTCCCAGGCGATTTCAAGCTTTAGTAGCGGGACTTCGTTCATTAATTTGCTATGGAATCACCACCGGCCCGCTGACGTTGTTATACGCCCCGCCGCTGATTTCGTGACTCTCCTGTACCCCACCATAGGTCGTGCTGGCCGCGGCCGAATCCACCTGAGCATACACTACCGTCCCTGAACGCAGGGCGTCGCGCCAAACACTGTACTCCGCTACAAAATAGTCGTCTTCCAGCGTCAAAACCAGCGTCTCACCTGGCTCGAGCGGCAGAGCCTCGGCCGTCACGCCCCAGGTCGCCCCGCGATCCCCCAGATCCGGCCAAATCTGGTTCACCTCCGACGGCACCACATCCGGGTTGAGATACAGCTCGACCCAGAAACCATCGGTCACTGAGGCCCCGCCGATATTCTCAATTGTGATCTCAACACCACCGGTTGTAGCCTTAATTCCAGAGACCACCAGATCCGGAGCAGGTGGGAAATATTCATGCATCACCCCCGGCAAATAGGTGTAAAACGCTTCTACGACCTCGATCTCCGTTTCTGCAGTGACCTGCGACGTGCCGTTGGTGGCCGTCACGGTGGCCGTGTATATTCCCGGAGCGGCAAACGTATGGGTCACCTGAGAACCGCTGCCGCTGCTGCCGTCACCCAGATCCCAGCTGTAGTGCACGTTGGTCCCGACCGTTTCGGCTGCCGCCACCAAAACCGGCTGGTTGACCGCCACCGGGCCACTGTTGCTGGCCGCCAGACCGGAAATGGCCACATCGGCCGCAGCCACGACGGCCGAATCCCCGTTATTTCCCCCGTCGAGATCAAATACCCCGGCGGAACTTAGCGTGGCGCTGTTGGTAATGGTGACCGTGCCGGTCAGCGGATTTTGGATCTCGGCCGTAACGGTAATCATCCCAGACATGCTGGGCGTCAATGGCGGCAGCAGCCAGCGATACGGGGTTGACCCGGTAGTCGTAACCGGCACCGAGGATTCAAAGCTGGGGTTGACCAGCTCTCCCGGCAGTGGATCACTCAGGACCGCGTCATCGACGGTTAGCAAGCCGCTGTTGGTGAAGGTCAGCGTGTACTGAATCTCATCACCCGGCACGGCCGCACCGGTGGAGACCCGCTTGTCCAGCAGCAGATCGGCCGTGGGCTCAACGACGATTTCAAACGGCCCTTCGATCTGCCGGTTGCCGGCTAAATCGGTAGCGTGGATCCAAACCAGATAAAGACCGGCCTCGCTGGTCGGCAGAGCAAAATCATACGCCCACTCATCCCCAGATATGGTCTGAGGGAAAATGTACACTTCGCTAGCTGGAGTGTGCAGCTCGATCCAGACTTCGTCCAGCAGGTTGTCGGTCACCTGACCGCTCAGGACCGCCGGACCGACGGCCGCTAAATAATACTCGTCAAAAAGCACGGTGGTGATCATCTGCGTGGCGGTGATGACCGGCAGGCGGGTATCAACCGTCGTCGTCAGCCAGCCGGTCACCATTTGATTGCCGGCCGCGTCGGTGGCCTGAGCCCGCACCTGCACGACCTGGCCATCGAGGCTCGGCGTCGTCCAGCCGTAGAGCCACCCCTGCTGCCCGGCCTGATCGGGATCATAAACGATGGCTGAGGCGAAGGGGGCCGATGGGTCCTCAAACTGCAGGGCCACATCCGCGATTGAGCCACCGACAGGAGCAGGATCGGCCGCCGTGCCGCTTAGAGCAGCCAGCGTGTCGGTGACGTAAACCGGCAGTGAGAAATCGATCTGCGGGGCGGTCTGATCGACCACCAGCGGTACGCTTACAATCGGGCTGGCGTTGCCGTTTTGATCAAACGCCCGCAGCTCAACCGTGTAAGTCGTCACAAGCGGAACAGTCAGGTCAAATGTCCAGCTCGTCGTGCCGGCGGCGGGTGACCAGCTCCCGCCGGCCGGACGCACCTGCACATAATCGATCCCGGAACCACCGGCATCGGCCGCCGCACCGCTTAATGTCTGCGCGCCGGGCAAAATCGACAGATCGTCGTTGATCGTCAGGGTTACCGTCGGCGGCTTGCCGTCTACCGCGTGAACCAAACTGTCAACCGCCAACTCAACCGCATTGCGCACCACCGTGACGGTGGTGGTGACCTGGTCCACGGCAGCCAGAACAGGCTGGGTCTCCAACGTGCCGGTCACGATGACCGTTTGTGTTTCTCCAGGCACAAACGGATCAAGCGCCAGCGTCCAGCTGCCGGCACCCGGAGTACAGTCAGTACAGACCGCACCCTGACTGCTCTGATAGCCCAGACCAGACGTGCCCTCAACCGCAAGTTCAACCCCCGAAAGCAAGCCGCTAATTTCGTTGTTGGTCACTTCGATTGCATACGACAGCGTTTCCCCCGGGCCCCACGGCGTGCCGGTTGACTGCGGGCTGGAAACGCTCACGGCCAGATTCTTCGACTGCGGCTGATTGGCGTTCGGCAGGACACTGCTGCACAGATTGGCCCAGCTGTAGGCGCTCGTCCAGCTGCCGCTTAACGGATTGGTCGTCGGGAAGGTGCTCCAAACGCCGCTCTGATCGTCCTCGGCATAAGCGAAGAGCCTGACGTTGGTGCTGTAGCTGTTGGTGCCAAACGGCAGGGCAATTTCGGTGCCGCCGGAATCTCCCTGGATGAAGTCAACCGCTCCCTGGTCGACCCAGCTGCCGCCGCTGTATTGCCACAGGGTGCCGCTGCTGTCGCTGGCGATTTCAACGGCGTAATCAGCGGCAAACGGTAGAACATGACCACCCTGCTGGGCGATTGTACTCCCGTCGCCAGTAACATCGAGATACGCCCACAAGGAACCGTCGGTATTCCACCACCCACCTTGCCAGGCCAGGTAAATGTGCTCGGCATCCCAGGCGGCAAACAGCAGCTGGGTATCCCGGTTAAGCGGCCGCTCGTCATCATCGAGCAGTTCCCCGGCCGGGAGCCACTCGTCAACTTCAAAGTTCAGGACCCCATCGAGCACGATAGACTGCCGCCGGTCGGGGCACGCCCCGCTGATGTCGCCGACGTACCAAGGGCCGTAGTGGCGCAAGATGCGGTTGCCGCCGCTGTCCTCCATGGCCACGTGAGCGTACCACTGGCCGTTGGCGTTGAGCGACTGCCCGGTCGACGTACCGAACACGGTTGTCGTCGGTTCACTTTCCGGCAGCTGGTCGATCAACACCTGGACCTCAGCGACACCAGAACCGTCAAACGGTGCATCCCAGGTCACGCTCAGCGTCTGGGCAAAATCGAGATGACTGCCCAGCGGCGGATCAAACTGCAGGGTGCCCAGTCCGCGCGGCGGCTGGTCGTCAAAGGTCACCGTCGTCGTTTGGGTGACCACGTTGCCGGCCACGTCCCGCGAGCGGAGCAGGGTAGCATACGTCACATATTCCTGGTCGTCCTGCACCTGGTAGGTCAGGGTCCAATCGCTGCCGGACAGGGCGGCCGGATGCCACGTCTGCCCGTTATCAAAGCTGGCTTCGACACCCAGCAGAGCGGTATCGTCACCGGCCGTCCCTTCCAGGACAATGACGTTGTTATCGCCAGGAGACGACGCCCCAGTGAAAGTCAGACCGGGAGGGGTCGTGTCGAACGCCTGGCCGGTAATTGTCAGAGCCAGAGGGGTCGAGGTGGTGGTCCGGCCCGAGCGATCGGTGGCTACGGCCGTGACCGTGTAGCTGCCCACCGACAGATCAACCAGCGCCCGGAAGGCCCGTGGCTGCTGCGCGGCAGCGTCCCAAGGCTCTGGAACCCATTCCGCCGCCACCGGCTGGCCGTTGACCACAAAGCCAACCTGCTCGATGGTGAATTCACCGGCCACAAAATCGGAGGTGGTGGCTCGCAGTTCCAGGGGCGAGATCGAGCTGCTGGAAGCGGTCGGGCTGGTGACAACCGGGGCAACCCCATCGGCCAAAAATGTCCCTTCAAACCAGACCGTTTCATCCGCTTCACCGTTGGCTTCAGCATCGGTGGCCCGGCTGTAAATGCGATAAATCCCTTCGTTGTCGGGCTGCACATCGGCCGACCAGAAGCGCACCGTATCCCCCGCGCTGCCGAGCAGCGTGACCGGGGTCCAGCTTGACGGCAGCGTGGCCGTCACCGGCTGGGAGCCGTCGGCCACGGCCACCACCCCCACTTCCACCAGAGCCACACCGGAGTTGGCTAGCGCCCTGGAGTTGTCGATATCCCCCAGCAGCACCGTCACCGGCGCTGCCAGAAGCTCGTGATAGCCGATATCGGCCCGCACGCCGCCGCCTGCGGGCACCTCAGCCAGCAGGTCAGCCCGGTCGACGGCCGGAGAGGTAGCCGTCAGCCGGTAAAACGACGGGGCGAACTGCGGATTCTGACCGGTAAGGTCCCCGTCACCAGCCACCAACCCGCTCCCGAAGTCGGGTGCGTTGTTGTAGAAGAGGTTGTAATCGTTAAAGAAGCGGCCTCCTCCAATGGACGCCAGCCCAGCCCCGGCTGAGTCGGCCACGATGTTGTTTTGCACGGCCGCCCAGCTTTGGGCACCGTCCACCTGGATACCGGCTTCGTTGACGACCAGCGTATTAAACTGGATGTCCGCCGTGCTGCCCGCCTCAAGACGGATAGCCGCCGCCCCGCCGGTCGAGCCGGTGAGCAAGCTCCGCGTCACGGAGATCAGGCTGCCGGTGCGGATCATGACGTTGGCTGAGCCCGCGCCGCTGGCCCCCTGCACGTGAAAACCGGAGAGGGTGGCCTGGGTCACGTTTTCAAAAGTGACGGTTGAACCGGCCGCTGCGGCCGTCAAAACCGTTTGATCCGGCCCGCTCCCACTCAGGCTGACATAGCTGGGCACGGTGACGTTTTCGCTGTAGCTGCCGGGGGCCACCGCAACGGTCAATCGCCGCTCTAGAAGGGCGTCGCCAACGGCGATTAGCCGGGCTTCAGCCGCGTCGAGGGCCTCCTGGATGGTGGCAAAGGCGTCGACACCCCAGGCGAGGCCGTCGTTGGCGCAGGTGGGGCAGTAATCGTCATCGACAAAGATGCCGCCCACCCCCTGTTCGAGGAAGCCGATATCCACGGTGCCGCTGTTGGCCGGGGCCGGATCCCCCGGATCACCGGCATCGATGACCGGTGAGAAGTCGGTGGTGCGATAATCATCGGCCGCCAGATCGATAAAGAGCGGGTCGAGGAAGAGTTCCCCAGCACCGGCACCGGCCCCCTGGCCAAAATCGGCCCCGTTTTGCCAGAACAAATTATAGGTGTGAGCGCTCTGGCTGGCGTTGGCCGCGTGGCTCAGACCAATACCGGTATTGTAGGCGATGATCGAGTTGCGCATGTTAAAACCGGCCTGGGCGGTGGAAACTACACCCGCGTTGTTTTTAACCAGATTGCTGTTGATCAGCTCGGCCGAGGTGGTGCTGCCGTCAAGCGCCACCGCCGTGGTCGTGTCGCGAATGATGGTCCGCGAAACAGTTACGTCCGCCCCCTGCTCGGCCTGTAGCCCGTTACCACCGCTCGAGCTAGTGAGCGTCAGGCGGCTGAGAGAAGCATTTACCCCTTCAGCGGTGACTGTGGCCGAGCCGCTCCCTTCGATGATCGTCAGGTCAGCTCGCGTGCCGACCAGGTTCAGGCCGTGCACCAGGTAAAACGAGTCGGTGTAAAAACCTGGCTCGACAAAAATGGCGTTGGCCCCGCTGTCGACGGCCGCCTGAACCGAAGAGAAGCAGCCTGCACAGGCGGTCGTGGAGACGGTGGCGTCCGGCCGGTAGGCGTGATAGCCGGCCGTGACGACCGAACCGGCCGTCAGCCGGTAGCTGTCCTGTGGCGGGTTCAAAAAGGCGGCCGCAGCAAACGTCTGCGTGACGGCGGCCGGGGCCCAGACCAAAGAGCCACTTCCGCCCACCCACTGATTGCTGCCGTTGATCACGATACCGAACTCATCCGGCGCGGCGGCCGGATCGATATTGCTCCAGGCAGCGGCCGTGCTGTTGGCCGGGGCCACAAAGAGATTTTGATCGAGAATTAACTTGTTGGCCACCACGCCAACCGGTTCGTAGCGCCAGAAATCGCCGGTGGTATTCCCACGCATGGCGTAGAGCACCTGGTTCAGGATGGCGCTCTCCCCCCCAGCATCCACCGTGTTGGGGGTGTCGTCGTCATCGGTGGTGATTAAGGTGTTATCGCCCAAAGTCTGCCAGCTGTCGCCGGAAATCGAGTAGCGGTAGAAGTAGCGGCCGCCGCCCCCCGCAATGACGTACAGGTAATCCCGGCCGTCCCAGGAAATCGACTTGCCGGCTCCGACCGGGGAAGGGATATCGGCCAGGGTCGACCAGCTGTCGCCGGAAATATCATAAGCGAAGAACGCCTGGGAACCATCTCCCGGCAGCACGAAGAGCACGTCGCTGGCCCAGGTCATGCTGGGCCGGGTGGCCGTGGGTGATGAGGGAGAAATGCTGATTTGCGTCCAGCTGTTGCTGCCAACTGAATACCGCCACAGAGGCAGCCCGCCGGTCCGGCCGTTTTCCACAATCGCGTAAATATCGCTCCCGGCGGGATCGCCGGCCAGGGCGGCCGGTAGATAAGCTGGTAAGGGAGCCAGGCTTTGCCAGGTATTGCCGTCGAAGCGGGAGAAATCCCGCTGGACGGTAACCAGGTTGCGGTGCGGTTCACCGGCCACGTTGCTAAAGGTGCCCCCGATCAGAATCCGGCCGTAATTGACCAGCTCGATATGCCGGAAAAACCGGCCGTTTGGACAGCAGGCGGAATCGGTGCTAAACGTCTGCCATCCTTCAGCATCTGAATAGGTGGCCATTTGATTGAGCGGGATACCGGAAGCGGTGGCGGTGAAGGAACCGGCCACGACGATTTCGTCCCCAAACGTGGCCATGTTGCTAAACCCGTTGTTGAGCCCACCGCCCATGTCATCCCAGCTGGTGCCGTTCCAGCGCACGATGTTGTTCACGGCCAGCTGTCCGGTGGGGGTATACACGGTGGTGCTAGCCCCAAATATCGGGTTCCCGTCAAGGAAGGTAATTTTTCCGGCCGCACCGCCGTTCACCCACGGATCAGGGATGCTAAACGAGCTGATCCCCAGCGGATCGATAATTTCGATATCGCCAGACGACTGGTCGTAATTGCGCACTTCGTAATCGGCGCTGCCAACCCCGTGCCAGGCGTCTTCGGAAACGTCATAGTAGGCCACGCCGTGGGCCAATACGCCCTTGCCATTATAAATGACGGTGTTAAAGCCACCGGTGGCATACATGTCGCCGTTGGGAGCCAATCCCAACTCGCCGACCGTGCCGTCGCCGCAGGGCGGGGTGTTGCAGGAGCGGAATTCTCCCAAGGAAGTGGTACTGGCCCCCACGATTTTTTCCAGCCGCCAGTCGTCCCCATTGTTGGCGTCGCGATGGGCGGCGTAAATGTCCAGCGTGACCGGGTCAACCGCCACGACGTCGACATCGCGATCGGTATATCCCCACACACCTTCATAAGTATTTGTAGCCGGATTAAACAGCGCCAGGCCCGAATGCTGATGATTATTATTGCTGGCGTCTTCAAACCCCTCAAACTGACCGGCAAATAGGATTTTGCTGCCGACCACTTCGACGGCGCTTAAGTCGGTGCCCACCAGGGAGTCCAGGCCGTGCATGATTCGCGTCCAGGTGATGCCGTTCCAGCGCCAACCTTCTTCGGAAGCGACAACATAAACGTCGTTCCCAAGGATGGCCACGTCATAAATGGTGCTGCCGTTGGGGCCGTCCGGGCCTGTCCAGTCGACGCTGGAGAGCGAATAGAGATTCCCATTTTGGCCGGTGGCGCTGCTGCCCGCCCCCAGAAGCGCCGGGGCATTGGGCTGCGGGATAAATGAATCGGTGACGGTGTTGTAGGTGTAAAGGGCACTGGTGTTACCGCCGGGCAGAATATATAGCTCGTCGCTGTCCTTGACCGTCAGCGAACCGCCGGCGGCCACATTGACCGGGATGGAGGTGGTCATCGTGGCCCAGGTGCCGTTTAGATCAGGATCGGGATCGGCCGTGATAAAGATGGTCTCATCGGTTGCGGTTGGCGAGCCAACCAGGGTGCTCTGGCTCAGGTTGACCGTGCTGCGCCGGTCGGCGTACACCGCGTGGGTCACATCGCGGAAGAGCAGGCGGCTGGCCGACGTGAGGTTGGCGGGCACTTCGTAACCGCCGATCCCGGCCGCGTCGAGCCACAGGCCGCGCTCGGCATTAAAGACGGTCAGGTTGGAAATGGAAACACCAATGGCGTTGCTGACCCGCATCGCATATTGGCCTCCGCCGCCATCGATAAAGACCGCGTCCGGGTCCACCCCCTGAACGATCAGCTGGTCGGTGCCGGTGATGTGGAAGCTGCCGTAAACGCCGGGCTGAATGTTGATGATATCCGCATCAGCAGCGGCGTCAACGGCCGCCTGGATCGTGGTGTAACACCCGGCGCAGCCGTCGTCATCCACGGTAAAGACAACCCCGGCCTGCGGGGCGGCAAACGACGGGGAAAGCTCAACATCAAGCGGTCGGGGCAGGGCGTTGGGGTCGGCCACGGTAACCGAGGCGTCGCTCATTCCTGCCAGGCCGGTCAACGTGTCAGAGGGGACCAGCAGCAGATCAGCAGAGCCGTCCGCGTTGAGATCGGCCCCGGTGGGGTAAGGGCTGGGTGCGGCGCTGTTGACCCCCAGCAGGGTCGCGGCCACGGAAACGGCACTCAGACCGTTTTCACCCAGGAAAAGATACGCGTTGCCGTCGGCCGTGCTGATCAAAATATCGTTTAATCGTTCGTTTGAGTCATCGTGAACGTTGCCCACACCGACGATCTGACCGCTGGCGGCGGGGCTCAGGCCGCCAAAGCTCAGACAGCAGCGGCCGCTGCCCCCGGCATCGCCAAAAATCAGCTGCGGAGCGCTGCCGTTTTCGAGCATGAAGTCGGCCAGGCCGTCTCCATCGACATCACCCAACGGGGCAATCTGATTGCTAGTCGCCACAAAGCTGTTCACCGCGTCGTCTTTGGTCAAGCGGCTCGGATTGAGATTGGAGAACGTGGCATCACCGGCAAAAAGATGGCTCTGCCCTTCGCTGGGCGCCGCCAGGACAAACTCATCCCGCTGATCGCCGTCCAAATCCCCCACACCGGCTACAAAATCACCGGCAGCCGGATGCCCGACGATCGCGGCCGCCTGAACGACGACGTCCCATTCGGGGACGCGGGCGGCCTCGCCCAACATCAGATAAGAGGCATCGTCCGTGCTGAGCCAGACATCGGCATAGCCGTCCCCGTTAACGTCACCGGCAGCCGCCGTGCGCAGGCCAAAACCGGTGCCGCTGCTGGCGGTAATCTGGGTCATCAGGCCTGTTTGCGGCCGGTCGAGGAGGACATCACGTCCAAAGGGGGTGGCGCGCCCGTAGAGGAGGTAGGCGCTCTGGTTGGCCGGGTCGCCCACGACAAAATCGTCAAAGGCATCGCCGTCGACATCCCCCACAGCGGTCAATACGCTGCCTACGGCGGCCCCACTTTGCCCTAAGAACGAGGAGCGGGAATCAGCGATCAGCTTACTGTTGGGGGGAGCGGGCCAGTCGCCGGCCTGCCCGTTAACCACAAAAATCTCACCAGAGCCGCTTTCGGCCGCCGGGAAGCCGATGGCCATGTCGGCCAGCCGGTCGCCGTTGACGTCACCCAGCCAGGTGACGGCCACACCGGCGTCGTTTTCAAAAATCGTCGAGGGCTGGAGCCAGATCGTAGCGTCATCAAGGCTGCTCAGCGTGCCGACCAGCTCCTGCGGCGTGGTGGGCTGCGGCGCGTTGCCGGCGTCGTTGGCTACTCCTTTAAGGGTCAAGGTTTCGCCGGTCTGCACAAACGGCGGATTGGCCAGGTAGGCGTTGTTGGTTAACTGCGACGTGGGTGGCACCACATCGACGATGAGGGTGCGTACGGTTTCGCCACTCAGGTTGTTGGCCAGATCAAACGCGCGCAGGCGGACGTTGTGCTCACCCTGTGCCGATGCCTCATCCGGCATTTCCCAGTCAAACGACCAGCTGCCACCGCTGGCCAGGATTTCCTGCCACGGCCGGTTGTCGATGCTGATCTGCAGGCGGGCCACGCCGGACAAATTGTCGCTGACGGTACCCGACAGCGGCACGACAATTGTGTCTGCGGCCGTGCCGGAAACGACGCTGTTATCCGCCAGCTGGAAGTCGATCACCGGTGGGGTGTTGTCGATCTGGACCTGGACGGTAGCGTCCGGGCTGACGTGGCCGACGTAGTCGATGGCTCGGGCGTGGAGGGTGTAAACCCCATCGGCCGGAAGATTCCAGGTGTACGCCCACACCTCCTCACCAACGGCGGCGACGGTGCCGCCTCCGGCCGGGAGGTCAATCTCGACCTCCGAGATATAGCTGGTTGGATCAAATGCCTCACCGCCGATCACGTAGTCGCTGATGCCGCCGCCGATTAACAAATTATCGGTGGGGGCGATAAAGTTGGCCAGCGGCAAATCGGTATCCACCGTGATGCTGATCGCCTGGGTCAAAATTTCGGGGCCGCTGCCGTCGTCATACGGCAGGCGAGCGGTAATTTCACCGACGGTGGGTATGGAGATGGCCGGGTCAATCGTCAGGGTGGCGGTGGTCGAAACGACCTCGTTGAGCTGCAGCGTGTAGGAGCCGTAAAAATCCCAGCTGTGGGCCGTGCCGCCACCGGGGCAGCTGCCGGTTTGCAGCAGCGGCAGGCGGTTGCCGCTCAGCGGGGCGACAGACGCGCTGCTGATCAGATCGGGGAAGCACCATTCAAAAGTCGAGTCAATCGGTAAAGGTCCAACGCTGAGGAGACCGGTGGCCACATCCAAAGTGTCACCCGGTTTCAGGATAAAGCCGGGCAGGCGGTTGGTGGGGTAGAGCTGCTGCTCGGCCGTGAGACCCACCCGCGGGGCGTCGTTATAGGCGTAGGGGCTGGTGCCGTTGGCTCGTTCGGTGGCGTCGCTCAGGCCGTCACCATCGATATCACCCGCCTTGGGATCGGAATAAACGCGCAGGGTTTGCCCGTTGGCCAGGAGGACATCCCAGCCACCGGCGGCGCCAAGGGCAACCTCTTCCCCATCAAGCAGGCCGTCGCCGTCGCTGTCGGCCGCGTCCGGCTGGGTGCCCAGATCGAGTTCAACGTCATCGCGCAGCCCGTCCCCATCGCTGTCGGCCAGCCAGGCTACGGTCCCATTGGTATCCAGGGTTTCAAAACCGTCTGGTAGGGTGTCCCCATCGGTATCCCACAGGGAGGTGCTGGTGCACTGTTGGGCGGCCGGGTTGGCGCAGACGGCCCGTTCGGCCCCGTTAAGGCGGCCGTCCATATCGACATCCGGCTGGTTGAGCACGTTCCAGGTGACAAATTCATCCAGCGTGCGCGGGAATACATCGAGATAAATCGTTTCCGGTGGAGATGGCTCGCTAAAATCGGTCGTTTTGGTCTTGCATTTGGTGACAAACAAAATCCTTTCGCACTCGCGATAGAGGGTGCGGCCGTAGACGTCGGTGCTCATCGTCAGCGGCACGTTGTTGGTAGCCGTATGCAGGTTGTAGATCACCCCCACCGGATAGGTGCAGTCGAGATGCCAGTCGTCGGCGCTGCTGTAAGCCACCGAGCAGCTCTGCTGGTTGACGTTGGCGGCGCTGGCGTTGGAGGCGCTGCCGTAAAAATTGCCGTAAACGTAGCTGTTGCGCAGATCGGAGATCCCGCCCGGCCCAACGTTGTCTATTTTGCCGGTAAACTGGCCGCTAATCGTAAACCGGTTCCCCTGGCGCGGTCCGATCTCCGGATCGCGGAAGGTCGATTCGACGTTTTCAAAAGTCGCATCCTCCAGGATGGTCAGGTTATCAACGCTGGCGCTGTAAAACGCCCCGGCGATCGCCTTGACCGCCTCATCATAGATGCTGGTCCCGGTGGTGAGAAAGATAATTAAATCGATAATAAAAAAGAGGGCCACGATCACCGCTCCCACCGGGTTGAGCGAGATAGCAAAAAGGGCCACCGCCACGGCCGTGGCCACCACCGCATAGGTCACCGCGGTTTTGACGGCCAGCGGGTTGGAGAAATCGGTGCCGATCCCAAAGGCCACCCAGATCAGGGCTACCTCGAGCACCAGGCCGGCAATTCCCAGCTTCGATTGCTTCAGAGGCTGGGTGTATTTCAAGGCCTGGAGCGCTCTGGCCGTACGGGTCACCCCTACGCTAGCCTTGTATGCGGTTTTGACCAGCTTCACGGCAGAGTATACTTTTTTAATCGTCAGAACGGTTTTGATCACTTCCTTGGTGGGGAAGCTGCCTGCTCCACCGGCCCCGGTCTGCTTGTACGCCCACAGGGCAGCAAACCCCTTTCCGTAAACCGGGAACTCCCCTTCCGGCCGGGCAGAGGCGATCTGATCGATGTCAACCGCATTTGGTGAAAAAATCAGCCCTTCGCCCAACTGCAGCAGATCGGCCGATTTCAGGAAGTAAGACCCCAGGTCGTTGGCGTAGGCCGGCTGGTTCAGGCGGGCGTAAACGCTCAAATCAGAGGCGAATTCTTCATAAAGAACGGTATCGTTGATGGCCATGACGCTGGTAAAGCCGCTGAGCCACGACAGATACAGCCAGGTAATGCTGGTTTGCACTTCCACGGCCGTTACTTCCGGATAATCGGGCTGCAGCAGGGCGATTGACCCGCTCGCATCGGCATAGCGATCTTCGACCCGCTCGATACTGTCCTCGGGTGAAAGGGGGCTCCACGAGGCCCCGACGCGCTCAAACATGCCGATCTGCACGGTGCGCATGGTCAGCAGATCGATGTTGTCGAGGTGGATGGTGGGGTTGGATGGGGTAAGCTGATTTTGATCGTCCATGTTCCCGGCCCCCGTGCGTTCTTCATAGGCGAAGAGCAGGGAGGCGGTTGACTGAGCCCCAAAGTGGGTGTCGAGGAAATCGGCCGTGCGGCTGCCGCTAATATCAGCGTAGGCCTCGTCCTGATGACCGTAAACCTGCCCGCCATCAAAGGCAATCGTTGTCGTAATCCCCCATTTTTGCTCGGGCGGGGTGTTGACGTTGGTCAGCCGCTTGCCCAGCGCCTGCAGCGGGGTGTCGGCCGGAGACTGTCCTTCAAAGCTCAGGCGGTTGAGGAAGGTGGTATTCAGGCCAAAGGCCAGGTTAAAAAGCTGCTGGTCGTTTTCCGGCTGATCGGGGGTGCCGATGATAGCCGCCTCAAAGCCGGCGCTTTTGTTCACCTGGAACCCGGTCAGACGGAATGATTCTCCTTTGTAGAGGTGAATCATCTGGGAGGTGCTGCCTACCGCCTTGTTCACTGTCCACACCATTTCGGCATCCAAAATAATGACCCCCAGGCTGGCTGGATCATAGGGAATGCGGGTTTGAAAGGCCACAATGCGGCCGCCATCGGTCACCGGGGAAAGGGGAGCAAACAGTTCAAAGCCGCTACCTTTTTCCAGAACCGTCAAGCCATATTTTTGAGCCAGCCCTTTATCCGGAGCCAAATTGGCCTGGATGACCAGCATTGGAACCAGCCTGATATCGTTCGGCCGGTTGCGAATGTCCTGTACCTGCCCCTCGGTGTCGGCCGGCCAGTCGAGTGGGGAAACGGTAAAGCGCAGATGCTCCGCATTTTGGGGCACAACCTGTAAATCGATGGTCTGGTAGGCGTTGTAGCTGCCGGAGTTGACCTGCAGCGACTGCCGGGTGGCAAAAGCGGTGCGGGAATTGGGAGAAATATCTTGCGCATCGGGCACACCGTCGTTGTCGTTGTCGGCGTCTACGGCGTTCGGGATCCCATCCTGGTCGATATCCGAGTCAAAGGCGGTGCCGCCTTCGGCTGTGCCCCATTCGTCACCATCGCCAACGCCGTCGTCGTTTGAATCCGGGTTAAACGGATCGCTGGGCCAGATGGTGCCGTCAAAAGAAATGCCGGCCGTTTCCACTCCGTCGTTTAATCCATCCCCATCGGTGTCCGCCCGAAATCGGCTGGTACCCAGGCAGTTTTCGGTAAAATCATCCAGGCCGTCTCCATCGGTATCGGCCGCCTGGCTGCCGTCGCCACACTGCACGGCCGGATTGATGTCGGCGAACAAAATTTGGGGATCGGTCAGGGAGGCGGCCGCCTCTTCTTCGCTTTCTGCCAACCCCATCGCTTCGAAAATATCGGGACGCTCTTCACTGTGCACGGCTGCCTGAACCGGCCGGTGGGCAAACGCCTGCAGAACCGGATTAAACAAAAATATCAACGCCAGGCTAATGGTTAGCGGAGCGTGCAGCCGGTGGCCGGTCCGCTGATAAAGCCAGATCGCCAAACCAACCAGAAATACGGCGGCCGCGGCCAGCATGATGGATTGCGCCAAAGGCAAGGCGTTTGAGGGAGAGTTTGTCACCGCCGCGGCAGGGACTGCTGGGGCCTGCGGGCCGGTCAGCGGAAATTGAGCTTCGATGTCCAGCAGGGGCGCATCGAGGTCAGCCTGGCCGAATCGGGAAAAATCGATGGTGATTTGCATGCGGCTGTCAAAATTGGCGCCCAAACCACCCATTTCCAGATCGAGGAGCTGCCGTCTGGGGTACCCTTCTTCGTCGATCCACAATTCCCCGGTGCCGCCGAGGCCGCGCAGCAGGGCAGCGGTGGCTATGGGGGTCTGCACGATACCGCTTTCTCCACCCTCAAGCGAGGTCTGAATCTGCTCCACGACGTACTGCTCGATAGCGCGGCCGTTGACCTCAAAGGTATAGCGCTGGTAAGTTTGACCGCTGATTTCGACTTCTGCCAGCTGTTCGACGGCCGTGGCTCCGGCCAGGTAGGCCAGGAAATCTCCGTTGGGGGCGCTCATTGTTGAAGGAGTATCCACGGCGGTGAGCGCACTGCCCTGGCGCAGGAATGTCTCCCCCCCTTGGTGGACGATACCAATGGGCGGCAGGGCATCTCCGATGCCTTCAAACAGGAGCACCATCTCCGCCTGGTCGGGAAGCTGCACCCCACCCTCGATGCGTATATCAATTTGTTCTGAACTCTGCCCGATATTGGCCGGACTGGCTTGTGGCACCAGCGTCTGCTCGACGTCCGCCACAAACTCATAGGAGCCGGCCGCGCGGGCCTGCTCCCACGCCCGGGTGATCGGGTTGAGACGCTGGGCGCTGGCGACAGATTTGCTGTTGAGGAGAATCAGGGCCAAAAAGGAGAAGAGGAAAAGTGCAGATAACCAACGGGAGGAGGATGCTTTCATTAAATAACCTGTTGAGTGGATCACTATTAAAAACCAGCCGCGGATTTCACAGATTGACCCTGATTTTTCACTGGCTCTTTCGAAGCCTTGTGGAGCTCTGTGAAAATCTGCGATCCTTTGATTCAGCCCTACGGCCGCAGCATGCTGCGGCCCTACAAAAGAGGGACCTTTGTCAATGATTGATTTTGGGATAACGAGAAAGACCGCTGGACGCCACAACTTTTTCCAAGCGATAAAAATAGGGCGATTGACCCTCGAATTATTGTAGGGTTCAGAGGGGGATGAGGATATGGGTCTTTTGGCCTACAAAAGACCACAGACAACAGACTACAGACATCAGACCACAGACATCAGACTACAGACATCAGACCGGAGACGAGAGACCCTACACCTTACACCTATCACCCAATACCCATCACCCAATACCCATCACCCACCACCCATCACCCACCACCCACCTCCCGCCATTGCGGGGCGGCAAAAGCCGGGGTACACTGTGCCCACTGAACCCCATTTTTCCTATAATCCATCAAGGAGGCATCCCATGAGCTATGATTACATCGTCATCGGTGCAGGATCAGCTGGCTGTGTTGTAACCGCGCGTCTGACTGAAAACCCGGAAATTAGCGTGCTGCTGCTGGAAGCCGGCGGACCTGACGCCGAACAAAACATCCACGTCCCGGCCGCTTTTCCCCATCTTTTTCAGACCCCTTTTGATTACGCTTATCACACCACCCCACAGGAAGGACTCAACGGCCGCAGCGAATTTATGCCGCGGGGCAAGGTGTTGGGCGGCACCAGCTCGATCAACGCCATGATTTACCAGCGGGGCAACCCGGCCGATTACGACGGCTGGGCAAAACTGGGCAATGAAGGGTGGGCATGGGAAGACGTCAAGCCGTATTTTCTCAAAGCTGAAAATCAGGAGCGGGGTGCTTCCGAACATCACGGCACCGGTGGCCCGATGAACGTGGCTGATTTGCGGGATCCTAACCCACTTTCCAAGGCGTTTGTCAAGGCGTGTGACGAGCAAAATCTGCCGCTCAACGACGATTTTAATGGGGATACCCAAATCGGGTTTGGTTTGTATCAGGTTACCCAGAAAAACGGCATGCGACACAGCGCGGCCGTTGGTTATCTGCACCCGGCCCTCGAACGGGACAATTTGACCGCCATCACCGGGGCCCAGGTCACTCGGCTGACTTTTGATGGCAATCGCTGTACCGGAGCGGTCTACATCAAAAATGGAGAGGAGCACGCGGTGGAAACAAGCGGTGAGGTCATATTGTGCGGGGGTGCGATCAACTCACCACAGCTGCTGATGCTCTCCGGCGTTGGACCGGCCGCGCATTTACAGGAACTGGGTATCGACGTGGTCATGGATTTGCCGGGCGTGGGGCAAAATTTACAGGACCATCTCATGGCGCCCGTCGCGTATCACGCCACCCAGCCGGTCTCGTTAGCAGCGGCCAGCACCGAAGAAGAGGCGGCCAAATTAGCCGAAGGGATGGGCATGCTGACCTCCAATATTGGGGAAGCAGGCGGATTTCTCAAGCTGCACGACGATTCTGACGTGCCGGAGCTGCAGTTCCACTTTGCACCCGGCTGGTTTATTTTGCACGGCGGGGGCAACCCGGAAGGGCACGGCATCACTCTGGCTCCGGGCATCGT
This sequence comes from Ardenticatenaceae bacterium, assembly GCA_030065875.1. Taxonomy (GTDB): domain Bacteria; phylum Chloroflexota; class Anaerolineae; order Promineifilales; family Promineifilaceae; genus WTJY01. The sequence goes on along the minus strand of JASJCR010000013.1, from coordinate 6,687 downwards.
GCACACCCAAAGCGTGGGGCAGCTTACGCTGCAGTCGGCCGATCCCAACGACCCGCCGTTGATTGATCCTAACTACTTTGCCGAGGATTTTGATATGGAGGTGGTTGTGGAAGGGGTTAAAATTGCGCGCAAAATATTAAACTCGGCCGCTTTTGATGCGTATCGCGGGGAAGAGTATCTGCCCGGCCCTGACGCGCAAAGCGACGACGACATCCGCGAATTTATTCGGAACTATGCGCAAAATATTTATCATCCGGTGGGCACGTGCAAGATGGGCAGCGATCCGATGGCCGTGGTCAACGAGCGGCTGCAGGTGCACGGCGTCAGCGGCCTGCGCGTGGCTGATGCCTCGATTATGCCGCGCATCATCAACGCCAATACGAACAACCCATGTATGATGATCGGCGAGAAGTGCGCGGATATGATCTTGAGCGGTAATTAATTAAACAAAATCACCACAAAACACAAAAGAAACGTCCGCAGATTACGCAGATTTTCACAGAAACTGTCCTGAGCGCAGCCGAAGGATTGAAGAGAGAAATCGGTGTTAATCCGTGATAATCTGTGGCTTTTTTTCTATTTAGTTATTTAGGAAACCGACCTCTTAAATCTAATTATGAATCATCTTGACTATTTAACCGAACTGGCCGCGAACGGCCGGGCGATTGTCCAACTGGTTGAAGGCGTATCGGCCGAGCAGGGGCGCTGGAAACCAGCGGCCGATGAGTGGTCGATCCTGGAAATTATTAATCACCTCTACGACGAAGAGCAGCTGGATTTTCGCTTTCGCATCGGCCTGCTGCTGCAAGATCCAGAACAAGATTGGCCCCCAAATGACCCCAACGGCTGGGTGACCGAACGCCGCTACAACGAGCGGGAGCTAACCCAATCAGTCGGCAATTTTATTTCAGAACGGGAAAAGTCGCTCCAGTGGCTGCAAAATCTGGGCGAAGTCGACTGGTCGATCGGCAAAAAAGCGCCTTGGGGTGGTGTTCTGACGGCCGGGGACCTCTTTGCCTCGTGGATCGTGCACGATTACCTGCATATTCGACAGCTTAATGAGCTCAAACGAGCCTATGCGATAAAACAGATGGCTCCCTTTGACAGTGAATATGCTGGGGAGTGGTGAGAAGAGCAATCGTCTTTTGATTTACGATTTACGATTTACGATTGGTGCGGCTATTGATGCGCCTCTTTAATGTTTTAATTGAGGCAACAGTCATGGCTAAAATTTGATCGATTTCACCGATCAAGTCCTCTAAGCGGGTACGAGGCAGCAAATTTAATCGACAAATAAGTTCCAGCCAGTAGAGGGTTTCATCTGCTTCCTCTTCTACAATCTTTAATTTGTTGATTTGATCCGCGATTGATTTTGCACGGCAGGCCGCTCGATAATTAGCGCCAACAGATGTTGCAGAACGAATAATTTGTTTTCGAATGACCACCGCCGCCATAGAATTTGGTAGAAAATTGGCCATTCGAATTACCCGAACACCAATATCCATTGTTCGCTTCTGAAAATCCACTTTGTTCATCACCTAATAAACGCTAAAATCCTCAAATTTGGACACCCAATCGTAAATCGTAAATCGTAAATCCCTATGAACCTTAACTCCGTTCCCTATCCCGTCTTCGATGGTCACAACGACACCTTGCTTAACTTGCATATGAAAGAACGGGGTCGAGGACGTTCTTTTTTTGCAGAAAGCGAAATCGGCCACATCGACCTGCCTCGTGCCCAACGAGGCGGGTTGATCGGTGGATTTTTCGCCGTTTTTGTGCCCAACCGCAAGGAAGAACGCACCATCGACCCAGACAGCTATCCGGGCGATGACATCAATAAGGGGGCGACTTCGTACGACATTCCAATGCCGCCCAAAATCACGCATGACCACGCCACGCGGGAAACGATGGCCATGATGCGGCTGCTATATGAGCTGGAAAAAAAGTCTGAAGGCAAATTTGCGGTGGTGAAAACGGCCGATGAACTCGGGCAAAACCGACAAAACAGGGTGACCTCCGCCATTTTGCATTTTGAAGGGGCGGACGTCATCGATCCCGATCTCGACACCCTGTATGCGTTTTATGCCGCCGGGCTGCGCTCCTTGGGGCTGGTCTGGAGCCGCCATAACGCCTTTGGGCACGGGGTGCCGTTTAGCTTCCCCAAAGGGCCTGACACCGGTCCCGGACTCACGGAAGCCGGCCGGCGGCTCATCAAAGCGTGTAATAATCTGGGCATCCTGGTCGACCTTTCTCATCTGAACGAAAAAGGGTTTTGGGACGTCGAAAAAATTAGTGATGCTCCTCTGGTAGCCACCCATTCATCCGCGTACGCGCTGTGTCCCACCCCGCGCAACCTGACTGACAGGCAGCTGGAAGCGATCAAGGGGTCAAACGGCGTGGCCGGCGTCAACTACCACATCGGCTTTTTGCGTGAGGACGGCCGCCTCGACCCCGAAACGTCGCTGGCGGAAATCGTGCGCCACGTCGTTTACATGGCCGAAAAAATGGGGATCGATCATGTGGCCCTCGGCTCCGATTTTGACGGGGCAACGATGCCGGCCGATCTCAAGGATGCCGCCGGCTTGCCCAAATTGATGGCCGCGCTCAAAACGGCCGGCTTCAACGATGAAGAGCTGGCCAAAATCGGGTATGGGAATTGGGAAAGAGTGGTGAGAGAAACGTGGAAATAAGAAATACGAGATACGAAATACGAAATTCACAGTATGAATATTGAGTTTTGTAATCATTTAGAAGTGAGACTCTATCAAGGGTATTGGGTTTGACAAATAAATACCAAGGTAGCGTCATCGTTGGCGGGAATACATTGGATTCAAACCGCTGAATCCCCACCTTCGCGGAAACGGCAGGCCTATTTGAAAATACCCGCGGTTATTTTTCAATCTTTAGGGTCCCTAAAGCCCGAAATGGAAATTTAGCCTGTCGTATCTCGTATGTCGTATGTCGTATCTCGTTAATGTCTAAAATGTCTCGTCCCTGTAAACACCATCGCCAAACCCAGCCGATCGGCAGCGGCGATAACTTCTTCATCACGCACGGAGCCGCCAGGCTGGACCACGGCTGTGACCCCGGCCGCCGCAGCCGCCTCAATCCCGTCGGAGAATGGGAAAAAAGCATCTGAGCCCATCGCTGCCCCCTGTGCGTGTTCACCCGCTTTTTTGACTGCCAACTCCACCGCATCGACGCGGCTGGTCATGCCGCCCCCGATCCCTACCGTAGCTGACCCTTTGGCCAACACAATTGCGTTTGATTTGACGTGCTGCACCGCCTGCCAGGCCATATACAGTGAGTCGGCCTCTTCGGCCGTGGGGGCGCGCTGGGTGACCACCTTTAGCTCTGTTCCTGCCGGATCACCGGCGTCCCGATCCTGAACCAGAAAACCGCCGCGAATGGAGCGCAATTCCAGATTTTCTGCGGTTTGGGCGTCACCCAGGGCAACCAACCGGCAGTTTTTCTTTTTGGCCGCAAAATAGCGGCGCGCTTCGTCCGAAAATGACGGAGCGACCACCGCCTCAACAAACAGTTTGGCTTCGCGCAAGGCGGCCGTAAACGCTTCATCAACCGGCCGGTTGACGGCGATGACGCTCCCAAAAGCGGAGACCGGATCCGACGCCAGGGCGGCCGGGAAGGCGGCCGCGGGGTTGTCACCGGTGGCAATTCCGCAGGGAGACAAATGTTTGACGATCACCACCACCGGATCGGTAAAGCTTTCGGCCGCCCGCCACGCCGCATCACAATCGAGCAAGTTGTTGTAAGAAAGCGCCTTTCCCTGCAGCAGGGTGCCGCCCAGCGGTTGATATTCAGGTGAAGAGCCATAAAGCGCCGCCTGCTGATGCGGGTTTTCGCCATAGCGCAAGGTTTGACTACGCTGCAGCGTCAGCGACATCTCGGCCGGCAAGGCAGCAGGTTCATCCAACTGGCGGCCCAAATATTCAGAGATTGCGGTGTCGTAATCCCGAGTTTGCTGAAATGCCTTGAGGGCCAATTTTTGCCGGATCTCGGCCGTAATCTCCCCGTGCTCCTGGAGTTCTTTAATCACCAGGCCATAATCGAGCGGATCGGACAGCACGGTCACCCGAGCGAAATTTTTGGCGGCCGCTCGCAAAAGAGTAACCCCACCGATATCGATTTGCTCGATCGCTTCAGCCAGGGTCACCCCTTCTTTGGCCACCGTTTCTTCAAACGGATAAAGATTGCAGACCACAAGGTCAACCGGCTTGATGTCAAATGCTGCCAGGTCATCCATATCTTCCTCGAGGTCACGGGCCAAAATGCCTCCGTGTACGGCCGGATGCAGGGTTTTGACCCGGCCGCCCAACATCTCTGGAGCTCCGGTCACAGCAGCAACCTCCCGCACCGCTAAACCGACCGACTGCAGCTCTCGGGCGGTGCCGCCGCTGGCGACCAGCTCCCAACCCATTCGTGACAGGGCTCGCCCCAAACCGGTCAGACCCATTTTGTTATATACAGACAGTATCGCTCTTGGTTTCATTTCCTCTCCCTATGTTTTTAACTCTTAAGCAGTTTATAAAAAGATTTGTTAAAAAAAGCCACGGATTAACACGGATTTTCACAGATTTCTCTCTAGCATCTGTGGAGCTCTACGAACCTACGGTTCTGCACTGCGCGCTCTGCGGACACCTTCTTCAGAAAACTTTTTGTAACTTACCTAAGAAATAAGTAGGCAGCAAAAAATTTTGCAGTAAAAAATCCGCAGATTACGGGAAAAATCTGCGTCAATCTGCCAACCAATTTGAACCTGGCTAATTTTTAAAATTCGTGGGGAATGGGTATGATTTTAACCCGCTTTTTGATCCACCTCAAACAGTGCATGATACGCCACAGCTTATTTGTAAATCAGGTTCCCCTCACCATGTAAACTTTTTTCAGATGGTACTGATTTCCCGTTTTTTGTGACAAATTTCATAGTGGACGGTCCAGTTTGATTTTATCTTATCTATACGCGCGCAGAAAACAGTTCAAACAGGCAGGAATAAAAAATGATTTTGTCTATGCTTTTAGCTCACTTACTGGGAGATTATGTTCTACAATGGGATCAGCTCGCCGCCTGGAAAAGCCGGGAATTGGCCGGGGTGTTGGTCCACGGGCTGGTCATCACCATTGTAACGGTGTTGATGGCCCTGCTATTTGATCCGGGTTGGATTTTGGGTGCCCTGTTGATCAGCGGCTGTCACATAATCATTGACGCCGTGCAGCTGCCTCTGACAACCCGGCCGACGCGCAGTGGAACCGTGGCTTTGGTGCGGTTTGGAGCCGATCAGATCGCCCATTTCACGATCATTTTTCTAGCCCTGCAGTGGGGCGGTTATATTGCCCCTGAGACAATCATTTCTCAAATTTGGGCTGAAATACAGCAGTATCCGCTGCTGGCCGTCGCTACCGCTTATACAATATTGTCGATGCCTACCTGGGTCACGCTGGAATTTATGACATTTGGCCTCGTTAATGGTTCTCCACCAGATTTTGGCCAGGCAACCAACAAATATATCAGCAGCATGGAGCGATGGCTCATTACCACTTGCGTCCTGCTGGGTCAATTTATGCTGGTGCCATTGGTGGCCATGCCTCGCCTCCTGATGGAACGAGGTACGTTGACTGAAAGCGGGCAAACCAACGTTTATTTAGCAAAGCTCTTGGGCAGCGTCGGATTATCAGTGGGCATCGGCCTGGCTTTAAGAGTGATTTGGTAACGAATTTTCGGTAAGCTGGATCACAGCAGACGCTCCCTGAATCCTGTATTCTTATTATCAAGGAGCTGATGTACCAAAGCGTCTTCTGTCAGAGTCTAGTCAATAAAAAGGAAAAACGATGAGTCACATGGCTACCGGGGCATTGCCCCCTATTAGCAACCAAATTCGGGGACAGCGGACACTCGCTCCCCAAAACAATCAACCCAGCTCACATCGTAAACAAGCAAAGAAAATGGAGATTAATTCACAACGGTTTATTCGGGAAATCCCCTTATTTGAGGATATATCTGATCAGCAGCTATTTGCCATCTCTCGAGATATGGTAAAACGTCGCTTTCGTCAAGGAGAGTGTATCTTTCGCGAAGGCGATCCTGGTGAAGTACTGTACATATTGCAATCGGGTCAAATTCGGATTTACGTTCATGGTGAGACCAGTGGAACTGAAACATCGGTTATTTTATTTGGTCATCCAGGCGACATTTTTGGCGAATTGGCGGTTGTAGATGGTTTGCCGCGGTCGGCCAACGCGATCGCCCATACTGATGCGGTAGTTTATACGATTGATCGCCTCGCCTTCCGGCAACAGATGCGCAACCATCCCAAACTATCCCTCAATTTTATGCGCTTGCTCAGCAGCAAGATCCGTACCACAACCAAACAATTTAATTCGATGGCCTCGATGAGCGTCAGCAGCCGACTGGCCCGACTGCTGCTCAAGCTGGCCCAGGATTACGGTCAGGTGGTTGACGAAGGGGTAATGATCGCCATGTCGCTCAATCAATCTGATTTGGCCAGCCTAATTGGGGCCACGCGGGAGAGCACCAACAAGGCGCTCAGCATTTTTCGGCGCAAGGATTTGATCGCCAAGAAAAACGGCCGGCTGATCATCCGGGATGCGCAAACGCTCCGCGAATTGGTTACCCAGAGCTAATAGCTATTGGCCAATAGCTATTAG